>DATKZM010000021.1:0-136135 GCA_035527975.1 Alphaproteobacteria bacterium | reverse complement strand
AGCGATTCTCCGCGCTGCCAGCGATCCCATAACTCGGCTTTCTGTGCCGCTGTCAAACCTGGTCGATAAATTCCTGCCATCACAAAACACTCCATCTTGCCGTTTAAGATAAAGTGTTGCGTCCATCAGTTGAGACCACCGGGGGAAAGCGGACTTAGTTCAGCTGCGCATCGCCACGGTCGGTCGATCTCAATTCCTCGATGGCCTTGATTATGCGTAGCCAAGTGCGCTGGCCGTCTAAGTCGCCTTTGTCGAGAAACTCATCGGCACGCATGGCCGCATGAATATGCGCCTCCGAACCGAGTTTGCGGATCATCAGGTTAGCGGTCCGATAGATGTCGCGCTCGGAGATCAAGACACCTCTACTTCCTCGATCAGCTCAGCTTCGTCGTTCTTCGGCGTGTTGACGCGTGTGCTTACTGGATGTGCCCGCATCTTTTCGTTGGGGAACTGTGTCTTTGCAAGGTCGGCAAGACTGTCTGTGTCGGCCTCGGTATCGAGCCACCCATCATAATCGTGCGGCTCAAGGATCGTAGGCATCCGAGGGTGGATGTGCGTGATGGTTTTGGCGGCCTCAGTCGTGATGATCGTGAAGGTCTCGATTGGGCCGTCGTCGCCTTTGTCCCATCGTTCCCACAGCCCAGCGAAGGCCCACAAGCCGTCAGTCGGAACGATGTGGTAGGGAACCTTGACCTCTGGCGTCTTCATCCATTCGTAAAACCCGGTCGAAGGGATCAGGCAGCGACGCTGTTTGTAGGCAGCGCGGAAGGATGGTTTCTCAGCGACAGTCTCTGAGCGGGCATTGATCGTCCTGTAGCCGATCTTGAGGTCCTTCGCCCAGAACGGGACAAGACCCCACCGCATCATGACGAGTTCGCGGTCTCCAGGCTCAGTCCGTCTGATTACCGGTGCGTCTTGGCTCGGCGCGATGTTGTAGCGCGCGCGGACGTTCCGAGGGGGTCCGAGTAGGTTGAAATACTCGAACAGGTCTTTCCATGGAGCATGCTGAGTGTAACGTCCGCACATCGTCGCTATTTACCATTGGTTCCGTGGCGTTCGATAGAAATGGCCGTCAACACCCTAGCTCGCGCAAGGAAAACTGTCGGCATTTGCTCGATGGATCAGGTTCCGCACCGTAGCGGGGTGCCATCGCCCGAAACGGGCGGTGAGTATCGAGGACGCCTCTATCGGGTCGCGCTCGGCCAGATCGAGTTTGTAGACCCGGCGCTCAGAATAATCGCCTCGCTCGCCCGGCAAGAAGAATTGCCATTGCTGACCATCAGTAAGGATCGCGAACGGCACACCCTCGTGGAACGCATATTCAACTCGGACTCGTAATCTCTTGCCATAGAGAGCCAAGCGCATCGGCTGCCTGCTCACGAGTTTGGCACCGCCTTAGCGTGGCTCGTTGGCGCTTGCCACTATCCAAAATCTCGTAGGCCACGACAAACCACGAGTCCTCGTCGTCATATGAGCGCTCGGTAGCCGAGGCGTGCTCGAGCACGAGACTTATACGATGCGGTGCCGTCTGCATCTTGTTGACCTTCTATTAGAAACCTGGTTGGGCTTGGCGAAACGGAACCGGGCCTAATTGACCGTTCGATCCGTGTCTGACCGGTAGGACCGGTTTGTTGAGATATTTTACCCGACCTTCCCCAGATGACATCCAAATTCGTGGAAATCGTACTACTGGTCCACCGCCAAGGGAACCTCAGCCATAGTGATCACGCGCTCCCCTGCGGCGGCCCGCCCATCGTCTTGATCTCGGCGATCTGACGCTCGATGTCAGCAACCGTTCGATGGTTCGGACGCGGCGCTCAATGCCGCCGTCTGATGGTGACGCGCGGCGGCGTCGAGGACGCCAGGTGCGGCGACCCGACGGCCCGCGCCTGATCTCGCCGCGCCGGTCCCGTGCAATTAATTTCACACTCCCGCCGACGGACACCGCCACCCGGATCGCTGATGCCCTCGACGCCATGACCGCGGCGGCGGCCCGCGGCGAGGTGGCGCTCGACGAGGCAGAGCCGCTGTCGACCCTCCTCCAGGGCGAGCTGCGCGCGATGGAGACGGCGGAGCTGGAGCGCCGCCTGGAGGCGCCGGAGGCCGCCTTGGAGGGCGAGGAGGGGGGATGAGGCCTGGGGGGGGGCGCGGCGCGCGCGGCGGAGGCTGGAGCGCCTGGTGACCGCGCTGGGCCGCCCCCTTGATACTGGCGAGCGAGGTGTACGGCTGGGGCGTGAAGGGAGACGCAACAAAGGCATCTGCCGTGCTCGGTATGGACCGCGAGGCGTTGGCCGCCGCCGAGGGGCCTGTCGAGCAGGCGGTGTTCCGCCACCTCGGCGACATGACGTTCCTGTAGCTAAATATCGACGACCAGCCCCGTCTGCATAGCCTGGGCGGCGTTATCGAGCGCAACGCCATATGAGGTCACTGTCCGATGCAATTAATTGCAATCTAAAAAGGGGTTATCCCTACTTGGCACCCACAGGGATGAGGGGCTCGTCGTCGTTAGCCGGGACCTTGCGTTCGTCCACGATCTTCGGGAGCTGCTCCTCCTTCTCGCCCTTGGGCCAATTGTCGCGCAGGCCAGAGTGCCGGTTCTTCGGGGGCGGTGCTGCCATGTCGTTCTCCTTCACCGGTAGTATTTCACATTCGGCGGAGCATCTCGGCGACGAAGTTCTCCAGGGCGGCCTCGATGGTCTACTTATGCGCGTCGGTTGCTGCCACAACGCCGTTGTTGAGACCGCCTTCTTGATCCGACAACTCGGGCCGCACTTCCCCGTGCCTGACATTGCGCGACGGATGCGCTGTTCGTCCTGCGGATCACGGGCTGTTCACACCCGCCCGAATTGGGAGACTATTGGGGACATCGCACGGCACTTGTAGGTTCGGTCGTGGGGCCGGTGGTGCTCATCGAGGGCGCGGAGCGGACCACCTACACGGGGCTGGACCTGTCGCACCTACGGGACCAAGATGGCGCGTAGGAGAGGAAGCCCCAATGGGAACACTGGAAGACCTTGTTGGGCTGTCCGGTGCACAGCTTGCGCGCATAGTCGAAGACATGCGGGATGCTGGGTCGGTCGGGCGGTTTGTCCAGAACAAGAAGGGTGAGTGGGACAAAACGCAAGGAGTACCACCGACTGGCACGCCTTACGTCGAGTTGATGGCGAACGGCGAAGTCCTTCGTTGGAACAACTCCATTGACGGAGATCAGACCTACCAACGGATGCTCGGGCCGATGAAGAAGCGGTAGCCCGAGCGGCGAGCCCTGACCGACTGCCCCCGATGCAATCCAAACGCGACATCTACCGCACCGCCAACGTCTTGATCCGCAAGCAAGGGTCGCATGCGCGCACCGTCGCCGCCAAGCGCGCGCAGGAGTTGCTCGATCAAGGTGATCTCGACGGGGCGGCGACTTGGAGGAGGATCATCAAGGCGGTCGAGGTCCTCCAGAATTCGGAATGGCCAACAGCCTCGCGGGTTCACTGACCCCGACGACAACAGCCGCACAACGTCCCGATCTACCAGTTCAGCGGCTGGCCTCACGATCAGCCCAACGCCCGGTCACCGCATCGCCGCCAGTCTCCCCGTATCCGCCATGATCCCTGAACGCGACATCTACCGCGCCGCCAACGTCCTGATCCGCGAACACGGCTCCGAGGCGACCATCCATGCCGCCATGCGCGCGGATGAACTCCTCGACGCTGGTGATCTTGATGGAGCGGCGGTGTGGAGGAAGATCGTAAAGGTGGTTGAGGAATTGCTCACGACCGAACGACCAACCGGCTCGATGGTTCACTGACTTAGGTGCCATGGAGCCATGAAAACCACACTTATCATCCTGACGAAGGTTGTAACTGCGATCTGGCTGAAATGGGGAACGCTCGATCCATGCTCAGCTTTGAAGAAGGGCGTGCGGAAGATGGCGATTGCCCACATGGCCATGGACGGGTCACGTAGCGGGGTGATGGGGGGCTTTTTGCTGTCTGCCACGGCTGATCGGGCGATTGATACTCTTGGTCCTGGTAAATGCATCGAGGTGCTCTGGCGCATCCACGTGGAGGGTGAGAGGCCGTTCAAGTAGAAAGCGAGCTCGGCTAGTCAACAACCCGCCACGCCCAAACCTCGACACGGGATGATCGGCTGGTCAACGGGAGGAGCGCGCCGGGTGGGCGGTGACCGCAGAGTTGTGCGATGATCCGCTCGATTAAGCGTTGTGCTCGATAGTGCGGAGCAGACCGATACTCAGAACACTGACCCTTGCCGCGTTGCTGCTGATGGCGGCCCTGCCGGTCTCGGCTGGGTATTTGGAGCTCCGACCGTGGCGGAAAGCCGCGACAGGATGCTGAACTGGATTGGCCGCCTTCTTTGCCGGTTCGGTTTCCACGACTACCAACTCATTGAGGTGGTCGGCACCTTTGGCGGAAGTGGTCAAGTGCAGAAGGTGGAATGTCGCCGCTGCGGATACGCCACCACGCGCTCAGGATGAAACTGTTTTGAAGGCGTCACGCCTGCGCTGGTCGCGAGACCGTCACGTCCCCCTCGCGCCAGGTGAATTTGTCCGCCCTCAACCGTCGGACAAGGTTCCGCACCGTGGCGGCGTGCCACCGACCGCCGCGGGCGGTGAGTATGCCTCGGTGGTTCAGCTCGCGGGCCATGGCGCGGTAGGACGTGTGGCCATCCGCCCTCACGTCCTCTAGCACGGGCGCCATGTCCTCGGCGAAGGCGTCCGCCCCAGCCCGCAGGGCCT
Source organism: Alphaproteobacteria bacterium (assembly GCA_035527975.1). GTDB lineage: Bacteria > Pseudomonadota > Alphaproteobacteria > JAPULJ01 > JAPULJ01 > DATKZM01. The sequence goes on along the minus strand of DATKZM010000021.1, from coordinate 131,388 downwards.
CGACGGCCTCACGGTTGCCGCGGCCTCGGAGGTGCGCCGCGCCGTTGGGGTTGCCTAACCTCACGCCCCGCGCCTTGGCCACCGCCAGCGCGGCCTTGGTGCGCTGGGAGATCATCTCCCGTTCGTGCTCTGCGACCGCCGCGAGTATGTGCACCGTCAGCCGATTGGCCTGCGGGAAGTCCACCGCGACAAAGTCGACCCCGCTGTCCATAAGGTTCGAGATGAACGCGACGTTGCGGCTCAGCCGGTCCAGCTTGGCGATGAGGAGCGCGGAGCCGGTCACCTTGCAGCGGTGAAGGGCCTTCGTCAGCTCGGGCCTGTCGTCGCGCTTGCCGCTTTCGACCTCCACGTACTCGGCGACAAGCTCGCCCCGACCGCCTCTTAGGTGGTCGTCAACCGCCCTGCGTTGGGCCTCTAGTCCCAGCCCCGACCGGCCCTGCTTGTCGGTCGAAACCCGGTGGTATGCCACGAACTTCCCGTTCGCCATCCCCGCATCACCTTTCTGATAAGACCGCTTAACGAGCGTTTGGCAATTTTATACAGCATGCAATTAATTGCAATTCAGGTGTCGTCGGGGCTAAGGCCTGACGATGCGCCGCAAGGTCTGGTGGCAGCACCGGGTCAACCCATACGAAGTGGCGCCGCGGATCGTCCGTCAGGCTCGGCAGCCACGGTGGGCGTTTTGTTGGCGGGTCCGGTCGCTATGCGAATTTGTAGTCACATCGACCTTTTTCGGTGTCCTGTGATTGCCGTCATATCTGAACGATTTTTGGTCTTGGTAGAGTTCGATCAGATCAACCGATCAGCGCACTCCTCAACTGAGTGCGGTCCTCACCAAAGGAAAACCTGACCATGAACGTCAAAGCTCTTATCCGTATTGCCGCAGTCGGCGTGGCTCTTTCGATACCGGCGTCTCTCGGCGCAACCGCCTCGGCCTCGGCCCAATCCGGCGTGTTCGGCGGCAGTAACCTGCCGACACAGGGCACCAAGCGCATCGTGCGCGATCACCGTGGCCAGCCGAAACAGTATGCCCCCCCAATTTTGAGAAGGGTTCAATGTAGCCGCCACGTCTGCCGCTATATTCGGCCCATCGTCCGCGATCACCGGCGTCGCTAGAAATTACAAGGTCTGCCCGCGGACTGCTGACCGAAGCTGGCAGATAGTGTCTTGAGACGTCGCACCGGGGGAAGAACCACTTCCTCCGGACGCGCGCCGAGGTGAACGGCATCTCGATGCGATGCGGCATTGGGTCGTCTTAACAGGTGGCCTAGTGGCGGCACTCCGACGGTATTCTCCGCCAGATAAACAATTGGTTGTCTAGGAGGCTGTAGAAGCTTTCCCATTTTGGCAGGATGACCTGCGGCCCAAGCTGCAGGACACACTGTCCCAGTACGTGGGCGCACAGGCGCGGTTCGCCTTGCGACCCGACGTGCAGCAAGTGCAGGAGTGGCTTGCTCAGCAATTGGCCGTATCGTTCGCCGCAGATGCCGGTGGCGCGACCACGCCACTTCAGAGCATGGGCGACGGCTGGCAGAGCTTGGTCAGACTTGCGGCGCTGGACGTGCTGAGCCAATACCCCGGCCAGGTGGCGGACCGGGTAGTAGTCCTGGCGGAAGAACCGGAGACGCACTTGCACCCACACTTGCGACGCAAGATGCGCGGCGTGCTGGAGCGGCTCGCAGCCCAGGGCTGGACGGTGCTGACAGCCACGCACGGCCCGGAATTCATCAGCTTCGCGCAGCCGCAGGTAGTCGTGCGGCTTTGGCGGCGGGGCGATGACGTGGCCAAGGGCGTGTTCGACACAACCACGACCACCGATGCCGTCAAGTTCCAGGAGCGACTGGACGAACGCGGCAACCACGAGATGCTTTTCGCCCACCGCGCGGTGCTCTGCGAAGGCAAGAACGACCCCTGGGCGATCCGGTCGGCCCTCGCGAAGCTGGACCCAGCCTGGACCTGGATGCGCGCAGCGTCAGCTTGGTGGACACCGGCGGCGTCGGCAATGTGCCCGACTACGCTGACGTTGCGAAGCGGTTGGGCATGCCGTGGTGCGCGGTGACGGATGAAGACGTGCTCCCGGACGGAACCATCAAGCCAGCCGCCAAGGCGGCGCGCGACAAGTTGGGGCGTTTGCTTGGACCGGGGGACCAGTCGGTGATGTGGTCCGTTGATCTGGAAACCTGCCTGAGTGTGCCGCCGCGTCAGAAGGCCACACCGGATTGGCAGGCGGTGAACACAGATGGGAAGTCGTTGGCCCAGCTACAGCGCGACCACCCGGACTTCGTGGCCACGTGCCAGGCGATACTGCGATGGCTGGCTTGATAACATACGCCGGACGAATTGCGGCCCCTGTTGCGGCAGGCCGAACCGCGCCAGCCCGCGGCGCACGGGCAAATTGCGGCGCGTGCCCCGGTACTTGAGGCTCTGGCGCTGGCCAGTGGTACATCAAACTGGTACAAAACCGACCCGCAATGGGAGCATCGCTTGGGCTAAACCGTTGAAACACAACGGCTCGAAAAATGTCCGTCGTTTCCCCTAGGGGACGCCAGAATTTCGTTGCCGGTCCGCGGCGCCGGGCAGCCATTTCTGAGTAAATCAGCGCAGCCGAGGCGAATGCTTGTTGACACCGCGTTGACACGAACGAAACAAGGGCCTAGCGATTTCTCGCTAAGCCCTTGATTTGATTGGAGGGCGATGGGGGACTCGAACCCCCGACCCGCTGATTAAGAGTCAGCTGCTCTACCGACTGAGCTAATCGCCCGCATATGCAGTGGCCTCGGATATAACAAAGGGCTGGAGTCTTGTCGAGCCGGCTGGATATAGGGCCGTGACGGCCGACGCACAAGAGGCCAGGCCGCGCTCGTCATCTATGCGCCACGACGACGTCGCACTCCGCCGATCGCGGCGTCATATTTCGTCATCGAAGCGGCCTATCCGGGCGTCCCGGTTGATATAGACCGACAACACCAGGCCAAACCCGAACATCAGGGTCAGCATTGCCGTGCCGCCATAGGAGATGAGCGGCAGCGGCACGCCAACAATCGGGAAAATCCCGGTCACCATGGCGATGTTGATGAAGACATAGAGGAAGAAATTGACCGACAGGCCGAGGGCGAGCAAGCGTCCGAACTGGTTGCGGCTGCGCAACGCGATGACGATGCCATAACCAATAATCCCCGCGAAGAGCGACAACAGCACCAGCGCTCCCATCATGCCAAACTCCTCGGCCAGTACCGCGAAGATGAAGTCGGTCTGGGATTCCGGAATGAACGACAAGTGGCTTTGGCTGCCCTGCAAAAAGCCCTTGCCCCAGACCCCGCCGGAGCCGAGCGCGATCTGCGACTGGGTGCTGTGATAGCCCGAACCGAGCGGATCGCTTGCCGGATCGAGAAAGCTCAGGATGCGTTTGCGCTGGTAGCTATGCAGCACGCTCCAGACAATCGGCATCGCGGCCAACCCGGCCGCGCCCGCCACGGCGAATTTCCATGCCTTTACGCCGCCAGCGAACATGACCGCCAAACCGACCGCGCCCAGAAGCGCCGCGGTGCCGAGATCGGGCTGTTTCAGGACCAGCGCGATCGGCATCGCAATCATGATCAGCGGCACGATCAGCCGGGTCGGGCGGGCTATGTCCTCCAGGGCCGATTTGTGGAAATACCGTGCCAGCGCCACAACCAGGGCGATCTTCATCACCTCTGAGGGCTGCACGCGCAGAAAGCCGAAATTGATCCAACGCTGGGAGCCGCCCGAGACCAGCCCCATCACTTCAACCGAGACGAGTAGCAGCAAGGCCGCGCCGTAGATGACATAGGCGTGGCGCAACCAGAATCGCAGATCGACCATGGCCGCGCCAAACATCACCAACAGGCCGAATGAGAACCGCACGATCTGGCGGGATGCCCAGGGATCGAACTTGCCGCCACCGGTTGAATAGAGCGCGGCGAAGCCGATCCCGGCGGTCACCACGATCAGGAAGACGAGCCCCCACGTGACCTCACGCAGACGGGCAAGGACCGAAATATGTTCGCGGTAACGGCCGGAGAACTCCATCATCGATCAGCCTCCGCCGCCGCTGGCAGCATCGCCGCGCTGCCTAGCCGATGGCTTTGCCGTGGGCTTGCGCTTCAGGCCGGGTCTCACGGCCGCCGCTTTTTTCTCTTGGCTCTTTTTCTCGACTGTCGGATTCAACCGCTTCTGGGTCTCCATGAGAACGTCCTTGGCAATCGGGGCGGCGGCACGTGAACCGCCGCCGCCATGCTCGACGATGACGGCGCACGCGAACCGCGGCGCGTCATGGGGCGCGAAAGCAACAAAGAGCGCGTGGTCACGCAGCTCCCAAGGCAAATCCTTGTTCTTCCGCACACCGCGCGCACGCTCGGCCCTGGTAATCCGGCGGACCTGGGATGTGCCGGTCTTGCCCGCCATCCACTGGCCTTTTTCGGTGATCCGGGTCCAATAAGCCGTCCCGCCCGGCTCGTTGACGACCCCGATCATTGCCTTCCTTATGAGATCAAGAGACTTCTTGGAGACACCGATCGGCTTGAAGGTTTGCTTGGCTCGCGCGCCGATCTCACGCCCGTCGATATCATCGCGCGCGAGCCGGGGCGCCACCGCAAAGCCGCCATTGGCGATCCGCGCCGTCATTACCGCAAGCTGCAATGGGGTCGACAGCACATAGCCCTGACCAATACCTGCAACCAGTGTTTCGCCCGGGTACCAGGGCTGTTTCATCGCCTTCATTTTCCAGGCGGTCGATGGGATCGAGCCCTTGCGCTCGCCGGGCAGATCGACGCCGGCCAGCTCACCAAGGCCCAGCCTGCGCGCCATCGCCGCAATCCTATCAACACCGACTTTGAGAGCGACGTTGTAAAAGTAGACATCGCAGCTCTGCTTGATGCCCTGGTAAAGATTGACCATGCCGTGACCGCCGCGGCGCCAGCAGTGGAAACGCGCATTGCCGATGTGTTTGAAGCCAGGACAGACAAAGCCGGTGTAGGGCGTGATCACGCCGGCCTCCAGCGCCGCCAGCGCCACGACCATCTTGAAGGTCGAACCGGGCGCGTATTGTCCCGCAATGACCTTGTTGGTCATCGGCGCCTTGGGGTTGGAAAGATATTTCCGCCACAGCTTGCGGTCGATGCCCTCGCCAAACACCTCCGGATCGAAGGCCGGGGTCGAAGCAAGCGCCAGCACGTCGCCAGTATGGATATCCATCACCACTGCCGCGCCGCTCACTTCCTTCAACCGCTCTGCCGTGAATTTCTGCAGTTCGGCATCGAGTGTGAGCACGAGCTTATTGCCGGGTTTGCCGCGCTTGCGCGACAGCTCACGGATCACCCGGCCATGGGCGTTGATCTCAACCTGGCGCGCCCCGGCATGGCCGCGCAGTGCAAGATCATAGGTTCGCTCAATTCCGTTCTTGCCGATGCGGAATTCCGGCAGTTGCAGGAGGGGATCACCGGTCTGTTCTTTCTCCTCCACCGCCGCGACATAACCGATCACATGGGCGGCGGCCTGCCCATATGGATAGCGCCGCGCCAAGCCCTGTTCGATATAGACGCCGGGCAAGTCAGGTGCGTTGACCTCGACCTGCGCAACCTGTTCCCAGCTCAGGCTTCGTCGGATCGCCACCGGCACGAAACGGGGCCGGCGCCTGATCTCCTTCAAGATGCGCAAGCGTTCGATACGATCGAAGTGAATGATGTTTTCCAGCACATCGAGTGTGCGCCGGATATTCTTGATACGCTCGGCGACAATGACCGCGCGGAATTCCTGTTGGTTGGAGGCGATCTCCCGGCCCGTGCGATCGACGATGAGGCCGCGCGGCGGGATCGTCAGGCGCAAGCTTATGCGGTTCTCCTCGGCCAGCGTCTTGAAGCGCTTGCCGCGAACGATTTGGAGATCGTAGAGACGCCAGGTGAGAACCGCGAACATCAGCGCCTGGCCGCCGACCAGGATCGTCGCACGGCGGGAAAACATTCTATGGCGCTCTATATCGGGATGCATGGGAGCGCTTCAGGCCGGCTTAAGGAGGGCCTGGTCAACCCGCAGAAGGAACCAGGACAAACACGGATAGAGCGCGATCGCGAGCAATACGCGTAGCGCCGGATCGCCCAGCGAAAGGAACTTTTGCGCGATCGCGGCCATCAGCAACCAGCGCAAGAACTCAAAAGCCGCCACAACGATCACAAAAATGACCCAGTGGATCGCAAATCCCCTTTCGGCCAAATAGCGTCGCTGCGGTCGCATGAAGGCGGAAACCAATAGAAGCATAAGCGCGTTGAAACCCAGGGTACCGCCGGTCAGCGTGTCGATCACGAGCCCGATCAGAAATACCGTCCAAAAGGGAAGCAATTCCGGCCGGTGGAGCGACCAGTAATAAATCGCCATCACCGGAAGCATTGGCGCGAGTTCAGCGAATCCAGGTATCGGGAGATGCATCAACGCGACCAGCACCAGCACCAATGTCACCGCAACCGGTGCGGTCTTGCGAACCAGATCGTCGAGCACATGGGTAAGCGGCGCCTTCATTTTAGCTGCCGCGCAGCACTTGGCGAGGCCGGGACAAGCCCTTTTGTCTCGTAGTCGATGACACGAACGAATTCGATCCGCGACCAGGAAACATGCGGACGGACGCGCAGGTATCCGCCATCGGACGCAGCGACGATACCGACCGGAATGCCCGGCGGCAGAACGCCGTCATGACCGGAAGTCACGACCCGGTCGCCCGGTCGCACCTCGGTGTCCTGCGGCAGGTAAAGCAATCGCGGCGCGCTGGTATTGTCGCCAGCAAGGATCGCGCGGGAGCGGGTGCGCTGGACACGCACCGAGATCCGCGAGTTGAGATCGATGAGCAACAGGACGCGGGCCGATCGCTCACCGACCTCGGTCACACGGCCTACCAGCCCTTCGGCGGTTACCACGGCCAGCCCACGACGCACGCCGTGCGCAGTGCCCGACGCAATCAGGAAGCTTCGTACGAATCCGCGGCCGGCGTCGGCGATGATCCGCGCGGCGATCGGCCGGCCCTCATTCATTCGCGGCGCACCCAGGAGCGAACGCAATGAGCGGTTCTCGGACTCGATCTGAGCCGCACGCACACGGGTTGCACGAAGCGTTTCGATTTCCGCACGCAGCTTGGCATTATCTTCGCGAAGCGAGGAGGCGGTTGCCATCGCGCCCAGCCAGCCCGACACCGAATCGACGGGGCGCGAGATGGCGGCGAGGATTGGTGCAAAGGCGTCGACAACCTGCGCGCGCATGCGACTGGCGAAGGGCGAGTTTGCTTCGCTGAGCGCGATCAATCCGATCGCGATCAGACTCAACGCCATGAAAGCAAAGCGCTGCGTCCAAAGCTTTACGGGTTTTGCTACTCGGAGTGCGGAGCCGCGGTTTATCACGTCGTCGCTTTCAGGCTTTCAGCGTCAACCTGCCGAGCCGCAAGCCCCCGGGCCCCCCAGCCCTGCACTCGGTCGGCGTCCAATTTATGTGTTCGATCTAGTAGGTCGTGATCAGCACGTCCTTCAATGTCTTCAGCTCTTCTAGACAACGGCCGGTGCCGAGAGCCACGCAGGAGAGGGGGTCGTCGGCGATCGAAACCGGGAGACCGGTGTTTTCGCGCAGAAGACGGTCGAGATTGGTGAGCAGCGCACCGCCGCCCGTAAGCACGATGCCGCGATCAACGATATCAGCGGCGAGTTCAGGCGCGGAATGCTCCAACGCGACCTTGACCGCTTCGACGATCTGGCCGATGGGCTCGGCGAGCGAATCGGAAATCTCGCGCTCGGTGATCAGGAGTTCCTTGGGCACGCCGTTCATCAGATCGCGGCCCTTGATGGCCATAAGCCGGCCATCGCCGCGCTCGGGCAGCATGGCCGATCCGATTTCCTTCTTGACGCGTTCAGCGCTTGACTCGCCGATCAGGACGTTATGCTTGCGACGGATGTAGGCGATGATCGCCTCGTCGAGCTTGTCGCCGCCAACCCGCACGGAACGCGAATAGACGATACCGCCGAGCGACAGGACAGCGACTTCGGTGGTGCCACCGCCAATGTCGACAACCATCGAACCGGTCGGTTCGGTCACCGGCAGGCCGGCGCCGATCGCCGCCGCCATCGGCTCTTCGACGAGATAGACCCGGCGCGCGCCGGCGCTTTCGGCCGATTCCTGGATGGCGCGGCGCTCGACTGCGGTCGAGCCCGAGGGCACGCAGATGATCACCTGCGGGCTCGCAAAGCTGCGCGAATTGTGAACCTTGCGGATGAAATGTTTGATCATTTCTTCGGCAACCTGGAAGTCGGCGATGACCCCGTCGCGAAGCGGACGGATCGCCTGGATGTTGCCGGGCGTGCGGCCCAGCATCATCTTCGCTTCATCGCCGACGGCCAGGACCTGCTTTTTGCCCTTGATTTCGGCGAGAACAACGACCGAAGGCTCGTTCAACACGATACCGCGACCCTTGACGTATATGAGGGTGTTGGCCGTGCCAAGGTCGATTGCCATATCGGCGGAGAGCATGCCAAGAAGACCAGAAAACATCGCTTTAAACCCATCCTCGGTTTCTAGACTTTGTTCTGCTCAGCCGGTCGGACCTCATAGGCGCGCGGGCATGCGCGAATGCCGCCCGCAAAGCCTGCGGCAGCCAATTTCAAGCCATGATAAACATTGCAGATCGCACTAATTCCGCGCGGAACGCGGTGGTTCAGAACTGGCCCGTCTGCCTTGCTCGCCATGAGCCTTGCTGCCGCGAAGTCCTTCCGACCACAGAGGCCGCAAGAACAACTCGGCCTCATTATTGCGAATCCGCCGTTAAAGTGCGGTTAACCCACACCCAATCCACAACATCTTGTTTACGCGCTTTCGAGTCGCGTCCGCAACCTCCAAATAGGGGGATTTTCGCTTTAGACTCAAAAATTTGCGCCATTCAGCGCCATCGGCAAGCGTAGCCTTTCGGGGCGCCTTCCGGCGCTGCGGCCCAGCGCGCCGGGCAGAAAAACCCGGGTTAGTTCTTCGACTTGTCGACCAGGGCACGTTCCTGGATCCAGGGCATCATGCCACGCAGCTTGGCGCCGACTTCCTCGATCGGATGGGCCGCGTTGTGAGCGCGCGTGGCCTTGAAGCTGGTCTGACCTGCCTTGTTCTCCAATACCCAGTCACGGGCGAAACGGCCCGACTGGATATCGGCCAGCACCCGGCGCATTTCAGCCTTCGTCTCGTCGGTAATGATGCGGGGGCCCGATATGTACTCGCCGAACTCGGCCGTGTTGGAGATCGAGTAGTTCATGTTGGCGATGCCGCCCTCATAGATGAGATCGACGATCAGCTTGACCTCGTGAAGGCATTCAAAATAGGCCATTTCCGGCGCGTATCCGGCCTCGACCAGGGTCTCGTAGCCGCCCCTGATCAGCTCGACCAAGCCGCCGCATAGCACCACCTGCTCGCCGAAAAGATCGGTCTCGCATTCCTCGCGGAAATTGGTCTCGATCACTCCGGCGCGGCCGCCGCCGATCGCCGAAGCGTATGAAAGCCCGATCTCGTGGGCATTTCCGGACGGGTCCTGGGCGACCGCGATCAGGCAGGGCACGCCGGCGCCGCGCTGGTATTCAGAGCGGACCGTGTGGCCGGGGCCCTTGGGCGCGACCATGAAAACATCGAGATCGGCCCGCGCCTCGATCAGATTGAAATGGACGTTGAAGCCATGCGCGAAGGCAAGCGCGGCGCCCTTTTTCATGTTTTCCGCGAGCTCGTCGCGGTAGATATCGGCCTGCAGCTCGTCGGGGGCCAGCATCATCACCACGTCGGCCCATTTTGCGACCTCTGTGGGGTTCATGACCTTGAAATCGGCGGCCTCGGCCTTCTTGCGCGTGGCCGAGCCTTCGCGCAACGCTATGGCAACGTCCTTGACGCCCGAATCGCGCAGGTTCATGGCATGGGCATGGCCCTGGCTGCCATAGCCGACGATCGCGACCTTCTTGTCCTTGATCAGCGCGACGTCAGCGTCGCGATCGTAGTAGACACGCATGCATATTTCTCCTTGGATCGATCATCGCCAGTGCGAAACCCCCTTGTCGGCAGGTTCCCTGTTCTAAAACCCTTCCTTGCCGCGGCTGATGGCGGCAACGCCTGTACGCGCCACCTCAATCAGCCCGAGCGGGTTCATAAGGTCGATGAAGCGGTTGAGATGGTTGGACGTGCCGGTCACTTCGAAGACGAAGCTCTCCAGCGTGGTGTCGGCCACGCGCGCCTCGAAGATATCGGCAATGCGCAAAGCCTCAACGCGTTTTTCTCCTATTCCAGTAACTTTTACAAGCGCAAGCTCGCGTTCGACATGAGGACCTTCATTGGTCAGATCATGCACCGCGTGGACCGGGATCAGCCGGTTGAGTTGGGCCTTGATCTGCTCGATCACCATCGGCGTGCCCGAGGTGACGATCGTGATACGCGAAAGGCTGTCGGTGTGCTGGACCTCGGCGACAGTCAGGCTCTCGATGTTGTAGCCGCGCCCGGAGAACAGGCCGATGACGCGCGCAAGCACGCCCGGCTCGTTGTCCACCAGGACCGAGATCGTATGGACCTCTGTTGCCACCTGCTCCAACTTCGCCTCCCCGCCGCCGGCCGCTCCCTTGCCCGGATACCGGCTCCGTCAGCACGCATTACCATTTGACACGATTGCTTTGAACCCTTTCGGCGCGCCGTATCAGCTTCGTCCGGACGGCCTGCGATCAGACCAAAACCATGCCCTCTTCGGAGACCGGCTTCGCCGCTTGGTCAGCAGGCCCCAACAGCATCTCGTTGTGCGCCGCGCCCGACGGGATCATTGGGAAGCAGTTTTCTTCCTTGTCGACCATCACGTCGGCGATCACCGGCTTGTCGACCCTGAGCATCTCGGCAATCAGATCATCGACTTCCGACGGCTTGGTCGCGCGTAAGCCGACCGCACCGAAGGCCTCGGCAAGCTTCACGAAGTCGGGCAGCGATTCCATGTAGCTCTCCGAGTAGCGGCCGCCATGCAACAGTTCCTGCCATTGGCGCACCATGCCCATGTACTGGTTGTTGAGGATGAACGACTTAACCGGCAGGCGGTACTGGGCAATGGTCGACATCTCCTGGATGTTCATCAAGAAGGAGGCCTCGCCGGCGACGTCGATCACCAGTGCGTCGGGATGCGCCACCTGCACGCCCATGGCGGCCGGCAACCCGTACCCCATCGTGCCCAACCCCCCCGACGTCATCCAGCGTTTGGGCTCATCGAACTTGAGGAATTGGGCGGCCCACATCTGGTGCTGGCCGACCTCGGTTGTGATGTAGCAGTCTTTTCCCTGGATGTGCTCGCGGAGGCGCTCCAGCGCAAATTGCGGCTTGATGATCTTTTCGCTGGGTTTGTATTTGAGGCAGTCGACGGCCCTCCAGGCCTCGATCTCCTCCCACCAGGACGCAATCGCCTTTCGATCGATACGGTACTGGCGCGCCTTCCAGATCTTCAGCATGTCTTCCAAAACATGCGCGGCATCGCCGACGATCGCGAGGTCGACGGCCACGTTCTTGTTGATCGACGACGGATCGACGTCGACATGGATCTTCGTCGAGCCCGGGGAGAAATCGGCCAGCCGTCCCGTCACCCGGTCGTCGAAGCGGGCACCGATATTCACCATCACGTCGCAGCCATGCATGGCGAGGTTGGCCTCGTAAGTGCCGTGCATCCCGAGCATGCCCAGGAACTGCTTGTCGCTCGCCGGAAAGGCGCCGAGCCCCATCAGCGTTAGCGTGCAAGGCGCCCCGGTCGCACGCACGAGCTCGCCCAGCAACTGCGAGGCCTTGGGGCCCGAATTGATCACGCCGCCGCCGCAATAAAAGAGCGGCCGCCTGGCCTTGGAGATGATCTCGCAGGCTGCCTCGATCTTGGTGAGGTCGCCCTTGAGCTGCGGGTTATAGCTGCGGCGCTTGACCTGCCCTGGCGGCATGTAGGGGCCCATGCCCTGCAGGATATCCTTGGGCAGATCCACAACGACCGGACCGGGCCGGCCGGACCGCGCCACATGGAAGGCCTCGTGGACCACCCGCGCGACGTCGTTCATGTCCTTGACCAGATAGTTATGCTTGGTGCAAGGCCGCGTTATGCCGGTGGTATCGGCCTCTTGAAAGGCATCGTTGCCGATCAAATGGGTTGGAACCTGGCCGGTGAGACAGACAATCGGAATTGAATCCATCAGCGCGTCGGTCAACCCCGTGACAGCATTGGTCGCGCCCGGTCCTGAGGTTACCAACACCACACCGACCTTGCCCGTGGATCGCGCATAGCCTTCTGCGGCGTGTACCGCCCCGCCCTCCTGGCGCACCAGAATGTGGCGCAGCGAGTTCTGCTTGAACATCGCATCATAGATCGGCAGGACGGCCCCGCCCGGATAGCCGAAGATGACCTCGACGCCCTGATCCACCAATGCCTTCAGGACAATCTCTGAGCCGGTCATCTGGTCGCTTACCATAATCTTGATCTCCGCCTGCCACGGGCCACCTGGTAACGCCCGCGCTTTTCCCCGAATGATACCGCAGTGCATCCGACCGCAAGCCGCCGGGAATCGGCGATCCCCGGCGGTTGTGGTGTGCACGCGCGAAAGGCCAGTCCTAACGGCTCAACCCGTCCTGGTCAATAAGATCGACGAATTATCTTAAAGATTTCTATCGATAAACTTTCCGAATGTTGCGCATTATAGAGCGCTGCATCGGGTATCTGATGGCGAAACCAGGTGTATTGACGCTTGGCATACCGCCGGGTCGCGCGACATCCCTCCGCGATGGCTGCCTCAAGCGAGGTTTCGCCGGCAATGTGCCGGCCCAGTTCGCGCAAGCCAACTGTCTTCATCAAGGGCAGGTCCGGGTCGAGGCCGCGGGCAAGGAAAGCTCCCGTCTCGGCAAGCGCGCCGCGCTCAACCATCGCTTCGAAACGGGCATCGCAGGCCGCGTAAAGCGCCTCGCGCGGCGGCAACAACACGAAAGTCTGGGTCGGGAGGGCCGGCTCGGCCTTATCCGTTGCGCCGGTCTGCCAGGCGCTGAGTGGCCGGCCCGTCGCCTCCAGCACGGCGGCCGCGCGGACAAGGCGCTGGCGATCGCCGGGCGGCAGCCGTTTGGCGGTCTGCGGATCGTCGCGCGCGAGCACCGCCCGGAACGCGGCACCACCCTCCGCATCATAACGCGCCTCGATTTGCGCCCGGATCATTGGGGACACGGCCGGGATTTCGTCGATGCCGTCGCGAAGCGCCTTCAGATAAAGCCCGGTGCCACCGACCACGACCGGCCGCTTGCCCTCCGCCCGCGCCTGCCCGATCGCCGCCAACGCCAATTCACGCCAGCGTCCGGCCGAGCAGGGATCGACAGCGTCGATCATCCCGAACAGCCGGTGCGGTGCCCGCTTGCAATCAGCCGCACCGGGCCGCGCGGTCAGAATGGGCAGGTCGCGATAGATCTGCATTGCATCGGCATTGATGACCACCCCGCCCAATTCCTCGGCCAGGTCCACGGCCAACGCCGACTTGCCGCTCGCGGTCGGACCGCCAATGACGATCACGGGCGGCGCGTCGGCAACCTTGTCGTCCAGTTTCATCTATCGAAACTTCGTTCCTGTCAGTCCGTGCTCACGGCGCGTTGGCGCCGTGCAGGCAAGCATACCACCCCCGCTATGGGCACGCGCTGGATCGGAGCATCGCGGTCCGGCAGCTGGAACAAAAGAAAGGGCGCCCGCATGGGGCGCCCTTTGGGATCGATATGCAGGCCGACGAAGGTCAGCTCTTGTCGAGCCGCAGAGCCACGAAGCGGGGCTCGCCCTTCCGGTTGACAAGCAACAGAAGCGACTTGCGGCCGGCTTTCCTGGCTTTCTCGACCTTTTCCAGCACATCGTTTGGATTGGCGACCTTGTCCTGGCCGGCCTCGACCACGACGTCGCCCGGCCGGATGCCCTTGGTGAAAGCAATCGACGTGCCTTCAACCTTGGTCACCAGCACGCCCTCGACATCGCCCTTCAGCTGGTATCGCTGGCGTAGCGCCGGCGTAAGTTTGGACAAGGTCAGACCGAGCGCATTGGCGGTGCTGCTGGTCATGGGCGCCGGCCGGTCGCGCTTGACGCTGGCGCGAATGGCTTTCTCCGCCTTCTCCAATTCACCCAGGCGGACCGTGAACGTCATCTCCTTGCCATTGCGCCAGACCAATACCGCGGCATCGGCGCCCACCTTGGTGTCGGCGACGATGCGGGGCAGTTTGCGCATGGCCGTAACGGCGCGATTGTTGAATTTCAGAATGATATCGCGCGCGCGGATACCGGCCTTCTCCGCCGGGCCACCCTTGGTCACGTTGACCACCAATGCGCCGCTGGCGTTTTTCAGGCCCACGCTTTCGGCGATTTCCGGATCGACGGTCTGGATACGAACGCCAAGCCAGCCGCGTTTGGTGCGGCCGAACTCGCGAAGCTGTGCGATCACCGGCTGGGCAAGATTGGAGGGAATGGAAAAGCCAATGCCCACCGAGCCACCGCGCGGCGAGATGATCGCCGTGTTGATGCCAACCACCTCGCCCTTCATGTTGAACAGCGGGCCGCCGGAATTGCCCCGGTTGATCGAGGCGTCGGTCTGGATGAAGTCGTCATAGGGCCCGGCATTGATATCGCGGTGGCGGGCGGAAATGATCCCCGCCGTCACCGAACCGCCGAGACCGAACGGATTGCCGATTGCAACGACCCAATCGCCTACGCGCGCATTGTCGGAGTCGCCGAACGGCACGGTCGGCAAATCGCCCTTGGCGTTGACCTTGAGCACGGCGAGATCGGTCTTGGCGTCGCGGCCAATGACCTTGGCGTCGAGCCGGGTACCATCCTTCAGGATCACCTTGATCTTTTCGGCGTTGGCGATGACGTGATTGTTGGTGATGACGATGCCGGACTTGTCGATGATGAAGCCCGAGCCGAGCGAGGTTGCGCGGCGTGCGCCGCCTGGCGGGCGGTTGCGCTCCATGAAGTCCTTGAAGAACTCCTCGAAGGGCGATCCCGGCGGCAGATTGGGCATGCGCCGACGCTGCCCGGGGTTGGGGTTGCTGGCGCGCTTGCTAATCGAGGTCGTCGATATGTTGACCACCGCGGGCAGCAGCCGCGCGGCCAGATCCGCAAATCCGTCCGGGGTTCCGCGTGCGTGGGCCGGCGGCGCGCCGGATGTGAGCATGGCGGCAAAGACCAGTACGACCCAAACCGCAAGACCGTGGCTTGCCGTCCGGCCGATGGAGACACTGGAAGATATCATTCGTGTCACAAGAGCACTCCGTTTCGAGGGGGCGCCGGTCCGCCGTGGCTGGGAACGCGGCCGTTCGCGGACGCCTATGAGCCGATAGTGAGCCGGGCATGCCGCCCGTCCGTGGATAGTAGCGAATTGGGTCCTACCCAACCGCTCTTCAAGCTTTGGCTGAGCCAGATCCATAGTTCAGCGCTTGTTCAGCATAGGGCCGAAATTGGCCAGACAATATGGTCAATTGATGGCGGAACCGTAAATTGCTCGTGAGCATGGCTAACGATAAATAAGCCAAAGGGCGCCGAACCCCACGGCCGCGGCGATCATCCCGACATTGCGAATAAGCTTATCGGGCATACGCAAGACTTCGGCGATCATTCGTTTCATGGCCGCCGGAAAGAGAGCGTAGAGAGTGCCCTCGATCAGCAAAAACAGTGCAAAGGCCGCAACCAACAAGTCCATCAGAGATAAATTCGTCCGTCCGCGGGCGCTACTCCCGCTTCGGCTGCGGTCTGCGTGCGCGTCCAGCGCTCGTCACGTCCGGGAACATTCGGTAGAGGTCAACCTGCGGCGGCCCAACGTAGCGCGTTTTGTCGCCGGTCAGGCTTTGCCGCGCGGTGCGCATCCGCACCCAGAAGTCATAGAATTCCTTGTCCTTGCCGAAGGCTTCGTTGTAGAGGCGCTGGGCCTCGGCGTCGCCCTCGCCGCGCAGGATCTGCGAGCGCTTGTTGGCCTCGGCCTTGATGACACGAACTTGTTTGTCGGCGTCGGCGCGTATCGTTTGGGCCTCCTTCTGCCCCTCTGCGCGGATGCGCCGCGCTTCCTGCTCGCGCCGGGTCTTCATGCGTCGAAAGATCGCCTCGGAGTTCTCCTGCGGCAGATCGACACGCTTGATCCGCACGTCGAGCACCGTGATGCCGAAACTGTCGCCCTGCTCGGCGACTTTCTTCGCAACCCGCGTCATCAGCACGGCACGTTGAGGCGTGAGGATGGTCGCCATTTCGACTTTACCGAACTCCGCGCGCAGCTCCGCACCGACGATCGACTCGAGCCGTTCGCGCATGCCTAGTTCATTGCGTGCGGTCTGGAAAAATTTCAGCGGATCAATGATCCGATAGCGCGTGAACGAATCGACCACGATCTGCTTCTGGTCGCGTGTCGGCACTTCGACGGCAAGCGCGTCGTAATCGAGGACACGCTTGTCGAACCGGGCGATGCTCTGCCATGGCAGCTTGAAGTTGAGGCCCGGCGTACTGACCAGCCGCTTGACCTGGCCGAATTGGAGCACCAGAGCCTGCTCGCGTTCGTTGACCGTGAAGACTGAGGAGAAGAGGACGATACCAAGGACGACGATGGCCCCGGCGATGATCCAACGCGTAAACTTCATCATCTCTCTCCTGTCGACTGCCGTTTTGGTGCGGCGCTGCCTGCTCCGGTACCGGAGTTCCGCCGCTGGAGGCTGTCGAGAGGCAGGTAGGGCACCACACCCGCACCGCTACGGCCCGTGTTGTCGATGAAAACCTTGTCGATGCTGCCCAGGACTTCGCTTAGCGCCTCCATGTAGATGCGGCGCTTGGTGACGTCCTTGTTCAGAAGGTACTGTTTGAAGACTGCGAGAAAACGGCTTGCCTCGCCAACCGCCACGGCGATTTGCTCGGCGCGATAGGCCTCACCGGCCTTCACAATCCGTTCGGCCTCGCCTTCGGATTTCTGGACATTTTCGTTCAGATACGCGTTCGCCTCGTTGACCATGCGCTCCTTATCGGCACGTGCGGCCTGCACGTCGCGAAAGGCGTTGAGCACGCTGCCGGGCGGATCGACCTTCTGGATCTGGACCGCCCGCACTTCGATGCCGGTACCGTAGTCGTCGAGAATTTCCTGCAACAGTTTCTTTGTCTCGACGGCAAGCTGCACGCGGCCTTGCGTACGCGCAAACTGGAACTCCGACTTACCGATGATCTCGCGCATTGCGGCTTCGGCCGCGTTCTTGATCGTCTCGTCGGGGTTGCGGATGTTGAAAAGATAGTTTCGCACGCCCTTTTTGCCGGGGCGGGTATCGATCTTCCAATGCACCACGAACTGAACTTCGATGATGTTTTCATCGCCGGTCAGCATCTGGCTTTCGGCCTTGATGTCTGAGCGGGTGTCGCTGCGAAATCCAACCGGCAGCCGTTCGATCTTGGTCACCTTGGGCCGGATGATCTGACCGATCGGCGCAGGCCAATTGTAGTTGAGGCCCGGATTAGTCGTCGCAACCCACTTGCCGAAGACCAACTCCACACCCTGCTCGTCGGGCTGCACGCGGTAAAATCCGCTGACCAACCATATAATGACGACCGCAAGGCCAATCAGGATGACCGCGCGTTTGCTGCCCATACCGCCGGGCAACACGCTGCGGAAGCGATCTTGACCGCGCTTCAGCATGTCCTCGAAGTTCGGTGGCTGGCCGCCGCCGCCCGAACCGCGGCCGCCCCACGGTCCCTGGCCGCCGCCTCCGCTGCCGCCATTGCCGCCCCATGGGCCACCTCGACCGCCGCCTCCGTTTCCTTGATTGGTCACCGGCATTCGGATCACCTTCCCTCTCGTAGAACTGATCGGATGGAGCTGCGGCGAGTTTCGAGCAAGCGCGTCGCCCTTTCCTATAGCACCGCCCGCCTTATATGTCTGTCTGCGTGGAACGGTCGTACGACAGGTGGTCGCCTCGGCCGTTTTGCGCAGACGGCGATGGGTGCCGGTTAGCGTGACTCGGATATTGGCAGAGGGACGGAGTTGTCAAGGATGGCGGGCGTTTCAGAAAATACGGTCATGGCGGCACTGGGACAAGTACATGACCCGGACCGTGGCAAAGACATCGTAGCGCTAGGCATGGTTCAGGGCCTTGTGATTCGTGACGGCAATGTCGGTTTCTCGATCGAGGTTGAGCCGGCGCGCGGTCCGGGCTTCGAGCCGGTCCGCAAAGCGGCCGAGGGCGCTGTTCTGGCGATCAAGGGCGTTGTCTCTGTGACCGCGGTCCTGACGGCGGAGCGTGCCCCTGGATCTCAGCCGGCAAGTCCCGGTCCAGCCCCCCGGCCAGGGCCGCCGCCTGGACCCGCCGCCCAGGCGACCCCGCAGCCGCGCAAGACACTGGCGCCCGGCGTCAAGTCGATCGTTGCCGTAGCCTCGGGCAAGGGCGGGGTTGGAAAGTCGACCACCGCCGTTAACCTGGCCTTGGCTCTGCACGCGGCAGGCCACAGTGTCGGGTTGCTCGACGCCGATGTTTATGGACCGTCCGTGCCCCGGATGCTCGGCATCGAGGGACAGCCGACGGTGCATAACGAAGTTCTCTCGCCGATGATCGGTCACGGCATCAAGGCAATGTCTATGGGTTTCCTCGTCGACGAGGAAACGCCGATGATCTGGCGGGGTCCCATGGTGATGGGCGCGCTGGAGCAAATGCTGCGCGATGTTGACTGGGGCGAACTCGACGTCATGGTGGTCGACATGCCCCCGGGCACGGGCGACGCCCAGCTGACAATGGCCCAGCGTGTGCCCCTGGCGGGCGCGATAATCGTTTCCACACCCCAGGACATCGCGCTTCTTGACGCCCGCAAAGGCCTCAACATGTTCCGCAAGGTCGACGTGCCGGTGCTGGGCATCGTGGAGAATATGAGCTTGTATATCTGTCCCAATTGCGGGCACGAGGCGCATATCTTCAGCCATGGCGGCGCACGCAAGGAAGCCGAACGGCTCGGCATCGATTTCCTCGGGGAGATCCCGCTCGACATTGAGATCCGCGAGACCTCCGACGGCGGCCGGCCGATCGTGACTTCCAATCCCGGCAGCCCGCACGCCAAAGCGTACAGATCAATCGCCGAAAAGATCTGGGTCAAGCTCGAGGCCCGCGAAGGCGTGCGCGCCGCGCCCAAGATCGTCGTTCAGTAGATCGCCGTTCAGGAGATCGTCGTTCAGGCGCGGAGAAAAACGCGCTTCGGCGCGCGCCGTCAGCGGCTGGCCTGTTTTTGAGGTCCGCCCGGTTTCGGCGCCGCGGATATCACCAGCCGGCGGCGCTTATTGCCATAACCGCAATAGCTGCGACGACCGACATCGAAGTGGAAATGATGCCGGTGCTGGTAATCGAAGTCGGGCGTCAGCGCGACCGAAAAGATGCCGCAGGACGCCGCCCCGATCCGTTGCAGGAATTCCGCGAACGCGCCGTTCTTCTTCCAGAAGGATTGGATTTGGATTTCGCGGCCATCAGCGAGAAACAAACGCGATATGTCGACGGCATTGGCAAACGAGTGTTGGCTCAACACCCGCTTGGACGCCACGAGACGGCAGTCATAGCTTGAGCTGACCTTGATCGCCGTCACCGGTTGGCCGAACAGCTTTTTCGCGTTCGGTTGCACCTCGGTGCGCATCCATTCCTCGAGCTTCACCGCCAACGGCCAGGTTACGATCGCGCGGCCCTGGATCGCCGCCGCGCCGATCTTCGTCACCTGTACCGCACGCTCATAGCCGCAGCGGCCTCGCGCGTTCTTGCGGTCCGGCAAGTGCTTAAACACCACGTTGGTTTGCTTGAGCCGCGCCAGCCACAGTTTGCTCGGGGTCGGCGGCGGGAACGGATCGTCATACATGAAGAACGCCACCACGCCCTTGAGTTTGGAATTCGACAGCAAATCGTGGCGGAGTTCCGGCATGAGCGAAAGAACGACGATCGCCGCGAGCGGCGCGGCAACAAGCGCCGAAAGCACAAGTTCCGTACCTTTCACGGCATGGCGTCGGAGAATTCGCCGAACAAGTCCAGGCGAGCGATCCCGGCTGGCCTTGCGCGCCCGCCGGCGCTCTGCGGGACGCAGCGCCACGGTGGTCGTCTCGCGGGGATGATCGACCCGCCGCGCACCCGGCACGACCGCCGGCAAGTTGGTCGACGCGGGCTTTGCGCGTTCGTCCTTGCCCGGATCGGACCTGCCGTCCTGCGGCGCATCGGGACCGGTCGGTTTCGACGGATCGGAGCTCATCGAAGCATGTCTCCGTTGTTCGCGGCGTCGGGGCCTCGATGCGCCAGCCGGGCCTCCAGCGACAATGTGCCGCCTAACATACTATGCACGCAGCTCGACGGGCGTGCCGATCCTGACCGCGTGCCATATCTCGCGGACTTGGCGGTTCGACACGGCGATACAGCCCAGCGTCCAGTCGCCGGGCAACGCAATGACATTCCCCGCCGCGCCGACGGCCGCGCTAAGCCGGCTGGGCTGGCCGTGAATGAAGATCTGGCCACCCGGCGAGACGCCGCGACGGCGCGCCTGTGCGCGATCCCTGGCGTTCGGGTAGCTGATCCGCAGCGAAAGATGGAAGCTGCTATTGGGGTTGCGCGCGTCAATGCGATAGAGCCCTTCCGGTGTTTTGCCGTCACCTTCGGTCGTCTTGTGTCCCCTGGCTGCGAAGCCGAGGGCGATACTATACGTGCGAACCACGCGGCCTCGGTAGAGGAGCTTCATCCGCCGGGCCGCCTTCAACACCACGATCTTGTCCACTTTGAGTGTGGCGGCGGCGGTCTGGCCGCCCTGGCCGCCCTGGCCGAAGGTCGTGCGGCCCACGCCGACGATCCCAATCCCCACCAGCACCGCCATTATCACCAATGGCACAAAGAGCCGGCGAAGGGTCATGGGCGCGGATCCTTGATGCTCAATGCGAGGGCGTTAAACAGGCGTTAAGCGAGGACATACAGGGAAGCCCAAAATTACGGCATCATTGGGGCACACCGCCAAAACAACGGCGTAAATCCGCACAAACGCTAGATTTTCTGTTTTAGGCTTCAGGCCGGTCCAATGTGGCCATCAACTCGCGCCATTCGCGTTTGGACAGGCCGGACGCCTCCTGGGTCACCGCCTCGCCGGCCAGCATCCGCTTGACCACGGCGAGCCCTTTGGCCGAAAGGCTGGCCGCCCCCATGCGGTAATCCATGAAGGCCGCATAGACCGCCGGGACCCAGCGCTTGACCGTCTCCAGCATGACTTCTGCGTAAACGCGGATCTCCCACTGGGCGTGGGCGTCGGCGCGCAGGCTGAGGAAATGAAGCAAATTATGAAGATCGGTCTTCCAGTACCACTGGGTATAGAATCCGAGGGTAAGGTTCATGCGTCCAAGCTCGCGGGCGAGCCCTTGGCGGCTCGCGTCGAGAACATTGCCGGCCTCGTCCTCGTTCAGCATCTCCTGGTAATGCGCGTAAGTCTGCTCGGCATCGGAACGCAGCAGCTCAAGCACCCGTGCCGCCTCCTCGCCTTCCAGTACGTCGCCCCGGCCCTGGCGGTTGGCGGCCGATTGCACGCCGAGCTGGTCGGGCGATGGCACGTAGAACTCGTTGTCGAGGATCGAGTAGCGCGCAGAGTATTCGTTGACGTTGGCGGTGCGATGCCGGATCCACTGGCGCGCAACGAAGATCGGCAGCTTTACATGATATTTGATTTCGCACATCTCGAAGGGCGTGGTGTGCCGGTGGCGCATCAGATAGTTGATGAGCCCGTTATCCTCCGAAACGCGCTTGGTGCCCCGGCCATATGAGACCCGCGCGGCCTGAACCACCGCCGCATCGTCGCCCATGTAATCGATGACGCGCACAAGGCCATGATCGAGTACCGGCAGCGCTTGGTAGAGGATCTCCTCCAGCGCCGGCACAGTGGCGCGTCGCGTCGCATAGCGCTCCGCGCGCGAGGCCTCGATCTCGGCCTGCTGTTCGTCGGTGACGCTCTGGGTCTTGGGCGGTACGGTAGGCTTCATGACCGGGAGGGAAACTAGCGCGTCGATCCGACATGCGCCAGTGACGAACGCATCCGAATGGCGGATAAATCGTCGCAAGCGAATGCACGAAGATTGCGCCTACAATCCAATCAAATGGCCCATCCAGAAACCGCCAACAACTCCCAATCCCATAGCGCGTCGACAGCCATTTGGTTCCGCGACCCGCTGGCCATCCTGGCCGAGGGCGCCGAGCGCGGGATCGTGATCGCGGGCACCGAGATCGTCGAGCTGGTCGGCCCTGGGCGCGAGCCCACGGCGTCATACGACCGGGTCTTTGGTGCCGCGGCGCATGTCATCCTACCGGGCCTCATCAACGCGCATCATCATTTCTATCAGACGCTCACCCGGGCATTCGGGCCGGCACTCGACCAACCCCTGTTTCCCTGGCTGACAGCGCTCTACCCGGTCTGGGCGCGGTTGCAGCCCGAGCAGCTACGACTCGCCGCGCGCCTGGCGATATGCGAGCTCCTGCTCTCGGGCTGCACGACAACCGTCGACCACCACTACGTATTCCCGGACGGGCTCAAGGACGCCGTCGACATCGAGGCCGAAACGGCGCGGGACCTTGGCATCCGCGCGGTGCTGACCCGCGGCTCGATGAGCTTGTCGGAAGAGGATGGCGGCCTGCCGCCGCGCACGATCGTCGAAGAGGAGGACCGTATCCTCGCAGAGAGCGAGCGGCTGGCCGGCCAATGGCACGAGACCGGGCCCGGCGCGGCCATACAGATTGCGCTTGCCCCCTGCTCTCCCTTTTCAGTCACCAAATCGTTGATGCGCGAAACTGCCGCGCTCGCCGAGCGCCTCGATCTCCGCCTGCACACGCATCTGGCCGAGACCGAGGACGAAACCACATTCTGCCTCGAGGCATTCGGCTGCCGGCCGCTGGACTACCTGGAGGACGTCGGTTGGCTCACAGATCGAACCTGGCTCGCCCACGGCATCCATTTCAATGAGAATGAGATCGCGCGGCTGGGCGCGGCCGGAACCGGGATCGCGCACTGCCCAAGCTCGAACATGATCCTCGCATCCGGGACAGCGCCCGTGCCCGCGCTGGAAGCAGCGGGTGCGCCGGTTGGGTTGGGCGTCGACGGATCGGCCTCTGCGGACGCCTCCAACATGATCCAGGAAGTCCGCCTCGCCTTTCAGCT
The DNA here is from genome assembly GCA_035527975.1 of Alphaproteobacteria bacterium. Classification (GTDB taxonomy): domain Bacteria; phylum Pseudomonadota; class Alphaproteobacteria; order JAPULJ01; family JAPULJ01; genus DATKZM01. Next base: position 108,200 of record DATKZM010000021.1, on the reverse strand, counting down.
TCAACGGTTGAAACATGGCGCGGAGGCGGTCAGCCATAACGACGCGCTTCGCTGGGCAACTGCCGGCTCCGCACGCTGCCTCGGCCGCGCGGATATCGGGACGATTGCGCCGGGCCTGCAGGCCGATCTGGCGTTCTTCGGTCTGGACGAGCCGCGTTTCTCAGGCTTCGATGACCCGCTCGCAGCTCTGGTTCTGTGCGGTGCGCACCGGGCGGACCGGGTGATGGTCGGGGGCCGCTGGATCGTCGAAGACGGCGCCATCGCGGGCGTCGATCTCGGCGCATTGATGGCCGAGCACCAGCACGCCGCGCGAGACCTTCAGACCGCCTGAGGCTTTGCTTTCCCGTCTGCGGCCGCCTCAGCGGCCTGCCGGCGCTTCCATTCGCGCAAGTGATAATGAAGCTGCTCGGCCGCAAGCCCGTGCAACATCAAACGCCAGCCCGCGCGCAAGGTCGACTGCGGCACAATCGGATGGGCGTTGTTGAGAAAGTTGAGGTGATAGGGCGTGCCCAGGATCCTTGCAATATAGACACCGATCACCTCATCGAGCTGAAGTGAGTTCGAGGCGCGCCAGAAATCGTTGTTCGACAAAAAGAGCTGATAGACCGGGGTGTAAATCTCGATCGCGGTCTGGAGGTCGATATGGTTGAGCGTGCCGTCGGGCATCTCTGCGAGCGGAAAGGCACCATCGGTGATGGCATCGAAGTTGACGTGGCTCCGCGGTGTGATCTCCCGGCCCGTCTCGCGCAAATGCGTGCCGAGGCCGATCACGAAGTTATAGATATTGAGATCGTGCTGCAGGAAGACGTTGTCGATCAGGTCCGCCAACGTGCCGGGCCGGAGCGGTACGGTCTCGACCTCGGCGCCCGGCACGTTGTCCTTGATGAATTGCAGAAGCTCGGTGCCGATGTGGAAATGGCGGAGGATCAGCATGTTCGCCTCTGGCGAAACGAACGTCTTGAGCCCCCAATGAATGAAGCGGTGCAGCGCTTTCGGTGAGCTGACCACGCTCGGCAGAATGAGCCGTAGCACCGTGATCAGGACGATCCAAAGCCGCGCCCAGGGCCGCATGAACGGCAGCAGCGCCTTGCGCGAGGTCCGGCGCATCGAGCGCAGCAAGGCGAGCTTGGCGTCTTCGTCGAGCGGGATCGACTGGTCCAGATAAAGCGCGAGCCAAGTGTCGGGATCGCGCGGGTCGTGGCGCGCGGGATCGAAATCCGGCGGATAATCTGCCGCGGCCTTTGCCTTTTTTTGTTTCCTTTTTGCGGACTTAGGTGGACCGTCAAGGTGCGGCTGTTGGCTGCCGGCGTTCGGCGGTTGGTTCATGTGTTGCCGAGCTCCTCGAGCTGGAGCCGATAGAGCCGCGCCGTCACTTTTGCCGTCTTGACGATTGCTCGCGCGAGTTCCGGAGAAGGATCGAGACTGTCGATCGCCGCCCAAAGGCGCTCAAGATGCGTCTCGTCGTTCTCTCCATGATAAATTAGGAAGCGCACCTGATCGTCGCGCAGGCGGAGCTGCGCCTTGATCGCGTGACCCCAGCGCGCGGCCAGCCGGTTGCCGAGCCCTTCGATAATGAACATGGCGCCGAGAAGATCGAACGGGTTCTCCCGGCTCGCCTTGTGGAACATCCAGGCAGACAGCGCCTCCGAGCCAATGTTCTTTTCCGCCGAGGTGATCTCGTCGCGCACGCCGCCGCAGGCGACGAAGTCATCGTCAAGCATCGTATAGTCGAGTTGCTCGTCGCGGGCGTGTTGTACGAAGGGAACGCGCAACGCCGCATGGTCCGTGCCGATGCTGGACGCTGCGCGCGCGATCCAGCGCGATCCTTCAACGACTTGCTGGCGCAGGTTGAGCAGAAGCGCACGGTAGTCTTCGAGCCGCAGCCGCCGACGCTCGAGCTTCTCGACGATCGGCACTTTCGACAGCGCGGCCTCGAATTCCACCCAAACGCGGCTCAGATCACGCACCAGCTTCTCTGCGATCGGCCGCCGTGTCGATGATGACGCTGACGCTGCGACCGGCGTGGGTGCGACGGTCTCCACGGACGCCAACGCTTTGCCATTCGGGGCGACGACGCTCAGCAACATGAACGAGACGATAAAGCGCCCGCTCTCAGGAACCATACAGAATATCTTCTGGCCGGGTTCGAGGCGGCCACTCGAAAACAGCTCATCGAGCATGATCAGGATCGAGGCCGAGCCGGTGTTCCCCTTCTCGTAGAGGTTGGTGAAGATCCGGTTCTGATTGATCGCAGCCCCGGCGCGGTCGGCATGCGCGATCAGTTTCTTGCGGAAGATGTCGGACGAGAAATGATAAAGCGCCCAATCGACCTCGTTGGGGTCGACCCGGCCCCCATCAATCAGCTCGAAATAGCGTCCGAGGCCGAGCGGAATGAGATGATCGAGCAGCTTCAAGTCCTGGCGGAGCTGAAAGGCGCCCGCCTCGAAGGCCGCAGCAGGGTTTGCATAATGGCTCCACGGCTCGCCCGACATCCCGTTGCCGTTCTTGTTCATGCCGGCATACATGCAGACATCGAGACGGTCGGCGTACGAGACGAGGTCGATCCACTCGACCTTGAGCGATAGGCCATGGGTGTTGGGCCGGTTCTCGAGCACGAGCGCGCCCGCGCCGTCGGACAGCATGAAGCGGAGGAACTGCGCGTCGGTGTCGGGCCGCGTGCCGTCGAAAAAGCTCGCCCGCAAAAATCGGCTAGCGAACTCGCTGGCGCAGACCAGCGCATTGCGCCGTGCGCCGCCGCGGATGCCGTCATGGGCGGCCTTGAGCGCCATCATGCCGCTGGCGCAAAACGACGAGAAGGATGCGACCTCGACCGGCCCCATGCTTAACGCGCCGTGAACCATACTGGCAAAGCCGGGAGCCAGGAGATCGCCTTGCGACGCCGCAGCCGCGAGATAGTCGATTTCACCCATCGATAGCTCGCTGGCGCATACCGCCGCCTGAGCCGCCTGGGCCGCCATCTCGGCATTAGTCGTGCGAGGTCGCCCGCCTGGATCAAGCGCGTAGTGGCGGCTCTTAATTCCGTTCTGTTTCAGCGCTTTGCGGCCGATTCGGCGCTCACGATCATCGAATGGACCGAGGAAATGCTCGATATCGTCATTGGCGACCGGCGGGCCCGGCAGATGGCTGCCGAGGCCGTTTATGTAGACGGTGTCAGCCATGTCAGTCCTTTCAAGTTAGGACTGCAATCGCTATATCAAGGGCGTCGGGAAACCGACTATGGCGATAAACGGCATGTGTAATAACCGATGCGGACCCGGGGGCAGTACCCGGCGCCTCCACCAAATTCCCGGCCGGCTACATAGGCTGGCAAGTCACGGGGGCGAAACAGGATCGACGCGCGGGTAAAGACATGTTTTTTGCTCGGCATGGTACCACCGTTATCGGGCCGTATCACAGATGCCAACGACAATCGTATGGCTCTCGCTGCCTAATTAGGCAAGCGCGGTTCGGGGGGCACCGGGCAACAGAAGCCCCCCACTTTATCCGCCCAATCATTGCAGCGGGTTGCGTCAAACAGGTCAGCACCTCATAAAGAAGCCACAAGCCGTGGGGGGATGCGATCTCATGCCGCCCCGCATCACATCGATAGAGCACCAGCAAGCAAACAACAGGGCACACAGGCCAGACAATGACCGATGATCTGCTCCGCTACGACAAGATCGTTGAAACTGCGCTGCGCAATGTGGTGCGCACAGCGTTGGAACAGATCGCCGACCACGGGTTGCCTGGAAATCACAGCCTCTACATCACCTTCCGCACCGACCATACCGGCGTATCAATTCCCGATTCGCTGCACAGGGAATATCCCGAGGAAATGACGATCGTGTTGGAGCATCAGTTTTGGGATTTGGAATCGACCGACGAAAAATTCGGAATCACACTGAGCTTCAATAAGGTTCACGAACGGCTCTCGATCCCCTTCGAAGCGGTGACGGCGTTCGCCGATCCGTCCGTGCAGTTTGGTCTGAAGTTCGAGGCAATCGATCAATTGACCGAAGGCGCGATGGCGGCGATGACCGAAGCGCAGGATACGGCCGAAGAGGTCGCCGAGGAAAAGCCCGAAGACGATTCGGAAAAAGTAGTCGCCCTCGACGCATTCAGAAAAAAATAGCCGGCGCGCGCCAACCAACCATTTCGTCCGACAAGACCACTACGGCCGGCGCTATCGCGCGATGAAGTCGCGCATAACGCGGGACGCCTCCTCCGGCTTTTCGTGAAATACCCAGTGCGTGGCCTCGGCGATCTCGTGGATCGTCAGGTCCGGCACGAAGGCGTCAAGACCATCGAGGTTCTGCGGTAGCAGATAGCGGTCCTTCATACCCCAGATCACCAGCGTCGGCGCCGCGACCGCGACGCTTTGGGCATCGATCGCCGGGACCTTGGCCGGTCTGCCGTCCTTGTGCGGCGGCAGTAAATGCATCGCTCGATAGAAGTTGAGCATTGCGGTGAGCGCACCGGGCTGGCGCCAGGCCGCCAGGTAGGCCGCCGCATCATCCGCATTGAAATATCCCGCCACCCGGCCGGGTTCGGTCACGGTACTGCGCAGCACCGCAAAGTCGTCGCGGCTCAAATACGGCTCCGCATCGGCGCCCTGGTATTTGGCGATATAGCCGCTGGCGCGTTGTTGCTCGGCGTCGCTGGATAACAGCCGCGCAAACACGCCCGGATGCGGCGCGTTTCCGATAACCAGTTTCTCCACCATCTCCGGTCGGGCAATCGCGAAGGCCCAGGCGACCACGCCGCCCCAATCGTGCCCGACCACGATCGCGCGCTTGCGTCCGAAATGGCGGATCACCGCCGCAAGATCAGCGACCAGATGACCGGAGCGATAGTTCTCCACGCCGTCGGGTTTGTCAGAAAGGTTATAGCCACGCTGATCGTAGGCGACGACGCGGTGATCGCAGCTGAACTCTGCGAGCAGCTTGCGCCAAGCGTACCAGAACTCGGGGAAGCCGTGGACGAAAACCATCAGCGGCCCCTCGCCCGCCGCCGCGTAATGAAGGCGCACTCCGTCGCCGTCCAAGGTACCGTGCTCGAATGCCGGATCGTCCATTGAAGTCCCTACCCGCGCGCATCCAACCTGCCCGCCCCCAACCGGAATGACCCGCTTAGCACCATATCGCCAGATCAGGAATGGCTGAAGACAGCCGGTGCTTGGTGTGCCGCGGAATTTGTGCTGAAACCAGACGTGGCAGCGTTTCCTGAATCAATACGGCATTTCCGGTGACCGACTTCGCCCATATCCGTTGCGGCGACGACATGCGTCCGGCCTTCGAGGCGAGCAGCCTCACCGGCCGCTTCATACGCTGGGCCGACCCGCTTTGCGAGGGTCCCACGCCGGGCGATGTCGATGCACAGGAATGGCGCTCATTGCGCGCCGGTTACGCGGCCGCGCGATACGGCGTCAGCTTGCAGGAAGCCGAACGCTTTCTCGATGAGCAGGAAAGCGCGCTCGAGGCGTCGGTCTCCGCCGCCGAAATCATCCTCTGGTTCGAGCACGACCAGTTCGACCAATTCATCTTGATCCGCCTCCTCGACTGGTTCGCCGCGCGCAAGATCGATCAAGACCGCCTGTCGCTGGTTTGCATCGACCACTATCCCGGCATCGAGCACTTCCACGGCATCGGCCAACTCGGCGCTGACGCCCTCGACGCGCTTTTTACCGAACGAGTCCCCGTGAGCCTGCCGCAGTTCGCGCTCGCCCGCCGTGCCTGGGCCGCATTCTGCTCGGCCGATCCGCGCGGACTTGAAGTACTGCTAACGGAAGATACGTCCGATCTGCCTTTTCTCGCCGGCGCGATCCTGCGCCATTTCGAAGACTTCCCCGGCACGCTCGACGGGCTCGCGCGCACCGAGCGCAACGCGCTGCTGGCAGCCGCAAGCGGCGACGCCAATCCCGGCGAGATCTTTGGCGTCTGCCAGGCGATGGAGGAGGCGCGCTGGTGCGGCGATACCATGTTCTGGGGCTGGCTGCGCGCACTTGCGCATGCGCCAATGCCGGCGTTGGTGCTTACCGGTCCGGACGACTGGTATCGGAGCCGCGAGGGTATCGAAGCGACCAAGGTCGGACTGACCCGCGCCGGACATGCCATGATGCGCGGCGCGGCCAACTGGGTGCGCATGGGCGGTGTCGACCGTTGGATGGGCGGTGTGCATCTCGAAGGCCGCGAGGCCACCTGGCAGTGGGACAACGCGAGGCGCAAGCTGGTCGATGGTGCCGGCCGGCATGGCTGAAACGGATCAGGTCCTATTCGACGGGCCCGCTGACGCACCCATGACCATCGCGTTGGCGCATGGCGCGGGCGCTCCGATGGACGCGCCGTTCATGGAGACGATCGTAGCGGGACTGGCCGGCCATGGCCTGCGGGTCGCACGTTTTGAGTTTCCGTACATGGCGAAACGCCGCGCCGACGGGGCGAAGAAGCTGCCCGACCGCGCGCCGGTGCTGCTGCAATCCTGGCGGGAGATGATCGACCGGCTGGGCCGCGATCGGTTGGTGGTTGGCGGCAAGTCTATGGGCGGTCGCATCGCCAGCATGGTCGCCGCCGCGCTCCAAGCCGAAGGTGCGCCGGTGCGCGGCGTCGTTTGCCTTGGATACCCGTTCCATCCACCCGGCAAACCCGAACGTCTGCGCACTGAGCACCTGGAAACGATCAAGACGCCGACTTTGATCCTGCAGGGCGAGCGCGACCCGTTCGGCCGGCGCGAGGAGGTCGAGGGCTATACGCTTTCAAAGGCAGTTCGTCTTCACTGGCTGCCCGACGGCGATCACGGCCTCAAGCCGCGCAAGGCGTCCGGGCACAGCGAGGCTGAGAACTTGACCGATGCGGTCACGGCACTGGCGCGATTTGTGGCCGCGCTCTAAGACACAAGCACAGCACACCCGCACATGGGCGCCATGGCGGCGTCTCCCGGCGCCTCGAAATGGGTGCCGTCTCCCGGCGCCTCGAAATGGAGCAGCGCGATGGCCAAGACATCCGACCTGCGTCCGGCAACGCTTGCCGCCCAGGCGTTCGGGGCGATCGATGAGACGACGCGCGCGATCGTCCCGCCGGTTCACGTCTCGACGACCTATCTACGCGACGCCGATGGCGGATACCGTTCGGGCCGGGTCTATGGCCGCGCGGACAATCCGAGTTTCGATGCTCCCGAGGCGACGCTCAATGCGCTGGAGGGCGGCGCAGGTTGTCTCACCTTTGCCTCTGGCATGGCCGCGGCGATCGCGGTATTCCAAACGCTGCAACCCGGCGATCACGTGGTGGCGCCGAGGGTCATGTACTGGGCGCTTCGCCATTGGCTGGCGGAGATCGCCGAGAGCTGGGGCATCTCGGTCAGCTTCGTGGACGCGAGCAACCCCGACGCGCTGGCCACCGCGATCCATCCGGGCGCGACCAAGCTGGTCTGGATCGAAACCCCCGCCAACCCAACCTGGGTGATCACCGATGTCGCGCGCGCCGCGGAGCTGGCGCATGGCGCCGGCGCACGGCTGGCCGTCGACAACACCGTGCCGACGCCGCTTCTCACCCGTCCCATCGAGCACGGCGCCGACCTCGTCATGCACGCGGCCACCAAATATCTGAACGGCCACAGCGACGTGATCGCGGGCGCGCTGGTCACCGCCGCAGCGGACGAGCATTGGGAGCGCATTACCGCGCATCGCGCGCTGTCCGGCAGTATTCTTGGCTCTTTCGAAGCCTGGCTGCTGCTGCGTGGTATGCGCACCGTGGCGTTGCGCGTGGAGCGAGCCTGCCAAAGCGCGCAGCAACTTGCCGAGCGATTGGAGACCCATACGGGCGTCCGCGCGGTGCTCTATCCGGGCCTGCCCGACCATCCCGGCCACGCGGTCGCGGCGCGGCAGATGACGGGCGGCTTCGGCGGCATGCTCTCAATCCGCCTGAAGGCCGGTGAGCAAGCAGCACACGCGGTGGCCGCTGCGACGGGCATCTGGAAGCCGGCGACCTCGCTGGGCGGCGTTGAGAGCCTGATCGAGCACCGCGCCTCGATCGAGGGCGAAGGCAGCCCGGCGCCGGCTGACCTCCTCCGGCTCTCGGTCGGCATCGAAGATCCAGACGATCTTACGGCCGATCTTATCCAGGCGATCGAAAGCGCCGCGTAGAACGAGAGCGGATTGGCCCGCTCGACGTCGCATCAAGGAGCGCCGACGAATTTCCGTACGTCGTTGAAGACCGAATAGCGCCACCGCTCCGACTGCGAGAATGCAAGCACCATGTCCATGTGATTGGCGCCCGGATAAACGCGTATCCTGGCCTCGCCGCCGGCCTCACGGTAGCGGCGGCCCATTTCGCGTGCCTGGCGCGGCGGGACCAACAGATCCGCGCCGCCATGAAGCAGCAATAGCCGCGGTCCGGTATTGCCGACGAAGGAGATCGGCCGCGCCTCCTGCGGATTGGCAAGGCCCGCGAAGACCGGCCGGAACACCAGGTTGCTCCTTGGGTTCGCGGTGTACGGTCCGGCCAGGCCAATCGCCCCCCGAACCGCGTGCATCGGCACGCCGGCCTTGTGCAGGTAGCGCGGATCAAGCGCCAACAGCATGGCGATATGTGCACCGGCCGAATGCCCCATCAGGTAAATGCGGTCCGGCGCAACCCCGTATCGGGCCGCGTTGCTGCGCAGCCAGGCAACCGCGCGGGCCCCGTCATGGACGAATGCCGGAAAGCGAACGAATGGGAACAGGCGGTAATCGGCCAGCATGCCGACATATCCCATCTCGGAGAGCGCCCGCCCGATATAGTGGTCGAGCACACGCGAGCCGATGGTCCAACCGCCGCCATGAAAGTAAATGACTGCGGCACGGCGCTGGCCGGGCTTGGGCGGGCTGGGCATGAAGATATCAACCCGATGGCTGAGATCGGGACCGTAGGGGATCGTGAACCGCGCATCACCAGCGCGGACGGCGGCGCCCGGGATCGTCACCGCCGTCACCACGAGAAAAGCCAGTACTCGTCTGCGCATTGTCAATTGGGCGCTCATTGCCGCCGCCTTTTTGCTTGCATTGCCTGCTCCTTGCATCGCTGTCATTCATGGATTCGAGCCGAGGATGGGTTTACGTTCCCGTCTCCTATCGATTTTTTGCCGGCGGCCAGCGCGTTGACGGCCGTCCGTAGACCCATTCGCCAAGGCACAGCAGCGTGACCCAGCCACCTGACGGCCGTGCCGTGATAACCGCGGCGTTGTGGATGGGAGGCGCGCTGGCGTCCTTTTCCGGCATGGCCGTCGCGGCGCGCGAACTCTCCGCCGATATGTCCACCTTCGAGATTCTGTTTTTCCGCAGTTTCGTGGGTCTGCTGATCCTCTTGCCCATCTTTCTCCGCAATCGCGGCGCCGGACTTCGCAGCCATCGGCCAAGCCTCCAGGTCGTGCGCAATTCCATACATTTTTCAGCACAATATGGCTGGGTTGCGGCAGTCGCCGTGCTGCCGCTGGCCGAAGCCTTTGCGCTTGAGTTCACGATGCCGATTTGGGCAACGCTGCTCGCGGTCTTTGCGCTGAACGAACGCATGACCACGCCTCGCTACATAGCGGTGATCGGTGGCTTCGCCGGCGTGCTGGTGATCCTGCGTCCAGGGTTTGCCGCGTTCAACCCGGCCGTGCTTTACATGCTGGTCGCCGCCTTGGGCTTTGCGACCTCGGTCATCATCACGAAGGTGCTGATCCGCAAGGATTCGCCGCTCACGATCATCTTCTATATGTCGGCGGTACAGCTTCCGTTGGGGCTCGTGCCGGCGTTGTTCGACTGGACACCGCCGACGCTGACGCATCTTCCATGGCTTGTCGTCGTCGGTGTCGGGGGACTGACCGCGCATTTCACGCTGGCCCGGGCGCTCAACCTGGCGGATGCGACCATCGTCCTGCCGATGGACTTCCTGCGAGTGCCGCTGATCGCGCTCATCGGCGCGGCGTTTTATGCAGAGCGGCTGGTCATCTGGGTGATTGTCGGCGCGGCGATTATCTTCGGCGCCAATTACTATATGGTCTGGCGGGAATCGCGGAGACGGTGATGGCCGTAAGTCCGGATTTTCTCGACTATCTGCGCGACCAGCTCGAGGCGTTCGGTCCGTTCGATGTGCGCCGGATGTTCGGCGGCGCGGGGCTGTTCCGCGACGGTCTGATGTTCGCGCTTGTCGCCGATGACGCGCTCTATCTCAAGGTCGATGACCGCAACCGGCCCGATTTCGAAACCGCAGGAATGTCGCCATTCAGCTATGAGCGCAAGGGCAAGACCGCGGCGCTCAAATCCTACTACGAAGCCCCGCCTGAATTGCCCGACGACGCCGATGAATTCGCTGTCTGGGCGCGCAAAGCCTTCGATGCGGCATTGGCCGGCGCAAAGCTCAAGCGCTGAGCGGATGGACGCGGCCGCAAGCGGACGCGCGATCGGCCCTTCCCCATAACGCAGGCCCACGCTAAAACCGGCCAAACAGCTACATCTCCGCAAGGCTCCTCCCAGGCAAAGGGACCGAATACGATCATGGCAGAAACGGCCAAGACCCGCACCGAAACCGATTCGATGGGACCGATTGAGGTCCCCGCCGACCGCTATTGGGGCGCCCAGACCCAGCGCTCGCTCGGCAATTTCAAGATCGGCACCGAGCGTATGCCGCTGCCGCTGGTGCGCGCCTTCGGCATTCAAAAGCGCGCCGCGGCCCTGACCAATATCGCCATCGAAGAAATCGACAAGAAACTTGGGAAGGCAATTGCCGATGCGGCCCAGGAAGTCATCGACGGCAAGCTCGACGATCACTTCCCGCTGGTGGTCTGGCAAACAGGCTCGGGCACCCAGACCAACATGAACGCCAACGAGGTAATTTCGAACCGCGCCATCGAGATGCTCGGCGGCGAGCGCGGCTCCAAGGAACCGGTCCACCCCAACGACCATGTGAACCGCGGCCAGTCCTCGAATGACAGCTTCCCGACCGCCATGCATATCGCAGTGGTCGAGGAGATCCACGGCGCGCTCATACCTGGCCTCGATCATCTCGCAGAGGCGCTTGAAGCGAAGACGAAAGCGTTCGCGGCGATCATCAAGATCGGCCGCACCCACACCCAGGACGCGACCCCGCTGACGCTCGGCCAGGAATTCTCCGGTTACGCCACGCAAGTGCGCTACGGCATCGACCGCATCGAAGGTTGCTTGGGCCGGCTCTATCAACTCGCCCAGGGCGGCACGGCGGTCGGCACCGGGCTCAACGCGCGCGAGGGGTTCGCCAAGCGCTTTGCGAGCGAAGTCACGAAGATGACCGGCCATCCGTACAAGACCGCGGAGAACAAGTTCGAGGCGCTCGCCGGCAAGGACGCCATGGTCGAGATCTCCGGCGCGCTCAACACCGTCGCGGCCTCGCTGATGAAGATCGCGAACGACATTCGCTTTCTGGGATCCGGCCCACGATCCGGCCTCGGTGAGCTGATCCTGCCGGCGAACGAACCGGGGTCGTCGATCATGCCCGGCAAGGTGAACCCAACCCAAGCCGAAGCCCTGACCATGGTCTGCGCCCAGGTCATGGGCAACAACGTCGCCGTCACCATCGGCGGCGCCAGTGGACATTTCGAGCTCAACGTCTTCAAGCCGGTGATCATCTACAACGTGCTTCAATCAATCCGTCTGATAGCCGACGCCGCGGTCAGCTTCGCCGACAATTGTGTTGTTGGGATCGAGGCCAACGAGGCGCGCATCCGCGAGCTGATGCAGAACTCGCTGATGCTGGTGACCGCGCTCAACCCGCATATCGGCTACGACAATGCAGCCAAGGTGGCCAAGAAAGCTTACGAGGACGGCACGACGTTGAAGGAAGCAGCCATGGCCCTCGATTTGCTCACCGAGGCGCAGTTCGACGAGTGGGTGCGCCCGGAGAACATGGTCGGGCCCAAGCGATAGGCGGCCCGCACTAGCGGCCCCGCTAACGGCAAGGAGCGGATCTGTGGACCTGCCAATGGGCGGCGCGGTCAAGCGCTCGGTGCGGATCGCCGGCCACCCGACCAGCGTGTCGCTCGAACCGGAATTCTGGGACGCGCTCAGGGAGATAGCTGCGGCGCGCGCGCTGTCGGTGAACAATCTGGTCGCCGAAATTGACGCCGGACGCAGCACCAATCTGTCGAGCGCTTTGCGTGTCTACGTGCTGAAGTCGCTGCGTGCCCGGCAGGCGGGCGAAAGAAGCTGAGCTATTTGATCTGATGGACGGCGCCTTCGATAAACTCTGGGTGATAGTCGCGGCGGTTGGCGCGCTTGTGGTCGCGGCGATCTATATCCGGGAGCTACTAAACCGCATCGGGGTGCCGGCGCTGGTCGGCTATTTGCTGCTTGGTCTTGCGCTTTCGGCGGCCAATCGCGAATACGCGTTGTTGAACGGCGATGCGCTGCACGTCTTCGAGTTTCTCGGCGGGATCGGCGTGTTTTGCCTGCTGTTCCGCGTCGGCCTTGAAAGCAATGTCGACAAACTGCTGGCCCAACTCGGGCGCGCGGTCTGGATCTGGATCGGCAATGTCGGCGTCAGCGCCGTCGCCGGCTATGTGGCGGCGCGCTATCTGCTTGGATACGCGCTGGTGCCGAGCCTTTTCGTGGCAGTCGCGCTCACCGCCACCAGCCTTGCGGTCTGCCTTGCCGTGTGGCGCGAGCTCGGCGCGCTGGGTTCTCCAACCGGCGATCTCCTGATCGACGTGGCCGAGCTCGACGATGTTTCCGGCATTGCGCTGATGATGGTTCTGTTTGCGCTGGCGCCGGTCTTGATGCGCGGCGACGGGATGCTGTGGTTGAACATCGGTGAGACGGCCGCCTGGCTGGCCATCAAGGCAGGCCTCTTCCTTGCGTTCTGCATCATTTTCGCGCGCTATTTCGAAGCGCCGATAACGAATTTTTTCGCTGGCTTGCGGGCGAGCCCCGACCCGATGCTACTCGTGGTCGGCATCGCCGTGGTGATCGCCGCCACGGCCGACGGTCTGGGTTTCTCGCTGCCGGTGGGCGCTCTTTTCGCCGGGCTTGTTTTCAGCCGCGATCCGCGGGCGATCAAGGTCGACGCTTCGTTCTCGTCGCTTTACGAGCTGTTCACGCCGTTCTTCTTCATTTGGATCGGCCTGTCGATCGATACCAGCGCGCTTGGCGGCGGGCTGCTTGCCTCGGTGGCGATCCTCGTGGCCGCGATCCTGGGCAAGGTCGTCGGCACGATGGTACCGGCCTGGCCGTTGATCGGATCGTCTGCGGCCATGGCGCTCGCGGTCAGCATGGTGCCGCGCGCCGAGATCGCGATGGTCATCGTCGCCGAAGGTCGACGATTGGGCGATTGGGCAATGCCGGAGGAATTATACGGTGCCATGATCCTGACGGCCGCAGCCACCTGCATCTTCGCTCCGTTGCTCGCGGCAGGGTTCCTTCGCCGGGCGGGGCTGACAGCCGCCGGCTCTGGCAAAATCACGTCGGAAAACCACAAACCGAAGGGTAGCAGCTAATACCAAATCTCAGTGATATTGAGCCATTTGACCGCCAAGATTTTGTCCGCCGGTTAGGCGCGGGTTGCGCCGTGGTGCGGCGCACCACAAGCCGCGCGCAACGACGCCGGCGGACAAAAAATGGCGGCCTTCGGTGGGGCCGATTGGCCCTCCGGCCGCGTTACGCGGCTTGCCCGATGCGCTGCATCGCGCCGCGCCGCGTGCCTAACCTGAGGGCCAATCCGCCGCCATCAAATGGGGCAATATCACTGAGACTTGGTATAAGCCGGCCTGCGCCGTGCTGTCACGTCTGGGCGCACCTGGATGGCGGCGCGGCAGGGAGCGGCCGGGGACGGAATGGCGTATAGTGGCGGCTGATCCGGCTGCGTACCCATTACCTCACCACCAAGGGGCATGCCATGCCACGGATGCTGGCGATCGCGATGCTGTCGCTCACAGTTTGGCCGTGCCTCGCCGCGCCGGTGCAGGCCGGCGGGATGCCGGTCGATGCCGAACTGTTAATCGCCGCCGACGGATCGGGCTCAATCGAGCCGCCGGAGTTCCGCTGGCAGCGCGAGGCTTATGCCAAGGCCATCACCGATCCGCGGGTGCTGCGGGCGATCGCGGCCGGCCGGCGGCGGCGTATCGCGGTCGCCTATATCGAATGGGGCGCGCCGGCCTCGCAGGACGAGATCGTCGGCTGGACACTGATCGACGGTCTCGCCGCGGCACGCGGTTTTGCCGATCAGCTCCGATCGCGGCGGCGCATGGCCTGGGGCCACAACTCGATCAGCGCCGCCATCGCCTATGCCGCGACGATGATCGCCACCAACCGCTTCGACGGCGCGCGCCGGATCATCGACGTCTCCGGTGACGGCCGCAACGTTGGCGGACCGCCGCTGGCGCTGGTCCGCCGGCAGGCTGATCTGGCCGGCATCACGATCAATGCGCTGGTCCTGAAGATGGGTCCCGATACGGCCGGGACCGGCCCGGACGGACTTTCGCTCGCCGAGCATTTCCGGCGCGACGTGATTACCGGCCGCGGTGCTTTCGTCATAGTGGCGACCCGCCGCCGCGACTTCGCCGAGGCGATCCTGCGCAAGCTCGTACGTGAGATCGCCGGCCTACCGGCGCGCTAGCCGCAAAGCCCTACATGCAGCGCACGGTCATGCTGCGCCGGATGCCGGTGATGTAATAGGTCTTGGTGAGCGGGATCTCGCCGATCTGATCGACCGAGCGCAGGATGACATAGCCCTGCGGACAGGCGCGCCCCGCATTGAACTTGCACAGGTTGAAGTCGTTGAAGATGCCGTTGCACTGGACGTAGTAGGCGCCTTGTGCGCTGCCCGTTTGGATCTGCGTGGTCCTGGTGGTGATGCCGCACCCGCCAAGGGTGAGGGCAAGACCGGCAAGCCCCATCATCGCTGCGTGACGCAGTTTCATACCCTGACCTCCTCAAGGAACTTTTCTGTTTGGTACCGGTATCCTAGGAGATCGCGGTCCGGCCTGGCCAGCACAGGGTTAATAAATGGTTAACGGATCAATGGGTTAGGCGTGCGGACACAAATGGATCCGCCGCGATCCCTCTCCCGCTTGCGGGAGAGGGAGGGTCCCGCCGCGCGCGAGCGCGGTGGGAGGGTGAGGGCAGCCGTCGGGTCTAGAATGAGCAGGCCGTCGAATGCTTTTTCCGCCGTCGCCCTCACCCGGCGCACCCTTGCGGGCGGTCCACCCTCTCCCGCAAGCGGGAGAGGGGTAGCCTCGCCACATTCCCCAATCGGAAGTCTAATACCCCACCGCCGCCCCGTCGCTGCGCGGATCGTTGGCGCCTTCGATAAGCCCCGAGGGGTGCAGCACGATGGCGCCGGCATGGCCCATCAGGTCGGTCAGCGGCGGTTGCAGATCGACCGCATGCCCGGCCTTGCGCAGCGCCTTGATCACGTTGGGATCGAAGCGGTCCTCGATACGCAGCCCGACCTTGGGCGCGCCCCAGGTGCGGCCCAGCACCCAGCGCGGCGCGGTGATCGCGGCCTGCAGCTCCTGGCCGAACATCGCATAGCGCGAATAGACGGCGGCCTGGCTCTGCGGCTGACCGTCGCCGCCCATCGCACCATAGACCATGACCCGGCCGTCATTGAGCAGCGCCAGCGCCGGGTTGTTGGTGTGGAAGGGCAGCCGGCCCGGGCGGATATAGTTTTGCTGGTCCTCGCCGAGCGTGAAGGAGCTGCCGCGGTTCTGCCATTGGATGCCGCTTTCCTCAAGCACCACGCCGGAGCCGAACTCCCAATAGATCGAATGGATGAACGAGACCGCGCGCCCCTCGCCGTCGACCGCGCCCAGCCAGACCGTATCGCCGGGCACCGCCGGGTCGGGCCAGGCCAGCGCCTTCTTCATGCTGATCGAGCGGACCCGGGCATCGAGGTTGGCGTCGTTCACGAAGTCGGCCGGGTCGGCGCCCATATAGGCCGGGTCGGTGACGTTGGCGTTGCGGATGCGGATCGCCAGCTTGGTCGCCTCAACCAGGCCATGGACATGCTCGAAGCCGTCGGCTTCCTCCACGCCCAAGCGGTCGAAGAGGCCGAGGATGACGAGCGAGGCAAGGCCCTGGCTCGGCGGCCGGACATTGTAGACGCTGCCCGATTTCAGCTTGACCATCAGCGGCGCGGTCTCGGCTGCCCGGTGGGCGGCCAGATCGCCCGCGGTCACCGGGCTGCCGGCGCGCTCAAGGTCGGCCGCGATGGTATGCGCCAGCGTGCCGCGATAAAAATCGTCGAAGCCGACCTGGGCCAGCCGCGTCAGCGTGCGCGCCAGTGCCGGCTGCTTGAAGGTGTCGCCCGGATCGGGTGCCGCGCCATTGGCCAGAAAGAGCTTGGCCCAGCCCGGCACGTGCTGTAGTTCGTCGCGCTTTTCGACCGTCAGCCGGTGCTGGCCGCCGGTCACCGGAAAGCCTTGCTCGGCGTGCCAGATCGCATCCTCCAGCAGCCGGCCGGCCGTCATGTGCCCGCCCCATTCGGCGCTGATCGCCAGCGCCGCCTGCCAGCCGGAGATGGTGCCCGCGACCGTGTTGGCGGCGAGCGGGCCGCGGGTCGGAATCGCCTCAAGCCCGCGCTCGCGGTAATAGGCCTCGTCGACCGCCCGGCCCGCCGCTCCTACCGCGGTGATGGCGCGCGGCGGGCGCCGGCCCGGCGTGGAGATCAACCAGAAGCCGTCGCCGCCGAGGCCATTCATGTGCGGGTAGACCACGGAGATCGTCGCTGCCGCGGCGATCATCGCTTCGATCGCGTTGCCGCCCTCGCGCAGAACCCGCAAGCCCGCCTCGGCCGCCAGATGATGCGACGAGGTCACCATGCCGCGTCGCGTGCGTACGGTTTCGAACACTTGGGATCGCCCCCTTGCTGGCCCGTCGCGGTTGTAGCGGCGTTCGCGCCTTAAATCCAATGCAGAGAAATCCAATGCAGAGAAATCCAATCGCGCAGCGCCGGCCATTGCGTTGGCATTGCGTTGATTGGGCGCTTCACTCTAAATACCCGCGCTGCATTGTGGGGAGGTGGTCAGGTGAGCGAAGAAGAAGCCAAGGCGCGCGGCAAGTTTTTTCCGGTCTCCTGGCAGGAGCTGCATCGCGATGCCAAGGCGCTGGCCTGGCGGCTCCTCGATCTGGGGCCCTGGGAGGGCGTCGTTGCGGTGACCCGCGGCGGCCTGGTGCCGGCGGCGATCGTGGCGCGCGAGTTGGAAATCCGGGTGATCGAGACGGTCGGGGTTGCCAGCTACGACTACATGGATCAGGGCGAGCCCCGGATCCTGAAATCGCCCGCCACCGACAACCAAGGCGCGGGCTGGCTGATCGTCGACGACCTCGTCGATACCGGCGCCACCGCCAAGCTCGTGCGCGATCTTCTGCCAAAGGCGCATTTCGCAACCGTCTACGCCAAACCCGCCGGCCGTCCGATGGTCGACAGTTTCATCACCGAGGTGAGCCAGGACACCTGGATACATTTTCCCTGGGACACCGAGCCGCAATACGCCCAACCGATCATCGAGTCCCGGCCCAGGCAGTGACGCGGGGCGCGGCCATGAGCTTATCGACCTGCGGGCCGCGCACGACCCGGGATAAGGTTTAGGCGGGCCGCTTGACCGATCGGCCGTCACAAACGCCGGCGGGGCCGGCGCGCTATCTTTTGTTTCCGGCGATCACGTTCTGCTGGGGTTCGAACTGGCCGGCGATCAAGCTGTCGGTGCTGGAAATGCCGGTCTGGCAGTACCGCGCAACGACGGCGGTCGCGGCGGGGTTGTTGATGCTGGGCATCGCGCTGGCGAGCGGCATGCCGGTGAAGGTGCCGCGGCGGCAATGGCCGGCATTGCTGGCGATCTCGCTGACCAATGTCACGCTGTGGCTGGTCCTTGCGGCATACGGGGTCAAGCTGCTTGAGAGTGGACAAGCAGCGCTGATCGGTTACACCGCGCCGCTCTGGGTGGTGATCCTGGCGCGCATCTTTCTGGGTGAGGCACTGACGTTCCGGCGCCTTGGCGCGGTCGTGATCGGGCTCGGCGGTATTTTGATCCTCTTATGGCCGTCGCTCGGCGAGTTCGGCGACCGGCCGCTCGGCATACTCTGCATAACCGGGGCGGCAATCTCGTTCGGTGCCGGCACGATCATTACCAAGCGCGTCAAATGGGCGGTGCCGCCGATGAGCTTTGCCGGTTGGCATCTGCTTATCGGTTCCATACCGATCGTGGCGATCGCGGCCACCGAGCCTTTCACCATGCATCAGGCCAGCGCTGCGGCGTGGTGGGCGGCGGTCTATACGACGCTGATCGGCCTGGTGCTGGCTTATCTGTTGTGGTTTCGCACGGTGGCGTTGTTTCCCGCCGGCGTTGCCTCGATCAGCACGCTCGCGGTTCCCGCGGTCGGTTTGCTCTCCGGTGCGGCGGTGCTGGGCGAGACGATCGGCTGGCGCGAGCTTGTGGCGCTGGTGATGGTGCTTGCCGCCGTGGCGCTGGTGGTGATCGAGCCCAGACGCACGCGCCAAACCGCCGCATGACCACCGCGCAGTCCGCATATGCGGTCAATCCCGATTGTCATCGCGGCGCGTGAATTCTACGGTGGGTTGATGGTTGATGGCCCACCGATCAAGCTATGAGCGATAGCGAACGCGGGACGTTGCCCGTGGGCTTCGCCTTTCGAGGCTATGAGATCCGCGGCGCGCCGGCCGATGACGGCTACGCGCTCTATTATCCGGCGGCGCGCCATGGCGATCGGCTGGCGGTGACGATTGCGGAGTTCCTGCCGCGCGGGATCGCCCGGCGCACCGGCCAGTACGTCGAACCTGAATTCGACCGCGAGGATCTCTTCGACGATCAGCGCGAGCGCTTCAGCCACGAGGCGCAAAAGCTCGCTACTGTTTCGCATGACAACGTCCTCGCAACGTTCGACCTCATCCGTTACGAGGGCACCTCTTACCGGGTCCAGGCGCGGCGCGAGGGCACCACGCTTGCCGCCATGATGGGCGCGGACGGAACGCTCAGCCAGCGCGAGCTCTACCAGATCCTCGATCCGCTGTTGGGCGGGCTGGAAGCGATCCATGGCGCCGGCGCCGTCCATCACGCGATTGCACCAGAAGCTGTACTGTTCCTGCCCAGCGGCGCGCTATTGTGGACCGATATGTCCGAGGCCCGCGTATCATGCGCCCATGCGTTCGCCGCCGAGGTCGGGGCCGGGGGAACAGGAGAGGCCAAGCTCCCGCCCGACCCCTATCGAGCACCAGAGCTGCTGGACGCAGATGATGGCGCGCCCGGCCCGCTCGCCGACATCTATGGTCTGGCGGCGCTGTTCTATCGCCTGATTACCGGCCGGCCGCCCCAGTCGGCGGACCAACGCGCCACGGACGATCAGACCTTGCCCACGGCCGAACAGGCGGCGGGGCGATACAACGAGCACTTCCGCGGCGCGGTCGATGCCGGGCTGGCGCTCGATCCGGCGGCCCGGCCGCAAAGCATCGACGCGTGGCGAGCGATGTTCCGGCGCGAGCGCCGCAAGGTGCTTTGAATGCCGATACCGCCGGAGGGGCAAAGCCGCGCTGATGTCGGTTGCAATCCGGCGTATGCCTCAACATCTAGTGGGTAACCTGTGGGTAACCCCCTAGATACCCACAATCAGGTGATCCAGCCTCAGGCAATGGCGACCGGCACATTGTCGATCAGGCGTGTCTTGCCGAGGAAGGCGGCGGCCAGCACCCGGGCCGGCCGGCCGCCCAGCTTCTCGACCGGCGCGAGTGTCTCGGCATCGGCCACGGCGACATAGTCGACGGCATCGAAGCCGGCCTCGAGCAGCGCGGTCTCGGCGCCGGCCGTCGCCTCCGTCGCCAGGGCTCCCGCCGCCACCGCGGCGGCGGTATCCAGCAGCGCCCGGTTGAGCGCGGGCGCCACTTTGCGCTGCGCCGGCGTGAGATACTCGTTGCGCGAGGACAGCGCCAGGCCGTCGGGCTCGCGCACGGTCGGCACGCCGACGATCATGGTCGCGATGTCGAGATCGCGCGCCATGCGGGTGACGACGCGGAGCTGCTGGTAGTCCTTTTCGCCAAAGTACGCGCGGTCGGCGCGCGCCTGGATCAGCAGCTTTGAGACGACGGTGGTGACGCCGGCAAAATGGCCGGGGCGATGCGCGCCTTCCAGCCGCTCGGCGACGCCGGCAACGGTGACAGTGGTGACGAAGTCGCCGGGATAGATCTCCTCCACCGGCGGCGCGAAGATGAGCTCGACGCCGAGGGTCGCGAGCGCTGCCGCGTCCTCGGCTTCACGGCGGGGATAGCGGTCGAGGTCTTCGGATGGGCCGAACTGGGCGGGGTTGACGAAGATCGAAGCGACCGCGCGGTCGCATTCCGCCTTGGCCGCGCGCGCCAATGCGAGATGGCCCTCATGCAGTGCGCCCATGGTCGGGATCAACCCGACGCTGAGGCCCTCGCCCCGCCACGCCGTCACCGCCGCGCGAAGCTCGGCGATGGTGCGGACGGTCTTGATGGTTGGATTGGATGCCATCGGAGTTCTTTTATCTCAAACGCCTTTGATGTTTGAGTCCCCCTCACCCTAACCCTCTCCCCCGAGAGGAGAGGGGCAACAAGCAGGTCGGGTCCCTTTTGTCCCTCGCCCCTTGGGGGAGAGGGAGGGGCCGTCGACCTTCAGGGCGGTGGGAGGGTGAGGGGGCCGCCTTCGCGGATACTTCACTATCCCGCCGCGCGCTTCTTGGCCTTGCCGCCCTCTTTTGCGGTCATGCCGTAGGTGTGCTCCTCGGCAGGGAAGCGGCGCGCGCGGACGTCGGCAGCGTATTCGGCGGCGGCCTCGGAGATCGCCTCGCCGATCGCCGCAAACTTCTTGGCGAATTTCGGGGTGAAATCGGAGAACAGACCGATCACGTCTTCGGTGACCAGTATTTGGCCATCGCAGGCTGGCGAGGCGCCGATGCCGATGGTCGGGATTTCAAGCACCTGCGTGATCGAGCGGCCGAGAGGTTCGATCACGCCTTCGACCACGATCGCGAAGGCGCCGGCCGCCTCGATTGCCTTGGCATCGGCCATGATCTTGGCTGCGCTTTCCGGGGTGCGGCCTTGTGCCTTGAAGCCGCCGAGGCGGTTCACCGACTGCGGCATCAACCCGACATGCCCCAAGACCGGGACGCCGCGTTCGGACAGGAAGGCGACGGTCTCGGCCATCTCCACGCCGCCCTCGAGCTTCACACCCTGGCAGCGCGTCTCGCCCATGATGCGGGCGGCGTTGCGGAAGGCCTGCTGGGGCGATTCCTGATACGAGCCGAACGGCATGTCAACGATGACGCAGGCGGTCGCCGATCCGCGCACGACGCTGGCGCCGTGGCCGACCATCATTTCCATGGTCACGCCGACGGTGCTGTCCATGCCATAGAAGACCATGCCCAGCGAATCGCCGACCAGCAGCAGGTCGACATGCTCGTCGAGCAACTTGGACGTCTGGGCCGAAATCGAGGTCAGACAAACGATCGGCTCGCCGCCCTTGCGGGCGCGAATGTCGGGAATAGTGACGCGCTTGGTCCGAGTCTCCGCGCTCATCTCGATCCTCCCATGCGTGACCCCATCGGGGCGGCTGATCTGTCGTCGCTCGCAGGGTCGGAGCTTAGCCGAACATGCTGCAGCGCACAAACATGTCGGCCCAGCGTGGTTAAACGTGGGCGTGGTTAAGCGTGGCCCGGTCAGGCCCCGGGCAGCTCGATGCGGAAGGTGGTGCCCTGGTCGGTGCTCTCGACCAGGCTGAGATCGCCGCCCTGGGCCTGGGCGAGTTCGCGCGCGATGGCAAGGCCCAGCCCCGAGCCGCCGCTGCGCCCGGAGCCCTCGAAGGGCACGAAGAGATGCTCGCGTGCGCTGCGCGGCAGGCCGGGGCCGTCATCGGCGACATCGATGTGCACGCGCCCGCCCACGCTGGCGGCGCTGATCGTGACATGGGCCGAGCCGGCCTGGACGGCGTTGCTGCCCAGATTGGCGAGTGCGCGAAAGAGATGCGTGCGGTCGGCGAGTGCGGCAAGGCCCGGAGCCACGGCGATGTCGAGGCTGGCGCCGCCGCCATTCTCCCTTACCGGCAGGGTGCTGGCGACGTCCTCGACCAGCTTGCGCAGGTCGACCGGCGCGGGTTTGGGTTCGATTGCCTCGGATTTGGCGAAGTCCAGCGTGTCGGTGCAGAGATTGACGGCGCGGTCGAGCGCGCGCTCAAGCCGCGGGGCCACTTCGCGTACCTTGGGATCCTTCGCCCCTTCCAGGCGTTCCGAAAGCAGACTTGCCGTCGACAGCAGATTGCGCAGATCGTGATTGATTTTTGTGACCGCCGTGCCCAGCGCGGCAAGCCGCGTCTTCTGGCGCAGGGCATCGCGCAGCCCGCGCTGCATCGCCTGGAGCTGGCGTTCGGCGACGCCAATCTCATCGCTGCGCGACGAGGGCGACATCAGCCGCGTTGCGTCCTCCGGCGCCAGCGAAAACGCGGTCATGTTCGCGGTGAGCCGCCGCATCGGCCGCACCAGCAGCCATTGCAGGCTGAGATAGACCAGCACCGCCGTGACGAAGGAGATGATCAGCGACAGGACCAAAATGCGCCGCGAATAGTCGATCATCTCCATGCGCAATGGCTCTTCGTCGAGCACCACCTCGATCAATGTTCCCTTGTCCTTGGGCGAAGGCCCCATCACGCTCAACACCCGGTTCCGGCTCTGCCAGAGCGTCTCGAAGGCATCCATGATGAGGCCGAAGAAGGTCTCCTTGCGCAGATCGATCTTGAGATCGACCTTTGGCGGCATGTCGCGCAACAAAGTCAACTTGCGCGAGCCCGGCTTCATGGTGACGACGCCGTAGGCGCGCGCGTGGTCGAGCAGTTGCGCACGCAGGCGCTGGCCGATTATGAAGTCGGGCGCCGCCTCCAGCGCCAGGGTAGCGAGATGCGCGTCGGCGATGCGGTCGTCGAGATAGACCTTGCGATAGCGCGCGATCGAGGGCGCGTAGACGAAGACCTCGATCAGCATGATGAAGAGCACCGTGAGGACCAGCAATCTGGCCGACAGGCTGTGCACAAGGGACGGTAGGTGCGACTTCGCCAGCATGGGCCAGAATATAGTGCGTTTTCGAGCCCCGGCGATAGGCGCGGCTGTTTTCTTTGCCGGTTGGTCCCACGCCGCCGCGCGCGATCGGGGCCTGACGGCGCCAGCTGGAATCAGATGCGCCGAAAGCGGACGCGGCGCACCCGGTTTGTCCGGATGCGCCGCGAATTTCCGCCAGGCGGTTGCCCGCCCCTATTTCTTAGAGGTGGTCGCCCGCCCCGGTACGCGTCGTTTGATTATTTCTTCTTCGCGCCGCAGGCCGCGCCGCAGCCGGCCTTCTTCGCGCCGCAGGCCGCGCCGCAGCCTGTCTTCTTCGCACCGCAAGCGCCGCAGCCGGCCTTCTTTGCCTTACAGGCGCCGCAACCGGCGAGCTGGACGGGGTTGTCGAGGCTGCCGGCGGCGGCGGCGGGCAGAGCCGCGGTCGAGGCGGCGAGGGCGGCGATGGAAAGCGCAATGACGGTTTTCTTGTTCAGCATATGAGGCCTCCTGGTGATGGGATGCGCCGGCCCTGGCCCCTTGCGGGCGAGCCGACCTGGGATCAAACGACGATTATCCGCCGTCCACGTCCGCGTATGAACTTATGGGCCCTGGCCCGCCAATCGGAATCAATTGGGTTCAATTATCCGTGATTTTGTATTGATAACCGGTACTCACAGTTCCACGCCGAACCCGGGCCGGGACCGGCGCCCAGACCAGGACCCCCGCCAAATCCGGGGCAACGGCAAGTCAGCGGCGCGCCTTGATACGCTTGTAGATCACCGGGATCAGCGCCAGCAGTGCCAGGCCGAGCAGCGGGACCAGGATCTCGGCCTTGAAAATGATGCCGAGATCGGGGCTTTCGCCTGCTTCCAGGATCGCGCCCAATCCGCCCCCCACGCTGGCATAGACGAAAGTGCCCGGCATGATGCCGAAGAAGGTGCCGATCACATAAGTTCGAAGCGGCACGCCCAGGAAGGCCGGCACAAGATTGACCAGCCAGAACGGGAACAGCGGCACCAGCCGCAGCACCAGAAGGTAGCTCATCGCATTTTCGTGGAAGCCCGCTTCCATGCGTCTGAGGCCCGGCCCGGCACGGGCGCGCAACGGCTCGCCCAGGCCGCTGCGCGCCGCCAGGAACAACGCCGTGGCACCGAGCGTGGCGCCGACCACGACGATCGCCGCGGCGAGCATCGTGCCGGCGATGCCGTCGACCACGCCGGCGAAGAGAAAGCCGCCGAAAATCGTCGCCACCGCGCCGCCAGGCAGCGAGAAGGCGATCATCACCGCATAGCCGGCCATGTAGCACAGCGCAGCCAGAAGGAGGTTTTTCTGGACCCACGTGGCCATTGCCGTGTGGTGTTTGGCAAGCTCGCCAAAGCTCACATATTTGTTGAGCCCGGTGGCGAAGAAGGCGACCAGGCCTGCCAGCAATATCCCGAGCGGGATCAGCTTGGCGAGCGAGAAACGCGATCCGGCCCGCCCCTCGCCCGGCGCCTTTGCGCCATTCGGTGTGGCGGCCGGACTGTCGGCCGGCGGCTCGGTGCCCCGCGCCTTGTGCTGTGGCATGCTGTCGCGTCCCTATTTCGATGCTGACCTTAAATCACCGGGATTGCCTCAACCAGTGCGGCGCATCCCGTGGCGCGCGAAGTGGTCCCCCAAGCGATCCGATCGACGGCTCAATCGGCGCCCGCCGCCGCGCGCCTTCGCCTGCCAATGCCTTGACAAGTGGCACCATAAAATATGGATGGAGCGCGGTCACGCTATTCACCATCAATCACCATCGTGTGATTGAGGCGGTCCGGCGGCCGGATCGATTACGCGCCGGCACGGCCGGTATGGCGTATTGATCGCGCGCGCCACATTGACTTCAAGTGGCCCAATCCGTATATGCTCGGCCACGCTTACTTTATCTATTCTTGCCTCAAGGGACGTCAGCCGTGAAACGCACCTTTCAGCCAAGCGTGCTTGTTCGAAAGCGCCGCCATGGCTTCCGCTCGCGCATGTCCAGCGTGGCCGGCCGCAGGGTTTTGGCGCGGCGACGGTCCAAAGGTCGCAAGCGCCTCTCCGCCTGAATGCCATGCCCGCCGAGATCGGTCGGCTGACGCGGCGCCGGGAGTTCCTTCGCGTCGCCCGCGGCCGCCGCAAATGGGCGGCGCCCGGCCTCGTCTTGCAGGCAAGCCGGAGCCCTGCGCCGCCGGCCCAGCGCGGCGAGAGGGAGCCGGCTGCAGGTGACCGGGCCGGGGGCGGCGCGCTGTTTCGCGTCGGCTTCACCGCCAGCCGCAAGGTCGGCGGTGCGGTCCAGCGCAACCGGGCAAAGCGGCGTTTGCGCGCCGTGGTGGGCGCGGTGATGCCTGATCTGGCGGCGCCCGGCCACGATTATGTGATCATCGCGCGGGGCGCGACGCTGACGCGCGATTTTTCCGCGCTGAAGGACGATTTGAGGGCCGCGCTGGCACGGCTTCGCGTGCGGCGGGGCGATGTCGACAGGGCGCCGGACACCAATGCGCAAAAGACCGGGGATTGAGGCGATGCGGCCGAAGTTGAAGCGGGCTCTTGCACTGGCGCTGATGCCGTTCGGGCTGGCGCTGATCGTCCTCATCAAGATCTACCAGTATGTGCTGTCGCCGCTGATGCCGCCCACCTGCCGCTATCTGCCGACCTGCTCGGCCTATGCCGCCGAGGCGGTGCAGCGCTACGGGGCCTTCGTCGGCGGCTGGCTGGCACTGCGCCGGCTCGTGCGCTGCCATCCGTGGGGCGGGCATGGCTACGATCCGGTGCCCAAACGGTGCGAGGATGCGCGGCATGCTCCTTCAACTGCTATGTCCAGTGGGGCCATGACCAGCGGAGATCGGGCCTGATGGGCGACCAAAAAAATCTGTTGCTGGCGATCGTGATCTCGGTTGCGATCATCCTGGGCTCGCAGTTCCTGTTGCCCGGCAGCAAGCCGTCGCCGGAAGGAACCGGCCAGCAAACAGCCGGCAAAACGGTGCCGGGGGTCCCGAACGGCCGCGCGCCGCAAGTGCCCGGCGCCGCGGTCCAGCCGCAGGCGCCCGGCGGGAGCAGCGCGGGCAAGCCCAGCGTGCCGGGCGCCGGCTCGACTGTGCGCGCCCCGGCAGTTCCGGGAACGCCTGCCGCCAGGCCGGCCGGCGAGGACCGTGCGGCGATCCTGAAACGCGTCAGGCGTATACGCATTGAAACGCCCAAGCTGCGCGGCTCGATCGCGCTTATGGGTGCTAAGCTCGACGACTTGACCTTGCGTATGTATCGCGCCGAGCTGCCCAAGAGCAGCCCTCCCGTCGAATTGCTCGAGCCCTTCGGCGCGAAGAACGCTTATTTTGCCGAATATGGCTGGGTCTCGGGCGACAAGGCGGTCGTGTTGCCGAACGACAAGTCGGTTTGGACCGCCGACCGCGACGTGCTCGCGCCAGGCCAGCCGGTGACGCTGAGCTGGAACAACGGCCGGGGGCTCAAATTCGAGCGCAAGTACGAGATCGACAAGAACTATCTGATCACGGTGACCCAGCGGGTCGTCAATTCGGGCGACAGGGCAGTGACGCTCTATCCCTACGCGCTGGTTTCGCGCTCGGGCACGCCGACGACCTCGGGCTGGTACGTGCTGCATGAAGGCCCCTACGGCGTGTTCCGCAAACAAAAGAGCGACAGCGGCTCGCTCGACGAGGTCAGCTGGGAGGACGTGCGCGACAAGAAGCGCATCAGTTTCAACAGCATCGGCGGCTGGATCGGCTTCACCGATCGCTATTGGATGGTCGCGATCGCGCCGAACCAGAACGCCGCGATCAAGGCCGGGTTCGGCCACCGCAAGGAAGGCGCGACCGACAAGTATCAGGCCGATATGCTGTACGGCGCGCAGACTGTCGCTGCCGGCGGCACGGCCCAGATAGTGAGCTATATCTTCGCCGGCGCCAAGGAACTTGCCGTAATCGACAGCTATGCCGAGAAGCCGGGCATCATTCAGTTCGACCTTTCGATCGACTTCGGCTGGTTCTATTTCCTGACCAAGCCGATCTTTCTGTTGCTGGTGATGATCCAAGAGATCGTCGGCAATTTCGGCCTTTCCATCATGTTGCTGACGGTGCTGATAAAGCTGCTCTTCTTCCCGCTCGCCAACAAATCCTACAAGGCGATGGGCAAGATGAAGGCGCTGACGCCCAAGATGCAGCAGATCAAGGAGCGCTTTGGCGACAACAAGGAGCTGCAGAACCGCGAGCTGATGGAGCTCTACAAGCGCGAGAAGGTCAACCCGATGGCGGGTTGCTGGCCGATCCTGATCCAGATCCCGGTGTTCTTCGCGCTCTACAAAGTGCTGCTGGTCAATATCGAGATGCGCCACGCGCCGTTCTTCTGGTGGATCCAGGATCTCTCCGCGCGCGATCCGACTTCGGTGCTGAACCTCTTCGGCCTGCTTCCTTTCACGCCGCCGACCGAAGGCATTGTCGGCATCATCTCGATCGGCATTTGGCCGCTCCTGATGGGCGTGTCGATGTGGATGCAGCAACGGCTGAACCCGGCCCCGCCCGACCCGATGCAGGCCCGCATCTTCATGATGCTGCCGATCGTCTTCACCTTCATGCTGGCGCCTTTCGCTGCCGGTCTGGTGATCTACTGGACCTGGAACAATCTGCTCTCGATGGCCCAGCAATATACGATCATGAAGCGCCACGGCCAGCTCAGCCAGGCGACGGCGCCCACGGCGGGCGGTCCGCCCAAGAAGAAAGTAGCCGCCGCCGCGGCGAAGAGCGCCGGCCGAAAAACGACAACGGAAGCCGCGGCGGATGGCGCTGATGGGGCTGCCGGCGATGAAGCCGACGAGGCCGATCAGAACGACGAAGGCGATGAAGGCGATGGCGCCGGTGACCCTCCGGCCAGGGGAGCCAGACCGGCGTCGAGCAGTGGCCGCGCGCCGCCTCGCGGGAGTGGGCGGAGCAAGCGGCGGAGCCGATGACGGCGGCGCCGGGCAATCTCTCCCGGACCGATGCGGCGGACGCGACTGTAAGAGATGCGCCAGACGGCGAAGCACTTGAGGTCGGCCGGCTGCTTTTCGCCAAGGAATGCACCTTCCTGCGCGGCGTTGTGCGGCTCGACGGCCTGCCGGATCCGCACCTGCCCGAGATCGCCTTCGCGGGCCGCTCCAATGTCGGCAAGTCGAGCCTCATGAATGCGCTGACCGGCCGCAAGACCCTGGCCCGCACCTCGAACACGCCGGGGCGCACGCGCGAGATCAATTTTTTCGAGCTTGGCGGCGCGCTCATGTTGGCCGATCTGCCGGGCTATGGTTTCGCCAAGGCGCCGAAGACGCAGATCAAAGTCTGGAACCGGCTGGTACGCGACTATCTGACCGGCCGGCCTAATCTGCGGCGGCTCTGTCTGCTGATCGATGCGCGGCGCGGGATCAAGGACAACGATCTTGAGATCATGGGCCTGCTCGACGAAGCTGCCGTGGTCTATCAGGTGGTCTTCACAAAATGCGACAAGGTCAAAGCGGGCACGCTCGCCGGCCGGCTGGACGAGGCCGCGGCCGAGCTCAAGAAGCACGGGGCGGCCTATCCCACGATTGTCGCGACCAGCGCAATCAAGGGCTCCGGCATCGCCGAGCTGCGCGCCGGCCTCGCGGCGCTGGCGGCCTAGCTGGCGATCGATTATATCAAGGGTGGATAATCAGGAACTCGGTTGGCGCGCCAGCCTCGCGACTGCGAGGCCACCGCCTTATGCGGCGGTAGCCAAGCGAGTGGACACGAGCGCCCGGCGCTTGAGGGAACCAGCTTCGTCGCGCCCCGCACGTCGAAGCGACAGATAGAGCACCCCTTATGAAAGCCCGCCAGATCAAAGAAGCCAGAGAGTGGATCCACATCGGCCGCGTGTTGACCGATGCGCTGCCCTATATGCGCCGCTATGCCGGCGAATGCTTCGTCATCAAATATGGCGGGCACGCGATGGGCGACGACAGCCTATCGGCTTCCTTCGCCAAGGATATCGTGCTTTTGAAACACGCCGGCATCGATCCGATCGTGGTCCATGGCGGCGGCCCGCAGATCGGCGCGATGCTCGAGCGCCTCGCGGTCAAGAGCGAGTTCATCGACGGGCTACGCGTAACCGACAAGGAAACCGTCGGGATCGTCGAGATGGTGCTTTCGGGCGCGATCAACAAGTCGATCGTACAGACGATCAACGAGGCGGGCGGCCAGGCGATCGGGCTCAGCGGCAAGGATGGCGGGTTGATCAAGGCGCGTAAACTGCGCCGGACCAAGCGCGACCCGGAATCCAATATCGAGAAGATCCTCGACCTCGGCTTCGTCGGTGAGCCGCAGGAAGTCAGGCCCGAGCTCCTCAACAATCTGGCGGACTCCGACGTGATCCCGGTGATCGCGCCGATCGGCGTCGGCCCCAAGGGCGAGACCTATAACATCAACGCCGACACTGCGGCTGGCGCCATCGCCGGCGCCATGGGCGCGGCGCGCTTCTTCCTGCTGACCGACGTGGTCGGCGTGCTCGACAAGGAGGGCGCGCTGATCCCCGATCTCACCACCGAGGCGGCGCAAGCGTTGATCGACGACGGCACCATTCACGGCGGCATGATCCCCAAGGTCGAGACCTGCATCAAGGCGGTGGAGGAGGGCGTGGAGGCCGCCGTCATCATGGATGGCCGGGTGCCGCATTCTATGCTGCTGGAGATTTTCACGCCGCACGGTGTCGGCACGCTGATCGGTAATACCGAGCCGGTCGGAGAGGCGGATCCGGACGGATAGCGGGCGGGCCGCTCACCCGTCAACAAGCCGGGGGTGAGGGCGCTTTCATTTCACAAGCAAACAATTTGAAAAGACAAACGAGTACGGCGTCATGCCGAGCGTGTCGAAGCACGCGGCCTTGCGCTACACGCTATTTCTTGGTGAAGAACTCCAGCTGCCACTCCAGGTCCTCTTCCGACAGCGGGTAGTCGGTGCCGTCGCGCGCGTAGAGCGCCGATTGCGGCGAGACGCCGGCGAGGCGGAGCTGGACCTGGATCGCATCGCGCATTTCCAGCCCGGCTTTCCAGGCGAGCGCCGTTACCGCCTTGGCGCTACGGGTCGCCAGCAGATCGCGCGCGGATTCGTATGGCATGCCGGCAAAGGCCGCCAGACTGGCGGTTGCAAAACGGCGTTTGCCGGAGCTGATCGCCTCCATCAAGTGTTCGATTTTGAGTTCGCCGTCGGCGTGGAGCCGGCGGGCTTCGTCGGCGGGATCTTCTTCGGCCGCCTCTTCAGCGCCTTCGGGGATTTCGCTCTCGATGCGGCCGGAGACGATGGCGCGGACCACCTCGGCGGTCTCCGGGTCGAGGTGGCTGTGGGACAGCAGCACGTCGAGCAACGAGCGGGCCACGAAGCCGGCGATGCGCATCGTGACCTGGGCCGAGAGCTGCGGCCGGCGCACCAGCGGGTCGTGCCATTGTTCGATTTCCGGCGCCTTGTCGAGGATGCGGTCGAGGGTTTCCTCGCGGATCTGCGCGCTTTCATTGGCGAGAAGCTGGGTCACCGCGTTCTCGTCGCCGTACTCGACGACAAAATCGGCAAGGGATTCGCCGAGCCCGGCGCGCCTTGCGACGATCGCCAGCGCGCCGTCGGGCGGGCCGGAGGTGATGATCGAAAGGATGTCGCGCTCGCTGAGCAGCGGCGAGCGCTCCAGCACCGGGCTTGCAACCTCGAGCACCTCGTCGGCGGCCAGCGCCTTGACGAGCTTGCGCAGCTCTTGGGGGACCGCGCCGTCAAGCTCGGCGAGCGCCTCGGACATGATCGCGCGCACGCGGGGAAGCTCGTCGCGCGCCAGCGTGGCGATGGTCTGGCGGGTCAGCTTGTGCAGCCGGCCGAAGGTCGCGCCGTCGATGTCGGGCACCAGGCCGGCGAGCTTGCCCGCCAGCCCCTCGCGCACGCTTTCATGCAGATCGGTGGCGAGGATCAGATCGGCATGGGGCGGGGTCGCGCTGTTCTCGGCAATCGCCTGCCGCACCGCCGGCTCATCGTCCTCGGCCAAATAGTAGAGCAGCTCCGGCTGCACGTCCTTGCGCGCGGCAAGCTTTCGGCGCGCCTTCGCATCGCTGCTGCGCGCTATTTTCTTCGCCTTCTCGTAGGCCGTGCCGCGGCGGGGAGGAAGCTCAGTCACCGGTCCCCTCCTCCGCTACGTCATTCCCCTCGTCTTTCTCCTCGTCGTTCTCTTGGGCACCGATTTCGGTGCGGGCCTGCGGCGCCACATGAATGCCGTTCTTGCCCGCGTGTTTGACCGCGTACATCGCCGCATCGGCCCGCGCGACCAGCGCGTCCAGTGTCTCGCCGGCGGCGCTCGTTCCGTTCTCCGGCGGCTGGTGCACCGCGATGCCGATCGAAAAGCCGATCGGACGCTCGGCGTCCGCCGAGTAGGCCGTAAGATCGCTCGCCGCGCGCTGAATGCGCCGCGCCGCGGCCTTGGCGTCCCGCTCGCTCGCGTCGTTCAGCCAGATGGCAAATTCGTCGCCGCCCAGCCGCGCCGCCAGACCGATGTCGCCGGCGGCCTTCTCGAACTGCCTGGCCACCAGACAGAGGACCCGGTCGCCCGCCTCGTGGCCGTGGAGATCGTTCACGGGTTTGAAGTTGTCGAGATCGATATAGAGGAGCGCGCCCGGCCGGCCCAACCGCGCATCCACCGCCTGGAGAAAGGCGCGGCGGACCAGCATCCCGGTCAGCCCGTCGATCCGGGCCAGCCGATCAAGCCTGGCCTGGTGCTCGACATGCGCCATCACGATGCCGAACTGGAAGGCAAGCTCCGTGAGCAGCCGCTTCTCATCGGCCTCGAAGGCCGGGCGGCCGGCGCTGCGAAAAATTGCCACCGCCCCGCTGCCGCCGTCCCGGCCGGCGGTCCGCGCGAAGAGCGCATGGCCGTCGCCGGTCGGCCGCTCGACTGCCCCATCGGCGGGAAGGTCGGATGGCGGGACAGTTTGGTCATGTGCCGCGACCGGGTGGGCGGCGCTGCCGGAACTGGCGGCAAGCACAGCGGCGCCGTCGGTGGCCGGGTCGGCGCTGTCGGTGCCAAAACGCCAGATCAGGCAGCGGTCACCGGACAGTGCGCGGCGCGCGGCGTCGGCGGCGGCAGGCAGCATGCCCTCCGGCTCCGCCGTGTCCCAGACCGCGGTCAGCACATGATTGTAGAGCCGCTCGCGGGTATGGGCGCGGGCCAGCGCTTCTTCGATGTCGCTTTCCTCGGTGACGTCGCGGGCGACCCCGCGCGCGCCCATCCAGTTTCCGTCGTCGTCGAGAATTGGCATGGCCGAACACGAAAGCCGCCGCGGCTCGCCATTGGCCGCGCGGCACCAGAACTGGACCCGGTTGACCGGATGGGCTGCCCGGAAAGGCGTATCGGCGATGTCGGCCTTTGCGTCGAGCAGTTCGGTCACATCGAGGCCGACCAGATCCTTGGCGCCGTATCCAAGCGCACCGTGCGGGGAGACGAAGACGAATGCTGTGCCATCGGTTTCCCAGGCGAAATCGCTGGAAATCTCGACCAGGTCCTTGTAGCGCTTGCGCGATTCGATCAGCGCCGCCTGCAGGTTGCGGTCGAGCGCCAGGCGGTCATGGGAGCCGGCCGGCCCTACCGGAGTAGCTTTTTTGATCGCCCCGGACACCCCCAACCCCCGAGGCTAGCCGCGGCCCATGGAGGCGCCGCCGCTGCGGGCGCCCATGCCGACGGGTGCGGATGGGATTGTCGGCACCATTTTGGGATCCGGCCGGCCGAAATAGTAGCCCTGGCCGTAATCGATGCCGGCGGTAATCAGATATTTGACGCAGTACTCGTCCTCGACCATCTCGGCGACGGTGGCGACGCCAAGGTCGCGGCAGAGGCCTGCGATCGCGCGCAGGAAATGGCTCGATTTCTTGTTCTCCAGCGCGCTTTGGACATAGCTGCCGTCGATCTTGACAAAGTCGATGTCGATGGCGCGCAGATACTCGAACGCCGCGGCGCCGACGCCGAAGTCGTCAAGGCAGACCTTGTGTCCGGCGGCGCGCAGGGCCTGAACGAATTCGTTGGTCGCGTGGATATCGGCGACCGCCATGGACTCGGTCAGCTCGAACAGCATGTTGTGGCGTTGCTGGGCGTTGTCTTCCAGGAGGCGCAGCAGCCCGTCCTGGAACACCGGGTCCTCGAAGGACCGGCCGGAGATGTTGACCGCAATCGGCCAGGTATCGAGCGTGTTCGCGCGCTGGTGTAGCGCCGCTATCGCCTTGTGGCAGACCGCGAGATCGAAATCGGAGATCAGATTGACCTCCTCGGCGAAGTGGACGAAGTCGTAGGGCGGCACACCCTTTTGCACGCCGGTGAAGCGCGAGAGCACTTCGAAGTGGCTGGTGCGCTGCGATTTCAGGTGAACCACCGGCTGGAAGTAAATCTCGAACGCGTTCTCGGAGATGACATAGCGCACGTCGGCCATGCGCCGGGCATTGGTCTCCAGGAGCCCGGTCAGCCCGTGCGTCAGTTTCTCCATGGTCAGGCGCGCGCCGGGCGCGCGGCAGAATTCGTGGATCGTGTAGGCCAGCGCCTTTGCTGCGTCGTCCTCGCTCACGCCGTCGCAGACGAGATCGACCGAGGCCGCGCGGACCGTCACCATGGCACCGCCCGGATCGGCCGCGCGCGCGGCCTCCTCGATGCGGGCGCCGAGCGCGCCGACATCCATGCCTCGCTTGTGGACGACGCCGTAACGCCCGCCATCGAGTTCGCCGGCGGAGCGGCCGTCGACCGACTTGGCGCGCAGGCAGGTGGCGATGGTTTCCTTGAGCTCGCTCTGTGCGGCCTGGTCGAGGTGTTCGCCGAACTCACCCTCGGCGGCATCGAGCTCGATCAGCGTCAGCTGCTCGTTGGGATGATCGGCGCTGGAGAGCAACCGGCCGGCGGCCAAATCGGCAAAGGACTCCGCGTCGTGGAGCCCGCCGGTGCGCCGGTGCGGGTTGTCCGCGTCCTCGCCTTCCAGCGAGCGGGCCATGCGGAAGGCGATGAAGATGCGGTTGGAAAGGTCGGACAAACGGTAGCCGACGGCCAGCATCGGCGGCGTGGGCCCGGTGGCGCTGTTGAGGCGTACCTTCATGGGCTCCAGGCGGCGGCCGTCATGGATCGCGAGCAGCAACTCGCCGATCGCCGGGCGCGATTGCGCGGTGACGAAGTTCATCAGCGGCTGGGCGGCAACCGACTGGGAGGTAACGCCCAGGAAGGCGGAGACCGCGCCCGCCGCGAAGACGACGTTGTGGCGTTCGTCGAGCTCCATCAGGATGTCCGATGCGCAGAAGGCGAAGGCAAGGAAGCGGTCGCGCTCGTGGCGCAAGCGGGCCCCTTCGTCATCGCCGGACACGTTGGCTGGGCCCGACAGGTCCGACGGCTCGGCGGACGGCGTCGACGCGCCGCTCGCGGGCTCTTTGACCGGGACCTCGGGGATGTCTTGTTTGCTCTTCGATCCAAACACGCGGTATCGCCCGACTTTGTTGCTGCGGGGTGCCAAGCGGAGGGGCTTTTGGCCTGACTTAAAGTTTAGAAAACCTTGTTTAACGAATGCTTTCGATTTGGCCTTGTGCCGGCGGTTTTTGCGCCGCACATATGGAAAATGAACGCTGACGAAACGATGGGCGGCGCCCACCCCCGGCTGGGCCATGTCGAGGCTTGGCTATTCGACCTCGACAACACGCTTTATCCCCATTCGTGCAACCTGTTCGCCCAGGTCGATGCGCGGATGAAGGAGTTCATCTGCGCGCTTTTGGGCTGCGATAACGCAGCAGCGCATGCGGTCCAAAAGGACCTTTTCCGGCGCTACGGCACGACCATGCGCGGGCTCATGACCGAGCATGGCGTCGAGCCGGATGATTTCCTTAACCATGTTCACGCGATCGACCATAGCCCGGTGCCGGCCGACCCTCATCTGGGTGCCGCGCTGGCGCGTCTCGACGGCCCCAAATATGTGCTGACCAATGCTTCGCGCCACCATGCCGAGCGGGTCATGGAGCGCCTTGGCGTGAGCCATCATTTCGAGGCGATCTTCGATATCGTCGCAGGCGACTACCGCCCCAAGCCCGACCCGGCGATCTATGAAGGCGCGATTGCGGCCTTCGGGCTTACCGCTACGGCAACCGTCTTCTTCGACGATATTCCCAAGAACCTGGAGCCGGCCCACGCGCTCGGCATGACCACGGTGTGGATCCGCACCGACACCGAATACGCAACCGTCGGCGAGCCGGGCGAACATATTCATCACGAGACCGAGGACCTGGCCGGCTGGCTGCACAGCGTGGCCGCGGCGCGGGAAAGTTAAGAGCCATGGGAAGGCCCCCTCACCCTCCCACGACCCTCACGATCATGCGGGTCGCGGGCCCCTCCCTCTCCCTCGAGGGGAGAGGGAAAAAGAAGGTCACGGCGTAGTTCCCTCTCCCCTCGGGGGAGAGGGTTAGGGTGGGCGACTGAAACGCCGCAGGCGTTTCAGTATGTAAGGCTCTGGCAATCCGGCGCCGAAGGCGTTTGAGCGCAAAGAGCGCTCGCGCCGGACACGGCGTTGACACCTTGGGGGCCGTGTCACATCTTCGCGCGCGCGCGAATTGCAAAGCGGCGGGGCCGGACATGAACCTTCAAGACCTGGAAACAACCATCGATGCCGGTTGGAAGGACCGCGAGACCATCGGTCTCGGCACCACCGGCGCTTTGCGCGATGCGGTCGAGGCGGCGCTCGGTGCGCTCGACGCCGGCACGCTGCGCGTGGCTGAGCGGTCCGGCGGCGGCTGGCAGGTCAACCAATGGGCCAAGAAGGCGGTGCTCATGTCCTTCCGCCTCAATGACATGGCGCCGAT
The DNA here is from genome assembly GCA_035527975.1 of Alphaproteobacteria bacterium. GTDB lineage: Bacteria > Pseudomonadota > Alphaproteobacteria > JAPULJ01 > JAPULJ01 > DATKZM01. The sequence goes on along the minus strand of DATKZM010000021.1, from coordinate 72,323 downwards.
CGCGGGCGGGCCTGGCGGCGATGCGCCGTGGTTCGACAAGGTGCCGTCGAAGTTCGCGGGCTGGGGCGACAACCGCTTCCGCGATGCCGGCTTCCGCGCCGTGCCCAACTGCATCGTCCGGCGCTCGGCCTATATCGGGCGGGGCGTTGTGCTGATGCCGTGCTTCGTCAACCTCGGCGCCTATGTCGACGACGGCAGCATGATCGACACCTGGGCCACCGTCGGCTCGTGCGCCCAGATCGGCAAGAACTGCCATATCTCGGGCGGGGCCGGGATCGGCGGCGTGCTCGAACCTCTGCAGGCCGATCCCGTCATCATCGAGGATAACTGCTTCATCGGCGCGCGCTCGGAGGTCGCCGAGGGGGTGATCGTCGAGACCGGGGCGGTGCTCTCGATGGGCGTCTATATCGGCGCCTCGACCAAGATCGTCGACCGCGCCACGGGCGAAGTGCATCGCGGACGCGTGCCGGCCTATTCGGTCGTCGTGCCCGGCGCGCTGCCGAGCGAGGGCGGCGGGCCCAGCCTCTACTGCGCCGTCATCGTCAAGACCGTCGACGAGCAGACGCGCTCGAAGACCTCGATCAACGAGCTGTTGCGCGACTGAGCCCGTGCCGCGCCCCGACCCGGTCAAGCTGTCGGGCGGCTGCCAGTGCGGCGCGGTACGCTTCGAGTTGGAGGGCCAACCCTACTGGGTCGCCCATTGCCACTGCTCCCTGTGCCGCAAGCAGACCAGCGCGCCCTACGCCACCTGGATCAGCCTGCCCGCGGACGCGGTCACCTTCACCAAAGGCGAGCCCAAGATCTGGGAGGACAAGCCCGACCGCCAGCGGGGTTTCTGTTCAGAGTGCGGCACCCAAGTACTGGGAAAGACCCCGAAGTATGCCGGCGAAGTGCATTTCCTGGTCGGTGCGCTTGACGAGCCGAATGCGGTCACACCCCAGGTCCATTCCTTTTTCGCCGACGCCCTCGATTGGGTGCATCCCGGCGACGGCCTGCGGCGCTTCGCGACCACCTCAAAAGAAGGACCGCCGTTGGCTTGAACCCAGCGGATCGCGTGACTTTTCATATAATGGACGGCCCCGTGCCTTCCGTCGTCTGGCGTGGCTACCTGAACTCCCAAAGAAGATCGTCCGGTGCCTCGTCGACCTGGCCGTCGGGTTTGACGAGTATACCATCGGCGACTAATTGCCCGATGCCCCCACTGATCGAAATGTAATTCGGCCATTTCAATGTTGGCCGGAAAGCTTGAACCACGATTAGCTCACCGTGATCGCCGCAGCTCTGGCGAATCGTATCCAAGCCAATCCAGTCGTCAGTCAGCCACGTTGCTTGAAATTGCTCACTAGGGAGTGCGCGCAGTTTGTCGGGACCGAGTTCCCGCAAACGCTCGAGCGCGGCTTCTACGACATCACAAATGTCCTGAATCCTGCGACGGCGATGAGCGTCGGGTTCGCGGAAACTGCACCTACCGATTGCTATCCTATGGCCATTTCTCATGGTGATTGAGATATGCGAACGAAGATAATATTGGGTGAAGCGCAGAATACATTCGAGAATGCCGTCAACATTGGATGCATTCGGTTCCTGAGCGATTGACCGCCGGCGGATCAGGGCCGAAGCTCACTTCACAATGACTGACACAGAAATCACCGGCGGCTGCCTCTGCAAGGCGGTGTGTTACCGGGCGCCGGCCGAGGCGCTCTGGGTCGCGCACTGCCATTGCGAAAGTTGCCGCCGGTCATCGGGGGCGCCTTTCGTCACCTGGGCCGGCTTTCCGAAGGATGCCGTGTTCTGGGAGGGCGAGCCGCCGCGGACCTACGCCTCGTCGCCGGGGGTATCGCGCGGCTTCTGCCTGATCTGCGGCACGTCGCTCACCTATGAAGGTGCGCGCTGGCCGGAGGAGCTCCACGTGCTGGTCGCCACCTTCGACGATCCCGAGGCCGTGACCCCGGCGCGCCACGTTTATTGGCGCGAGCATCTCAGCTGGATCGAGCCGGGCGACGGCCTGCCCCGCTTCGACGGCACCATGTCCGAGGGTTAGCTGCCGGCGAGATCGGCGAGCCGCAGGTCGGTGATCAGCATATGCGCCGAGGTGTGGGTGATGCAGAGCGGCAGGCCGGCATCGGCGAGCGCCATCTGCGGCGTCAGCCCGCAGGCCCAGAATACCGGCAGCTCGTCATCCATCACCCGGGTCCGGCCGATGGTGTCGAGCGGCTTGTCGAGATCGACACCGATCATCGCGGGCTTGCCGATATGGATCGGCGCGCCGTGGACCCCGGGATACTTCGCCGTCACCGTGATCGCACGGATCGCGTCGGCCGGCCGCAGCGGCCGCATCGAGGCCACCACCTTGCCCTTGAAGCGTCCCGCGGGGGCGGCGTCAATGTCGGTCAGATAGACCGCCTCGCGGTCGCCGCGATCGAGGTAGCGCAGGGCCACGCCTTCTGCGGCGAGCGCCTCCTCGAAGGAAAACGAACAACCGAAGGCGAAAGCCACAAAATCGTCCTGCCATAGCGCTGCGATGTCGGGCATGTCGCCCGCTGCGCGCCCGTCGCGAAAGACGCGGTAGCTGGGCAGGTCGCTGCGCAGATCGAGATCGGCGCCCAGCGCGGGCAGCGCCGGATCGCCGGCACGCGAGCGCGCCAGCACCGGGCAGGCCGCCTCGTTGGCGGCGCAGAAATCGGCGAACGCCTCGGCGAAGCGCTCAGGCAGGATGAGGAGGTTGCACTGCACGTAGCCCGGCGCCAACCCATTGGTGGGGCCCGTCAGCCGGCCGGCGCGGATGCGGCGGCGGATCGCCGCGGGTGTTTCGGTGCGCGCGTCAGGGGCCGTGCTCATGCGCGGACGATACCCCGGCGCCCCATCGCAGGCTATAAGTCGTGGGCTATATTGGGCAAACCAGGGGGCATGCGATGCCGGAGGGAAAGGTTGCGCTCGTCACCGGGGCGGGCAGTGGGATTGGCCGCGCCGCCGCGCTGCGGCTGCAGGGCGACGGCTATAACGTGGCGTTGGCCGGGCGCCGCGCCGATGCGCTTGCGGAAACCGCCGATGCGGCCATGCCGGACGGCGGCGAGATGCTGGCGGCGCCGACCGACGTCACGGACCAAAATGCGGTGGCGGAGCTTTTTGCCAGGACGATTGGGCGGTTCGGCCGGCTGGACGTGCTGTTCAACAATGCCGGCATGGCCCTCCCGCCAATTCCGATGGAAGATCTCGACATCGCCAAATGGCGGGCGGTGGTCGACGTCAACCTGACAGCCTCCTTCATCTGTGCCCAGGAAGCCATCAAGGCGATGAAGGCGCAGAACCCCAGGGGCGGGCGCATCATCAACAACGGCTCGATCTCGGCGCATGTGCCGCGGCCCAACTCCACGCCCTATACCGCGACCAAGCATGCGATCACGGGGTTGACGCGCTGCATCGCGCTCGACGGCCGCAAGCATGACATCGCCTGCGGCCAGATCGATATCGGCAATGCGCTGACCGAGTTGGCGGCGGCGTTCCCCAAGGGCGTCGCCCAGGCCGACGGCTCGATCAAGGCCGAGCCGACGATGGATGTGCGCCACGTCGCCGACGCGGTGCTCTACATGGCCAACTTGCCACTCGACGCCAACGTGCTCTTCATGACCGTGATGGCGACCGCAATGCCCTTCGCCGGGCGCGGCTGAGGTCAATTATGGCCGCGGCGGACGCCGGTACCGGGTGCGGGCGGACCCCCGCGCGCCGCTTGGCGCCGCCGCTCCTCCAGTTTGATCAGGCGCGGGCGCAGGTGGTCACCCTCCGCGATTTCGCGGATTAGCTTGTTGCGGATCGCCGCGGCGAAGGCGTCGAAGCCCTTGACGACCATCATGAAGGCGCCGGGCCCGCCGATCACCTTGGTCTTGTAATGGATGTCGACCGGCTCTTCCGGCCAGGGCGGGCGGCTCGGCCGGTCGTTCAGGATGGCAAGGCCGTTGATGGTGATCCCGGCCCGGACTGCCATGTCGCGCGCCACCACCGAGGGCACGCCGCGGTTGTTGGGCCCGTCGCCGGAAATGTCGATCACTTGCCGCGCCCCACGGATGCCGTTGCCTTTGAACATGCGCAACGAGTACGCGATCGCTCCGCTGATCGAGGTGCCGCCGAGAAAACGGCGGGGCGCGGCGGTGAGTTTGCCCGCGAACGCCGCCGCGCTCGCCTTGCCGTCGATGATGGTCCAGCCGACCAGCGTCGCCTGCTGGACCGCGCCCGACCATTCGACATACGACACCGCGATGCGGCGGAGCGGCCCTGAGGTGATCGCGCCGAGCACGGTCGGGTGGATGAGCGCCTTGGCATAGCCGTGTCGTTGCAGGCGGTACTCGAATGCATCGATGCTGCGCGAGGCATCGACCGCAAGCACCAACTCCAGATCGACCTTGATATCCGCCCGCACGGGTATCGCCGCGACCGCAAGCGCAAAAACCAGGAGCGATGCCCGGAGCTGGTGCGAAACCGACCTCATGCTTGCCTGCACAAACGCGCGACCGGACATGACAGCATCGTTCCTTGAAAGTCCCGGGCGCTCGATTCATGGGCCGAACAGGCAGCCGCCGGAACCGGCGGCGCTGCATAGTTATGGCACAATGCGAGGCGGCAGGCGCGGGGGACGTCATCACCCTTTCGTGCGAAAGCCCGCCCGCGACGCTTGACCGGGGCCGGCGCGCGCGCAACGTTGGGTGGTACGCGCCCGCATACGGTGCCGGCCCCCTGAACTAGTGCCCATTGCCGTGGCCACCGACTCCAAGCCGCCAAGCCAGAGAACCCCGAGAATTTATGTCCGAGCCTGATCCGATCGAGCTGACCCGCGCGTTGATCCGCTGCCCGAGCGTGACGCCCGCTGACGAGGGTGCGCTCGATGTGCTGCAAAGCGCGCTCGAGGCGCTCGGCTTTGTCTGCACGCGCCTTCCCTTCGGCGCCGGAGACAAACGGGTCGACAACCTCTATGCGCGGCTCGGCACGGCAGCGCCCAATTTCTGCTTTGCCGGGCACACCGACGTGGTGCCGGTGGGCGATCGGGGCGCCTGGTCGGTCGATCCCTTCGGCGCCGAGCTCAAGAACGGCACGCTCTACGGGCGGGGTGCGGCCGACATGAAAGGCGCCATCGCCGCTTTCGTCGCCGCCGTCGCCCGCTTCAAGGCGGCGCGGCTTTCCGCTGGCGACGGCGACATTCCGGGTTCGGTCAGTCTGCTCATCACCGGCGACGAAGAGGGCGATGCGGTCAATGGCACGGTCAAGGTGCTGGCCTGGCTGAAAGACAAGCGCGAGGTGCTCGACGACTGCCTGGTCGGCGAGCCGACCAACCCCGAAGCCCTCGGCGATATGATCAAGATCGGCCGGCGCGGCAGTCTCACGGCGCGCCTCACGGTGCGCGGGGTGCAGGGGCACACCGCCTATCCCCATCTGGCCGACAATCCGGTTCACCGGCTGGTGCGTATCCTGGATGCGATCACCGCTGAGCCGCTCGACGAGGGCTCGGAGCATTTCCAGCCGACAACGTTGCAGGTCAGCACTGTCGATGTCGGCAATCTCGCCACCAACGTCATTCCCGGCGAGGCGCGTGCCGTTTTCAACGTCCGGTTCAGCGACCGGCACACGAGCAAGAGTGTGATTGCCTGGTTGCACGAGCGCTGCGTATCGGCCATGCCACGCGGCCAAGATGAAGCGGGGCCGAGCTATGATCTCGATGTGCGGGTGAGCGGTGAATCCTTCCTGACCCCGCCGGGCCGGCTCGCCGGGCTGGTGCGTGATGCGGTGGGCGAAGTGACTGGAAACACACCGGAATTCAGTACAACCGGCGGCACCTCCGATGCGCGGTTCATCAAGGATCACTGCCCGGTGGTCGAGTTCGGTCTCATCGGACAGACCATGCATAAGGCCGACGAGCGTATCGCGATCGGCGATATCGTGGCGTTGACCGGAATCTACGAGCGCGTGCTGACGCGTTATTTCGAGGGCGCGTGATCAGCCTCGCGGAAATCCGTTACTCGGTGGCCGGTGCGATCCGCCTTGCGCGCGGCGACGCCGGCGGCCTGGAGCATTTCGACAACACGATCGAGCGCTTCTGGCGCTCGTTCTGGGCGGCCGTGATCTGCGCGCCGATGATCGTGGTCATCATTCTGTCCGTCCAGCAGGCGAACCCGCCAAAGGACTGGACGCGCTACTTCGGGGTGGCGACGATGAATTACATCATCGCCTGGGCGCTGTGGCCCCTGGTGATGATCTATCTGGCCGAATGGATCCAACGCGGCCAGCACTATGTCCGCTATGTCCAAGCTTATAACTGGGCTCAGGTGGTCGGGACCGCGGCGAAATTCCTGCTCGTGCTGTTGGCCCAGGGCATGGCTGGCCAGGGGTTGGCGGTGCTGCTGCTGTTCGCGACTTTCGCGATCCTGTTTTATGAGTGGTTCGTCACCCGCCTCGCGCTGGACGTGACCGCGCTGCAGGCCGTTGGCGTGGTGTCGTTCAACTTCGTGCTGGTGATCACCGTCGATTATGCATCGGTCGCGTTCACGCAGCTCTGAAAGGTTGGGTCCCGGCCCGCCTGCCGGTTTTCAATAGGTAACGGCGACCAGATAAAGCCCATCGGCCGGCGCGGTCGGACCGGCGGCGGCACGGTCGCAGGCAGCGAGCGCTGCCTCGACATCCGCTCGGCCCCACTTGCCCTCGCCTACCAGCTTCAGCGTTCCGGCGAAATTGCGGACCTGATGATGCAGGAAGGAACGCGCCCGCGCGGAGATGCAGACGTCGTCGCCCTGGCGGCTGACGCGCAACTCGTCGAGCGTCTTGACCGGCGACTTTGCCTGGCATTCGGCGGCACGGAAGCTTGAGAAATCGTGCATGCCGATCAAAGCCTGCGCTGCATCGTGCATGGCTTCGGCGTCGAGCGGCATGGCGACGTGCCAGACCCGGCCACGGTCCAGTGTCGGCGGCGCGCGGCGGTTGAGGATGCGGTAGCGGTAGCGCCGCTGGGCCGCATCGTAGCGCGCGTGGAAGCCGGGATCGGCCGCCGCCGCCTCGAGCACGGCGATCGGATCGGGCCGCAGATGGGCGTTGAGCGCCTCGCGCACGGTGTGTGCATCGGTTTCCTTGGCAAGATCGAAATGCGCGACCTGGCCGAGCGCATGAACCCCGGCATCGGTGCGTCCGGCGCCGTGGACCGTGACGGTCTCGCCGCAGAAACTGGCGATCGCCTCCTCGAGCGCGGCCTGGATCGAGGGCCCGTTCTCCTGGCGCTGCCAGCCGACGAAGCCGCCGCCGTCATACTCCAAGGTGACGCGGTAGCGGGTCACGGTGCCCACCATCGCGAGCGCCACTGGCGCTCGGCCCCCTCACCCCGACCCTCTTCCCCGAGGGGAGAGGGAGGTAGAGGTGGGCTCGTCATCTTTTCCCTCGCCCCTCGGGGGAGACGGAGGGGCCCATCGCAGCGCGATGGGAGGGTGAGGGGGACGGTAGTTCCGTACCCTTCGGGATTGCATAGCCCCGCAGGAACGCCGCCGCGTCCGTCGCCCCCTTGCCCGCGCGCTGGACGGTGCGGAGCTTCAGGAAACCCTTGCCGCAGCGGATGGTGAGCGCATCGTCCAGCACGGTGCCCGGCGCGGCATCGGAGCGACCGCCATAGGCGTCAGCTCCCAGCACGCGGATGCGTTCGCCGTCATGCCCAAACCAGGCACCTGGCGCGAATGCGCGCACCGTGCGGGCAAGCTGCGATGCCGATAGGCGCCAGTCGATACGCGCCTCCTCTTTGTTTGTCTTTGGAGCGTATCTGACGCCGCGCTTCGCCGGTTGGGGTTTGGCTTTCAGCGTTCCGGCTTCAAGCCCGGCGAGTGCCTCGACGATCATCGGCGCGCCCAACCTTGCAAGCGCGTCGTGGAGTTCGCCCGCCGTAGTCGTCTGCCCGATTGGCAGCGCGCGCTGGAGCAGCATCGGCCCGGTATCGAGGCCTTCGTCCATTTGCATGATGGTGATGCCGGTCTTCCGGTCGCCGGTGAGGATCGCGCGCTGGATCGGCGCGGCTCCGCGCCAGCGCGGCAGCAACGAGGCATGGATGTTGAGGCAGCCAAGCCGGGGCGCGTCCAGGATCGGCTTGGGCAGGAGGAGACCGTAGGCCGCGACCACGGCGGCATCGGCCTTCAGCGCGGCGAACGCGGCCTGCGTGTCCACGTCCTTGAGGCTCGTCGGCGTGCGCACAGGAATGCCATGCGCGGCGGCGGCGGCGTGGACTGGCTGGGGCTTTTCCTTCTGACCGCGTCCGGACCTGCGCGGCGGCTGGCAATAGGCGCAGACGACCTCATGCCCGGCGGCGATCAGGGCATTGAGGCTCGGCACGGCAAAATCGGGCGTGCCCATGAAGACGAGGCGGAGCGTCATCGCGCGCGCTGTTTAGCACGCCCGGCGCAATTCGCGCACGGATGGTGGCGTGGGACGCACAGACCTTTCCGTGCGACACAACCGTCATTTCGACGCGGCGCGGAGAAATCCGGCCTGTCCAAGGCGCGATCTTGCCGGCAGAGGCCAGATCCCTCGTATTCGCTCGGGATGACGCGAATGGCGGCCTTATGCCTCGCTGGCCAGGCGCATCGAGATTTCGGCGTAGTCCGGCAGCGACTTCGACTTCTTCGCCTTCAGGAGCTTGCGCAGGATCACGTTGCGGCGGATCGCGGAGATGCGGTCGACAAACAGGATGCCGTCGAGATGATCCATCTCGTGCTGGATGCAGACCGCGAGCAGGCCTTCGGCCTCGAGCTCTTGGGTGTCGCCGCGCTCATCTAGATGGCGCAGCCGGATCGCGTGCGGGCGTTCCACCTCGGCATAGTGCTCGGGCAGCGAAAGGCAGCCTTCCTCGTACTTGAAATCGTCGTCGGAGACCCAGACGAGCTCGGGGTTGATCAGCTTGAGCGCGCGCTTGGGCCCCCCCGACTCGTTGGGGGTATCGGCGACATCGAGCACGACGGCGCGTTTGAGCACGCCGACCTGGGGCGCGGCGAGGCCGATGCCGGGCGCCGCATACATCGTCGCCAGCATGTCGTCGAGCAGCCGCCGCACCGCGTCGTCGACGTGCGCGATCGGTTCGGCCTTTTGTTTGAGACGCGGGTCGGGCGCAGTGATGATCGGGAACAGGGCCATGATCGAACTCGGCGTCGGATTGATCGAGGTATTGGTTGGCGCGCGTGTGTGCTGTTTCATTAGGTATGTGGGCGGCGGCGAGGCGTCAACCGGCTGGGAACACCTTGTGGTCGTCATGCCGCTTGCCACAAGATATAGACCATTGCATTGTGGCTAATGACGGCTTGACGCCGCCGCCGCGATCCACCAAGAATGGACATATGCAGAACATTCTCAACGCCGATCCGATGCTCCAGATCCTCCTCGTCGGCCTCGCGGTTATCGCGTTGTTGGCGGTCGTGGTGGTGGTGGTCGTGCTCCGCACCACGCGCGGAGCGGCGGCGCTGCAGGCGCGTCTCGACATGATCGCCCAGGATCAAGAGGCCAAGAGCGTCAGCCTGGCGCAACGCCTGATCGACCACGAACGGGCCATCGCCGACCGCCTGGCCGATGTCGGCCGGCGCGTCGGCACCAGCCTGGAGCAGACCGGCGAGAAGACCAACGAGAACCTCGCCAAGCTGCGCGAGCGCCTCGCCCGCATCGATGCCGCCCAGGCGAACATCACCGAGCTGTCGAGCCGGGTCGTCAGTCTGCAGGACATTCTCTCCAACAAGCAGGCGCGCGGCGCCTTCGGTGAGTTTCAGCTCGGCCAGCTCGTCGCCGATGTGCTGCCGGCGGACAGTTACGATTTCGAGGTAACGCTCAGCAATGGGCGGCGGGTCGACTGCCTGATCCGTCTGCCCAACCCGCCCGGCCCTGTTGCGGTCGACGCGAAGTTTCCGCTCGAAGGTTACCGCGCGCTCGTCGACGCGAAGGACGAGGCGGCGCTCAAGGACGCAAAGCGCGCCTTTCGGACCGCGATCAACAAGCATGTCACCGACATCGCCGAGCGCTACGTGATCCCCGGCGAGACGGCCGAGGCCGCGTTGCTCTTCCTGCCGTCGGAGTCGATCTATATCGAGCTCCAGTCGAACTTCCGCGATCTGGTGGAAAACGCACACCGCAAGCGTGTTTACATCGTCTCGCCGACCACGCTCTGGGGGGCGCTTGCCACGATGCGCGCGGTCTTCCGCGACGTGCGCCTGCGCGAGCAGACCCATCTCATCCAGGGCGAGCTGCAGAAAATGCTGAAGGATGTCGGCCTGCTCGACGAGCGGGTCGTCAATCTGCAGCGCCACTTCGATCAGGCGAACGAGGACATCCGCCAGATCCGCATTTCCAACGACAAGGTCACCAAACGCGCCGGGCGGATGAGCGAGCTTGAGCTCGAGGAGGACGAGGCGGCATCGCCGGTCGAGGCTGTGGAGCCGCCGGCGCGGCCGCATCTCCGCGAGGTGTGAGGGCGCGGCGGTACGGGCGGGTTTGAAGCCCGCCCCCACGAATAGCTCACCACAGAGGTACAGAGGTCACAGAGAAGGCAGCGCGCTTGCCTCTCTGTGCCTCTGTGGTTCCTAAGACCTAGTACCGCACCCGCACGCGGTAGCGCAGCACCGTGCGGCCCTTGCCTGGCACCTGAATGCGCCATTCGGCGAGATTGGCAGCAACCTTGGTGAAGTCGTGGGTCTTGCGCAGCATTTCCCACTTGCCGCTGATCGTCTCGCGCACGATCACGGTGACGGCTTTGGGCCGCGCATTCTTCAGCGTAATCTCGTGCTCGCTCTCAAAGGTGCGCCGGTCGTACACAGTGGGATCGTAGTCGACCTGGCGCCGCTCGGCGGTGACGTCGAAGGCCTTGCCCATGCGCAGCCGCACGTCGTTGCCCTCCGGCGTATGGTCCATGCGGTCCTCGCCGACGAACAGCGCCTTGCCCGCGGCGTTGCGCTTGTAGATGCGCACGACGCCGCGCGGCATCGGCAGGCCGAGATTTGAGGCCTTGTCGTTCTTGAAGGCGAGGAAGACATTGACCGGCCGTTTCACCACCCCGGCGTACTGGCGGCGGTAGTAATAACTGCCGCCCGCCTGCAGCTCGTACTCCTTCTTGACCGCGACGCCGGGTGCGCTCATCAGCGCCACCTGCTTGATCTGGTTTTGGGCAATCGTGGTCGGCCGGTCGAGGCCGTAGAGATGATAATCGAAGAAGCGCTCGCGGCTGATCGAGCTGGCGCCGCTGCTGCGTGCCGACCCCTTGGCGCGATGACCGCGGCTCAACTGGTTGCGCACCACGTTGACGTCGCCGGCGACAAGCTGGAGCTTGGCGTTCCGGTAGGTGGTGCCCGAACGGTTGATCAGCGTGACCCAGCCGTTGAGGGTGAGCTTGTCGTCGGCCGCGTTGAGCTCGCCCACATAGTCGGCGCGCCAGGTCAGCCCGCGGCTGAGATAGCTGAGCTCGAGCGTCTCGGCGCCGGCCGTCTTGCTCTCAAGGTCGATCACCAGGGTCGGCCGGTCGCGCAAATTGGGCGGGATGCGGTCGAACACGATGCGCCCGGGAATGCCGGTCTCGATGCGGTCGCCGATTTGCAGCACCACACCCTTGAGCGCGGAGAGCACCTTTGCTTCGACGATCGTCTCGGCGCCGGTTGTCGGGTGCACCTTGACGATACGCACCGTCTGGCCGACCGATTTTTCCAGCAGCTTCTGCCGCGTCATGATGTCGAAGTTGAAGTTCTGCTCTGTAAGCGCGATGCGGCCGGCCGTGGCGGCGCGCAGGATCGCGGTCTCAGGACGCATGCGCCCCGAGACGTCGATGAAGGCGAGGCGGTTGCGGCCCGCCTTGAGCGTAACCTTCCGGCGCTCCTTGATCAGCGCCAGGTCGCGATTGTAGATCGTCACCGCGACCTCGCTTTGATCCTTCAGCGTGACTTTTTGTTCGCCCTGGGGCGTGGTCTCGGCGGCCGCGTTCGTCGCACCGGCCATCGCCAATCCGATTGTCCCAAGACCGATGGTTGCCGCGGCCAGCGCGGACAGTTTTCGTTTCTGCATGTCGGCGTCTCTCTTCCCTGGTAACGGTAGCCCCTCCCGCACGGAGGCGTAGTCAAGCCGACAATCAAGGCGCCGGCAAGGCCGGCCTGAGGCGGACTTCAGCCGGGCCGCGAGAGCTATGGAACCGGCAAACTTAGTCGCGCTCCATTGGGCGTAGGCCGAGCGTCTCGAACAGGGCGGCGTCGCGGCCGGGCCCGGTATTGGGGGCCGTGAGCAGCTTTTCGCCGGTGAAGATCGAGTTGGCACCGGCGAGGAAGGCCAGCGCCTGCAGCTCGTCGCTCATCGCCTCGCGTCCGGCCGAAAGGCGCACCATCGCCCGCGGCATCAGGATGCGGGCCACGCCAATCGTGCGCACGAACTCGAATGGATCGATGGCGGCGGCGTTTTCCAGGGGCGTTCCGGGCATCGGGATCAGCATGTTGATGGGCACGCTTTCGGGGGGCTCGGCCAGGTTAGCCAGAGTGACCAGCATCGCTGCGCGGTCGCGCCGGCTCTCGCCGAGGCCGAGAATGCCGCCGCAGCAGAGTTTGAGATCGGCCGCGCGCGCGGCATCCAGCGTGTCGAGCCGGTCCTGGAAAGTGCGCGTCGTGATGATCTCGCCGTAGCGCGCCTCGGAGGTATCGATGTTGTGATTGTAGTAATCGAGCCCTGCCTCCCGCAGCGCGCCCGCCTGGGCCGGCGTCAGCATGCCGAGCGTCATGCAGGTCTCCAGACCCAGCTCCTTGACGCCGCGAACCATGCCGGTCACCGCCGGCAGGTCGCGATCCTTGAGCGAGCGCCAGGCAGCGCCCATGCAGAACCGCGAAGCGCCGGCCGCCTTTGCCGCCCGGGCTTCAGCGAGGACGGCGTCGATCGCCATCAGCGGCTCGGCGGCCACGCCGGTTTGAAAGCGCGCGCTCTGAGCGCAGTATCCGCAATCCTCGGGACAGCCGCCGGTCTTGATCGACAGCAGCGTGCTGAGCTGCACTTCGTTGGGATCGAAATGCCTTCGGTGTACGCCTTGCGCCTCGTAGATCAGGTCGCCGAACGGCAGCTCGAACAATGTCAGCGCATCGTCAACGGTCCAGGGTGCGCTCGCGGCCACGCTGGGAGCGTTCCCGGTGCTTCTGTTAATTTGCCGTTCAACGTCATTCATTACTTTGGTTTTCCTGGCTGAGCGTATTGTCGCATGATTATCATCATGCCGGTCTCCGGGCTTTTAATGCCGCGGCAAGGGTTCCGTCGTCGAGGAAATCGAGCTCGCCGCCGACCGGCACGCCGTGGGCCAGGCGCGAAACTTCGACGTCCGCGCCGGTGAGGCGGTCAGAGACGTAGTGCGACGTGGTCTGGCCGTCGACGGTTGCGTTGGTGGCGAGGATCACCTCGCGGACGCCGCCGGCCTCAACGCGCCGGACCAGGTTTGCGACGTTGAGGTCCTCGGGGCCGATGCCGTCGAGCGCCGATAGCGTGCCGCCGAGCACGTGGTAGCGGCCCTTGAAGGCGGCGGCGCGTTCCATGGCCCAGAGGTCGGCGACCTCTTCGACGACGCAGATGATGCCGGCGTCGCGCCGCTCGTCGCGGCAGATCGCGCATGGGTCGGCGGTGTCGATATTACCGCAGGTCGAACAGGTGCGGATCGAGGCGGCGGCCGATTGCAGCGCCGTGGCCAGCGGCTCCATCAACGACTCGCGGCGCTTGATCAGATGCAGCGCCGCCCGCCGCGCCGAGCGTGGTCCCAGTCCCGGCAGGCGTGCGAGCAGCTTGATCAGGTTTTCGATATCGGAGACGGCCATGGGGATGCTGGGCGCGCTTGGGTTACGTTGGCGCCGGCTCAGCCGAAGGGCATCTTGAAGCCGGGCGGCAATTCGATGCCGCCGGTGAGCTTGGACATTTCTTCCTGGACGCGGGCTTCGACTTTTCCCTTGGCGTCGTTGTACGCGGCGACGATCAGGTCTTCCAACACCTCGACCTCGCCGGGCCCGGCAAGGCTCGGGTCGATCGAAACGCCGCGCATCTCGGACTTGCCGTTTAGGCGCACGGTGACCATGCCGCCGGCGGCGCTGCCGGAGACCTCGATGTCGCCCAGCGTCTCCTGCATCTCGGCCATCTTCGACTGCATTTCCTGGGCCTGCTTCATCAACTGGCCGAGATTCTTCATGCCTCGTCATCCTCATCTATCGTGTCCGCATCCGCTGGCGGCGCGCCATCGGGTGGCGGGGCGGATGCCTCTGGAAGCGTGCGCACGGCCTCGATCGCGGCGCCGGGAAAGGCCTCGAGGGCCGCCTTAACCAGCGGGTGGCTTGCCGCCTTCCGGCGCCGCGCGGCATCCGTCGCCGCCTCCTGTTCGGCCAGCGTCGGCGCGCCCTCGTCCTGGCTCACACTGACCACCCAGCGCTGGCCGGTCCATTCGGTGAGCAGCGAGCCGATCCGGTTGGCCAGCGTTTCCGGCGCGCCGTCGGCCGGGCGGAACTCGATGCGTTGCGGGGCGAAGCGCACCAGATGAACATGCTTTTTCAGATGCGCGAACAGCATCGCCTCGCGCGAAGCCTGGAACAACGCCACGACTTCATCGAAGGAGCGCGGGTCCGGCGGGGCCACATCGGCGGCGAGCGGATCCGGCAGCGCCGCTTCGCCTGGAGGCGCGGGCTCGGGGGCAGTTTCGGGGGCCGGATTTTCAGTTTCGACGACCAGCGCCGGCCGCGGCTCGCCGCGACCAGCCGCCGCAACAGCCCGCGGCGGTTCGGGCGGCGCCGCAATTCGCGCCGGCGGGTCGGCCGGTTTGGCCGGCTGGCTTTGTGTGGATTGGCCCGGCGCCAGCTTTTCGCTTTCGAGCGCCTCGACGATCGCGCCCGGCGTTGGCAGCTCGGCGGCGTAAGCAAGGCGGACCAGGGCCATCTCTAGGGCTGTCAGCGGTGCATGCGCGGTCTGTACTTCGGCCAAACCCTTCAGCAACATCTGCCAGGCGCGGGCAAGCGCCGGCATGGCAAGCTTTCCGGCCATCGCGGTGGCGCGATCGCGCTCGGCTTCGGAGACTGCGAGCCCTTCGGCCGCGTCCGGCACGATCTTCAGCCGCGTCAGCCAGTGGCTCAAGTCGAGCAGGTCCTGGACGATGACCACCGGATCGGCTCCAGAGCGGTAGAGCTCGCCCGCCAGCGCCAGCGCATCGGCGATCTTGCCGCCTATCAGCAGATCGAAGAGATCGAGGATGCGCGCCTGGTCGGCGAGCCCCAGCATGCCGCGTACTGCATCGCCGGTGACTTTGCCGCCAGCCGCGCCGCCGGCTTTGTTATCGCCAAGCGCAATCGCCTGGTCGAGCAGCGAAAGTCCGTCGCGCACCGAGCCGTCGGCGGCGCGCACGATCATGGCCATCGCGGCGTCTTCGATGTCGGCGTTCTCCTTTTCCGCGATGTTGGCGAGATGCGCGGTCAGGGTCTCGCGGTCGAGGCGTTTCAAATCGAAGCGCTGGCAGCGCGACAGCACCGTCACCGGTACCTTGCGGATCTCGGTGGTGGCGAGCACGAATTTGACGTGTTCGGGCGGCTCCTCGAGCGTCTTCAGGAGCGCGTTGAAGGCGCTCGCCGAGAGCATGTGAACCTCGTCGATGATGTAGAGCTTGAAGCGCGCGCTCGTCGGCCGATAGCGCGCGCTTTCGATCAGCTCGCGCATGTTGTCGACGCCGGTATGCGAAGCGGCGTCCATCTCGATCACGTCCATATGCCGGTCTTCGGCAATGGCGACGCAGTGCTCGCACGCGCCGCAGGGCGACACGGTCGGCCCGCCCTTGCCGTCGGGGCCGATGCAGTTGAGCGCGCGCGCGAAGATGCGGGCGGTCGAGGTCTTGCCGATGCCGCGCACGCCGGTCAGCATAAACGCGTGCGCGATGCGGTCGCGCGCGATGGCGTTGGTCAAGGTGCGGACGAGGGCGTCCTGACCGACCAGCTCGGCAAAGCTCTGCGGCCGGTGCTTGCGCGCGAGCACGCGGTAGGGATCGCCGGCAACAGCGTTGGCCGAAGTGCTGTCCGCCGCGGCTTCTGGTGTCGCCGACACAGCCCCCTTATCCGGCGCCTTCGGCGCGGCTGTCTTGGATTTGGTGTCGGTCATCCTACCCGGCGGATGGCTTGATTTTGCCAGCTTATTGTCAGTGGCCGGGGGTGCTGCTTGGGCCCGCGGCGATTGGGTGGGAGGCTGGTTAGGTGACCCGAACGAATCCCGTTACGGCTGCTACCTTCCGGTCCTGACCGGGTTGGCGAGGTGCCCGTCCACCGCCAACCTCCCGGTCGCACTATATCAGGATTGTGGGCCGCCAGGGCAAGGGCGGAGGCGCGCGGCAGTGATTGCACGGCACCCGCCGGCCATGCGAGGGTCTAGCCCTATGACTAGGCAACGCGCACCTGCGAATTATTACGCCGAGAGCGGGCTCGACAGGGCCGCGCATCTGCGCGAGCCCGAGGACTGGTTCGAGCGTTTGATCGAGGCGGGGGCCGCGCGTCTCGTGCCGGTCTGGCGCTCCAAGCATCTGGTCGCCGGCATGGAAGGCGATCACACCATGACGGGCGTGGCTGCGATCATGGAACGCCCCGGCGGCAGCCCGCAGGCGATTTATTTCGATGCCGACGACGCGCGCGCGCTGATTGCGCAGGTCGGGGAGCGAGCCGGGGACCAGAACGGCGATCAAAAGGGCGAACGTGTCTTTCTGGGCGAGCGCGACGGGATCGCCTACGTCGCAGTGGATATTTCAGACCTCGATGAAGATGCGCTGCCGCCGCCGCTCACCGAGCGCGGCGTCTTCGCCGATCTGCGCATGGTGGGTCCGGTGCTCGACCGCGCCGACGGCGCCGTGTTCGCCTATGCGCGCGGCATGCTGACCTGGCACCGGCGGCATCTATATTGCGGCGTCTGCGGCGCGCCGACGCGGACGCGATCGGCAGGGCATGTGCGCAGCTGCACCAATGAAGACTGCGGCGTCAGCCATTTCCCGCGCACCGATCCGGCGGTGATCATGCTGGTGACCGACGGCGAGCGCGCGCTGCTCGGCCGTCAGGCGGTATGGCCGCCGGGCATGCACTCCACGCTGGCCGGCTTCGTCGAGCCCGGCGAAACGCTGGAAGCCGCGGTGGCGCGCGAGGTCTACGAGGAGGCCGGGGTGCGGGTGGAGAATGTGCGCTATCACTCCTCGCAGCCCTGGCCGTTCCCGTCCTCGATCATGCTGGGCTTCCATGCCGATGCGGTGACGACCCGGATCACAACCAACGACAGCGAGCTTGAGGCCGCGGCCTGGTTCGAGCGCGACTGGCTAAAGCAGAATGACGGGGTCGACGGCTTCCGCCTGCCGCGCCTCGATTCGATCTCGCGCCGCCTGATCGAGGACTGGCTCAGTGGCGAGGTGGACTGAGGGGTTCTAACCCTCTCCCGCTTGCGGGAGAGGGTGGACCGCCTGAAAGGCGGGCCGGGTGAGGGCCAACCGCCGCACACACTTGCGGAAATATCAGGGTGAGTTGTCCCGGCCGCCGGAGCCCTCACCCTCCCACGACCTCACGGCCGCGGGCCCCTCCCTCTCCCGCAAGCGGGAGAGGGGAGTGGTCGGGTCGGATTTTGGCCCTCACGCGTCCAGCAACTTACGAAAGCTTGAATTGACCTCGGCGCTGCGGTGGCGGGCGACGGCGCCGCTGGGCGCCAGCGCGTCGCTGTAGAAGAACTCCGGCAAATCGTCGTCCGCCTCGGTGAAGCCGGCCTCCTTGTTGAATTGCCACTCCATCACCAGCGCCTCGCGGCCAAGCTTGTTGAAGAACGAGGCGTCATAGTCGGTGCCGCATGCGTCGTTGAGCACACCGGCGATCAACTCAAGGTTCTCGTTGGTCACCGAGCGGCCGAAGATGCACAGACCCAGCGAATCGGCGGCGGCGCAGAGCTCCTGGATATCCAGGCTGGCCACGGCCAGCTCGTCGGTCGACTTGTCCTTGCTCTTGTAGGCCGGGAGGTTGCCGGCCGTGTGATCGGCGCCCTGGGCGGTCACCATCATCGAGATGCCGGTCACCTCGATGACGCGCGGATCGTACGCGCTGATGCCCTGGTTCTTGATCACGGGCACGTTCTTGACCTTGTAGTGCGCGCCGACGCGGCCGGTGCCTTGCGCCAGAAGGCGGCCGCGCTCGTTGCCCTTGCGGATATCCTCCAGCGCTTCGACCATGAAATCGACGTCGCCGAATTCGCCTTCGCCCGAAGCCATCAACACGCCGAGCGTGGCGCCGGCCTCGATCGAATCGATACCGAGATCGTTGGCGATGAAATTAACCCGCGCCACATCGTCGGGGTCGCGCAGGCCGCAATTCGTGCCCATCAGCCCGATGGTCTCATATTCGAGCGGTGAGACGATCTCTTTGCCGTCCGCGTCGACATAGATATTGGAGCACTTGATCATGCAGCCGGGCATGCAGGCATGCGCGGTATGGCCGCCGCGCGCGGTGTTCTGATCGTGGATGAAGTCGCCGCCGAGCTTGAAGCGGCCTTCCTCGTCGTCGCCGAAGGCCTGGCCAGAGCTGAAATTGTTGGTGGGCAGGCCGCCGATCTTGTTGGTGAAGTCGCCCATCATGGCGGTGCCATATTTGGTGAAGGACGCGATCGCCGGGTCGGCAGCGATCATCTTGCCGTAATCGCGCACCTTGCCCATCAGGCTCTTGCGGTCGTGGAAGGTCGGCATTTTGTTTTGATCGACGACGATCGCCTTGACCTTCTTTGAGCCCATCACCGCACCGACGCCGCCGCGCGCGGCCAGGCGTTCGGGCCGGCCCTCGGGGTCGGTGAAGGCGATGCCCGACATCAGGCCCAGATACTCGCCGACCGGCCCGCAAATACCGAGGCTGACCTTTTTGCCGTATTTTTCGAAGAGCAGCTCGGCCGCCTCTATGTTGCCCTTGCCCATATAGGGGCTGGCGTCCTCGAAGGTGATCTCGCCCTCCTTGGGGATGCGGATGACCGACCATTCGGAGAGCGCGCCGGTAAGCGTGAGACCCGAGATCTCGAGCTGGCCGAGGGCGAAGGCGAAGGTGCCGCCGGAATTGGCTTCCTTGATGCCGCCGGTGAGCGGGCTCTTGCAGCCGACGCTCAGCCGGTTGGCGTTCGAGAAGCTGGTGCCGGCCAAGGGCCCTGCGGAAAAGATCAGCGGGTTCTCCGGCGAGAGCGGGTCGACCTTTGCCGCGCCCATTTCCAGCAGTGTCTTGGCGATGAAGTGCCGGCCGACGCGGATCACGTCTTCGCCTTTCAGCTCTTCGCTCTCGACCGATTTGTCGTTCAGATTGATGTGAAGATATTTCCGCATGTCGCTCCCACCCACCGATTGGTATGTCCGTTGACGCGCATCACCGCGCCGGCTGTTGCAAGGGGTTGGCCTGCCTCATGCCGCCCATGCCCGGGCCGTCGCCGCGCGTGTCCCGGCGCCATAGTGCTAGCTTTGGACAGCTCGCACCACCCCTTTGCGCCG
This sequence comes from Alphaproteobacteria bacterium, assembly GCA_035527975.1. GTDB lineage: Bacteria > Pseudomonadota > Alphaproteobacteria > JAPULJ01 > JAPULJ01 > DATKZM01. The sequence goes on along the minus strand of DATKZM010000021.1, from coordinate 52,825 downwards.
CCGTATTGGCGTCGCCGTATCACATGCGAATTAAGTCGCCAGCGTCGCGCGGGAAAGGGCGGCCGCGGTATTAGGCCGTCTGCGCCGCCAGTGAATAGGTCTGCTCCTCCGCGCGGCAAACTGCGAGCGGCAGGCCTAGCTCGGCGCGCACCTCGTTCGTGCCCTGCACCATTGCCACCATCTTGTAGTTGGCGTGACGCCGGCTCATGCCCTCGCGGCCCATGCCGCAATCGGAGCTGATGACGAGCCGTTCGGCGGGAATGTATTTGAGCGCCTCGCGGATCAGCCCGGAGACCTCGTCGGGGCGTTCGACCTGCAGCGTGTGGTGGTCGATCACGCCGATCGCGATCTTCTTGTCGGCGATGATCTCGCCGATGGCTTTGAGATCGCCCGGCCCGGAGCTGCAGGTCTCGAAGGTCAGCACGTCGGCGTCGACGTCGTTCAGGGCTTCCAGCGTCGGCTGGTAGCTCTGCACTTCCTTGAAAATGCGCTGCTGGGAGGGATTGCCCCAGCAGGTATGGCACCAAACCTCGGTCTTGTCGGCCAGGCCCTTGACGGTGTTGTTGAAGACGCCGACCAACTCCTTGGCGCCGAGCTTGCCGAAGAGCGCGCCGCGCACCGGGGTCATGTGGATCTGCGGCTCCTCCATCTGGATCACCGGGCAGCCGGCATCGGCCAGCGCATGAAGCTCGGCGTTGAGCGCGTCGCTGAGCGCCATGGTGCGCTCCACCGGGTCCTTGTAGTACTCGTCGGCGACCGAGGCGGCGAGCAGCTCCGGTGTGATGGTGCCGAACTTGATCGGCTTTTCGGTCAGCCGCTGGGCGGCGCGCCACATCGCCGCGAATTGCAGATTGCCGGGCCCCACGGGACCGACGATGCGCGGCAGCACCCGGCACTCCAGGAAGTCGTGCAGGATGTGGCCGCGCGGATAGGCTGCCGCGCCGACCTTGTATTCGCTCGGCTGCGGTGTGTCGGTGCTGAAGCCGGCCATGCGGTTGGGCGCATAGCTCTGCCAGGAGAAGCCCGCGACCTGCTCGTCGTAATGCGCATCGCCGTCGGTGCAGATGTCGATGCCGGCGATCTCCTGGGCCTTCAGATACGCCGCGACCACATCCTCGTATTGCTCGCGGTAGCGCGCATCGACCATGGCTTCCAGGAACGAGCGGCGGCCGAGATTCTCGGTGAACCAGCTCGGCCGCGGCAGCGAGCCGATGATCGACGTCGGCAGGACCGTATCGGCGGACGCTTTCAACATGGCTTAGACCTCCCTTATCAGTGGCTTGTTTGCACTTTTGTGGTGATGACCGCGCACTACCGCCGCGAGCCGGCAATCGATTGCTGCGGAGTTTGCGAGGTTAAACGAACATCTTCGCCGAAATAGGCTCCCACGCTGAATGTTGATGAAATACACTTGTATGGCGTCGAGCGCGCTCAACTTCTTAGAATGATTGTCGGCTGGCCGTTTGTGCAGCGTAGCGAATTTTCGCAGCGGTCTGGGGACAGGATGCAATTCGCCGTGCCGACATGGGAAAGCAGCGCCGGGAGATTAGTAAATGCGTATTTTGCTTCTGATTGCGTTACTTGCTCTCGCCGGATGCGCGAATGAGCCGGCAGGCGATAAGCGTTCCGAATTGCGGGTCTATCCTGTTACCGAAGACCAGGCGAATAAGATTATCAGGGACTCTTTACTCGAAGCCTTTCCTGGAACTAGGCCGGCCCGGGTCGACAAACCTGGCCAGAAAGGCTTCCAGTCGCGCAAGTGGTTCGCCGCCGACAATCATCGTATCCGGGGCTATTACCGCGTCGCCAAGGGCCGCCGCCCGGATGGCAGCATCGTGCCGGGTTTCCGTTTTCGGGTCCGACACTCGGGCTCTATGCCGATAACCGGTCCGAGGTGGGCGCGTCGTTTTCACCGCGTCCTTCATCGGCGAGCTGCCGAAGTTGCCGCGCCTTTGCCGTCGGTTCCCTAAGGTCACAGTTTGATCGACCTACAGCCGTCCCGACTTGATCCAGACCGGCTGTTAAGCCTCGCTGCGGAACGGGTGCGCGTTGTAAACGCCGAGGATCTTCATCTTCGTCGAATAGAAATGCAGCTCGTTGAAGGCGTGGTCGACTGACTTGTCGGAGGGATGGCCCTCGATGTCGATATAGAACTGGGCGATCCCGGACATGGCCTCGCTGATATAGCTCTCCAGCCGCGTGATGTTGACGCCGTTGGTGGCGAAGCCGCCGAGCGCCTTGTAAAGCGCCGCCGGCACGCTGCGCACCTGAAAGACCAGGCTGGTGATGGCGTTGCCGCCCTTGGGATCGGGCTCCTCGCGGGTGCGCGACATGACGACCATGCGCGTGGTGTTGCCCAGCCGGTCCTCGATCCGCGTCCGCAGCGAGGCCAGCCCGTAGATTTCCGCCGCCAGTTCCGAGGCGATCGCGGCCTGGTCTGTCCTGCCGCTCTCGGCCACCTCGGCGGCGGCGCCCGCGGTATCGGCGCGGATCACCGCATCGAGCTTGAGTTCGCGAATGAGGCCGCGGCATTGCGCCAGCGCCTGCTCGTGACTGAGCACGGACTTCAGCCCTTCGAGTTTGGCGCCGGGCACCGCGAGCAGGTGATGCTGGACCGGCTGGAAATGCTCGTCGACGATATAGAGCGAGGAGTCCGGCAGCAGATGGTGGATGTCGGCGACCCGCCCGCCGAGCGAGTTTTCGATCGGGATCATGGCGAGATCGGCCCGCCCTTCCTCGACCGCCGCGAAGGCGTCCTCGAAGGTCCGGCACGCCACCGGTTCCAGATCGGGAAAGGCAATGCGGCAGGCCAGATGCGAGTAAGCCCCGGGCACACCCTGGAAGGCGATGGTACGCGCGTCGCGTTTCATGGCCGAAATCTCCTCTCGTCGCGCCGGCCCGGCCTCGCGATCACCGAAGGCCAGCCAGCCCGGGCTGCGGGCGCAGGCGCGGGCGATCGCCTCGAAATGCTCGTTGCTGGGCCCATGGCTGCCGCTCTCCCAGGCGCTGACCGTGGCCTGGGTGACGCCGACCGCCTCGGCCAGCCCAGCCTGTGACAACGACGTCCCTTTACGGGCGCGCCGTATCCGCTCGCCGATCTTGCGCGACATGATACCCGTCCGCCGGTTCAATAATTATAGGCCTAGCCTATAAAAAGAGAATTATCCAATAAAAACGACTCTGTCAGGCCAATAAATCTTGGGCTCTGGCCAGATCCGCCTCGGTATCGACCCCCAACGGCACGGCGTCGACGAGGGCGGCATCGATGCGCATGCCGGCCTCCAGGGCGCGGAGCTGTTCCAGCCGTTCGCGCCGTTCCAGTCCCGACGGCGGCAGGGCGACGAAGCGAGCCAACGCCGGCCTTCGAAAAGCGTATATTCCGATATGATGATAGAGCGGTCCCTCGCCGCCCGGCACCGGGCTACGCGAGAAATAGAGCGCCCGCGCGGTACGGGCTTGACCGAAATCGAGCACGGCCTTGACCACATTGGGATCGTCGCGCTCGGCCGGATCGGTAATGCGCGCGACCAGGGTGGCAATATCGACGGCCGGATCGGCCAGGGGCTGAAGCACGGCCGCGATCACCGCAGGCGCGATTGTCGGCAGATCGCCTTGCAGATTGATCACGACGTCATGCGTGCCGGCCGGATCGACGCTCTCGACCGCTTCGAGCACGCGGTCCGAGCCGGACGGATGATCGGGCCTGGTCATTACCGCGCGGCCACCGGCCGCCTCGACGGCTGCCGCGATTTCGGTATCGGGGCAGGCCACCACGACGGGCCCCAGCTTTGCGGCGCGCGCGCGTTCCAGCACATGCACGATCATCGGCTTGCCCGCGATATCCATGAGCGGTTTGCCGGGCAGCCGTGTTGCGGCCAGACGCGCGGGAATGACGACGATCGGGTGCAGCTTTGCCGACGCTTTCAGCGGTGATGTCGAGGGTGGTCCCATATTCGCTCTGTGCCTCGTTTGGCGCGCCGATGCGCTGTGGCATTCTACCGCGGGATCGGACATAAAGCGGCGTTTGATCCCGGGGGGTGACGGGCCCCGGCCCGCCCCCTATAAACTTTAGCCGATCCGCCTCGGCGAGCTGGCCGTTTCCCACTGTTAGGTTTGATGTCGGCGAGAAACAGTTCATGAACGCAATGCTACTTACCAGAATTTTGGGCGCAGTATTGATTACCGCGCTGGTTGCGATGGTCGTCAGCTTCGCCGGAAATATTCTGGTGCCGGTGGGCGGCCATGGTCCGGCGCACGGCACTGGCCTTGTCGCCGATGCCGGCCATGGCGGCAACAGCGCCGGCGGTGCGGGCAAAGCGCCCGAGGTAGTGGCGGACCCGCCGGTAGCCCGGCTCCTCGCCTCCGCCGATCTGGAGACCGGCAAAAAGCTCGCCCGGCGCTGCGTTCAATGCCACACCTTGGAGAAGGGCGGCCCGAACAAGCTCGGACCCAATCTTTACGCCGTGTTGGGGCGCGATCGCGGCGCTCATCCCGGCTTCGGCTACTCCGCAGGGATGAAGGCGGCTGGCGGCAAGTGGAGCTACGAAGCCCTCTATGCTTATCTCAGAAATCCGAACGCCGCGGTGAAGGGCACCAAGATGTCATTCAAGCTGCCCAAGGCGAGCGATCGCGCCAACCTCCTCTTCTTCCTGCGCACGCTCTCCGATAGCCCGCTGCCCCTGCCTGCGCCCAAGCCCGCAGAGAAAAAGCCGGCGGCAAAGACGCCCGACGAGAAAAAGCCGGCGGCAAAGACGCCCGACGAGAAAAAGGAAGCGGCCCAGAAACCAGAAGTGAAGCAGCCGGAGGAAAAGAAGCCGGACGAGAAAAAGCCGCAGGAGAAGAAAGTAGAAGCAGAGAAGCCCCCGGCGCAGACCGCCTCCGCGGGCGCGCTGTTGGCGGCCGCCGACGCCGCGCGCGGCGGCGTGCTGGCGAAGCGCAAATGCCGGGCCTGCCATTCCTTTCAGAAAGGCGCGGGACACAAGGTCGGACCCAATCTTTACGGGGTCGTATTGCGTGAGCGTGGCGCGGTCGCGGGCTACAGGTTCTCCAGCGCAATGAAGGCCAAGGATGGCAAGTGGAGCTATCGTGATCTGCTCGCCTTTTTGGAGAACCCCAAGGTGTTCGTGAAGGGCACCAAGATGGTGCTGCGCGTGCCGAGCCCAAAGGACCGCGCGGATCTGGTCGCCTATCTGCGCACGCTTCACCAAAGCCCGCCGCCGTTGCCGGCCAAATAGCGCCTCGGCCGGCGCCCCAGGACGCAGCAATGACCGAAGCGGAGCTCAACGAGGCGGCGGCGTTTGCGGGCCGGCTCGCCGATGCGGGGGGCGCCGTGGCGCGGCAGTATTTCCGCCAGGCCTTGCCGGTCGAGACCAAGGCCGATGCAAGCCCGGTGACGCGCGCCGACCGCGAGACGGAGGCGGCGATGCGAGCGCTCATCGAGGAACATTATCCCAATGACGGGATTGTCGGCGAGGAGCACGGGCAGGACCGCGCCGAGGCCGCCCGGCTTTGGGTGCTCGACCCGATCGACGGCACGCGGTCGTTCGTGACCGGGGTGCCGCTTTTCGGAACATTGATCGCGCTCGCGGTGGACGGCGTGCCGGTCGTCGGCGTAATCGACCAGCCGATGACCCGCGAGCGCTGGGTCGGGATCGCAGGCGCCGCGACCACGCTGAACGGCGCGCCGGTGTGCGCGCGCGACTGCGCGGAGTTGCGATCGGCGACGCTATCGACGACCGGAGAGGAGTTTCTGGCCGGCGCCGGCGAACTCGAAGCCTTCAACCGGGTGCGGGCGGCGGCGGGCGCCTTCCGCCGGGTTCCCGACTGCTATGGCTATGCGATGCTGGCAACCGGCTTCGTCGATCTCGTCATCGAGGCCGCGCTCAAGACCTGGGATTTTGCGGCGCTCCGGCCGGTTATCGAAGGCGCGGGCGGCATCGTTACCGACTGGGGCGGCCGGCCGCTCGACCTCTCATCGGACGGGCGCATCGCCGCGGCGGGCGACGCGCGGTGCCATGCGCAGGCGCTGGCAGCGCTCGATTGGCCCGACGAAATATAGGGCGGGGGAGCTGGCCGGTCCCGGTTCCACGCAGGTTGAAAATGCTCTAGTCGAAAACCTCCACCGGATTGGACTCGCGTTCCAGGCGCCCGGCGGCGAGGATCAGCCCGATGCCGTGGCAGATGATCGCCGCCGCATAACACAGAAACCCAATGATGATCAGCACCGTCGCCATGACGGCCGCGCCCGCCATGCCCGCGGCACCCGACCCGGAGCCTGAGCCAAGCGCCATGCCAGCGCTTGCGGCGATGATGATCACCCCGATGATGATCCCGATCAGGCCGATCAGGTAGAGGATGCCGATCGCCTTCCAGAGGCCACCGCCGATATTGCCGAAGCTGATGCAAAAGATCGAAAAGATCAGCATGGCCACAAGCACAGCCAGCGTCGTGATAAGCACCACGACCCCGAGGACACCCATGGCCCCAAGCCCGCCGGCCTGCATGATCCCGCTGAGACCGGCCGAGGTATTCGTGACCGCGCCGAACACTGCCGAAAGCACCTGAACGCCGATGATCAGATAGATCGCAATATCGGCGCGGTGGTAGCCGAGGGCATTGAAATAGCCCTTCGTCGTGAAGAACACGAAGCCGATGACGGCCGCCATCGCGACATTCATTACCACCGACATGATCTGCATCTGGCCGCCCATCGATCCGATGCCGCGCGCATTGGGCGCCATGCGGTCAAGCCCGATGACGGCAACGAAACCGATGGGAATGAGGAAGACGAGGGCGATCCCGATGAACACCATGATCCCGCCCCAGCGAACGGTACCGGGGCTCATGACAATTTGCTCATGGTTGCATGTCTCCTTCGATGGCGACCTGGGCCCGGCATAACAATAGCCCCCGGAATGCGCAATCGCCTCCGGGGACCGTCGTTATTTCATTCTGACCATCGGGACCCTGAAAGGTCCCGCGGACGGCGTCGCTACATTTTGCCGGCGCCTTGGATCAGGCCGATGCCGTGGACGATCAAGGCCGCCAGCAACACCAAACCACCGACCAAGGCCAGTATGCCCCCGACCGCAATCAGGCCACCTGATTTGGCCACGGCGGCAAGGATAACGAACAGAATCCCCAGCGCCATACCGGCCATCGCAATCACATAGAGAATGCCGATCGCTTTCCAGATGCCGCCGCCGGTCGCGCCGAAGCCCATCGTGGTGAGGCCGAACCACAGCCATGAGAGGAACATGATCAATGTGATCACCAAGGCGATGATCCCCAATATCTGGAGACCACCGGCGCCCATGCTGCTCATCCCGCCACCAAGGCCGCCACCCACGCCAAACACGCTGAGGATGGTCGTGATAATTGTCGTGCCGATCAGCACAAGGATCGGCATATCTGCCTTGGAATAACTCTTGGAGTTGAAGTAACCCTTGGTTGCCCAAAAGCCGAAGATCAAAAGCAGTGCCGCGACCAGGCCGATGATGCGGCCCCCAATGCCGCCACCGATCGCGATGCGGCCGAGTATTTGCAGCAACAACGTAACGAAGATCGCGATGCCGCCAAAGCGCACCATACTGGCATTCATGTGGAATTCCCCTTCCAGTTCAATTCGCCGGTATACGCTTCAGCGCCATCCCGCCGTTGACCAAGTCCCAATTTGGGACACAGCCCGAAATGCTTCCTCGTCCGGCACGTTAACCATACCATATCTATGTGGCGTTGGCCAAAGCATACGTATCTGTTGTTGTTCACCTGTTGCACGAAGCCCACACGCGACCGGCGGTTGCAACGTTGACGGTATCGTGAAGGTTTTTGGGGGTTCGCGCTTTGTTGGCGTCGCCAATCGCCTTAGAATCGTAAACGGCGTGTCATGGCGCCGCGCGGCTGCGAATGCCGGAAGGTCGACATATCGCATCTGCCGAATGCCAGCATGGGAGGACCGAGACCGATGATGAAAATCCTGCCGGCCGTGCGGCGCGCGGGTGCCGCCGCAATCGTCCGGACCTCGTTCGTAGCGGCTGTCGTGCTGGCGCTGCCGATCGCGGGACCGGCCGCCGCCGAGACATCGACGCACGGCATCGCCATGCACGGGGACTTGAAATACAAGGCCGGCTTCGCGCATTTCGATTATGTCAATCCCAACGCACCCAAAGGCGGCACCGTCCGGCTCGGTGTACGCGGCACGTTTGATTCCTTCAACGGCTTCATCATCCGCGGCAATGCGGCCGGATTGATCGGCCTGCTCAATGACCAGCTTACCGTCGCCTCGAGCGACGAGGCTTTTACCCGTTACGGGCTGATCGCCGAGTCGATGCAGGTGCCCAAGGACCGCTCCTGGGTGATCTTCAATCTACGCAAAGAGGCGCGCTTTCACGACGGCAAGCCGATCACCGCCGACGACGTGATTTTCAGTTTCAAGCTGCTGGTCGAGAAGGGCGTGCCTTTCTACCGCTTCTACTACAGCAATGTCGCCAAGGTGGAAAAGCTGGGACCGCTCAAGGTCAAGTTCAGCTTCAAGCCGGGCGAGAACCGCGAGCTGCCTTTGATCATGTCCGAGCTCACCGTGCTGCCGAAACACTATTGGGAAAAGCGCGACTTCACCAAGCCGACGCTCGATCCGCCGGTCGGCAGCGGCCCCTACCGGATCGAAAATTTCGAGGCCGGCCGGCGCATCACTTATGTACGCGACAAGACGTACTGGGCGGCCAAGCTGCCCATCATGCGCGGCCGCTACAACTACGACCGCATCCGCATTGACTATTACCGCGACACCACGGTGCTGCGCGAGGCGCTGAAGTCGGGCCGCATCGACTACCGCGACGAGAACCAGGCCAAGGCCTGGGCCACGGCCTACGAGATCCCGGCGCAGAGGGAAAAGAAGCTGATCAAACTGCGCGTGCCGACCCAGAGCGGCTCGGGCATGCAGGCCTTCGCCATCAACAGCCGCAAGGCCAAGTTTGCCGACCCGCGGGTGCGCCGGGCGCTCGGCTACGCTTTCGACTTCACCTATACCAACCGCACGCTCTTCTTCGGCCAGTATTCGCGGACCAAGAGCTATTTTGAGAACTCCGAGCTGGCGTCGCGCGGCCTGCCCAAAGGCGAAGAACTGAAGATCCTCGAACGTTACAAGGGCCGGGTACCGCCGGAGGTCTTCACCAAGGTCTACGACGTTCCATCCTACAAAGACCGCCGCGATGTGCGACGCGGGTTGCGTGAAGCCTTCAAGTTGCTGAAGGCGGCGGGCTGGGTGGTCAAAGACCGCAAGCTCGTCAATGCCAAGACCGGCGAGGCGATGGCGTTCGAGATACTAACCGGCAGCCAGGAGTTCGAGCGTATCCTGCTGCCCTTCGCCAAAAACCTCGAGCGCCTGGGCGTGCGCGCGCGCGTGCGCCTGGTCGATCCATCGCAATACGAAGCGCGGATGCGCAAGTTCGACTATGACATTACAACGCTGACATTTGGCCAGTCCCTCAGCCCCGGCAACGAACAACGCAGCTACTGGGGCAGCCGCGCAGTGAAGATCGAGGGTTCGCGCAACTGGCTTGGCGTCAACGACAAGGTTATCGACGAGCTGCTCGAACTGGTCATTGCCGCCCCCGACCGGGCCAGCCTGGTCGCCCGCACCCGCGCACTCGACCGGGTCCTGCTATGGCATCATTATGTGATCCCGCAATGGCATATCCCGGCGCAGCGCATCGTCTTTTGGGACAAGTTCGGCCGGCCGGGCAAGCCGACGATACGGGGCGAGGATCTCTTCAATTGGTGGGTAGACAAGAAGAAAGAAGCCGCGCTCGGCTCGGCACTCAAACCGAATTGAGAGTGGCGATGGCCCTCCGTCTTCCTGTTTTTGCAGATTTGCGCGGCTGACCGGGACCCCATGCTCGCTTACATCATCCGCCGGCTTTTGCTCATCCTGCCGACGCTGTTCGGCATCATGGTGATCAACTTCGCGCTCATCCAGACCGCGCCTGGCGGTCCGGTGGAACGCCTGATCTCGGAGATGCGCGGACGCGGGGCCGCGGCAACCGAGCGGATCGGCTCGGGCGGCGGCCAGGCCGAGGCCGGCCGCGGCCAGGAGAGCGCTAGCGGTGGCGGCGAGTCCAAAAGCCGGGCCGCGCGCGGTATCGATCCCAAGCTGATCGAGCGCCTGAAGAAGCAATTCGGCCTCGACAAGCCGCTGCACGAGCAGTTCGGCCTGATGATGAAGAACTACGTCACCTTCGATTTCGGCGACAGTTTCTTCAAAGGCAAGCCGGTGATGCAGCTCGTGCTGGAGGCGATGCCCGTCTCGATCTCGCTCGGCCTGTGGACGACGGTGATCATCTATCTCATCTGCATTCCGCTCGGCATCGCCAAGGCGACGCGCGACGGCTCGCGGTTCGATGGTTGGACCAGCGGGGTCATCATCATCGGCAATGCGATCCCGGGATTTCTTTTCGCCATCTTGCTCGTCGTGATCTTCGCCGGCGGGCGCTATCTCGATTGGTTCCCCTTGCGCGGGCTCGTCTCCTCGAACTTCTCGGAACTCTCTTTCTTCGGCAAGATCGGGGATTATTTCTGGCACATCACCTTGCCAGTCTTCGCCATGGTGATCGGCGGCTTTGCCAGCCTCACCATGCTGACCAAGAATTCCTTCCTCGACGAGATCAACAAGCAGTATGTGCTGACCGCCCGCGCCAAGGGGATCCCTCGGCGCCGCGTGCTCTACGGCCACGTCTTCCGCAATGCGATGTTGATCGTGATCGCCGGGTTTCCGGCCGCCTTCGTCGGAATTTTCTTCGCGGGATCGCTGTTGATCGAGGTGATCTTCTCGCTCGAAGGCCTGGGGCTCCTGGGCTTCCAAGCGGTGTTCGAGCGCGACTACCCCATCGTCTTCGCGACGCTCTATGTGTTTTCGCTGCTGAGCCTGGTGATCAAGCTGATCACCGATCTCACTTACTTGTTCGTCGATCCCCGCATCGACTTCGAGACGCGGGAGGTCTGAGGCCGTGTTGGCGACCGGGGCACAGCGCTTCCTCTTTTGGACGATCTCGCCGATCTCGGCGCGGCGGCTTGCGAACTTTCGCGCCAACCGGCGCGGCGTCTGGTCGCTCTGGCTCTTTCTGCTGCTTTTTTTCGTGACCCTCTTCGCCGAGTTCATCGCCAACGACAAGCCGCTGGTCGTCTGGTACGACGGCGGCCTTTACTCTCCGGTGATCAGGCCGCATCCAGAGACCACATTCGGCGGCGATTTCGCGACTACCGCCGATTTCACCGACGATGTACTGATCGAGAACATCAAGAAGAAGGGCGGCTGGGTTGTTTGGCCGCTCATCCCCTTCCGTCACGACACGCAGATCCGGAACCTGCCCGTGCCGGCGCCCTCTTATCCGACGGCGCAGAACTGGCTTGGCACCGACGATCAGGGCCGCGATTTGGTGGCGCGGCTCATTTATGGCTTCCGGATCTCTGTGCTGTTCGGCATCATTCTGACCATTCTCTCGACGATTGTCGGCGTTGCCGCCGGCGCGGTGCAGGGCTATTTCGGCGGCTGGGTCGACCTCTATTTCCAGCGCTTCATCGAGGTCTGGGACTCCGTCCCGCTGCTTTATCTGCTGATCATCCTGTCGGCGATCATCGAGCCGAATTTCTGGTGGCTGCTCGGGATATTGCTGCTGTTCAGCTGGATGGGGCTGGTCGGCGTGGTGCGGGCCGAGTTTCTGCGCGCGCGCAACTTCGACTATGTCCGCGCCGCCCGCGCGCTCGGCGCCTCCGACGGGACGATCATGTTCCGCCACGTGCTGCCCAACGCCATGGTGGCGACCCTCACCTTCATGCCCTTTATCTTGCAGGGCTCGATCGTGGCCCTCACCTCGCTCGACTTCCTCGGCTTCGGCCTGCCGCCGGGTTCGGCCTCGCTGGGCGAGATGCTGAAGCAGGGCAAAGCGAACCTGCATGCCCCCTGGCTGGTCGTCACCGCATTCTTGGTCATCGCGGTGATGCTGTCGCTGCTGATCTTCATTGGCGAGGCGGTGCGCGATGCCTTCGATCCGCGCAAGGCGGTGACCGGCGGCGTGCCGCCGGAGGAAGCCATCGTATCGCCGACCGCGCTGCCGGCGATGGCAACCGTCGAGCCGACGGCAGGACCTGCCGCAACGGCGCGGCGCCACCTCACCAAGGGCGGGCAACCGCCGGACGTGGAGCCCGAGCGATGAACGATACCGCTCCCCTCCTCCAGGTCGACAATCTCCACGTCGCCTTCCGCACGCCATTGGGGCTGACCGAGGCGGTAAAGGGCGTCTCGTTTCAGATCGAGAAGGGCGAGACGATGGCGCTGGTCGGCGAGTCGGGGTCCGGCAAATCGGTGAGCGCGCTCTCGATCCTCCAGCTCCTCAACTATCCGGTGGCCAGCCACCCCAAGGGCAGCATCCGGTTTCGCGGGCAGGAGCTGATCGGCGCGGGCGAGTCCACGATGCGCGACATCCGCGGCGACCGTATCTCGATGATCTTCCAGGAGCCGATCACCGCGCTCAACCCGCTGCATACGATCGAGAAGCAGATCAGCGAGATCCTCATCACCCATAAGGGCCTGGTCGCCAGCGCCGCCCGCACCCGCACGCTGGAGCTGCTCGATCTGGTCGGCATCCGCGATGCAGCGCAGCGGCTGGGCGCCTATCCGCACGAGCTTTCCGGCGGCCAGCGCCAGCGCGTGATGATCGCCATGGCGCTGGCCAACGAGCCCGATCTCCTGATCGCCGACGAGCCGACCACCGCGGTCGACGTGACGATCCAGGCCCAGATCCTCGATCTGATGCTGGCGCTCCAAGCCAAGCTCGGCATGGCGCTGCTGCTGATCACCCACGACCTTGGCGTGGTGCGCAAGATGGCGCCGCGCGTCGCGGTGATGCGCCTGGGCGAGATCGTCGAGGCGGGCGACACCGAGGAAGTCTTCGCCAATCCCCAGCACCCCTATACCAGGCAGCTGATGGCGGCCGAACCCGGCGGCGCGCCGCCCGCCTATGACGAGACGGCGGCGGAGATTATTTCCGCCGACGATTTCCGCGTCTGGTATCCGATCAAGGCCGGCGTGATGCGCCGCACGGTCGATTATGTGAAGGCGGTCGACGGGGTGAGCTTCAAGATCCGCGCGGGGCAGACCGTGGGCGTGGTCGGCGAGTCGGGTTCGGGCAAGTCGAGCCTGGCCCTCGGCATATTGCGGCTCATCTCATCGAAGGGCCCGATCGTCTTCATGGGCCGCGACATTCAGGGCTTGCGCGCCAAGGCGTTGCGGCCGCTGCGGCGCCAGATGCAGATCGTCTTCCAGGATCCTTTCGGCAGCCTGTCGCCGCGCTTCACTGTGGGCGAGATCGTCGGCGAGGGACTTCGTATCCACGGGATCGGCGATGACGCGGCGCGCGATGCGGCGGTCATGGCCGCGCTCGAGGAGGTCGGGCTCGATCCCGCGACCCGGCACCGCTATCCGCACGAGTTTTCCGGCGGCCAGCGACAGCGCATCTCGGTCGCGCGGGCGATGGTATTGAAGCCGAAATTGCTGATCCTCGACGAGCCGACCTCGGCGCTCGACATGTCGGTGCAGGCGCAGATGGTCGAGCTGCTGCGCGGGCTCCAGCGCGACCATGCGCTGGCTTACATCTTCATCAGCCACGATCTGCGCGTGGTGCGCGCAATGAGCCACGACGTCATCGTCATGCGGAACGGTCTGGTGGTCGAACAGGGCTCGGCAAAACAAGTCATCGAGGCGCCGAAAGAGGCTTACACCAAGGCGCTGATGGCCGCCGCCTTCGAGCTCCGCGCCGATACCAGCGGGGTCGTGGGGGTGTGAGACAATCCAATGCCATTGCCGTCATTCCCGCGAAAGCGGGAATCCAAGGATCGCCAGGCGCCGATCTATCCGGCAACCATGGACCCCCGCTTTCGCGGGGGTGACGGGCCCGGATTGCCATCACCATGCCCCTCCTTTTCATCTCCAAATCCGACGACCCCGATGCCTGGCGCACTATGTTTGGCGAAGCGTTGCCTGATCTCGAAATGCGCGTGTGGCCGGAGACGGGCGATCCGGCCGAGATCGAGTTCGCGCTGGCCTGGAAACCGCAGCCGGGATTGCTCGCGGGTTTCCCGAACCTGAAGCTCATCCAGTCGCTCGGCATGGGCGTCGATCACATTTTTCTGGACCCCGATCTGCCCGAGGGCGTGCCGGTGGCGCGGCTCGTCGATCCCGACATGGTGCGGCAGATGAGCGAATACGCGATCTTCGCCGCATTACGCCATCATCGCCGCATGGATGCGTATGACGCCAACCAGCGCGCCGGGCGCTGGGCCAGTGCGGGACTGCGCGACACGCCGGAGGTGCGCGTGGGTGTGCTCGGTCTGGGGGCGATTGGCAGCGACACGGCGCGCAAGCTGGCGCTGCTCGGCTTTCAGGTCGCCGGCTGGAGCCGGACCAAGAAGTCACTCGACGGCATCGAGAGCTTTCATGGCAGCGAAGGCCTGATTGCGTTTCTCAATCGGACCGACATTCTGGTCTGCCTGCTGCCCCTGACGCCCGAAACGCACGGCATTCTCGATGCCCGTGCATTCTCCGCCCTGCCGCCGGGCGCTTACGTGATCAACCTGGCGCGCGGCGGCCATGTCGTGGAGGCTGATTTGCTGGCGGCGATCGAGCGCGGCCATCTGGCGGGAGCGACGCTCGACGTCTTCGAGACCGAGCCGTTGCCGTCGGGCCACGCATTCTGGGATCATCCGAAGATCCACGTCACGCCGCACGTGGCGGGCCTGACCAATCCGCGCACCTCGGCGGCCCAGGTGGCGGAGAACATTCGCCGGGTGCGCGCGGGGCGTGCGCCGTTCAATCTGGTTGACGCCGCACGGGGCTATTGACGGCGATACGCCTGCGCTGAAACGCTTGTCGTGTTGTGTTGCAGAAGACGCACATACCTCAAACGCCTTCGATGCCTGAGCCCCTCACCCTCCCACCGCTTTGCGGGTGGGCCCCTCCCTCTCCACCAAGGGGAGAGGGAAAAGAACAAGGCCTCGCTGCAATCCCCTCTCCCCTTGAGGGAGAGGGTTAGGGTGAGGGGTCCAAACGCTGAAAGCGTTTGAAATACGTAAGATAATGGATGCTGAAGGCACTGAAACGCGGTTCGCGTTTCAGCTGCCATACCGTTCCGCAATCGCGGCGAAGGCGGCCCGCATCGCCTGTGCCTCGCCGCCCTCGGGCCGGCCGGGGCGAGCCGTGGGCGTCCAGGCCATGACGTCGAGATGGACCCAGGGAATGCCGGGATTGACGAATTCCTGCAGGAACAGTGCTGCCGTAATCGCGCCGCCATGAGGGCTCAGGGCGGCGTTGGTGATCTCGGCGGTCTGCCCCTCGATCATCTTGCGGTACGGCTTCCATAATGGCATGCGCCACATCGGGTCCTCTTGGCGATGCGCCTGGCCGATCAGCGCATCGGCGGTCGGATCGTCATTGGTGAACATGGCCGGCAGCTCGGGCCCCAGCGCCACACGCGCGGCCCCGGTCAGCGTCGCGAAATCGATGATGAGGTCGGGGTTCTCCGTGGCCGCCTCGGCGAGCGCGTCGGCCAGCACCACGCGGCCCTCGGCGTCGGTGTTGCCGATCTCCACCGTCTTGCCGGCGCGGGTGGTCACCACATCGAGGGGGCGCAGCGCGTTGCCGCCGACCGAGTTTTCCACCGCCGGGATCAGCACCCGCAGGCGTAGCTTGAGCCCCGCCTCCATGATCATGGCGGCGAGGCCGAGGACGTGCGCGGCGCCGCCCATGTCCTTTTTCATCGTCTTCATGTTGGCGGCGGGCTTGAGGTCGAGCCCCCCGGTATCGAAGCACACGCCCTTGCCGACCAGCGTCACCTTGGGCCCGTCGGCGTCGCCCCAGACAAAGTCGATCAGCCGCGGCGCATTCACGCTCGCCCGGCCCACGGCGTGTATGGCCGGATAGTTCTTCTTCAGAAGATCTTCGCCGACGGTGACGGCGAATTTCGCCTTGTGGGCGCGGGCAAGCGAGCGTGCAGCCTCGGCGAGGTCTTCGGGCCCCAGATCTTCGGCGGGTGTGTTGACGAGGTCGCGCACCAGGCCGGTCGCGGTAATGGCACTGGTCAGCGCCGGGCGGTCGACGCCCGCGGGACAGACCAGGCTGGCATAGAGCTTCGAGGAGGCCTTGTAGCGCGTGAATTCGTAAATTCCCATTGCCCAGCCGAATGCCAGCTTGCCCGCGACCTCCGCCTCGGCCACGCCCTCCAGGCGGAAAGCACGTTCGGGCAGGCGTGCCGGCAATCCGGCGAGCGACCACAGGCCCAGGGGCTCGTCGCCCATCCCGGCTAACGCCAGGACAAGCGCTCCCGCTTCGTCGGGCACCAGCGAGATCGTGCCGGCTTCGGCGCTGAACTTGGTGCTCTCGATCCAGTTACGCGCATGTGCAGGCGCTTTGGCCAGCCAGTCGCCAAGCCCCGCACTGGATAGCGCAAGCAACGGGATCGCATCGGGAGTATCGTCGATCAGGTGGTCGAGCATTTTGCCCACCTCTGTCAAGCTCGCGCCAATGAACCTAAGGATGGGGCCTCAGGCCGGCAAATGGAAGCCATCCCGCATGCTTGCGCGGGCGGCTGCTATCGCGTCCAATTGACGTACGTCGACGCGTGAACCGCGGGGGCGCTTGACAGTGCAGCAGGCAATGAGCGGCGGGTGGGTCGCGGCATGGAAGGTGGGGCATGACCAAGGCGACGCTCTATCTCGGCAACAAAAACTATTCCTCCTGGTCGCTGCGTGGCTGGCTCGCGGCGATGATGAGCGGCATCGACTTCGACGAGGTCGTGATCCCGCTGGGCGAGCCCGAGACGTCGGAGACGATCCGCAAATACTCGCCCTCCGGCCGCGTTCCCGTGTTGCATCACGACGGTTTGGTCGTCTGGGATTCGCTGGCCATCGGCGAATATCTCGCGGGCGCCGTGGGGCGCCAGCTCTGGCCCGACGAGCCGCAGGCCCGCGCCGTCGCACGGGCGGTCGCCGCCGAGATGCATTCGGGATTCGCGGCGCTGCGCGGCGAGCTGCCGATGAACGTGCGGCGGCGCTACACCGAGCACCAAATCAGCGCCGAGGCCCAGGCCGATATCAACCGCGTCACCTCGATCTGGCGCGACTGCCGCACCCGCTTCGGCGAGGACGGGCCGTTCCTCTTCGGCCAGCTCAGCCTTGCCGATGCGATGTTCGCGCCGGTGGTATCCCGCTTCAGGACCTACGCGGTCGACCTGGAGGGGAGTGCAGCCGAATACGCCGCGGCGATCCTCGATTTGCCCGAGATGAAGAGTTGGAGCCAGGACGCCCGGAACGAGCCAATGGTGCAGTCGCGCTACGAGTTCGATTAAGGCGGCTGCCTATTCGGTCGGCCGCATGCCGGTCGCGCCGCCGGCTGCGGGCTTTGTCGCCGGCTCGAGCCCGGCACCCGCGGGCGCCGTTGCGTCAGGCGCCGGTTTGCGAGGCGGATTGCCCGGCTCGCCCTTCAGGACGCCGGCCTCGCGGTAATAGCGCGCCGCGCCCGGATGAAGCGGGATGCCAAGGCCCTTGAGGGCAGTTTCAAGCTTGATGTTGCGGCCCTCGGGATGCCCGTCGTCGAGCATCCGCCGGGCGTTCTGATGCCAGAGCGCGCGGGTGATGGCATGGACAAGGTCCTCGGGAACGTCGCTAGAGACCACCCATTGGGCGCCCACGGTCAGCGTCTCGATATCGTATGCATTCTTGTACGCGCCGGCCGGAATGACGCCGTGCGAGAAAAACGGATAGCGCTTGCGCAGGCGCGCGACCTGCTTGCCGGTGATGGGGATGAGGGCGATCTCTGTACTATTGGCAAGCGTCACGATCGCCTGCGCCGGTGGGCCTGCGACCAGGAATATGGCGTCGAGCGTGCCCGCGCGCAGCGCATCGGCCGAGGGCCCCGGCCCCATATACTGCGCTTTGATGGCGCGCGTCGTAATCCCAAAAGCGCGCAGGATGATCTCGGCGTCGACGCGGGTGCCCGAATCGCGCGGGCCTAGCGAGACGCGCTTGCCGCGCAGATCGGCGACCTTGGCGATCTTGGCGTCCCTGCGCACCACCAGATGGACGGCCTCGGGGTAGAGGTTGGCGATCGCGCGCAGATTGCCGACCTTCTTGCCCTTGCCGCGGAATATGTGCTCGCCCTTGTGAGCCCAGTAGGCGATATCGGCCTGGGAGAGACCCGATTCCAGGCGACCGTCGCGGATCGCATTGACATTGGCGACCGAACCGCCGGTCGACTGCGCCACCGCGATCAGCCCCTCGGGCCCGCAAGCGCCGCCGCGATTGCATGGCCGCGCCCCTGGCGGATTGGAGATGGTGCTGGCGATCAGCCCGCCGATGGGGTGATAGGTGCCGCCGGTCGACCCGGTGCCGATGCGAAAGAACTTCACGGCCTGGCCGAACACCGGCGCCATTGACGCCATTGGCGCCGCGAGGCCGAGCATGACAACGGCACCAAGGACCAGCTTGAGTGCCGGCGCGCTGCCGGGCGTGAACAAAAGCTTGGGGATGCCGGCCAGATGACCCGTCAACGCGCGCCAAACCCGCGGACTGCCGTTGCGTCCGCCCTTCGGTGACCGGGCAGCATATCCATTCGCCATGGGGCGATGTTCCATTGATGGCGCTGTGCGCGACCCGCCTGGGCCTCGCGCGCCAGCGAAGACTCTATCTTACGATATGACAATGATACGTAAAGTCGCCGCCTAACGTCTGCAGATGAAATTATTTTGTTCAGGCGTTTCGTCGCAGGCACGCATCGGTATGCAATGAACGGTGTGAACGCAAGCGCGCGGCTTGGCGGGACGGCGCTTTTCTGGCAAGAGTGGGCGCACCCTGATCCAAGCTGAAATGCTCTCGATGACCGACGCCGCCGACACCACAGTGGAAACCGCGGGACCGCCGCGCGACTTCATCCGCGATATCGTACGCGCCGATCTTGAGGGGGGCCGCGTCGCCGGCGTGGTCACGCGCTTTCCGCCCGAGCCCAACGGCTATCTCCATATCGGTCACGCCAAGTCGATCTGTCTCAATTTCGGCGTTGCGGCGGAGTTCGGCGGGCGCTGCAACCTGCGCTTCGACGACACCAATCCGGTCAAGGAGGAGGTCGAGTATATCGAGGCGATCGGCGCCGATGTGCGCTGGCTTGGCTTCGATTGGGGCGAGCACCTGCACTATGCCTCGGACTATTTCGAGCAATTATATGCCTGGGCCCGGCACCTGATCGGCCGGGGGCTTGCTTACGTCGACGATCTTTCGGCAGACGAAATCCGCGAATACCGCGGCTCGCTGACCGAGCCCGGCCGCGACGGCCCGCATCGCTTGCGGAGCGTTGACGAGAACCTCGACCTCTTTGAGCGCATGCGCGGCGGCGAGTTCGGCAATGGCGAGCGGGTGCTGCGGGCGAAAATCGATATGAGCTCGGGCAACATCAATCTGCGCGACCCGGTGCTCTACCGTATTCTCCACGCCGCCCATCCGCGCACCGGCGATGCCTGGTGCCTCTATCCGACCTATGATTTCGCCCATGGCCAGTCCGACGCCATCGAGGGGGTGACCCACTCGCTCTGCACGCTGGAGTTCGAGGACCACCGGCCGCTCTATGATTGGCTGATCGAGCACCTGCCGGTCGAGGCGCGGCCGCGCCAGTACGAGTTTGCCCGCCTCAACTTGACCCACGCCGTGCTGTCGAAGCGCCGGCTCATCCAGCTCGTGAGCGACGGCCATGTCGCTGGCTGGGACGACCCACGCCTGCCGACGCTGGTCGGCATGAAACGCCGCGGCGTGCCGCCGGCGGCGATTCGGGATTTTGTCCGGCGCATCGGCGTCGCCAAGTCCGACAGCCAGGTTGAGGTTCAGGCGCTGGAAGCCTGCATTCGCGAGGATCTGAACCGGAACGCGGTGCGGCGCATGGCGGTCCTCGACCCCATCAAGGTGGTGATCGAGAACTATCCCCAAGATGAAAATGGGGGATCAAGCGAGACGCTCGACGCGGTCAACAACCCCGAAGATGCGAGCGCCGGCACGCGCAAGGTGCCCTTCGGCCGCGAGCTTTGGATCGAGCGCGACGACTTCATGGAGGATCCGCCGAAGAAGTTCTTCCGCCTCGGCCCCGGCCGCGAGGTGCGGCTCCGCTACGCCTACTTCATTACCTGCACCGACGTCGTGATGGACGCGGCCGGCGGCATCACCGAGCTTCGCTGCACCTACGATCCGGCGACCAAGGGCGGTGATGCGCCGGACGGCCGCAAGGTGCGCGGCACGCTGCACTGGGTGGCGGCGGCGCACGCGATCGAAGGCGAAGTGCGGCTCTATGACCACCTGTTCGCCGATCCCGATCCGGGCAAGGCGCGCGACTGGCTGGAGGATCTGAACCCCGATTCGCTTAAGGTCGTCACCAACGCCAAGCTTGAACCGGCACTCGCGCAGGTGCCCATCGGAAAAGCCGTTCAGTTCGAGCGCCTCGGTTATTTTGCGCCCGACCCCGACAGCACGCCCGCCAAGCCGGTGTTCAACCGGACGGTTGCGCTCCGCGACAGCTGGGCGCGGATGCAGGCCAAGGGCGGCCAGGCCAAAGACGGCCAGGCAAAGTAGCGGGCGCGAAGCGGAGACCGCCTCTGGTGACTGAATTTGGACGGCACCTGCTCGACCAATGGCTGCTCGACCCGGAGGTCGCCTACCTCAATCACGGCACGGTCGGGGCGACGCCCAAACGGGTGCTGGAAAAACAGAGCGAATGGCGCGCGCGCATCGAGCGCCAGCCGGCCGCCGTCCTCGCCCGCGAGATCGCGCCGCTAATGGGCGTCGAGCCGCGGGCGCCCGGGGCCTTGCGCGCGGCGGCCAGCGAGGTCGGCAATTTCCTCGGCGTAGAGGGCGAGGATCTCGTCTTCGTCGACAATGCCTCCGCCGGCGTGAATGCCGTGCTGCGGTCGTTTGCGCTTTCGCCCGGCGACGAGATCGCGATCACCGACCACACGTATGGTGCGGTGGCGAATGTCGCGCGCTTCGTGGCACGGGAACGCGGCGCGGTGGTGCGCAGTGCGGCGCTGCCCTTCCCCGCCCCCGACCCGCAAGCGCTGGTCGAGGCGTTCGCGGCCGTACTAACCGACAAGACCCGCATCGCCGTGCTCGATCATGTGAGCTCCGATACCGCGCTCGTGATGCCGGTCAAGGACATGGCAGCGCTCGCCCGCGCGCGCGGCATACGCGTGCTGGTCGACGGTGCGCATGCGCCGGGAGCGATCCCGGTCGATATCGCCGGGACCGGCGTCGACTGGTACACGGCCAACATGCACAAATGGGCGATGGCGCCGCGGCCCTGCGGCGTGCTTTGGGCGGCGCCCGATTGCCAGGATGGCCTGCATCCGCCGGTCGTCTCCTGGGGGCTCGATCAAGGCATGATCGCGGAGTTCGACTGGGTCGGCACGCGCGATCCGACGCCGTGGCTCGCCGCCCCGGACGGCATCGCCTTTATGGCCGAACTCGGGCTGGAGGCGATGCGCGCCTACAATCATGCACTTGTGCTGGAAGCAGCCGAGATGTTGCGCGCGCATTGGCGCACGCCCTTCGCAGCCAACCCCGCGATGACCGGCACCATGGCATGCGTCGCCCTGCCGGAAAGCTTCGGCGACGGCGAAGCGGCGGCGGACGCATTGCGGGACGCGCTCTGGTTCGAAGACCGTATCGAGGTCCATATGGCGCGGCGCGGTGGCCGTCTCTGGGCGCGGCTCTCCGCGCAAGTTTACAACGAGCTTGCCGATTATCAGCGGTTGGCCGTTGCTGTCGCGGCAAGAAGCTGAGCCCCGTGCATATATATGTGAGTCGGCAAAGCTGAGCCTTTGCGGGGCGCTTGCGCTCGTCCCGTTAAACATATATTAACTATACATCTTAAATTCGTCCTCGATGTTGCGGCATTGAGGCGTTTTGAAGCCTAAGAAAGCCGCCGCCAATGCATCTTACCCGCCATACCGACTACGCGCTTCGTGTGCTCATGTATCTGGGGGTGCGCAACGGCAAGCTGGCGACGATCGGCGAGATCGCCGAACGCTATGCGATCTCCGAGAACCACCTGATGAAAGTTGTCCACCGGCTCGGCCGGCTCGGCTACATCCGCACCATTCGCGGCCGGCAGGGCGGCATCCTTCTGGAGCGCGATCCGGGCGAGATCAACGTCGGCGAGGTGATCCGCAACTGCGAGGACGACATGGCGGTCGTCGAATGTTTCGATCCGTCGACCAACCAATGCCGCATTGCCGGCGCCTGCGTGTTCAACTGGGTGCTCGACGATGCGCTCGGCGCGTTCATGGCGGTGCTCGACCGTCACACGCTGGGCGATCTGTTGGCGCCCGCCGAGCGCATCGCCTGGCGGCTCGGGCTACCCAGCCGTTGAGGCGGCGTCGCCGGCTTCGTCTTTCGGACGAGGCTGGGTCAGCATCGGGCCGCAAACCGCAAGGAAAGCCAGGAAGGCAGCGCACCAGCTCGCCGCCGACAGCACCAGCAGCGTATCGCTCGCCCGGTCGGTGATGGTGGCCGCGATCCGCAACGCCGCCGCGCTTCCGACCAGCAGATAAGCGCCGGCAAGCCCCGCCCCGGCACTGAGCGGCCGACCCGTATGCCCGAGGGTGGCGCGGCTCATCACCGCGAGGATCATGGTTCCGAAGGCGCCAGCCGTAAGCGCGTGAATGCCGGCGGTAACGGGTATCGCCTCGGTAAGCGCGGCCAATCCCAGCAGCGCCAGCGCGACCGCCAGCCAGAGATAACCAAGATGCAATGACCACAAGAGCGGCTCGCCGAATGTTCGCGTGCCGCGCCAGCGCGCGAGGCGAAGGACGCCAAGCGCCGCCGCGAGCAACAGCGCCGCGCCCGTGACCGCGCCCTCCGGCGCGGCGGCCCAGATCAATCCGGCCGCCACCGTCGCGGCCATGTGCAGCGCATCGAGCGGGCCCATCGCGGCGGGCAGTTTCTCCTCATTCGCCTTGGCCAGGGCATTGCGCGTAAAGCTTGGTACGACGCGGCCGCCGATCAGCGCGACCATCACGGCGATAACGGCAAGCCCAAGGCGCGTCGGCACGCCGCCGGTGTCGGTCCACTCCGCGGCCTCGGCGTGGAAGAGAAGGTTGGCTGCGGCAAGCGCCGTGAGCGCCCCGACGATGGGCAGGTTGCGCCAGTTGCCGCCGACGATGATCTCGCGCGCCACCGCCGCAATCAGTGCGATCAGGAACGCAGCATCGATCGCGCCCGCAAGCACGGCGCCCAGCGCATCGCCGAAGACCATGGCAAGCCGGCCGGCAAACCACAGCGCGACCAGTATCGCCAGCGGCGCGCCCTGCAACGGCAGGCGTCCGGTCCAGTTGGGCACGGCGGTGAGAATGAACCCCGCCACCGCCGCCGCCACGAAACCGAAGAGCATTTCATGCGCATGCCAGCTCATTGCCGCGCCGATTATTGGCAGGTCAACGAAACCGAACAGCATGGCCAGCGACAGCAGTAACCCAGTGGGTGCCCACAGTCCGGCGAGCAGGAAAAACGGTCGGAAGCCTTGAGAAAACAACATTGGCCAGGCGGTCTTTCGGTAGCGCGGAACAGGGATGTGTTCGGACGGCATGCGGCGGCGCCTCGGTCTTGGATCCTGCGCCGATAGATAAGACGTCTCGGCGCGCATCGGCATTAAGAGGTATTTTCAATACATCTTATAATGTCAACGCTCAGCGCGAACAATAAGGCCGCAGCGCATCGCGGCGCATTGATCTGCGGCAAATTGTCGTGTCAGCCGGCGCCGGCCGGTGCGGGACCCGCATCCGGCTGCCAGTGGCCGGTCTTGCGCCAACGCTCGAAGGCGGCCCAGTCGCCGTAAAAGACGTTGAGGTCGACCCGCCCCGTTATGCCGGCGCGTGATCCGCGATCGTGAAACTGCCAGAACAGCCACGGCCGGCCCGGCAGGTCGGGCCGAAAGTAGATGCTGCGGATCCAGAATCCATGCTCGGCAAACGCGCCCGCCAGATAACGGTCGTGGAAACCGCGGGTGACGTAAAGGATCGGCTTCTTGCCGTAATGGCGCTCGATCGCCGCAAGGAAATTTGTGAGCTCACGGAGCAGCGCCGCTTTCTCCGGCCGGCGCTTGCAGTTGCCGCCGAACTCAAGATCGACCGCCGGCGGCATGGCCTGCCCGTCGACCGGAACCGTGCGCATGAAATTATGCGCCTGCGCGATCCCCGGCCTGCAAAGCGTGAAGAAGTGATAGGCCCCGCGGGCGATCCCGGCGCGGTCGGCGGCGCGCCAGTTCGCTGCAAAGCGGGTATCGACATGGTCGCCGCCCTCGCTCGCCTTCATGTAGACGAAGCGGACCTGGCGGCGCTTCAGCGCGTCCCAATCGATCGCGCCCTGATGGTGCGAGATGTCGATGCCATGCACGGGATGGCGCTCGCCCGCGGGCTCGAAGTCCAGATAGTGCGTGTAGCCGACGCCGAGCGCCGCCGCTCCGATCGCCGCGATACCAAGAACGATCGCCGCCAGTTTTCCGTGTCGGCCGAACCGCATGCCTGCCACGCTATGCCAAGCTATCTACGGCGCCAAGGCTAGGCTTGGATTGTGGCGCTGCCGCGCGCAAAACGCGCCAATTTGGCGGCTTTTCGCCTGCTGTTTAACCTTCGATCACGGCCAGTCTCTGGCCTTCGCCGATGGTCTCGCCCTCCTCGACCAAGACCTCGCGCAGCGTGCCGCCGGTGGGTGCGGCGACGGGCACTTCCATCTTCATCGATTCCAGGATCATGATCGTGTCCTGCGCTGCGAGGGTCTGCCCAGCGCGCGCCTCGATCTTCCACACCATGCCCGCAACGTCGGCGGTGATCACATGATCGGCCATATCCGTCCCTTTTGATTTCGCTTCGGCGCCGATTAAACTTGAACAAACAATGCTCTAATGCCCGACCACTTTAGCTTTGCGCAGCTCGGCGATTTCGTCTTCTGCGTAGCCGATCTCGTCCAGCAGCGCGTCGGTATCGGCGCCGAGATGCGGCGCGGCGCGGCGGATCGACGTCGGCGTTTTCTCAAATCGCGCGGCGGGCAGCGCCTGGCGCAGCGGTCCGGCGTCGGGATGCTCGCTCTCCACGATGATACTGCTCGCCTTGACCTGGGGGTGATTGAGCAGGGCGCTGCGTGTCAGAACCGGTGCGCACGGCACGCGGTGGATGTCGAGCTTTTCCATCCAGGCTTCGGTCGTGTCGGTAACCAGCCGCGACTGAATGAGTTCAAGGCGGTCGTCGATATGGATGTCGCGCTGCTGCGGCGTTTTGAACCGCTCATCCTCCAGCCATTCGGGGCGTTCCACGGCGTGGCAAAGCCCTTCCCATTCGCGGTCGTTCATCACCGCGACGCTCATATGGCCGTTCTTGGTCTCGTAGATGAGGTCGATGAAGCTCGCCGCGGCGGCCTCGGTCACCTCCTTGCCGATGAAGGTCTGTCCGCCCATGTCGGACGACCACAGGAAGGAGAGCACCGTGTCGAGCATCGACAGGCGCACATGTTGGGCCGTGCCGGTACGCGCGCGCACCAGCAGCGCGGCGGTGATCGCCTGCGAGGCCGTCACCCCGGTCAGCTTGTCGGGCAGGATCGTGCGCACCAGCCGCGGCCGGTTCTTGTCGCCGCCGCCCTGGACCGAAGCCAGGCCCGACAATGCCTGGATGATCGGATCGTACACCGGCTTGTGGGAAAACGGTCCCTCCTCGCCGAAGCCGCTGATCGAGACATAGATGATGTCGGGCGAAACGGCCCGGATGTCGGCCTCGCCTATGCCCATGCGGTCGACCACGCCGGGCCGGAAATTCTGGACGAAGACGTCGGCGCCGGAAGCAAGCTTCTTCAGGACATCCTTGCCGCGTTCGTTCTTGAGATCGATGGTGATCGAGCGCTTGTTGCGGTTGTTGTTGAGGAAGGTCGCGGGCAGTCCGCCCGAGCGGTTGCCGCCCGCGCGAACATGATCGCCGCGCCCGGGGATCTCGACCTTGATCACATCGGCGCCTTGATCGGCAAGGATCATGGTCGCAAAGGGTCCGGAGATCATCGCCGTCAGATCGATGATACGAATGCCGTCAAGAGGTCCAGCCATGGCCAACTTGGTTGGTTGATTTGGTGACACAGTCCTGGAGAATATGGGCTGCCTAACCGCCGTTGACCACACCGGGCGGCGGGCCGATTAGACCGGGCAACAGCGGCTGCACCCGCGCGATCCAGTCGCACAGCGCCGGGCGCGTCTCGCGCGGATCGATGAGGTCGTGCATCGAGAAGGACTCCGCGCGCGCCGCCGGTGTTTGGCGCGCCGCCATCTCCGTCTCCAATTCCTTGCGCCGCGCCTCGGGATCCGCCGCGGCGGCGATCTCGCGCCCGAAGGCGACGGCGACGCCGCCCTCGGCCGGCACCGCGCCAAGCTCCGCCGATGGCCAGGCGAGCACGTAGGCGCCCGGCCCGTAATGCGCCGCCGAGGCAACGCCGAAATTCTTACGCACGATGATCGAAGCCCAAGGCACGCTGGCATCGGCGGCCGCGAGCACGGCGTCGGTGCCGTGCCGGATGGTGGCGGCGCGCTCGGCATCGGGGCCGATCATGAAGCCCGGCTCGTCGATGAAAGTGATGATGGGCAGGTGAAAGGTCTCGCACATGGCAATGAAGCGGGTGAGCTTCTGCGCCCCCGCCGCGGTCATCGCCCCGGCATAGTGCATGCAGTCATTGGCGAAAATACCGACCGGCTGGCCGGCGATCCGCGCCAGAACGGTGATCATGCCGCGCCCGTGCAGCTTGCCCATCTCGAAGAGCGAGGCCTCATCCACGACCATGGCAAGCAGCGCGCGCATGTCGTAGGCGCGGCGGCGGCTCTCAGGCACGATTGTGAGCAGCGCTTCGTCGCGGCGATCGGTGTCGTTCTGCGTTGCTGCGACCGGCGGCACCTCCCAGGCGTTCTGCGGCATGTAGCCCAGGAATGCGCGGATCTGGGCGAGCGCGTCTGCCTCGTCCTCGGCGAGATTGTCGACGGCGCCGTTCCGCGCGTGGATCTCCGGCCCGCCCAGCTCTTCCTTTGTCGGCCGGTGGTTGAGCGCGCGCTCCACCACGGCGGGGCCGGCGACCATCACCTGGCTCTCTTTCGTCATGACCGAGAAATGCGAGGCAACCAGGCGCGAGGCCGGCAGGCCCGCCACGGCTCCGAGCGCCGCGGAGGCCACCGGCACGGCTTTCATCGTGCGCGCCACCGACTGAAAGCGCGGCGGCATTGCGACACTGTCGCCAACGGTGCCGCCACCCGAGCCGGCGACGCTGCCTCCGCCGCCCTCATGCAAGCGAACGAGCGGCAGCCGGTACTGCAGCGCCAGCTCCTCGGTATAAACGCTCTTGCGCAAGCCCGCCGCGTTAGGCGAGCCGCCCTTGAGCGTGAAATCCTCACCGCCGACGATGCAAGCCCGCCCGGCGATCGCCCCGAAGCCCAACACGAAATTGGCCGGCGTGAAACCGGTGAGCGCTCCGGTCTCGTCGCGCTCGGCGCCGCCGGCTGCGCCGCCGACCTCACGGAAGGAGCCCGCATCGAGCAAGGCCTCGATGCGCTCGCGCACGGTGAGCCGGCCCTTGGCGTGATGGCGCGCGACCGCTTCCTCGCCGCCAAGTGTCTTGGCATGGCCGCGCTTTGCCGCGATCTCCTCGACGTGCTTGTCCCAGGTCATGCCCGCCTGCTCCCCGGTGCCGCCCACTGTTCCCGCCGTTTGCACCTTATCGCGAGCCGCCTTTCTATCAGGCGCCGCGGCCCGGACCAAACCGGCCGCGTGCATGGCGGAGATGCTTGCCGTTCAGGGCAATTCGCGATACCCCCGATAGGGAGATATGCAAGGTTAGGAGCGGAAGGAAAAGAACCATGTCGGACAACGGCGTGATCCTCGTCGACCATCCGCTGATCCGTCACAAGCTCACCCTGATGCGGCAGTCCGATACGCCGACCAATCTCTTCCGCTGGCTGTTGCGCGAGATCGCGGGCTTGCTGGCCTATGAGGTCTTGCGCGATGCCAAGCTTGAGACCGTGACCATCCAGACGCCGCTGGAGACGATGGAGGCGCAGCGCCTGGCCGGTCCCAAGCTCTGCTTCGTTTCGATCCTGCGCGCCGGCAACGGCCTCCTCGACGGTATGCTCGACATGGTGCCCTCCGCGCGCGTCGGCTATATCGGGCTCTATCGCGACGAGGTGACGCTGCAGCCGGTTCAATACTACAAGAAGCTGCCCGATCGTCTGGAGGAGCGGATCACGATCGTGGTTGATCCAATGCTCGCCACCGGCGGCTCGGCCGCCGCGGCGATCTCGCGCATCAAGGAGGATGGCGCCAGGGACATCCGTTTTGCCTGTTTGCTCGCGGCGCCCGAGGGGATCAAAACCCTCAAGGCCGCCCATCCCGAGGTGCCGATCTATACGACAGCCGTCGACCGCCAGCTCAACGAGCTCGGTTTCATCCTGCCGGGCCTCGGTGATGCCGGTGACCGCATCTACGGGACGCGGTAGCGTCTTACGCCATGACTGCCGCAATCCCGATTGTTGATCTCGCAGGGCTCGACACCCCGGCCGGACGCTCACGGATCGGGCAAGACCTCGACCGGGCCTACAGCGCCTTAGGCTTTGCTTACGTCACCAATCACGGCGTGCCGGCAGAGGCGATCGATGCCGTCTTCGAGGCGTCGGCGCGGTTTCACGCCCTGCCGGAAACCGTCAAGCAGGCGATCGCCGTCAATCGTCACCACCGGGGTTATCTGGGGTTCGCAAGCGGCATCGATCGCGCCTCGAACATCGAGGCCGCGGCGCATCCGAATTTGAGCGAGTCATTTATCAAGCTCTACGAGCCCGAACCCGGTGAATCGGCGGCCAACCCTCTCGATGGCCCCAATCAGTGGCCCGCGGGTCTGGCGGGGTTCAAGGACACTGTGCTGGCCTATGAGGCGCGGCTTGAGCGGCTTGCCCGCGCGCTGGTCCGGGTCATGGCGGAGGTGCTGGCGGGGGAGGCGGCCGCCCTCGACCCGGCTTTTGAGCGCCCGACAAGCTGGCTCCGGCTGCTGCACTATCCGGCCCGCCCGGCCGATGCGCCGCCGGGGCTCTATGGGTCCGCGCCGCACACCGATTTTGGCGCCTTCACTATTCTGGCCCAGGACGCGGCGGGCGGATTACAGGTCCGCGAGCCCAGCGGCGAGTGGATCGACGTGCCGCCGTGCCCGGGCACCTTCGTCGTCAATACCGGCGAGGCGGTGCCGGTATGGAGCGGCGGGCGCTGGCGTTCGACGCCGCACCGGGTGGTGAACCCGAAAGGCCGCGAGCGCTACTCGGTCGCGTATTTCTTCGATCCCGGTTTCGACACCGTGATCGCGCCGCTCAGCCCGGTGGACGCGGAGAACCCAGAGGACAGCGTCGCGGGTTTTCGCTTCGGCGATCACGTGATGTCCCAGCTCGATGCGACATACGATTACCGCGAGGCTGACGCCCGCGCCTGACTACCGCGAGGCTGACGACTAGCTTCACGCCGTCTCATCTGGCCAGCCGCGCGATCGTGTCTTTGGTTTCGGCGGCGAGGCGCTCGACCAGCTCAGCGGCGCCTTGGCGGCGCGCGAGCCCCAGGCCCTGGCCGGCCCACAGGGACAGAAACTCCGCCCGCCCGGCCTTGCCCGCGGCGGTCCGAAGCGGGCGGGTGAGCGCATTCTGATACGGGAAGGGCAGCACCGCCGCATCGCGCGCCTGGTCCTCGACCCGATCCTCAACTTCGGTCATGAACCGGTTGACGATGCCGCGCGCCGGCCGGCCGGAGAAGGCCCGTGTCACCCTTGTGTCCGAAGGGCGGGCGGCGAGGATCGCATCCTTGTAAGCCTCGGGCACGCCGGCCTCCGCGCAGGTGAGGAAGGCCGTGCCCAGCTGCACCGCGCTCGCCCCCAGCGCCAGGGCGGCGGCGATGCCGCGCCCGTCCATGATGCCGCCGGAAGCGATCACCGGGAGCGCCACCGCATCGACGATCTGGGGCACGAGCGCCATTGTACCAATCGATGCGCCGATCAGGCCCCGATCGAAATCGGTATCGTGATCGCCGGCGAAGCTGCCGCGATGTCCGCCCGCCTCGCTGCCCTGGGCGATGATCGCATCGACGCCTGATGCCTCAAGAACTGCCGCTTCTTCTGGCGTCGTCGCCGTGCCGAGAAGGATCATGCCGCGCGCCTTGATCGCGGCGAGGGCATCGGCGGGAAGCACCCCGAAGGTGAAACTGAAGACCGCGGCGTCGCTCGCCAGACAGGCCGCGAGCTTGCCCGCGAAATCGTCGACGGGCGGCTCGGGAGCGGCCGGAGGCTCCAGGCCAAGCTCGGCGTAATATGGCCGGACCCGGTCGAGCGCGGCGCCCGGATCGGGCCGTTCGGGTACCGGCAGGCGCGCGAACAGGTTGATGGCGAAGGGCCGGTCGGTCAGCGCGCGCGCTTCGGCCGCGGTCTTCTCGATGGCTTCGGGGCTCAAATAGGCAGCACCGATGCTGCCCAGCCCACCGGCGCCCGAAACCGCCGCGACCAGCGCCGGCGTGTCGCCGCCACCCGCCATGGGCGCCTGGATAACCGGATGGTCGAGGCCGAGGCGCCGGAGGAAGGCGTTGTCGGTTGGCATGGCTCATACCCCTTGCGGCTGTTGGGCCTTACGGTTCAGGGGCCGTCGGTCCCCGACAATCTCGATTGCCAGCGCCATTGCCAAGGCGCCGGCGCCGAGCGCGAACAAGATCAGCGCCGATCCGGTGCTGGCGAACAAAAACGCGTAGACGTAGGCGGCCGCAGCCTGTCCGACGGAAAAGGCGATGGTCGCACGCCCCCAGGCGGCGCGTTGGCGCTGCGGGGAGTCCGCGAGCAGTTCCCGCACGCGGCCCAGCACAAGCGTCACGATACCGGGCACGAAGGCGCCGGCAAGCAGGCTCGAAAGGATCAGCGCCCAGAGATCGGACACGATCGCGACCAGGCCGACCCCCAATGTCAGCACCAGCAGGCCAAGCCGCAGCATGCGCCGGAAGCCGGTCCGGTCCGCGAGATGGCCGATCAGCATCGGGCCCAGCACGGCGCCGACGCCGAAGACGACCCAAACCACCGCGCCCTCTGCGATACCGCGGCCAAGCCGCCGGGCGACGAAATCGACGAGGAACACCATGTGCGGCACCAGTCCGACGGCGCACAACGCGTAGACGAGCAGGATCGCAATGAGCCGCCGGTCTGGCCGCACGGATACGCGCGGCCGATCGGCAGTATGAGTTTGGGGGCTGCCGGCCAGACGCCGCCAGCCGGGCAGGGCCAGCATGGCCAGCAGGAATGCAAGCCCGGCCAGGGCGAACCAGGTCACCTCCAAGCCGATCTGCAGGAGCGGCGGCACCAGCGTGCCCGACAGCACGATGCCGAGGCCGACCCCGGCAAAGATGATGCCGCCGGCCAAACCATGCCGGGCTTGCGGGATATGGGTCAGCACGGCGGACGGAGCCAGCACCATGAGGACGCCGCCGGCCAGCCCGGCGGCGAACCGCCAGCCGGTGTACCACCAGAAATCGAGCGGAAAGGCCGACGCGATGAAGGTCGCCGCGGCCAACAGCATCGTCGACCGCAGCGCGGTCGGTGTTCCCGCGGCATCGGCGAGCCGCGCGGCCAGCAATGCGCCCGCTAGATAGCCGGCAAGGTTCGCGGCTCCCAGATAAGCGGTCTCGCCGGCGCTGAACCATCCAGCCCCGATCAGCGCCGGGATCAGCGGTGAATAAGCGAAGCGGGCAAGGCCAATGCCCACCAGGATCGCGCAGAGACCCGACAGCGTGACCTGCCACGTCCCGGTCGATGATACGGCAATGGTTTTTGCCACAGCCTCTATGTCCGCGCGCGGCTGATCCATGCAGGCATGTGTAGGCGATCCGCGCTGTCGTATAAAATGAAATTAAGTGATCAAAGGTATCGTTTTCTCAGATAGTCAATTTTCGAAGCGACCGGCGCGCGGCAAGCGGGCAGCTTCCAGGAAGGCGCGCATCGCGCTGGAAAGGAAGCCGTCGCGGCGGCGGATGAAGAGGGTTTCGGCCGAGGCTTCGGCGGCGGGCAGCGCGTGCATCGTGAGCCGGCCGGCCTCGTGCGCCGGCCGCAGAATACCGATCGGCAGCAGGGTCACGCCGAGCCCGGCGGACACGCAGCTTATGATCGCATCGATGGTGCCGAATTCGAGCTGACGCAGCCCGACGATACCCCGGCGGGCAAGGATCGCCTCCAGGCGCTGGCGGTAGGAGCAACCGGCGCGCAAGACCACCAGCTTCAGCGCCTGGAAACGCGCAAGCTCGTCGAGCGAGGCGACCCCTGGCGCGGTGGCGATGGCCAGGTCCTCCTTGAACATAACCGTGCGGTCGAGCTCGGGATGGTCCACGGGTCCCGCCACGAAAGCCCCTTCGATCACGCGGTCCAGGGTCGCCTGGATAAGCTCGGCCGTGGTCCCGGTGCGCAGCATCAGATCGACCTCGGGCCAGGCCGCGACATAGGCGGTCAGAACGGGCGAAAGGCGTAACGCGGCGGTGGTTTCCAGCGATCCTACGGTCAGCGGACCTTTGGGGCGGCCGTCATCGGCGGTGGCCCGCCGTGCCGTCGCCAACAGCTCGCCGATCCGTTCGGCATGGGGCAACAGGCGCAGCCCCGCCGGTGTCGGGGTGACGCCGCGGCTGTGACGGTCGAACAGCGGTGTGCCGAGTTCATCCTCCAACCGGCGGATGCGCGTGGTCACGTTCGACTGCACGGTATTGAGTTCGGTGGCGGCGCGGTTCATGCCGCCAAGCCGCGCTACGGCCTCGAAGACCCTCAGATCGGCAGCGTCCATGGCCGCATCTCCGATATCGTTTGATCAGATAGCTACCATGACATTATTTTGCTTTTAAGGATAGGTGGAAACGCGATTGGTCGTGACCCTGTCATGCGTCATTCCCGCGAAAGCGGGAATCCAGGGATGCAGTGAGCATGTGTTTGCCATGGACCCCGGATCAAGTCCGGGGTGACGGTTAGGGAGTGCAGTTACACCGGGCGCTCGCCGGCCAGGGTCACGCGGTGCATCAGCCGCTTGCGGCCGTGATAGTCGTTGATCGCGTTGTGCTGGGCGGCGCGGTTGTCCCAGAAGGCGATCGCGCCCGGCGTCCAATGAAAGCGGCAGGCAATTTCCGGGCGTTGCTGATGGGCGTAGAGGACGCCGAGGATCGGCGCGCTTTCGGCCTCGCTCATGCCCTCGATGGCGATAGTGTGCGCGGGGTTGACGTAAAGCGCCTTGCGGCCGGTCTCCGGATGGGTGCGCACGACCGGGTGGGTCGCCCGCATCTCGGCCGCGGGATCGCGCTTGGCGCCTTCGCCGATCCGGTGCTGGCGGGTCGCCGCCGCGACCGGGTTGGTCGAGCTGTTGACCGCTTTCAAAGCCCCGATCAGCTCCTTCATCCCGTCCGATAGGCTCTCATAGGCGGCGTACATATTGGCGAATTCGGTGTCGCCGCCGGCGTCCGGCACCTCGCGGGCAACCAGGATGCTGCCCATCGGCGGCACGTCGAGATAGGCCGTGTCGCTGTGCCAGGCGCCGCCGAAATTGGCCTCCTCGTGCTCCAGCTTCACCACCTCGACGATTTCGGGAAATCCCTCGAGGCCCTTCAGCATCGGATAGTCGGCGGTCTCGCCGAAGCGGCGGGCGAAGGCCAGATGCTGGGCCGGCGTGATGGTCTGGTCGCGGAAGAAGATGACGAGGTGGTCGAGCAACGCCTGGCGGATCGCGGCGATCGTTGCGTCGTCGAGCGGCCCAGCCAGATCGACGCCGCCGATCTCCGCGCCCAACGCGCGCCCCGTTTGCCCGACCTCTATCGTTTGCCTGCCCATTGCTGATCTTCCGCCCGACAGTGACGTGGCCATTGGACACGCGCTTGGGGCCCGGCGCAATGCATAACGCCTAAGCCGCTGCCGGGATCGGATGCATTGCATTCACCTGGCTGAGGGACATTACTATCCGAAACCGGCCGCGCGCGGCCTTGGCGGAAGGAGCCATCCATGGCCGATTACGAGACCATCGCGTTCGCCGTCGAAGACCGCGTCGCCCGGGTCACCCTCAACCGGCCGGAAAAGCGCAACGCCATGTCGGCCGCCTTCTGGCGCGAGCTGCCTGCCGTGTTCGCGCGCATCGCCGAGATGCCGGACGTGCGCGCGGCGGTGATCGCCTCGACCGGGCCGCATTTCACGGCCGGCATCGACCTTGCCATGCTCGCGGGGCTCGTCTCCGAGGTCACCAATCTTGAGGATGCAAGGCGACGCGAGAACCTGCGCCGCATGGTGCTGGCCTTGCAGGAGTGCTTCAACGCGCTGGAGCGGGCGCACGTCCCGGTGTTGGCCGCCGTACAGGGCGGCTGCATCGGCGGCGGCATCGACATGATCACCGCCTGCGACATGCGCTACTGCACCGAGGACGCCTACTTCGTGGTCAAAGAGATCGAGGTCGGCATGACCGCCGATCTCGGCACGTTGCAGCGCCTGCCCCGGGTGATGCCCGATGGTCTCGCGCGCGAGCTTGCCTATACCGGCCGGGTGATGCCGGCGAGCGAGGCGAAGGATTGCGGGCTGGTGAACGCGGTCTTTGCCGATCAGGCGACGATGCTGGAGCATGTGATCGAATTGGCGCGGCGGATCGCCGGTCATTCACCGCTCGCCGTCGCCGGCACCAAGGAGATGTTGAACTACGGCCGCGACCATTCGGTTGCCGACGGGCTCAACCACATCGCCACCTGGCAGGCTGGCATGTTCCTGTCGGAGGATCTGCGCGAGGCTGCCGGCGCGATGCAGGATAAACGCGCGCCAGTTTTTCAGGATCTGGTGCGCGGCTCGACCCTGCCGAAATAGGGCCCGTCGGCCCCGGTCATCGTCTTACTTTCGGCGCGGCGTCTCGCTGAGCGTGTTCA
Source organism: Alphaproteobacteria bacterium (assembly GCA_035527975.1). Lineage (GTDB taxonomy): Bacteria > Pseudomonadota > Alphaproteobacteria > JAPULJ01 > JAPULJ01 > DATKZM01. Next base: position 17,804 of record DATKZM010000021.1, on the reverse strand, counting down.
GGAAGGCGATGAGGTCGGCGATCTCGCGGCGGCTGAGCCTGAGCGCCCGCAGGAGCTTCTCGCCGGTCTGATGCAGGCGGTCTTCGTTCAACTCGGAATAATGGCGTACCGCCTCGCGCAGCGTCGGCTTGCTGCCGTCATGCATGTAAGGCGCAGTAGCCACGAGATTGCGTAAGGAAGGAACACGGAAGGCGCCCCAATTGGCCGGATGCTGGCGCACGCGTCTGGTGAAGCCGGCGGTCGAGCGGCGCGTATCGTCATTATAGGGGCCCAGCAGATTGTAGCGGCTCGCCTTCAGGGCCTCGATGCCGCCATAGCGGCCTTTGTCGACCCGGCCACGCGCGACGAAATAGCCGATGCCGATATTGTGAAACTCGCCATTGGTGAAGTTGGGCCCGAAATGGCAGATGTTGCACTTGCCCTTGCCGATGAAAATCTTGAGCCCGCGCTTGGCCGCCGCGGGATAGGCGGCGATCCCGGCCGCACGGCTTTTCGCCAGCGCGTCACGGAAGGTATCGAACGGTGTGCGGCCGCTGACGATGGTCTCCTGAAACGCCGCGAGCGCCTTGGCGACATTGACCAGGACGGTCTCTGGTGGCTTGCCCGCCGGCTCGTGCCCGAAGGTTCTGCGATAAGCGGCGGCCAGGCGATCGTTGCCGGCGATACGGCGCGCGATCAGGGCAGGGGTGGCGCCCAGTTCCTTGGCGTCGAGGATCGGATGGATCGATTGGGACCACAGCGTGTCGGACTTGCCGCCCCAGCCGAACCAGCGATTGAGGCGCAAATTGTAAAGCCCGGGCGCGTTGCGGTCGACGCGGGCGATGCCGATGCTGCGCGGCCTGCCGTCGCCAAAGCCCTTAGCCGCGACGTGGCAGGCGGCGCAGCTGCGGTCACGGTCTTTGGCGAGGATACTGCTATTGAAAAGTGCGCGGCCAAAGGCGATCGCTGCCGGCGCGCCCGAGACCCGGTTGCTCGGATCGGGTTTCGTTGCGACGGGCCAGGGCCCATGCAGGAGGATCGTCTGTTTTTCCGTATCGCTGAAACGAACCGGGCTTTCCGCGCCGGCGTGGGCCACGCCTAGAACCAGGCCTAATATCCAAAGCCAACTCGCCGCACGCGATTTCATCGCCTGACGTCGAGCGTCACCGAGAGGCGTTTGCGCGCGTCGGCGCCAAATATGTCGAAGCTGATTTCCCAGCGCCCGGGCATGTGGAAGACGAGGCCCTCGAAGCGCGAATGGCCGGGGCCGAGTTTCCGTTCGCTCGGCTTGTAGTTCATGCCGTGACCATGCGCCGGCATACGCGCGTCGATCCGGATGCGCCGGGGCGCGGTGCCGGGCCCGATGCAGGCGGCCACGTCTATAGTGAAGGGTGCGCCGACTTTGACCGCTCCGCCGACGATGCGGTAGCCGAGCCGGATCGGCGGGGCGGCGAGTTTCGATCCTGCCGCCAGCTTGTCGAGCGCGCAGCCCTCAGCCTGAGCCGAGCTCACGGAAGGCAGCACAGCAACAAGCGCGGCGCAAACCAGCAGGCGGATGCCTGTCATTCCTTGCCTTTGAGCGCCCAGCCCGCGAGTGCCTCGGCATTCCGGAAAGCAATGCGGTCCGCAAGGCCGGCGGGCAGCGCGTTCAGCCAGGCACGGGCACTCTTGGCGTGTTCCTCCACATAGTACCAACGCTCTGGCGCGAAGGTGTCGGTGCCGAGGGTGAAGCGATCCGGAAACTTCGCGAAGAGCTTCTTCCATTCGGGATCGACGGTAGCGCCCGAATGATGCTCGGTGCGGAAAGCCAGGTCCGACCACAGGCGCTTGTGCCTGGCCAGCATGGCGCCGACCTTGTCGGGTTGGGCGAAACCCGAATGGGCCCACAGGACGGTGGCGCCGGGATCCTGCGCGAAGACGCGGGTCACCGCCTCGGCGTCACCATGCAGGTGGATGAAGATCTTGTGCTGCTTGGCGAGCTGGACGACGCCCCGCATCACCGTGCTGTCGGCGTCCTTGCCGAAAATGTGCAGCTCGCCGATCCCGGCATAGATGTTCTTCTTCAAGAGCGCCGCTAGCATTGGCAGCACGGTTTCGTCTTTGAACCAGGTCGAAATTTCGCCGCGTTGCCGGTAGGGGCGCAGCACCGGCACGATCAGCTTGGGCGCCAGCTTGTAGAGCTTCTGTGTGCCCTCATCGCTGGAGCTCGAAACGAAAGCACGCTTCAGCCCTGCCTTGCGCAGCACCTTGATGGCCTCGGCCGGCGGCAGCGGCGCCCAGGCATCGTGGCTGTAATGGATGTGGGTGTCGATCACCGGCCGCTCGGCGAGGGCTGGGGCCGGGCCAAGGACGAGCGCGCTGCCCGCGACCAGGCTCGCGACCATGATTGTTGGGACATTTGGGCGACTGCGCATGGTATCAGCTCCTGCCTTCGGGGTGCCGGAGCCTCCGGTTTAGCAGTCCGCGCGGGCACGCGTCATCTCAAATTGGCGCGACTATTCGGCCGGTCAATATGGCGCGGCTACTCTGCCGCTATGGCCTGGGATTCGGCCAGAACCAGGCGGTCGAGTGCGCGGCGTGCGATGATGCGGGCGCGGTCGGACTTGATGTCGACCAACGCCCGATCGGGGTCGGCGTCGATGCTGGCCTGTTGTGCGTCGAGGAAATCCAGATCCTCCAGGAATGTCACGGCGATTTCGTCGTAAAGAACTTCGGTCGCCTCCGGTTCGTCCTGGCGATAGCCGTTGGCCGGGGTCCAGAAATAGTGGCAGGTGTTATCGGTCTCCGGCGTGGCGCCGTGATAGAGCCGCAGCGAGAAGCCGCCCTGCTGATCGCGGTTCTCCTGCGCACCGCGCCCGGTCTCGATCGCGCCGGTCCACTGGATGACGCTGCCGGGGGCCACGTATTCGAAGTCCTGCCAGCGGTCGACCTTGACGCCCTCACCGAAACCGGCGGCGCGCACATAGGTCGGCGGCGGGGTGATGCCGAGCATCCAGCGGATATAGTGGACCCCGGTATCGGTTTTCTTCACATCCATGCGCGCGTTGACCTGGTCCATGACCCCGCCGCCACCGATGGTTTTCTTGTGGATGTGCGGGATGTGGGTCAGGTCCATCAGATTGTCGATCAGCAGCATGTAGTTGCACTTGACGTGATAGAGGCCATGCCGGTGCGGCCAGTTCTCGTGGTCGTCGTGCCATGGGTAGTCGAGCAGCGTGGCCTCGTCGGCCAGCGCCGGATCGCCCATCCAGATCCAGATGAACTCCTGGCGCTCAACGACCGGATAGCTGCGTACCCGCGCCTGGGGCGGCACGCTGTCCTGTCCGGGAATGGAAACGCAGGCGCCGTCGCCGCCGAAGATCAGCCCGTGATAGCCGCATTGCAATCCCTCGGGGACAACGTCGCCAAGGCGGAGCGGCGTGGCCCGGTGGCAGCAGCGGTCCTCCAGTGCGTGCGAGCGCCCATCGGCGTCGCGGAACAGCACGATCTCCTCATTCATGATCGTGCGCGCGAGCGGCTTGTCTTGGTCGCTTGGTAATTCGTGGGACCAGGCAGCCTGATACCAGGCGTTGCGAACGAACGGTGCGGTAGCGCGCGCGGCCATAAGATCCCTCCCCTGCGACAGTCGTTGTGGGCATGGCGTGCCAGCTGGGCCATCGGGACGATCGCCCGGCTCGCTGGATTATCCTAAGCGGAGAATTCTAATGGTCAATAGAATTTGTGCGGCACGACGGCACAGTATGCCGATCGGTGCGGGTCGGCGGTTGCGCCTTGGAGCACGATCGTGTCGCACTGGTCTAGTGTGACGCGTGAATCTTGATCTAGCGTGCCGCGCTGTCGACCCGCGAAAGCGGCCCGCTGATGATGATCCGAACCGGGTCGCGGACATGCTCCCGGTCGATGATCAGCTTGCCCTTCTTGATCACGAATAAAACCGCGGCGCCGCTGCGGCAGCGGCCCTGTTCGATACGCTCCGTGTAGGCGTAGACGCCCTGCAGGGCCTGCAGCAGGGTTAGCCGCCCGCGGCATTTGAAGCTCGGGTAGCGCGTGATGGGGCCTCGCGGATCGTCAAACGACACCTCGATCGGGATACGGCGCTTGATCTCGCCATCACGGTATTCGGTGATCGTGCCCGACCAACGGCTGGTGAGCGGCGGCATTACCGCGGCGGCGGTCTCGGCCGTTGCGGGGCCGACGGCGAGGCAGGTCGACAGGACGAGCAGGGCGGCGAAAAGTGGGAAAGATCGGGGCATCGCATCGGGGCTTTCGACTGGCTTGGCGTTTCCGCAAAGCTTAGCCGGCAAGGGCCTACGCGACTGTTAATTTGCCTGGCTTAGTCCTCGGCCGAGGCCTCTTCGCGGTAGAGGCCAAGCGCCTTCAGGACCGGACTATCGGTGACCGAGAACAGGATCGCGTCGTCCTCGGCCGAGGCGTTCTCATGGGCGTGCCAGCACCAGCTCGGCAGCGCCAGCACGTCGCCCGCCGCCCAATCATGCGCCTCCCCATCGATGACGGTGCGCCCGCGCCCCTCCGCAACCACGTAGACAGCGCTCGAGGTGTGCCGGTGCGTCCTGCCCTTCATGCCCGGGCGGAGCCGCTGCAGGAAGCAGGCCATGGTCGGCGTGCAGGGCCCGCCGTTTGCCGGATGCACATATTCCAGGATCATGTCGTCATAGGGGCTGGCTTTGTCCTCGGCGAGCCCCATCAGCGCCGGCCGCGCGGCCGCGTACTGGTATTTGAGCAAGGGCGAGGCGGCGCCGTTTGCCGGCCGGTCCCACGACGGCAGCAGCGCGGCATTGCCGAAGGCGGCGAGCGATGCCTCGTAGGGCTGGGTCTCGGGATGATGTTCGTCGGGGTAAGGCTCGAAGAACGAGGCGTCGAGCATCTTGACCAGCGGGATGTCGAGCGCGTCGAACCAGATCGCCGGGTCCTCGCCGGGATTGCCGTGGCTGTGCCAGCCCCAGCTTGGCCCCAGCACCAGATCGCCGAAGGCCTGCGACATCCGCTCGCCGGCGGTCATGGCATAGGAGCCTTCGCCCTCGATCATGAAGCGGATCGCGGTCGGGGTGTGGCGATGGGTGCTCGTCTCCTCGCCGGGCAGCACGAGTTGAATGTCGGTGAACATGGTCGGTGTGGTCGCCGCGCGGCCGCCCAACCCCGGATTGGCAAGCACCAGGACCCGGCGCTCGGCCTCCTCCGGCGGCACCAACTCGCCCGCCAGGCTGAGTTGCCGTTTGACGTCGCCATAGTGCCACAGGCACGGGGTCGCGGCCGAACTCGGCTCGGGCGGAACCTCCCGCGCCAGCACCTTCCAGCCGGGGATCAGGTTCCAGTCGCCAAGCTGATCGATGAACGCTTCCACGCCCTGGGGCGCTGCCTGCTCCGCGGGTAGCTGCGCCATCGCTGCCTCCTTCGATCCCTGCCTGATCTGCGGCCCGCGCGGTCCCGCCGAACGCAAAGGGCGGGACGATATCACCTGCCCCGCGCGGACGAACGCCTATCATACACGCGCGCTGCCGCGGAACGGAATGGCGGCTTGCCGGCCCCGGGTCAACGCATCCGGCCGGCCGGCCCAGGGTCGAGGGCGAACGGTGCACATCGGCGTGGATTGGCCTAGATCGGATAATCGCGCGCGGGGTCGATCCCGCAGGTTTCGATGAATTTCCGCAGCTGCATGACCTCCTGCTTGGGCAGGCTGTGCTTGGCGTGCGAGAAATTCGCGCTGTGGCCGTTCAGGACCACGTGGGTCTTGCCGGAATGCGCCGATTTGATCTCGGCGCCCAACTCCGCCAAGACGCTTTCGACATCCTGCATGGCGACATTGGCGCTGACCGGGTGGGCGAACAGCGTGTGCAGTATCTTTCGGTGGTGATGGTTCATGTGTGCCTCGCCCTGCCTTTTTCGGATTGGGGGCAAAGCTAGGTCGCCCAGTCACGGCCGACATTGATGCAAATCATTCCGTGCGTCCGGCGCACTATCGCTCACCGCCGCTCAGCGATGTGGCGGTTTGCCCTTCATATTGTGGCCGCCCTTCATGCCGCCGCCCATGCCTGGCATGCGCCCGCCGCCAGCGACAAGGCCGTGGCGCAGGTAAAGGATCACCTGCCACTGCTGCTTGCGGCTCAGAACATCCTTGAAGGCGGGCATGGCGGTCTTGAGTTTCTCGCCGCCTTCGGCAATCGACCAAAGCAGATAGCCATCCTGGACCATCGGCATCTGGGCGATCCCGTTAAGCGTCGGCGGCGGCGGTTTCAAGTCGCGCCCGGCCTCGCCATCGCCCTTGCCGGTGCGGCCGTGGCACGAGGCGCATTGCCCGACGAACTGCGCCTTTCCCGCAGCCAGGTTGGCGGCGGTCGGCTTCAGCGGGTTGTGCGCCTTGGCGTACAGTGCCGGCAGCCCGGTCCGCATCATGAACTGGTGACGGATCGGATTGTGCTTGGGCCCGTGGGCAAGTGCCAATCCCGCGGCGAGAACGCCGAGCGCGGCGGCGCCGGCCGCAATGGACGGCAAGCAACGGGTGGGGTGTCGCATGGTCAAAGATTCATCCCTTGTTTGGTGATTGACAGATCGCCTTTGGTGTCATCATAGCGTCAGCGCCTCAACCGGGGCGTCAGCGCCTCAACCGGGGCGTCAGCGTCTCGACTGGGCATTGATCCGCTCCTGCACCTGGCGTTCTCGCGGCGACCAGCGGCTCTTGATGAAGGCTAGCACGGCCCAAATCTTGCGATCGGAGAGCTGATCCTTGAACCCCGGCATGCCGCTCTTGAAGCCCGAGGGCGCCACCGACGCGCCGCCATGCTTGGTGATCCCGAAGAGCAACGCATCGGCGTGATGCCAGGTATGACCGCTTGCGTCGTGCGGCGGCGCGCCGAAAGTGCCGTCGGATTTCCGCTGCTTCCAGTTTTTCTCGCCTTCCAGATTGGCGCCGTGGCAGGCAGCGCAGGACTTTGCGTACACCTGTACGCCCAGCGCGACGAGCGTCTTGTTGCCGGGATCGGCGGCGCCGGCGTCGGCAGGCGCCTGGCCGACCGCATACCAGGCCGTAATGCCGCCCCCGAACACCGCGACCAGAAGCACGGCGATTAGGGTAGATTTTCGGGCAAGCCAGCGATGGCCAGGTTGGCGGTCGGTCATGCAAGGCGATCTATTCGAGAAACGAATGGGCTGCACTCTGACGGTTCCAGCCAGTGGAATGTCAACCCGCGCGGCCCGGCGGAGTTGTTCCGGCGGCCAACTTGCCTGGTCCCTGGCTTCCGGCCTAGGCTTCACGGCGATCGGCATTCGCGGGCTGCGGGGCACCCTCCGATCCGCGGCGGCGTCCCGGCAAATCAACCTGGAGCGGGCATACCCATGAGCATCAGCGATATCCGCGCCCTCACCTTCGATACGGGCGGAACCATCCTTGATTGGCATTCGGGCTTTTCCGGCGCGCTCGCGGCCGCGGGCAAGAAGCACGGGATCGAAAAGGACTGGGCGGCCATCACCAACGAGCTGCGCCGGCGCTCACTCAAGGCGATGCTGAATTTGGGCGAGCATGAGCCGCCGGCTTACACATTCGACGACGCCCATCGCTTCACCGTCGAGGCGATCGTGAAGGAGAACGGCCTCGATGCCTTCACCGAGGATGACATTCGGGCCATCGCCTACGAGGCGCCGCACAATTTCCGATGCTGGCCCGACTTCCCGGCGGTGCTTCCCGAATTGCGCAAGAGCTTCATGGTCGCGTCCTTCACGATCCTCTCCTACCGCCTGATCATCGACACGGCGAAGAAGAACGGCCTTGCCTGGGACGCGGTGTTCTCTTGCGAGGGGATCGGGAAATATAAACTGTTGCCCGTGGCCTACCAGACGGTGGCGGAGTACCTGCAGCTCGAAGTCGGCGAGTGCTGCATGGTCGCATGTCACAATTTCGATCTCGACGCCGCCAAGGCCGTCGGCTTCAAGACGGCCTTTGTACGCCGGCCCGATGAGTGGGGCGCCGAAGGCCCGCCCGATCCCGAACCCAATCCAGCGCACGACATCATCGTCGACGATTTCCCCGGCCTGGCCGGGGCGCTTGGGCTGACGGTCTGACGCCGTCGCTCTTGGCCCCCAAGTTAGTGAACAACCCGGACCCAATGCGGATATTAGCCGGGCACCTGTAACGAGGCTATGCTTGCCCGACACTTCGCCTCGTGGGGTAAGCCAGGCGGCGGAGAAGAATGTCGCTCGCGAGCTGGCGGCGATATCCGGAGCCGACAGGCACGGCAAGACCGCGCTGTTGTTGATCCGCCGACTATAGTCGCGCTGCGGGGGGCAAAGACGGTTTCGTGAAGTTCGGCCTGCGGGTAGTGTTCCAGGACAGCCTGTGGCGGTGTCGGCTACGGCTCGCTGCGGTTCGGATTGGGGGAGCAGGCAATGGGCCCATGGATCAGTCTGGTGACGCTCGGTGTCAGGGACCTTAAGAACGCGCGCGCCTTCTACGAGGAGGGGCTCGACTGGGCGCCGTCCGGCGCGAGCAATGCCGATATCGTGTACTTCCGCCTGGGCGCTCTCGTCTTGGCGCTCCACCCGCGCCGCGTGCTTGCGGCAGAGGCCGGCCTCGGCGATTACGGCCGCGGCTTCGACGGGGTGACGCTGTCGCACTACGTCGCTTCGCGGGGGGCGGTCGACGATGCACTGCGCCAGGCCGCGGGCGCCGGCGGCACCATCCTCAAATCCGGTCGAGAGATGCCGTGGGGCGGTTATTCCGGCCACCTTGCCGATCCCGACGGCCATGTTTGGGAGATCGCCTGGAACCCGAATTTCAGGCTCAAGCGCGACGGCCGGCTGCTACTTCCGAAATAGCACTGAGACTTGGTATCAATGGGGCTGACGCGATCCGGTGTGGGCCCCAAATCGGGCCGGCAGCGCGCGCAGGGAGGAAGGGTGGTTAGCATGTCCGATTTAAACGGTGGCGCGGCAAGCCATGTCGATCATGTCGGCAGCCTGGTCAGGCCCCCCGAACTCATGGAATGCTGGCGCGCCCATGAAGCGGGTGAAAAGAGCGCCGAAGCCTTGCGGGCGGTCCAGGACGCGGCGATCCGCGATGCGGTGAAGCTGCAGGAGGACTGCGGGCTTGGCGTGGTGAGCGACGGCGAGTTCCGCCGCGGCGGCTGGTCGCGCGGCTTCATGGAGGCAACCGGGGCCTTCGGCTTCAAACCCTCCAAGCTCGTCTTCCGCAATGAGGACGGCGTTGAGACCGCCGCGCCGGCGCCGGTGACGACACGCAAGATCGCACGGCGTTCGCCGATCGTCGTGGGGGATTTCGAATTCCTGCGCTCGGTCACCACGGCCACGCCCAAGGTCACCATGCCGACGCCCTCGCACATGCATTTCGGGCATTTCGGCGAGGCCGCCGACCGCAGCATCTATCCGGACATGGCGGAATGGTGGGAGGACCTGATCGCGGTCTACCAAGAGGAGGTCGAGGCGCTGGCAGCGGTGGGCTGCACGCTGCTCCAGATCGACGAGGTGCCGCTGACGCTCTGCTGCGACGAGACCAATCGCGCGGTGGCGCGCGAAAACGGTGCGGATCCCGACGCGCTGATCGAACTCTATATCGACATGATCAACCGGGCGGTCGGCGGCCGGCCACCGGAAATGCGCGTGCTGATGCATCTCTGCCGCGGCAACATGCAGGGGCTGTGGATGGGCGATGGCGGCTATGGGCCCATCGCCGAAAAGCTCTTCGATCGCGCGCAAGTAGACGGATTTCTGATGGAGTACGATTCGCCGCGGGCCGGCGACTTCGCGCCGCTCCAATACCTGCCCAAGGGCAAACGCGTGTATCTCGGCATCATGAGCACCAAGAACCCGGAGGTCGAAGCGGGCGATATGCTGAAACGCCGGATCGAGGAGGCGTGCCGCTACGCCGATTTGGATCAACTCGGCCTGTGCCCGCAATGCGGCTTCGGCAGCTCGGCGATGTCGAAGTTCAATGTGCTCGATAACCCGATGACGTTGGATATCGAGAAGCAGAAGCTCACGCGTCTGGCCGAGGTCGCCGAAGAAATTTGGGGTTGATCGGCGCCGATTGCGGCCGAACCGGCCCGGCTCAGGCGTCCGCTACCGATGCGATCTGCGTCGCCGCCAATGGGTTGATGCTGCCTTCGGTGAGGCTCTGCGCGATCTGCGCCGCGGCGGCCTGCAGTGGGCCCAGGTAGCGCGCGATCACCTCGTCCAAGAGCAGCGCCGACAGAATGTAGTGCATGTTGATCGCGGCCACCGGCCGGCCGCGCCACATCACCGGCACGCCGATGCTGCCGGTCTTGGGCGACATGCCGCCTTCGCGTACGGCGAAGCCACGCGCGCGCGTCTCGGCAACCATCCGGTCGACGGCGTCGCGGTTCTTTGCCAGCGCCGCGTCGGGACGGTCGCTTGCCGCCAGATTGCGCAGGATCATCTCGCGCTCACCCTCAGGGCAGAAGGCGAGATAGGCGTGGCCGAGCGACGAGCCCAATATGGGCGGGCGGAAGCCGGCCTTTTCCCGGTTGATCGACAGCGGGCTCGACATATGCGTGGTTTCGCGCACCACCATGGCGTCGCGGTCGAAGGTTGCGATGTCGGTCGGCCAGACGATCTGGCGGCCAAGCTCGGCCAGCACGGGGCTTGCGATTTCGGTGACCCAGGCCTCGTCGTGGAAACCGTCGGAGAGCGCGCGCACCAAAATTGTGAGCTGATAGGTTTCCTTACGCGCGCCGATTCCGACATAGCCCGCCGCCATCAGCGTATCGAGCAGGCGGTAGACCGTCGAGCGCGGCAGGCCGGTGCGCTTGCTGAGCTCCATCGCGGTGGCGTAGTTGGTCTCGTTGAGGGCCCGGAGCACGATGAGACCGCGCAAAAGACCGCGAACCAGGCGCGGCTCGCTCATTGGTTTCCTCCCATTCCGCCTCATGTCCATTTGTCGAGATTTTACGCCCGTTTGCCGGACACCGGCATACTAACAGTACGAGCGCCGGCAGTACGAGCGCCGGCAGGACGAGGGCTGGCATGACGAGCACCGGTCCACGGCGGATACCGGGCCCGGCCGGCCAGGGATCAAGCAGCCGGGGATCAGCCAGCCTGGGATCAGGCGGCCAGCGCGGCTTCCACGATGGGACGCGCCTTCGGTCCATGCTCGGCCATCAGCGTGAGGTACTTGTCGTCGAGGTAGTCGGCGATGCCGGTGAAATTCTCTTGCGCCTGAATGCGCTCGTACCAGGCTGCCAGACGTGGCCGGCGGTCCCACATCCAGCCAAGCCTCAGATGGTCGAGGCGCACGAGGTATGGGGTGAGGCAGGCTTCGGCGAGGCTGTAGGCGTCGCCAGTCAGCCAGGTGCCGGCCTCGCCGAGCCGCGCCTCGATGCGGCCGAGCACACCGTCATAGGCGCGCACCGCATCGGCGGCGAAGGGCGCGGCCATGCCCATCTCGATCGTCAGGCGCTTGCGCTCGCGGCGCGCCGGGTCGGGGGTCCGGGCGATGTTGTCCTCCATCTCCGCCCTGGGCCGCGCCAGGTATTGGTGGCGGAAGGCGATGGCGCTGGAGAGCGTGCCGCAGGCGGCATGCAGGCCCTGGTCGGGAATGGCGGCGAAGCGGCGCATGATGGCGCGCTCGACCAGGTCGCCGGGCCGGAGCGGCGGCGCGGGGTAAGCTTCGTCGAGATACTCGCAAATCAGCGTCGACTCGATGATCGGGCGGCCGTCGACGACGAGGGTCGGCACCACGCCGTTTGGGTTTAGCGCCAGATAGTCGGGTTTGAGCTGGTCGCCCAGGCGCAGGTTGAGGTGGTGTTCGGTGACCTCCAGGCTTTTGGCGCGGATGACCAGGCGCACCTTCTGGGCACAGACCGACATGTTGTTGTGATGCAGGGTGAGCATTTGTTTGGCCTTTGACGAGGGAGAGCGTCAGGATCGGAATGAGCACGAGCACGAGCACGAGCACGGTTCACGCGTCACATCGGATCACTGTGACGCGGGTCGTGCTCTAGGCCCGGTCTATGATGCCTGCAACCGAGCCTGCCCGTCCTGTCCAGTGGCCGGACAGGTGGCCGCCGGGCGTTGCCCATACCGGGGATCGGCCGCAAGCTTGGCAGGTTCCGGTACGAAATCGAGGTTATCCCGTGGCGAGCGCGCCTGCGATTTATCCGATCGACCATCTCTATCGTGGGCATGCGCTGGACCCGGCGGCGCTAGCGGTTGAAGACGGCGCGCGGGGCTTGAGCTACGCCGAGTTGGTGGCCCGGGTCGACGCGCTGGCGGCAGGGCTTCAGGACCTCTTTCCGGGTCCGGCGGCGCGCATCGGGGTCTGCGCATATAATACGATCGAGAACATGGTCGCGGTGCTCGCCATTTATGCGGCCGAGCATGTCTGGGTCGCGCTCAATCCACGCAACGGCAAGCCCGAGCTCGACGCGATCATCGCGGCGACACGTCCGCAGGCGATCATCGCCGACGAGGATTGCCTGGATTGCTTTACGCCCGGCGAGACGCCGCTGATCCTGGGTCGGTCGGCAGGTGAACGCGCCCAGGGCCGTTCGATCGCCGACCTGATCGAGGCCCATGCGGGGGCACGGCCGGTGCGACATTATCCGCCGCTCGGCGAGCCCCAGACGATCAAGTTCACGGGCGGCTCCACCGGCCGGCCGAAGGGCGTGGTCCAACCCTATCGCTGCGTCGCCGCTTCCATCGCGAGTTACCTTCAGCTTTACGGGTTCGAGCGCTCTGACCGCAATCTGTGCGCCGCTCCGCTGACCCATGGCGCCGCGCATTACGTATTGCCGATCTTCTCGGTCGGCGGCTCGCATCTGCTGGTCGACCGGCCGAAAGCGCCGGCACTGCTCGACGCCTTCGAGCATGAGGGCTGCACGACGTCGTTCATGCCGCCGACCATGATCTACAACATGCTGGGCGAGCCGGGGCTGCGCGGCCGGGATTTCCGCGCCGTCCGGCATCTTCATTACGGGGCGGCACCGATGGTCCCCGAGCGCATTGCCGAGGCGCGCGCGGTCTTCGACAACGGCATCGAAGTGATCTACGGCCAGACCGAGGCGCCGATGTTGATCACCGGCATGGCGGCAGCGGAGTTCGAGGACGAGCGCAACCTTGCCTCGGTGGGCCGGGCGACACCGCTGATGGAGGTCCGGATCGTCTCGCCCGAGGGGGAAGTCCTGCCGCCGGGCGAGATGGGCGAGATCGTCTGCCGCGGCGACCTCGTGATGACCGGCTATCTCGACATGCCCGAGGAGACAGCCAAGACCATCATTGGTGGCTGGCTGCATACGGGAGATGCCGGGGTGCTCGACGAGCGCGGCTATCTCTTCATCAAGGACCGGCTGCGCGACGTCATCATCTCCGGCGGGTTCAACGTTTATCCCAGCGACGTCGAGGCGGCGCTCGCCCAGCATCCGGCGGTGCACGAATGCATCGTCTTTTCCATGCCCGACGAAAAATGGGGCGAGCGGGTGGAGGCGGCGCTCAGTCTCGTGCCCGGCAGCGCGTTCGACGAGCGTGACATCCTGGGCTTCCTGCGCGAGCGTATCGGGCCGGTGAAGACGCCCAAGCGCCTGCATGTCGCCAACGATCTGCCCCGCAGCGCGGTGGGCAAGGTGTTGCGGCGCGAGGCCCGGCGGCTGTTTGGCGATGTGCCGGGCGAAACGCCAAGCGATGCCTGAGGCGCGGCGTTCGCCGCCTCAATCCCCCATGTCCGCAGCCCGGACATTCGATGCTAATGCTTTGACCGCGCCCAGCGCGGTGCGGACGATTGTTCAACAACTAGATCAGGCAGAAATCCAATCAGGGAGGCACCGATGAACCGGGAGCCCATGCATCCGATCTCCGAGGCGGATATCGAGAGCTACGAGCGCGACGGGGCGGTCTGCTTGCGCGGCATGTTCGATGCCGATTGGGTCAAGCGGATGCACGATGCGACCATGGCCTACCGCGAGGCTGGGGCCGGGCGGCTGCGCGTTGTGCAGAAGGGGGCCGAAAAAGGGCAGTTCTATTCCAACGTTTTCATGTGCGGCGGCGATCCCGACTTTCTTGCTTTTCGCGATACCTCGCCCGCCGCGAAGATCGCCGCGTCGCTGATGCGGGTCGACCGCGTGCGGTTTTGGTACGACCAGCTTTTCGTCAAGGACCCGGGGACCACGGCGGTTACCCAATGGCACCACGACCTGCCGTTCTGGCCGTTCCAGGGCGAGCATCTGATCTCGATCTGGGTTGCCTTCACGCCGGTCACCAAGGCGTCGAGCGGGGTGGAGTACATCGCAGGCTCGCATCGCTGGGGCAAGTTCTACCGCCCGGTCACGCCCGACGAGGACCCGGCCTTCGCCAATCCCGACCTCGAGCCCTGCCCGAATTTCAGCGAGCGCGCGGACGACCCCGACCTTCGCTTCCTGTCCTGGGACCTGGAGCCCGGCGACTGTCTTTGCCACCATCCGCTGACGGTCCACGGCGCCGGCGGCAACAAATCGGCCGACCAGCTTCGCATCGGCCTCTCGGTTCGCTTCCTGGGCGATGATGTCCAATGGGACCCGCGTCCTTATACGGTGAAGCTGCCCAAAGAGCCGGACGTGGCCAAGGGCGCCTATCCGGCAGACGACGCGCTCTTCCCGGTGATCTGGGAACGCGGCCACGAGGCGGCCTGACCGGGCCTCGGCCGTCGATCACGTCGCTGTCTAATGGTCGGACACACTGTCCAATCTGCGGACGGATTGCGGGCGCGGATTGCTCGCTGCGCGGCGGCAGGGAAGCATCGGCCGGCAACCGACCCGCACACTGAGATTTCAACCATGGGATTGAGTATATGAACCAGACCGCACCGGCCTTGCAGCCAAGCCAGATCCCCGGGGCCGCGCGGGACGTGTGCGCGGACCAATTGACCGAGCGCGCCCGGGCGCTGGTCCCGGGCCTGCGCGAACGGGCGGCGGGGGCCGAAGGTCTGCGCCGGCTGCCGGACGAAACGGTGCGCGAACTGGAGGCGGCCGGTCTCTGCAAGATCTGGATCCCGAAGCGCTTTGGCGGAGCGGAGCTCGATCTTGCCGCCGGCCTGCGAACGCTGCAGGAAACCGCGCGCGGCTGCGCGTCGACGGCGTGGTGCCTGTCGGTCTACCAGCAACATAGTTGGATCGTCGCCCATTTCCCCGAGGCGGCGCAGCGCGAAACCCTGGAAGCAGAGCCGAATTTCCACATCGCCGCGGTGCTGGCGCCGCGCGGCAAGGCGCGCAAGGTCGATGATGGATACTTCTTGAGCGGTCTGTGGCCCTTCGCTTCGGGCAGCAATCACGGCACCTGGATCATGCTCGGCGGGTTGGTGGTCGATGACGACGGGTGCGAGATCCCGCTTCACCGCGAGATCGATGGCTTGGCCGCCCAGAATGCGCGGCTCTTCCTGCTGCCGATCGGCGATGTCGAGAACAAGGACGACTGGGACGTGGCCGGGCTCGCCGCGACCGGCAGCCACTCGATCGCCGTCGACGAGGTTTTCGTGCCCGAGCATCGCAGCCTCTCCATTCCCGATGCGCTCGAAGGCAAGTCGCCGGGCCGGACACTCCACACGGCGCCGCTCTTCCAGACCACCTACTATTCCTTCCTGGTGACGGCGCTGGGCGGCTTGGCGCCGGGGGTGGCGCGGGGGGCGCTGGAGGTGTTTTTCGAGAACATCGAAAAACGCGTGGTCATGCCGATGAACAAGATCCAGCGCGACATGGTGCGCACTCACCGCCAGATCGGCGCGGTCGAGACCAAGATCCGGCTTTGCGAGCTGATGCTGGACGACTGCGCCGCGCGCATCACCGAGGCATCGCTGGCGGGCCGGATACTCGGCGTCGGGGAACGCGCGCGCTGCCGCCTCGACGTGGCGAGCGCGGTCGATCTGGCCTACGAGGCGACGGAGATGATCTTCTTCGCTGCGGGCGGCTCGGCGCTCAACCTCAAGCACCCGATCCAGCGGGCGATGCGCGACATGCACGGCATCAAGGCGCATTACTTCATGGATATCGAGACCGCGCAGGAGCTGCGCGGGATGACCGCGCTGGGGCTCACGCCGTACACTTACGTGTTCTAGCGCACGATCGCGTCACAGCGATCTGGTGTGACGCGTGACGCGTGCTCTGAATATATGAGATAGACCAACGGTCACGTCCCAGATCGCGGCGATCTGAGACGATCTTGATCTAGAGCGTGTGCGGACCGACCGCCCAACGTGATCCGACAAACCGGTCTGGCCAAAATGCCGCATCCTTGTGACGACCTGGCAGGCCGCTCCAAAGCAGCCAAGAAGTACGTCGCTCACCCTCGGACAAATCCCGCTATCCAAATTCGCTTTCGCCGAGTCCGAATCCGGCCTCATCGAATAACGTACGCCGGCACGCTGCACCCAATCAGAGAGAACGGCGAGACCGTCGAATGCGCGCTTATTCCGATGAGCAAATGTCTGACTGAGCTTCCAGCCTATCTGACGACCGAAAGCGCAAACCAGCCCGCACCATCAAATCAAATAGGGATGCTTATGTGGGGCGATAGCGCAGCATAATATTCATTCCTTTTTCTTATCATTCACTTGTCAGTGTTAATTGGCGGTGCAGGCAGTCTGGAGCGAACCCGTCTCCGCCCGGGCTCCCGGTTTAACAACGCCTTCATTTGGCAGGGTGGCCGCGCCGACGAACAAGATGTTCTTGCCCCCGAGCTTGTTACGTTTTGGTTTACCTTTGCTTGTATATGGTGGCGCGACTGACCATCACCGGCAAAGATTGCAGTGATTCAATCATTTGCCGAAGTCGAGCACGAAGGAAAAACCATGACTGTGACGAAGACCCAGCTTGCCGATGCCTATTCCGCCGCCCTGAGCAAGGGACTCGGCGCCGCGTGGGATCGCGATTTCAGCCGCAGGGATGCGAGCAATCTCCTCGATATCCTGTGGCCGGTCGTCTCCGAGCTCGCGCTCAAGGACACCACAAAGAAAACGCCAGGCAGCGTGCCGCTCGGCCATCTCGGCCGTATCAAGATGCGATACAAGGAAGCCACCAAGGCCCGTAAGGGGACCAATCCGTTCACCGGTGAGCCCGCCACATTCAAGGCCAAGCCGGCGACCCTGCAACCGCGGTTCACCGCTGGTAAGGCGCTGAAGGACGAGGCTGACAAGCACTTCAAGCAGACGATGAAGTAAGTCGCCGCTATCATCACAAACGGCAAGGCAGTCAGGTGGCTCCGGCCGCCGATGTACCCCGGCTTCAGCCGGGGTTTTTCCTTGCCGGCTTGGTTCTGCCTGACCCGCAGTCGGTAGTATGGGTGGAAAGAACTTTTCTTCGCTGGAAGATTAACTGGCGGAGCAGGCAGTCTTGAGCGAACCTGTCTCTGCTAGAATTCCCTGTTTAACAGGGAAAAAACAAGGAATTTCTACGAAACCGGGCGAAATTGCACCATCGGCGCACCTATAAACAACTGATATTGCGCGGTAATTTTTGCAAATTCCCTATGCGACGGAACAGGGAAATTTTCCTGTCGAACAGGGATTTTTCTCGCAACATCAGGGAAATGCATCTGCGGATCAGGGTATGTCTCAACAGTCTTGCTGCAGATTCACATCAGGCACACGGGCGTCGGCCGAGTAGAGTTGTTTTGCTGGCGCCACCGCGCCTGATACAGATCGACGCGACGAAACAGGCTGAAGCGAGGGGGACTCTCCCGAATGGAAGAGACAAAGATCGACCATGCAGCCATGGGGCGCTTGGCTAAAGCTTTGGATTTCATCTGCGGGCCGGATCATTTGACTACGGTTGCCCTCAAGGCGGCCGCCGAGAGTGGTTCTGAACAAGACATCAAGAAAG
>DATKZM010000020.1:0-2152 GCA_035527975.1 Alphaproteobacteria bacterium | reverse complement strand
GAGGCGCGCGCCAACGAAAACGAGATCGAAATCATCCAAGGGCGCGGCGACGGAGTCCAGGTCGGAGTTGACGAGATCGACGCTGGGCGTGATGTGCTGATAGACGAGATAGAGGTCCATCGTCGCCGCCTCGATGCTTTGATCAGCGGCTAGATACCATTTGGCGACCTCGGAGCCCGTGATCTCGGTCACTTCGTTGACGCCGGGGATGGCGCCCGCGCCAATCCTTCGCGTTGGTCCGCCGGCACCGCCGATGCCATCCTGCGAGTTGGTATAGCCGCCCCAGAGGGTTGTCTTGCCGAGGCGGTTGAAGGCCCGCTGCACGCCGAGTTGAACGTCCCACGAGAACATGTCGGGGGAATCGGTTCCGGTGAACACGCCGGCGCCATTTCTGTTGGAATCGCG
The DNA here is from genome assembly GCA_035527975.1 of Alphaproteobacteria bacterium. GTDB lineage: Bacteria > Pseudomonadota > Alphaproteobacteria > JAPULJ01 > JAPULJ01 > DATKZM01. Next base: position 1,747 of record DATKZM010000020.1, on the reverse strand, counting down.
GTCTTCGGAGCTGGTGAAGGCGTATTGGGCAAAAATGCCTGAGGGCTTGTGCATGATCGATGCCTCGCCGCTCCACTCCTTGATGTCGCGGCGGAAGTTCGCATTGCCGCCGCCGCCAGCCTGAATGCGCTCGTCGGTGAAGTCCTCGTAACCAACCGCGGCGCCGACCTTCCAAGCTTCGCCCCACTCCTTTTTATAACGGGCGGACGCGCTCCAGATGTCGTCCTCGCCATAGCCGAGATTGAACCAAAAGCCGGCCCAGACGGGCGTCTGGTAGACCGCCATGTTGCGTCTGGTGGAGCAGTCGAACAAAGCGCTGCCAGAGCTGTAGCAGCGGGAGATGTCGATGAACTTGATGGTGGAAAGACCCTCCGATCCCGCCACGCCCTTGCTTCGCAAAAAGAAGCCCTGGCTCATGAAGAAATCCTGGCTCACCGAATCGAGGATATTGCCCGCGACATGCGTGTCCTTGGTGCTGTTGTCCTTGGGAGGTTCCTGCAGGCCCAGGGTGAATTTGCCGAACGTTTCGCTTTCCACATACATGTTCGACTGGCGCACAAACAAATTGTGATTGGGGTCATGGAAATTGTTGTCGTCGAATTGATTGAGGGTGCGCGAATAAGCGACCCTCGATTCGGCCTCGAGCCGATAACCCGCGCTCCAGCCAGCCCCGATCTTGCTCGTGCCTTTGAGCCCGAAGCGCGAGGTCTTGTAGGAATTATTGACGACGTAGACATTCTGCTCGTGACCGTCGTCCCAGAACAGCACCGCTTGGTTCACGTCGCCGTAAACCTGGATCGAGACCTTCTGGTTGCCCTTGCGCGCTGTCATGGCCTCCAGTTCGGCCACACGCTGTTCGAGGCCGGCGCAGCAATCGCCGCCGCCATCGGCGGCATGCAGCGGACTCAAAACGAGCCACGGCACAAGCAGCGCCGCGGCCACACCGAATCGCGCAGGCAAATTCAGGCGCCCCGTCGCCCTTGGCATCGTTTCCCCGCTTTTGGCAATAAGAGCAGCAACTTATGGCCGACCTCAAGCGGGCAGTCGAAATGGGTCGATCAGGAATCATGATCGATCAGGACGCTGCTTCCGGCCGCCGCGGGTGCGCGCCTGCCCGTTGCGGCAGGATGACGATGAGCATGACAATAAGGGCGGCAAGCACGGCGGAGGCGATGGGGCGGCTCAAGGCCAGTCCCCCCTGGTCGAGGGGCTTGTCGAGGAAATCGCCAACCGTGGCGCCGAGCGGCCGCGTCAGGATGAACGCGGCCCAGAACAGCAGCACCCGCGAGGTGCTGGTCCAGAAATAGGCGGTGGCCACGCCCGCGAGCGCTGCGCCGAACAGAAGCGCGCCGCCGCCATAGCCGAGACCGGCATCGGCCACCCAATCGCCAAGCGCGGTGCCCAAGGTTTGGGAAAAGGTGATCGCGGCCCAGTAGAAGGCTTCCACCTTGGGCGTGTTCACCGTGTCGACCGAAATGGAGCCTTGCGACCGATACCACAGCGCCAGCACGGCCATGACGCAGGCGAACAGGATCAACGAACCTCCGACATAGCCGATGCCAAGGGAACGGTCGGCGAAATCGGCCATGGTGGTCCCGACCGTGGTGGAGGCCACGATCGTCGCCCAATAGAGAAAAGGGCGGAATGTCTCCGCCGCGATCTGGATCGCCACCAGCACCAGCAAGGCGACGAGGAAGATGGCGGTGCCGGCGAGATAGCCCCAGCCCAAGGTCATGCTGACGGTGTC
>DATKZM010000019.1:0-28219 GCA_035527975.1 Alphaproteobacteria bacterium | reverse complement strand
AACCCCCGCAAGGACGCGACACCAACACGGCGGAAACCCCGCCGACGCAAGACCATCAGCGGCATGCGTCAGGACGGCGCCGAACCCGCCGAGGCCGATGAAACCTAACTACCTGGGACAACGGGATAAGCCTTCAAGTTTCGGCTGTATCGCAGAATAGGGTAAAGGAGATGCGCACGAGTCTTGGAACGAAAAATGTAGTAGTTCATTCGGTTAAATATGCCTTTTTGACGGCCCATGAGTGCGAGCGCGTGAATGGCATCCGAACCGTAATGGAGAACTCCCTTATGTTTGACCACCATGCCCTGATCGATATCCAATTTCGCTTCTGTTATTTCGTTCATGATCTCGCTCGACTCGCGGGCATCGACAAGCTTCAATTCGCCGACCGACTCCTCGACACGCACTAGCCGACAGTAGGTGTCACAGGCGGGGCATTGCGTGTCGTAAACGAGCAGGATTTCGTCCTCAGTTGGATTCTCCTTGAGCGGCACCCTGTTGTCGGATCGTGCTCCTTTCGACATTTGCCTAACGCACGTCGTCAGAGGAAATCCGGAAAACGGTAATGGACGCTCGCAACCCGCCGGGCTTTGCGCCAGCGCCACGCGACCTTGGGCGTGAGCATAGTCCCAAAGCGCTTATCACCGGGTATATTTTGCCACGCCGCTTTGCGTGGACGGTGATCTATGCAGCGATGCGGGCGGGTGAGTTGCGTGAAAAATACGACCTTGAGGAGCAGGCGGTGTGGTTGCGGATCGTGAGGCGATCGAGGAACTAAAAAGCACTGACAGGGGCGATGCGTCGGTTAACTAGGGCGTGGAGCCAATAAACGCGCAGCCGGATGGCAATTGCCAATCATGGCTGCGGGCTCCTATTTGCTGCGACCAATCACCACGGCTCTGGCGGTCTTTCCTGGCTTCGATCGGCAAGCCTCCTGTTTTGATGATGCTTTCCTCACCGGATTGCATGCCGCATCCGCCAAGCCGACGGCGCCCCCGCTGTCCATTTCGTCACCGCCCGCCTGTTAGCGGCCGGGCGAAACTGACCTCGTGGCCGTCAGGGTCAGTAACGTGGAAGTACCTCTCGCCCCATTCTGCGTCGCGCGGTGCGGCCTCGGGACCAAGACCAGCAGTGATCGCCTGATCGTAGAGCGCGTCGACGTCGGCGACATAGAATATGATCCGTCCCCACCAGGCCAAACGCTGGCCGGGCGGCCGGGTGATCAGATTGAGAAAGCCAGTGCCGGCCTGAAGGCTGGTGAACGTCGCCTCCGGACCGCCGTGCTTCAGGCGAAAGCCGAGCGTTTCGTAAAATCGGACCGCCCGGCGCATGTCGCGGGTAACGAGCGTGACGGCGCTGATGCTCTCGATCATGGCCGACCCCTGGCATTTCGTGCGGGCCTCGGGTGCCCGCCAGATACGTTCCAAGCATGGCCGGCGTGCTTGGCTTTACCAATCACAGAATCAACCCGACGCAACGGGGTATAGCAATGCGCAGCATCGGTTACGAGCAATAGTGTCGCCCAGCGCGCGCCGTTGCACTATCTCGAAGGAAGAGAGAAGCCGCGCCTCTGAGGTCACGACCTATCGTGAGTCGATCAAGTCAAACCCGCACGTGATCGCCGCGAACAAGCTGCTTTCTCTTCTTGGCAGGAAGTGAGGGGTCGACGCCGATGTCTTGTGTGGATGGCTCCCGCGTTGCAAGGACTTTTCGACGGCATGGCGGCCAAGTCAGGTACAGTCTTGTGTCCGGCCTGTTGACGCGGTGTTTTTGAGCCGCTGGCCTTGATGGTATCCGCGGATCGGGTCCCTATCTGCTTTGCGGGCTGCAACACCCTGGACATTGGTCGGGTTGTCCCCATCCCCGGTCTGACCGGTTCGCCATCACCTCTCATCGTCCTCGCGATCACCTAAAGGCGACGTGCCTTTGAGCGATCAAGTCGTCAAGCGGCCTCCTCGCCAACGCGATGGCGCGCGCGGTAGACCTCGCCACGCGTCATGACGACCCAGGCGACCCGCGCGGCCTTGTTGGCCATGGCGACGGCGACCAGCTTGTCGGGCTTGCTGGCCAGCAATCCGGTGACCCAGGGGTGAGCCTCCGGCCTGCGCCGTGCCGATTGAAGCTGTGATGTCATCCCGCTCACCAACAGGCGGCGAAGATAGCGGTCCCCCATCTTGGAGATGCGCCCCATTCGTTCCCTGCCGCCACTGGAGTCGGCCTTCGGCGTCAGCCCGAGCGAGGCGGCAAACTGCCGAGCCGAGCCGAACCGGTGCGGATCGGTGACTGAAGCCGCCAGCGCCGAGGCGGTGATGAACCCGATCCCCGGAATGGTCGCGAGCCGTTTGGCCAGCTCGTTGCCAAGGAACCAGGTCTTCATATCCTCCTCGAACGTGCCGATCCGGACCTGCAGCGCGCGGATCTGCTCCGCCAAGGAGATGACGATCTTGCGCGCCAGCGCAGGAATGTCCGGCACCGCGCCGTCGAGAAGCCGATCGACCAGTTTGAGTGCGTGGTGAACGCCTTTGGCCAGCACGATGCCGAACTCGGCCAGCTGGGCGCGGATCATGTTCACCAGCTGGGTGCGCTGGCGGACCAGCAGATCCCGCGTCCGGTGCAGCGCCAGCACCGATTGCTGCTCGGGTGACTTCGCCGGCACGAACCGCATCGTTGGCCGGCTCACTGCTTCCGCGATCGCCTCCGCATCACCCGCGTCCGTCTTGCCTCGCTTGACATAAGGCTTGACGTAGGCCGGCGGCATCAGCCTCACCTCGTGCCCCAGTGCCTCAAGCTCGCGCGCCCAGAAGTGGCTCGTACCGCAAGCCTCCATGCCAACGAGACAGCGCTCCAACTTGCCGAAGAATGGTATCACCTGACGACGGCGCAACGACCGGCGGACAATCACATTGCCGCTGCTGTCGATGCCGTGGACTTAAAAAACGTTCTTGGCCAGGTCGAGACCGACCGTAGTAATCTGCATAGCGGATGGCTCCTCTTGCTCGTGGTCCTTGATGGAAACCACACTTTTGGCACCTAGATGCCGGGAGCGGGAGCCATCCACCCCATCTGCTTTCGGCACAAAAGCGGACACCGAGTGCCAGGAACCAAGCTAGCAATCCGCACAAAACGCACACACCACGCGCGTGAGGAGCCAACAAATAACTTCCGCTTCGTTCGGCCCGGTTTACGACCCACGGGTGATCACGATGTGCTGGGCCCTATCTTGGGGGCCAAGACACTCGCGTCTCTAGCACCGCGTCGCTAATTTCTAGCTCCAGGCAGCTGTTTGACAGCCCTTCCTCCGTAAGAGCATTCGAGGTAGGCGTGCGCCACCTATTGATGGTTCGGCTTAAGCTGAGCCAGAAGTGCCTTGAAGTCCGACATTGGGCCTCGATCGGGGCGCTTTGTTACTTTCGGTGTTACCGTAGTAGTACCATGGTCGATCGCCAGTGCTGATTTCCTAAGTATTTTTGTAAAGACCTCCTGGTCAGGAACAAGGTGCGCCGTCCGGAGCACGCTCCAACGGTCTCGATGCCGGTTCGCACGCGCGAGGCTCGGGGGCCAACGAGGAACCTCCCCCACTCCCTGGAGATATAGAAGGTACCCCCCACAACGTTACCTTGGCAGTACCCCCCATTTCGCTACCTTGAAATCGGTGGTTTGCAGTAGCGAAATGGGGGGCGAAACCAGTAGCGTTTTGGGGGGCGAAAATCTGCTTTTTTGAGCATCCCGCGAGCGGTCATTTCCCACCTCGTTTTGGTGGCTTTTGTGATCCGTCGCCACCGATCTTGCGCGCTTTTGCGATCGCTTCTGCCGCTTCTGCGTCCGTTTTGATCCGACGCCATTCATGCGTCGGCTTGCAGGCATCGGCAGAGAGAAAGGTCAGCCGGTAGATGCTCGGGCGGCGGTATTCGCGATTGCCGGCCCTGCCGTGCTCGACGATTTCGATGAAGCCGAGCGCTTCCAACTCGCGCAGCGCCATTGTGATCGAATTGCGCCGCGCGCCGTGCCACTGGAAATCTGTGTACGTACAGACCAGGTGCCCGTTCAGATAGGCACTATGATCGCCGTGCTCGATCTCAAGCCGTGTAAGGATGCGGTGTGCCGTGAGCGAGAGGGCGCGATATGCCGGCGATTTCAACATCTCGTAGAGATGCGCGACGAAGGGACCCTCAATCTTCGTGTGCTTCGACGCCTTCCGTTCGCTGACCGAGCGGCCCGTGGCGTCGTACAGCCTCGCTCCAGGCGCCGTCATGCCGACAGCGCGGCGAACACTGCGGCCTGAGCGCACCCGGCGTGGCAGAATATGAGGGGCTTGCCGGCCACTTCGGATATCAGGAGCGACGGCCGCTGATCGTCGTGCGCGGGGCAGGGTGCCATCGCCGATCGGCCGGACCACTTGCCGCCGAGCCCTTTGACGATCTCCGCCGCAGTAGTCACGGTGACACCTCGGCGCCCTTGATCGCCTGAGCGCCGCGCACGCTCGTCTCCGGCGTGATAATCTCAACAGCACCGCGAAAATCGGCGGCGCTGAGCTTGGCCAGCTCACCAAGCACATTCCAACTTGACGGCAAATTCCGATACGTATCGGGTTTTGTAAGTTCTGGATGCCGCGCGATTTGCATCAAACGATTGGCCGCATCCCACGAAAACGGCAAGTCCTCTTCGACCATCCGGCCGAACTCGCCATGCGGCAGCTCCGCCTTGGCCGCACGCAGATCGCGCCCGGTCCGGTTGATCCCCGGAGCTGTGCCGAGCTGGTTTCGCGTGACGCCGATCATTAGAACGGAATTTCGTCGTCGAGGTCGGAGCCGTCGCCATCCGGATGTTGGGCCGCGCGATCACCGTCCGCTGTTTTGCGCTGGCCGCCGCCACCAGGTCGCACCGTCCGAGCGGAGACGATGCTCTCGGCTGTCAGGCTCCAGCTCTCGCGCGGCTGGCCGTCGCGTCCGGTCCAGCGTTGCTTGACCATCGGACCCATCGCCACGACGAGATCGCCCTTGGCGTGTCCCATAAGCGCGTCGGCCGCTTTGCCGAAGGCTGCGACGTTGACCCATTCTGTGAGCTCGTCCTCGCCGTGACGAGCGACGCTGACCGCGATCGAAGTCGTGGCCATGCGATTGTCATAGCGGGTGGTACGCTCGACCGGATCGCCGCCGAGCCGCCCGTAGATGCTCGCGCGGATCATTGAGAGACCATCCGGGCCGGCAGGCTGGCCGGGTTGACAAAGATCACGCGCCGAGCGTAGGAGGGGGCTCCCATGTTCTCTCTCCCCGCGCCCCCGTCCATGCACCGGACGGTGGGCGCTTTCGTTTTAGGATTAAGAGGTGGGAGCCTGATGGGGCTCGTCGGGCGGAGCGTCGGCACCGATGGCGCGGGGCTCGTTGGCCGGCTCGGCTTCGACTGCGGCTTTCTCAGCCTCTAGCCTGGCCGCGCGCGCCTCGGACCATTTACACGAGCGCTCGGCTTTCTTCTCCGCCAGCCAAATATCGATATCGGACTGCAACCACCGGACTGTATTAGGTCCGACGTGCAATCCGGCTGGGAATAGACCTTGCGCGATCATGTTGGACCGGTGCTGACGGGACCAAGTGATGCCCAGCGCCTTGAGGTCTTTGCTGTCTAATAGTTTGTCATCGGACATGGCCGGGTCTCCTTAACCAGTGAACCCCCAGTCGCATGCCCGGATTATTTTCGGTGCTAAGCGAGGTTTCACTCGGTTCGAGAGGCCGGCCAGTGATCAGTCTGAGACACGGACGAAAACGCCGTGGAAGCCCGAAGGATCAACTGGGCTCGGGTCGAGCGCCGAGTTATAGAACAACAACATATTGCGGTCCGTTATCCGACGCAATACCTAATATGCTACAAATTACCGTCTGCCGCCGATCATTGGCACCACATTCTCTGGCAAGGTCTCCGCTGCGGCATCAGGTTCAGGATCGCGTTCAATGATCTTTCGCAGAGCGTCGGCCCACAGATCGAGGGCCTCTTTCTTCTGATCGACGAACTCGTGCAAATTGTAGTTCTTGGCCAAGCCCTTTGGCCCGTGATTGATGACCCGCTCGCCGACCACCTCCGGAACGCGGAGGGCAGAGAGGTTCGAACGCACGACACGCCGCAGATCGTGCATCCGCCAACCAGAGACGCCGCTCACCTTGTCGGCGAGGAGCTTCGCCTTCGAGAACCCGCTCACCGGCTTCTCGCCTCCGGTCGTTGAGAACACCAAATCGCCGCGCTTGAACCGCGGGAGCGTCCGAAGGATTTCAACGGCGAGATCGCTCAGTGGCACGAGATGATCGCGGTCGGACTTGCACCGCTCGGCCGGGATGATCCATTCGCGCGCTTCGAGATCGACCTCCGACCAGCTCATTCCAGCGACCTCGCCGCGGCGCTGGCCTGTGACCAGCAGAAGCATTTGCAACGGGCCGAACGGATAGCCGATCTTCTCGCTGTCCCATGACTTCCAGAGCGCGCGCAACTCCTCCTCGTTGGGCATTTCGCGCCGGGCCTTCTTCTTCACCGGAGGCCGCAGCCCGGCCAGTGGATTGATCTCGATCTCGTCGCGCTCGTGCGCCCAGCGGAATATGCGAATGGCCGTCTCATACAGGCGCCGCGCGGCATGGGGCGTACCCGCATCGATCAAGGCGTCGGTGAGCTTGATCGCGTCCCGCTTCCGGAGACCCTCGATCGGACGATCCTCCCAAGCAGGCATCAGCCGATTGCGGATGATGCTGGCGATCTCCTGCGGCCGGGCGAGCGCTGGCAGCTCGCGCTTGATGTACTTTTCCGCTACGGCGCCGAACGTAAGCGCTCCGGTCCCGCCTGCGGCGTTGCCGCTCTCGGCATCCACGCGCGCCTTCGGGTTGATCCCCTTGGCCGCGAGGTCTTTCCAGTCGCCCGCTTTCTGGCGCGCCTCCTGGAGCGACATTTCGGGATAGCGACCGATGGTCCAACGAAACTGTTTGCGCTTGCCGGTGAGGGGATCGGGCGCACGGCACATGAGACACCAGCTCTTGATCTTGGTCGCGGCAAAGATCCGCAACCCGAAGCCGGGCATGGCAGCGTCCCATATCTCGGTGACGCCTTCGGCCGGCGGTTTCACCTTCTCGACCAGCATCGCCGTGAGAGCGGCTTGAGACTTTTTCGGCATCTGAGCGCTCCTTGGAAAACTCCAGGAGGTCCGCCCCTGTTACCTTAAACGCTTTCCGGAGTAACAAAATCGGAGGCGTTGGGGCGTTACCTCAGTTTTCGCAGGTTGCGCCTAATTGCTATTCAATGCAAGCATTTATGAAAGAACTGGATGCGCGAATTGACCAGAGGCTCCCTCTGTTTACACCCCCCGTCATGGTTGTGGTCCAGGAGGTCGCGGGTTCAAATCCCGTCACTCGCCCCATTCCCCAAAAGCAAAGAATTGATGCCGAGTTAGCCGCTATCGGGCCCTACCCGCGGCTCAAGCCGACGCTGCACCGGAAATATGTGCAAGCCCCAGCGGTCGGCGACGAGGCCCCATAATCCCTGGCGCGCGCGCAGCATCACCAGGATGGCGACCGCGCCGAGGATGATCAGGTACCAGCTGCCAAGCTCCGACAGGAACTCGCGCAGCACGAAGAAGACAATGGTGCCGACGATCGGGCCCTCGATACGGCCGATGCCGCCGATCACCACGATGAAGATGACGTAGGCCGTCCAGTCGATGACGTTGAAGGCGGCGTCGGGTGAGATGCGCAGCTTTTGCAGATAAATGAGCGCGCCGACCACCCCCGTCACCGCCGCCGCCACGACATAGACGACGAGCTTGGCTTTGTATGTGTTGACACCGAGGCTTTCGGAAGCCGGCTCGCTGTCGCGCATCGCCGTCAGCGCCAGGCCGTGGCGCGAGCGCAGCAAGAGATAGACTAGTCCGGTCGCCGCCACCGCCAGCCCGAGCCCGACATAGAAGATCGCCGTGTCGCGCCCGGCACGGCTGCCGGCGATATCGCGGATCACGGCGAGCGGCAGGCTTTGGCCTGAGCCGCCGCCAAGCGCGGAGACCTGCGCGAAGCCGAGCCGGTAGACTTCCGCCACCACCCAGGTGCCGATTGCGAAATAGGCGCCGCGCAAGCGGAAGACGACGAATGCGGTGGGCAATGCGAAGACCGCGGCGGCGACGCCGGCCAGCGCGACGGCGGCCAGCGGCGGCACGCCCAAATAAATTGTGAAGACGAAGAGCGCGTAGCCGCCGAGCCCGACGAACGCCTGCTGGCCCACCGAGACCAGCCCGGCATAGCCGGCGAGCAGGTTCCACATTTGGGCTAGCGCCAAAAAGTAACAAATCTCCACAATGAGGCGCATCTCGGCGCGGCCGCCCCAGAGCGGCGTCGCGGCGAGAAAAACCACAAAGCCGAGCAGCACGGTGAGCCCGATGCGGCTGGTGCGCGTGGCGGTGGTGACCCGATATGCGCCGCCGCCCGATGTTTGGTGCGCCATTGCCGCGGCCTCAATCGACCGCGCGCGGAAACAGCCCGCGCGGGCGCACGATCAGAATGATCAGAAAGGCGATGTGCCCTGCCAGGATCTGGAAGCCGGGATCGATCTGCGCGCCGAGCGTCTGCGCCACGCCGAGGATGACGCCGCCGGCAAGCGTGCCCCAGAGGCTGCCGAGCCCGCCGATGATCACCGCCTCGAAGGCAAAGAGCAGCCGCGCCGGGCCGATCGAGGGATCGAAGTTCGAGCGCATGCCAAGAAAGATACCGGCGATCGCGACCACGGCGAGCGACATGGCCATGGCGAGTGCAAAGATGTGCCGGTTGTCGATGCCCATGAGGCGCGCGGTTTCCGGATCGTCGGAGGTGGCCCGGAAGGCGCTGCCGAGCGAGGTGCGGAAGAGCACGAGCTGCAGCCCGGCGATCACCGCCGCGGCCGAGACGAAGACGATCACCGGCAGCACGCCGACGCTGAGACCCTCGACGATCTTCAGGCTTTCGACCTCGATCGAGCCGCCGGTGAGTTTGCGCGTATTGGCGGAGAAGGCTTCGAGCAGCGCATTCTGGATGATGATCGACAGACCAAACGTCACCAGAAGCGGCGGCAGGATATCGGCCCCCAGCGTCAGGTTGAGCAGGCCGCGCTGCAGCGCATAGCCGATGGCGAACATCACCGGCACGACCACCACCAGGCACACGAACGGGTGGAGGCCCAGCCCCTCGGCGACCGCCAGACCGATGAAAGAGGCAAGCACGATGAGGTCGCCGTGGGCGATATTGACGAGCCGCATCACCCCGAAGATCAGCGACAACCCGCAGGCAAAGAGCGCGTAAAGCCCGCCCAGCAGCACCCCTTGCACGATCGCGTTGACCCAATCCATGCCGTAGTCCCTAGGGTTTCACACCGATCGTGAAGTCACGCGCCTCCCTCCACCTCTTTAGAGGGGGAGGGCCGGGGTGGGGGTGCTGTGTAATCTCAAACCATGTATCCGAACACCTCGAATGATGCACTTTCCTCACCCCCTCCCTAACCCTCCCCCTCCGAAGAGGGGGAGGGGGTTCAAACGCATCACAGCCCGAAATAGGCTTCCCTGATCGCCTCGTGGGTCAGCGCTTTGGGCGGGCCGCTCAGCGTGACCTGGCCTTCCTGCAGACAATAGACGCGGTCGGCGACGCTCATCGCCTGCTGGATATCCTGCTCGACCAGCACCAGCGTGGTGCCGCCTGCGTTGACGGTCGCCAGCGTGCGGTAGAGGTCGATGATCACCGCGGGCGACAAACCGAGGCTGATTTCGTCGCAGAGAAGAAGTTGTGGGTTGGAGAGCAATGCGCGGCCGATCGCCACCATCTGCTGTTGGCCGCCGGACAGCGCCGTGCCCGGCGCGTTGCGGCGCTCGGCGAGGACGGGGAAAAGCTCGAGCACACGCTCCAGCGTCCACTCGCCGGTGCGGCCGGCATAGCCGCCGATGCGCAGATTCTCCTCCACGCTGAGCGAGGGGAAAAGCCGGCGGCCTTCCGGCACCAGGGCGATCCCAAGGCGGACAACCTCATTGGCTGGCAAAGCACCGATCGCACGCCCGTCCCACAGAATGCCCTCGGCGTCATTGCGGAGCAGGCCGGCGATCGAGCGCAGCGACGTCGATTTGCCCGCGCCGTTGGCGCCGATGATTGCCACCACTTCGCCGGCGGCAACGTCAATATCGATGCCGAAGAGCGCCTGGAAGTCGCCGTAAAATGCGGTCAGCGCCCGGATCCGTAGCTCGCTCATTCGGCGCTGATCCCCATGTAGATCTGCTGCACGTCGGGGCTCGCCATCACCGTCGCCGGGTCGCCGTCATCGACGATGCGGCCGAAATTGATCACCATCAGCCGGTCGACCACCGACATCAGCGCATGGACGATGTGCTCGATCCAGATGACCGAGACACCGCCCGCGCGGATGTCCTGGATATGCTGGACGAGTTGGCCGCACTCGGCTTCGGTGAGCCCGCCCGCGATCTCGTCGAGCAGCAGTACCCGCGGCTGCGATGCCAGCGCACGAGCCATCTCGAGCTGCTTGCGCTCCAACAGCGTGAGGCTGCCGGCAAGCGCATTGGCCTTGGCGATCAGACCCGTGCGCTCAAGTATGTCGGCGCATAGGCCGTGGCACGCCTTTTCCGGCTTGCCGGTGCCGAAGCTGGCGCCAACCAGAAGGTTCTCGAACACCGACATGCCGACAAACGGGTGGGGGATCTGGTAGGAGCGGCCAAGCCCTATGCGGCAGCGTTCGTGCGGTAAAAGCGCGGTGATGTCGCGTTCTTGCAGAAAGATGCGGCCCGCATCGGGCGCAACGCCGCCGGTGATCAGATTGAACAGCGTCGTCTTGCCGGCGCCATTGGGCCCGATTACGCCCAGCGCCTCGCCGGCTCCAAGCTGCATAGACAGATCGTCAATCACGACGAGCGCGCCGAAGCGCTTGCTGGCGCGCTCCAGCCGCAACATGGGCGCCGCCGGCCGCGCGCCGCCTTGCCGGGCCGCCGCTACGGTCACGCGCCGGCTTCGCGCAAATGTTCCCGGCGTCCCAGGCGTGATCTGCGTCTCGCGCGCCTCAGGTAATCGGCTCCATCTTGCCGCCCAGCGGAATGCTCGGCGCCGTGTCGTTGGCGGTGATCACCAGATCATACTTGAACTTCTTGTCGACGAAGCGCCACTGGCCGCCGACCAGCGGTGTCTTGGAGACGTTCTTGAACGGCCCGCCCTTGGTCCAGTCGACGGGGCCGACGATCGTATCCATCTTGGTCTTCACGATGGCGTCGAGGATCGATGCGTTCTTGCCGACATCGGCGGTACGGCCCAACACGTCAAACACAACCTCGAACAGCGCGTGCGCGAAACCGACGGGCTGCGACCATTGTTGCTTGGTTGCCGTTGTGAAGGCTTGCGCGAGCTGGCTGCAATTTTGTCCGGTCAATGACGACTTGAAGGGATGGGCCGGCGTCCACCAGACTTCCGACGACAGATTGTGACCGTCTTTGCCCAACGCCTCGACGGAGGTGGGAAAGAGAATGGCCTTGCCGACGCTGGCCGCCTTGGGTCGGAAGCCCTGCTGCTGGGCCTGTTTCCAGAAGGTCGTGAAGTCGGGCGGCAGCACCACGCCGGTCAGGATCTGCGCGTTGGCGCGCTTGAAGGCGGTGATCTGCGCGGTGAAATCGTCGCTGAGGTTCTGGTAGCGGCCGGGGTCGATCACCTTGTAGCCGCGTTTGGCCAATGCCGGCGGCAGGCCGCGCGTCTTGTCGCCCCAGGCATTGCCGTCGCCGTCATTGGGGAAGAGCCCGGCAACCGTCTTGTTGGTCTCCAGCTTGTCCCACATGTTCAGGAACACGGCGATGACGTCTTCAAGCCCCCAGAAGAAATGATAGGTCCATTTGAAGCCCGTGCCCGGCTTGCCGCCGCGGGTGAAGAACCAGGGCTGCCATGGCGCCAGCGAGGAGATACACGGCACCTCGTTCGCCTCGCACTGGTCGCCCACCGGGTTTGTCGTTTCGGGTGTGTTGCCGACGCACATGAGGTTGACCTCGTCCTTCAGGATGAGGTCGGCCGCGACCGTCGCCGCGCGGTTCGGGTTCGACTGGCTGTCCTTGGAGATGATCTCGACCTCGTAGGTCCGCCCGCCGATCTTGAGCCCATTGCGGAACTTCTGCCGCACCATCGAGATCGCAAACGTATCGGCGACCGCGAAGGGCGCCAGCGGTCCGGTGCGCGGACTCACATGGCCGATCTTGATCTTCTTTGAGGCGGCAAGCACCAGGGGCGCGGGAAATGATGATGCAGCCGCCAGACCAATACCGGCGGCGCCGGTTTTCAACACACGCCGACGGGTGATCGATGTTCGGGTCTTCTTGGTCGTGCTCATGGACGTCTCCTCCTGCCAAGAATTTCGTGTGACATCCGCTTTTGTCAGCGGATTGTTGTGAGTGATCTATCTGTTACGCCACGTGATACCTTAGCTCCGTCCCTTCAGCACGCTCAGATGGTCGGTGTTGATGAGATCGGGCACCGTCCAGCCATCGAGATCGTATTCATCCATACAGGCCTGCGCGAAGCCTTTGAGCTTGTCCTCGGTGCCCGAGGCCATCGCGCCGAAGAGCGCGTAACGCCGGATCTCCTCGTGACTGCCGCTGTAGTTGATCTCGTAGAGCTCATGGCGGCCGCCGAACTCGGTGCCGAGCGCATCCCACAGGAGCTTCATCACCTTGATCCGCTCCACCGCGTCGGCGCCACCGGAGCCGCGCATGTATTTGTCGAGCAGGGGCCGCAGCTCCGGGCTCTTGAAGTCCGCGACATGCGAGTTGAGGTAGATGAGGCCGCTGGCGACGGTCTTCTGGATCAGGTTCTTCACTTGGGTGTAGGCTTCGGGCGCCAGCACCTGGTAGGCCGAAGCAGGCTCCATGCCCGGCAGGATCGCGCCGCCTTGCCAGGGATCGGCGGTCTTCGCCATGGCGTCGGAGAGGCCCCAGATCATGTTCCGCCAGGCCAGTACCTCGCCGATATTGGCCTCCACGCCGCGGAAGCTGCGCGCGCCAGTGATCTCGGTCGCGCGTATCATGAGCCCGGTGATGAAGTCGAGCTTCACCGCCAGACGGGTGCAGCCGTGGATCAGGGCGCGCGGCAGGAAGCCGGTCTGAGGGAAAAAGTTGTTGGCCTTCTCGACATCGCCATAGCAGAAGATGTCCTCCCAGGGGATGAAGACGTCGTCCATGATGAAGATGGCGTCGTTCTCGTCGAGCCGGCTTGAAAGCGGAAAGTCCATCGGGCTGCCCAGCACTGCCGCACGCCACTCATACGATGTGCGGCAGATCAGCTTTACGCCTTCGGCGTTCGTCGGCACCATGAAGATGATCGCATAGTCCTTGTCCTGCACCGGCACCAGGCCGTGATGCGCGACGAATGTGAAATGGGTCAGCGCCGATCCGGTCGCGACCACCTTGGCGCCGCTGACATAAACACCGGCATCGGTCTCCATGGTGACATGACAGAAGACATCCGTCGGGCCGGTGTCGGGCCCCGGCGCCGCGCTGCGGTCGACCGGCGGATGGATGATCGCATGATTGACGAAGGGCACGCGCTCCTGGCTGTAGCGGTACCAACGCTTCGCGTTCTCCTCGTAAGGCGCGTAGAACGCCGCATTCGCTCCGAGGGTCGCCAGAAACGCCGCCTTGTAGTCAGGCGCGCGGCCCATCCAGCCATAGCCGACGCGCGCCCATTCGGCGATCGCATCGCGCCCGGCGACCTGCTCCTCGACATTGGTCGGCGCGCGGAAATAGCGATGAGTGAAGCCGCCCCATTCGGTCGGACCCGTCAGTATATGTTTGCCGCTGTTGTGGTCTTCGTGCAACGCGTCGTAAAGACGCGCGGTCATCCGCGCCGTGTTCTGAAAGGCCGGATGCTCGGTGATCTTGCCGACCCGCTCGCCGTAAATCCAAATTTCGCGGCCATCATCCAGGCTGTCCAGATACTCCTTGCCGGTATAGGGCAGGGTGGGTGTGCCGGCCCCGGATGCCGCCGCGCCTTTGCTGGCGGATGGCTGGTCGGTCATTTATCGTTCCTCCCTCACGAATGCACACGATTGCAGATTTTTATCGCTGCCATCTGCCGATGCAGTGGATGCTTCGCCGACCGTACACCAAAAGCTGAATAGTGCGGTATGGTCATGTCTGGGGCAATCCGGCCCGCTGCGTTCCGATCGCGTGCCTGTGCATCCAAAAAAGTGACGATGCCACATTTTCGACAGCAGGCGACTGCGGTTGCCCATAGTTCACGTCGGCTATGCCGGCACTCTCACTGCCGTCCGGGCGATAATTCGATCCCGGCTGGTTTCCCATTCGATTGCCTCTGCGCTATTTCTGATCGGGCAGGCAATGCTGGGTGCTCGGACAGTTGGTATTAATCTCATACTTCGGCTGGCCTTTCTGGCGCTCTTCGCTGAGGCGTTTCTTCTCCTTCTTTTGCGCTGCGGTCGCTTTGAAAACCGGGCACATGTTTGTCTGCACTACCGTGCAATTGAAATTCGCCGAATCGAACCGGAGATATCCGCCCTCCCTCGGCGATTGCCGGCGAACTTCGCTCTCGCAAAGCTGGACGGCTACATCGCGCGCGCGCGCCATTATCGGTGCCCGGGCAAGGCCCTTGATCTTTGAGAAGTCGACGCGGGTTTCCTTGATACAGGGATACCAGACCCCCTTCGCCTTGTCGTAGCAGTCCTTGCGCTCGCGGCGCTGGAAGACCGCGGTCTTCGGTGCAGCCAGGGCCGTCGGCACCTTTCCGACGACACCGTCATACTCGCCGCGCGGCGCATCGCCTTGGAAGGCTTCGCCGCGCTCGTCGACATGGGCGACGATGAACGTCTTGGCGCGTTCGCTCCTTTGGCACAGCGCGCTGGTCTCAAGTTCGGCGATCGGCGCCGCGCTGCTGCATCCGACAACGCTGAGCGCGCAGACTACTGCCATTCCACGGCCAATAGCCCGCCGCAGCGGAACAGTCATGGGCATGAGAGAGCGACCTTTCATCGTTGAAGAAACTCGCACCGTGATCGTCGAGCCTGAAACTTACTTCGCCGGAGCGCTGAGCGCGCCTGGATATTTGCGGCTGATGCGCGCCGCCGTCGCCTTGGGATCGATGCCGCGCCGGCGTTTCCGTTTGAGCAATGCGATCGTCACCCTTGCCTGTATCTGAACGCGCGCGACCCGCTCGACCTTGAGGAATGGGTCGTAAGGGTAGCCGCCATAAATTCCGTGGCGATTGAAGCGCGAGCGCCGATGGAGGTGATACGGAAAATGCCGGTAGCCATCAATTTGCTCGCGCAGCTCGAGATTTGCATCGGAGCGGCGGCTCAGCACCCGGAAGGCGGCGGCCTTGCGCGTCATCGCCACTTGCGCCGCGCGCCACAGGGCCAGATCCTCCGCCAGCTCGCGCACGCGCGCGATGTCTGCCGCACGCTTGTCACGATCAAGTGAAACCCGCCGGGTCGGCGCAAGATAGGTGACTTCGACCTGATCTCCCCCCACGCTCCGCTCTGAATAGCCGAAGTCCTTCGCCTCTGAGAGCGGCGACATCAGCGGCTTGGCCGGCGGCGGCGCGCCGGCGCAGCCGGCGACGAACACCGAAAAAAGAAACGCAAGGCCCAGCGGTCGAAGCATTGCTATTCGATAGGATTATCAGGTGGCCTGGAGAGCAATACACTTTATACGCCAATACGGCAGGCGGTCCAATCACGCGCGCGCCGGCCGATATCCACCGATTGCCTCACGTGTATCGCCCATGCGAGGGTTTGGCCGTTGGGTGCCGTAACGCCCGATGACCTGCCGCGTGATATCCGACCCATGGGGGCCTTACGTGCCGGAGCTTCAAGTGGAACCGCCGATTGAACTCCTGAGCGTTGGGGAGATGGCCAGCGCCGACAAGGCGGCGATAGCCGGCGGCGTCCCGGGCGAGCGGCTGATGGAGAATGCCGGCGCCGGCGCCGCGCGCCATATCGTCGAGCGCTGGTCGCCCCGTCCGGTGGCCGTATTGTGCGGGCCGGGAAACAACGGTGGTGACGGTTTCGTGGTGGCCCGCCACCTTGGCAAGGTGGGCTGGCCGGTCAAGCTGGCGCTATTGGGATCGCCGCAAGCACTGACCGGCGATGCCGCGATCATGGCCAAGCGCTGGGACCGGCCGATTGCACCGCTTGACGACGCTGCCCTCGAAGGTGCCGCGCTGGTTGTCGATGGAATGTTTGGCGCTGGCCTGTCGCGGCCCATCGCCGGCGTCCCGGCCGCACTGATCGAGCGGCTTAACGCGGACACCACGCCCGTCGTCGCGATCGACGTTCCGAGCGGTGTCGACGGCGATACCGGCGCCGTGCTGGGGACCGCGCCGCGCGCGGCGCTGACCGTCACATTCTTTCGCCGCAAGCCGGGGCATTTGCTGCTGCCCGGTCGGCTCCATTGCGGCGAGGTGGTGACCACCGATATCGGAATTCCCGCCGAAGTGCTCGGCGCGATATCGCCGCGCACTTTCGAGAACACGCCGGCGCTGTGGCGCGCGCACGTTCGCGTCCCCAGCCTGCTCGATCACAAATATTCGCGCGGTCATGTCGTCGTGGCGGGCGGCGCGGCGATGACAGGCGCGGCGCGGCTGGCCGCGCGCGGTGCGATACGCACCGGGGCCGGAATGGTGACGATCGCAAGTCCGCCGGCCGCGGTGCCGATCTACGCGACCGAGATGGCCGGCGTGCTGGTGACGCCCATCGCGCGGCCGGCCGATTTTGTCGCCTTCCTTGAGGACCCGCGCATGGTCGCGATCCTCGTGGGACCAGGCAACGGCGTCAGCGATGCGACGCGCGCGCATGCATTGGCGGCGCTGGCGACGGGCCGCCCTGTGGTTCTGGACGCCGACGCGCTGACAGTATTTGCCGGTTCGGGCGATGTGCTGGCCGGCGCGCGGCGCGGCGAATGCGTTCTGACACCCCATGAAGGCGAGTTCACCCGTCTCTTCGGCGACCGGGCAGGTTCCAAACTGGCGCGGGCGCGTGCCGTGGCCGCTGAAACCGGGGCCGTCATGGTCCTCAAGGGCGGCGATACGGTGGTGGCCGCGCCCGACGGGCGCGCGGCGATCGCCGCCAACGCACCGGCCTGGCTCGCCACCGCCGGCGCCGGGGACGTCCTCGCCGGACTGGTGCTGGCGCTTTTGGGGCAGGGCATGCCAGCCTTCGAGGCATCCTGCGCAGCGGTCTGGCTGCATGGCGCCGCGGCGACAAGGTTTGGGCCGGGGTTGATTGCCGAGGACCTGCCCGACCAATTGCCGGCCGTTCTGCGCAACTTGTTCGAAGGTGCCGATCCGATCTAAGGCGGGCTTCCCGCAAGTTTTGCGCTGTGGAAATGGGACCAGGCCGGATTGATTAACCGTGGCGACGGTTTCCGCTTCTTTCACAAAATTTTATGATGTAGGAAGTGTTAACAAGACAAAGGTCGCCAGTCACAAAACAAAAGGCGCGGCCGACGGGACTTTGGGTACGGATCAGTAAGGGGTTCACGATGAATGCGGCCAGCGGGCGCAAGCTAAAAAGCATGTTCGTGGTGCAAGGGGACAAGCTCGAATACGTCTCCGCCGGCAGCGCATTCCGACGCGTTCGCACCGATGAGATGACCGAGACCGCGCGCATCGATGCCGTCTATACCGATGCGACCGGCATTCCCCACGTCCGCTACGACGTGGTGTTCCAGAAACCAAATGCCGATCCGCACCACGAAGGGCCACGCAACCTGGCGCTTCGCGCCTTCATCCAGAATTTCTCACAACGCGTCTAAGAAAAACATCTGATTAGAGCAGGTTCGCCGCGGCCGGGCGGGCCGCGCGCCAAGCCGCTCGCGCCATCGCTATATCGTGGCCTATACTCCGGCCGACCGCCTTCCGGCCGCCTCTTGTCCGGATTGCCAACCAGCGGAGAACCGGATGTCCAAGCCGGGCCGAGCGCCGCGCGCGACGATCTCCCCGAATTCCCAGACCCGCAAGGCGGCGCCGGGAGCCGCGCCGCTTGCCATCCTGCGGCAGCTAGAGCGCAAGGTGCTGTGGCTTTCCTCATGGATGATCCACAACGCCAACCATCTTCGCGCCAGCCGCGACGGTCTCAAGGTCGGCGGCCATCAGGCCTCCAGCGCCTCGGTCGCCACGATCCTAAGCGCTCTGTACTTCCATATCCTGCGGCCCGAAGACCGTGTGGCGGTGAAGCCCCATGCCAGCCCGGTGTTCCACGCCATCCAGTATCTGCTTGGCCATCAGTCGCGCGAGCCCTTGGAGCGTTTCCGCGCGCTGGGCGGCGCCCAGGCCTATCCCTCGCGGACCAAGGATGCCGACGACGTCGATTTTTCGACCGGCTCCGTTGGGCTGGGCGCGGCGATGACAAGCTTCGCCGCATTGGTTCAGGACTATTTACGGTTGAAATCCCTGTTGCCGGCGGACCAGCCGCCCGGCCGCATGGTCGCCATCGTCGGCGATGCCGAGCTCGATGAGGGCAATATCTTCGAAGCGCTTCTGGAAGGCTGGAAGCACGACATCCGCAACGTCTGGTGGATCATCGACTACAACCGCCAAAGCCTCGATTCGGTGGCCTCGGAGATGATGTACAGCCGCTTCGACGAGATGTTCGAGGCGATGGGCTGGCACGTCATTACGATCAAATTCGGCAAGCTGCTCGAGGCCGCCTTCAAGCGGCCCGATGGCGCGGCCTTGCGCCAATGGATCGATGACTGCCCCAATTCGCTCTATTCGGCGCTTTGCTACAAGGGCGAGGGCCAAGCGCATGGCGCGCTCGATCGAACCGCGATTGCCGACGACCCCGCCAACCGCGGTTGGCGCCAGCATCTGGAGGTCGATCTCGGCGACAAGCCCGGCATCCGTGCGCTGCTCGACGAGCTCGACGACACTGGCCTGCATCGCCTGATGACCAACCTTGCCGGCCATGACATGGGCGCAATGATCGAAGCGTTCGAGAGCATCGACGACGACCGGCCAACCTGCTTCATCGCCTATACGATCAAGGGCTACGGCCTGCCATTCGCCGGCCATAAGGACAACCATGCGGGGCTGATGAACCCTGCGCAGATGGCGGCCTTCCAGCGCTCGATGGAGGTCGGCGCGGGTGAGGAATGGGACCGCTTCGCCGGCCTTGACGGGCCGGTCGACGCGCTGCAGGCCTTTCTCGATGCCGTGCCTTTTGCCGCGAAATTCCCGCGCCGGCGCTCGGATCGCAAGTTTGACGTGCCGGCCGACTTTCCGCGTCCCGCAGCCGAGCGCATGGCGACCCAGGACGCCTTCGGGCGCATCCTGAACGAGCTCGCCCGCGGCACCTCGCCGCTCGCCGAGCGCATCGTCACCACCTCGCCCGACGTCACGGTCTCGACCAATCTCGGCGCCTGGGTCAACCGGCGCGGCATCTTCGACCGGCGCGACCGCGAGGATGTCTTCCGCGAGGAAAAGGTCGTCTCCGCCCAGCTCTGGGAGATGGGCCATGGCGGCCAGCACATCGAGCTGGGTATTGCCGAGAACAATCTCTTCCTGCAATTGGCGGCGCTTGGTTTATCGGATTCGCTGTTCGGCGCGCGGCTGCTGCCCATCGGCACGGTCTACGATCCCTTCATCATGCGCGGGCTCGATGCGCTCAACTATGCCTGCTATCAGGGCGCGCGGTTCATGTTGGTCGCCACGCCGTCGGGGATCACGCTGGCACCCGAAGGCGGCGCCCACCAGTCGATCGCAACGCCCCTGATCGGCATGGCCCAGGACGGGCTCGCCGCCTTCGAGCCGGCCTTCGTCGACGAGCTCGCCGAGATCATGGCCTGGTCGTTCGACTACATGCAGCGCGACGGCCCCCAGCACGACAGCTCCCAACACGACGGACGCAAGCGCGACGGCCCACGGCGCGACGACCCACGGCGCGACGACCCATGGCGCGACGACCCATGGCGCGACGATATGGGCGCCAATGACGCCGGCTGGGACCGCGACGCCGAAGGCGGCTCGGTCTATCTGCGGCTCTCGACCCGTCCGGTCGACCAGCCGGAGCGGACCATGTCCGGCGCGCTTCGCGCGGGCATCATCACCGGGGGCTACTGGCTGCGCCCGCCTGCCGAGGGCGCCGAGCTCGCGATTGTCTACACGGGCGCGGTGGCGCCCAACGCGCTGGCCGCCTACGAGGCGCTTGCCGAGGACATGCCGGAAGCGGGATTGCTGGCGGTGACATCCGCGGATCGCTTGAACGTCGGCTGGACCGCCGCGGGGCGGGCGGGGCGCGCCGGCGGGCACGGTGCGCCCGCGCATATCGAAACGTTATTGGCACCGCTCGCCCGCGATGCTGGACTGGTCACCGTGGTCGACGGCCATCCGGGCTCGCTCGCTTGGCTGGGCTCGGTGACCGGCCACCGGGTCCATGCGCTGGGTGTCGAGCATTTCGGCCAGGCCGGCGACATCGACGATCTGCACCGGATTTATGGTATCGACGCTGAAGCGATCCTTGAGGCCTGCGCCGGGCTTTGCCTGAGGCGTCTGCGTGAAGCGGAGTGATGGAAAACGAGACCGGAAGGATGGCCAGTGACCCGCTACATTGAACCTGAAAAGCTGGTGTGGTCGGCGGTGGACGTCCGTGGTGCCACGATGGAAAAGGCGTCCGTGTTCGAGGGCGGATACGGCGTCCGCTCGGCCTTCTTTCGAATGCCGGCTGGCTGCCACGTGCCGCCGCACGACCACAGCAAATGGGTCCAAGTGATGGTGCTGGTGGGCCGGATGCGGGTCGAGCAGGAGGACATGGCCCCGTGCGAAGTCGGTGCAGGAAGCTGCTATTTCGTTGATGCCGGCGAGACCCACGTGGAGATAGCCGTCGAGGATACGTTGGTGTTGGTCACCCAGGGCGAGGACCGACCCGGCCTGGCCGAATAACGACGCGACCGCCGGTGCAGGGCGCGTCCCTCACACTTGAATGATCCGCCCTCCAGCCCTATTAGAAGGGCGCGCGCTTTAGACCGCCTTCCCGCACCCTAGTTCCGCGGCTCGGCGTGCCGGGAAAGCGGGCGTGGCGGAACTGGTAGACGCGCTGGTTTTAGGTACCAGTGGAGCAATCCGTGGGGGTTCGAGTCCCTCCGCCCGCACCAACCGACGACAACGCCGCGGCCCCAAATTCCAACCCGGCCGCGGCGAGTTCCAACAAGGCCCCCAATAGCCGCCAGACGCGCCGCACCCAGATAGCTCGCAGGACAACACATGCAGGTCACCGAAACGAACCAAGACGGCCTCAAGCACGAATTCAAAGTCGTGATCGATGCCAGCGATCTGGCGCAGAAGGTCGACCTGCGGCTGGGCGAATTGGCCAACCAGGTCCGCATACCCGGCTTCCGGCCAGGCAAGGTGCCGACCAACGTCCTCAAACAGCGTTACGGCGACGCCGTGTTGGGCGAGGTCATGGAACAGGCCGTCAACGACAGCGCCAGCCAGGCCTTGCAGGAGCGCGGCATGCGCCCGGCCATGGAGCCCAAGATCGAGGTCCAGGAGTACAAGCAAGGCGCTGATCTGGAATACACCCTCGCGATCGAGGTGCTGCCCGAGGTCGAGCCCATGGACTTTACGACCATCGCGCTCGAACGCATGATCGCCAAGGTGCCCGAGGCGGATATCGACCAGACGCTGGAGCACCTCGCGGGAAGCCACAAGGACACCAAGCCGCTCGATGAGCCACGCGCGGCGGTGATCGGCGACGTCGCGATAGTCGATTTCGTCGGCCGGATCGATGGCGCGGAGTTTCCGGGCGGCGCTGCGGAGGATTATCACCTCGAGCTCGGCTCGGGGATGTTCATTCCCGGCTTCGAGGAGCAGCTTCTCGGCAAGAACGCTGGCGAGGAGACAGGGGTCAATGTCAGCTTCCCGGACGATTACGGCAATGACGAGTTGAAGGGAAAGCCCGCCGAATTCTCGGTCACGATCAAGGAAATCCGCGAGTCCGTTCCGGCCGTCATCGACGACGAGTTCGCCAAGGCGAACGGTCTGGAATCGCTTGCGGCATTGCGCAACAGCGTTCGCGACACGCTGCAGAACAACTACGACCAGGTCACCGAAGGCCGGCTGAAGCGCGATCTTCTCGACAAGCTTGCCGGCGCGCATGACTTCGCGGTGCCGCCGGGCATGGTCGCGATCGAGTTCGACACGATCTGGCGACAGATCGAGGAGGCACGCGAGAAAGACGAGTTGGAAGAAGAGGACAAGGCCAAGAGCGAGGACGAGCTGAAGGCAGAATACCAAAGCATCGCCGAACGCCGGGTCCGGCTCGGCCTGCTGCTTTCCGAAGTCGGCCAGCGCGCCAAAATCGAGGTCACCGACCAAGAAGTGAGCCAAGCCGTGATGGCCGAGGCCCAGCGTCATCAGGGGCAGGAGCGCGAGGTCTTCGAGATCTATCAAAAAAACCCAGCCGCCAGGGCGCATCTTCGCGCGCCGATCTTCGAGAATAAGGTGGTCGACTACATTCTGGAGCTCGCCAAGGTCGAAGTCCGCGAAGTGAGCCCGGAGGATCTGCTCAAGGCCGACGAGGCGGAGAGCGCGGAGGAGCCCGAGAAGAAAGCAGACGTTAAGAAGAAGTCGGCTAAAAAATCTGCAGCGAAGGCCTCGTCCGCCGACAAATCATCCTGACGCCGGCCCGAACCGATCCCGTTCCGCGCGCCCGCCGACGCTGATTGCAACCGGCACCGCGGCGCCCAAGGAGACACCACACGATGCGCAACTTCGACATACCTTATATGAGCAACCTCGTGCCCACGGTCATCGAGCAGACCAACCGGGGCGAGCGCGCCTACGATATTTTCTCCCGGCTCCTGAAGGAGCGGATCATCTTCATCGTCGGCGGGATCGACGACGTGGTCGCCTCGCTGGTCTGCGCGCAGTTGCTGTTCCTTGAATCGGAGAATCCGAACAAGGACATATCTATATATGTAAACTCGCCAGGCGGTATCGTCACCTCGGGGCTCGCGATCTACGACACCATGCAGTACGTCCGCCCGGACGTGTCCACGGTTTGCATCGGCCAGGCCGCATCGATGGGCTCGTTGCTGCTGGCCGCGGGCGCCAAGGGCAAGCGCTACGCCCTTCCCAATGCACGGGTCATGATCCACCAGCCGTCAGGCGGCTTCCAGGGTCAGGCCTCCGATATCGAGATCCACGCCAGGGAGATCCTGTCCATCCGGCAACGCCTGAACGAAATCTACGTTCATCATACCGGCCAGGACATTAAGGTTATCGAAGACGCCATGGAGCGCGACCGCTTCCTCAATCCCGAAGAAGCCAAAGAGTTCGGCATCATCGACGACGTTGCAAGCAAGCGTCCGAGCCTGGACCCGGACGATGACAGCAACAAGAAAGAGGGCCGCAAAGACAAATAACCGCGTGCGCGATCATCGCCCGATCGCCCAGGAAAGGCATAACTTGTTGTTTTTTCGTCGTCTTTTGGGTTTCTGATCGATTCCCACAGGCTGCGCCGCCCGCCTGCGTTGACCGTGTTTTTTAACGGAAATTTGAATTATTTGGTGAAAAGATCGTTACGACTTCCCAGATTGACTGGTGGCGACCACTGGCGGGAACAGTGAGGGTTTATGTTTTTGCATTGTCTTCACCGACTGAGTAGAGTCGCCGCCACCACCAACCGGCGCGGGACCAGGACTGCATGAGCAAGCCCAACGGCGACACCAAGAACACGCTCTATTGCTCGTTCTGCGGCAAGAGCCAGCACGAGGTCCGTAAGCTTATTGCGGGCCCGACGGTGTTCATCTGCGATGAGTGCGTCGAGCTCTGCATGGACATCATTCGCGAGGAGCACAAATCGAGCCTCGTGAAGTCGCGCGACGGGGTGCCGACGCCAAAGGACATCTGCGAGGTCCTGGACGACTATGTGATCGGCCAGGATCATGCCAAGCGCGTGTTGTCCGTGGCCGTCCACAATCACTACAAACGCCTCGCGCACGGCGCCAAGTCGAACGGCGTCGAGCTCGCCAAGTCCAACATCCTGCTGCTCGGCCCGACCGGTTGCGGCAAGACCCTGCTGGCCCAGACGTTGGCCCGCATCATCGACGTGCCCTTCACCATGGCCGACGCCACCACGCTGACCGAGGCGGGGTATGTCGGCGAGGATGTCGAGAACATCATTCTGAAGCTGCTGCAGTCCGCCGACTACAACGTCGAGCGGGCCCAACGCGGCATTGTCTATATCGACGAGGTCGACAAGATCAGCCGCAAGTCAGACAACCCCTCGATCACCCGCGATGTCTCGGGCGAGGGCGTGCAGCAGGCTTTGTTGAAAATTATGGAAGGCACCGTCGCATCGGTGCCGCCCCAGGGCGGGCGCAAGCATCCCCAGCAGGAGTTCCTGCAGGTCGACACGACCAATATTCTGTTCATCTGCGGCGGCGCATTCTCCGGCCTTGAGAAGATCATCAATTCGCGCGGCCAAGGCACGTCGATCGGCTTCGGCGCCGATGTGCGGTCGCCCGACGACCGCAGGACCGGCGAAGTGCTGCGCGACGTGGAACCGGAAGATCTGCTGAAGTTCGGCCTGATCCCGGAATTCATCGGCCGCCTGCCGGTGCTCGCCACGCTGGAAGACCTCGACGAGACCGCGCTGGTGCGGATCCTCACCGAGCCCAAGAACGCGCTGGTCAAACAGTATCAGCGGCTCTTCGACATGGAAGGCGTGCAACTTAATTTCACCGAGGACGCGCTGTCGGCGATTGCCGTGAAGGCGATACAGCGCAAAACCGGGGCCCGTGGCCTGCGTTCGATCATGGAGCATATTCTGCTGAATTCCATGTATGACCTGCCATCGATGGATTCGGTCGAAGAGATCGCGATCAACAGCGAAGTCGTCGAAGGGCGGGCCCAGCCGCTTCAAATCTACAGCGACCGCCCGGACGTCGGCACCAGCGCCTGACTTCCATGCAAGGCGTGATCGCGGCCCGGATACGGGTTTGGAGGCGGGGCCCTGAAACGGGCTCCGAAGGGCACGACCTTGAACGACCGCGTCGTAAACGCCACTTTAAATCCCTGTAGGGTAGGTTCGTCGGACTTCCGTCCGGCGGCTTTCGCCAAACCAAAAGAATAGAAACGACATAGAGGCCTGAACCATGTTCGAAATCCAGCGGGGCACGCTCTATCCGGTCCTTCCGCTGCGCGACATTGTGGTCTTCCCCCACATGATCGTTCCGCTTTTTGTGGGCCGCGACAAATCTGTTCGCGCGCTCGAAGACGTCATGGCTGACGACAAGCAGATCATGCTGGTCACGCAGAAGAATGCGAGCCAGGACGATCCGACCCCGGGCGATATCTACTCGGTCGGCACGATCGGCACCGTTCTGCAGCTCCTCAAGCTGCCTGACGGCACCGTCAAGGTCTTGGTCGAGGGCGGCCAGCGCGCCACGATCACGCGCTATGCCGAGAACGAGGATTTCTTCCAGGCCTATGCCGAAGCGGTCGACGAGAAGGTCGGCGATCTGAAGGAGGTCGAGGCGCTGTCGCGCACGGTCGTCTCGCAGTTCGAGCAGTACATCAAGCTCAACCGCAAGATCCCGCCGGAGGTCCTTGTCTCGATCAATCAGATCGACGAAGCGCCCAAGCTGGCCGACACGGTGGCCTCGCATCTCACTTTGAAAATTCCCGAAAAGCAGGAACTGCTCGAACTCAACGTGGTCGCCGAGCGCCTGGAGAAGATTTACGCCCACATGGAAGCCGAGATCGGTGTGCTTCAGGTCGAAAAGCGCATTCGCAACCGGGTCAAGCGCCAGATGGAGAAGACCCAGCGCGAGTATTACCTGAACGAACAGATGAAGGCGATCCAGAAGGAACTCGGCGAAACCGAGGAAGGCCGCGACGAAGTGGCCGAATTGGAGGAGCGCATCAAGAAGACGCGATTCTCCAAGGAAGCGCGCGAGAAGGCGACGGCGGAGATCAAGAAGCTCCGCACCATGAGCCCGATGTCGGCAGAATCCACGGTCGTGCGCAACTACCTGGACTGGTTGCTCAATATTCCATGGAAGAAGCGCACCCGCCTCAAGCACGACATCAAGCTCGCCGAATCCATCCTCAACGACGATCACTACGGGCTGGAGAAGGTCAAGGAGCGCATCCTTGAATACCTCGCGGTGCAGCTGCGGGTGAAGAAGATCAAGGGGCCGATCCTTTGCCTCGTCGGCCCTCCGGGCGTCGGCAAGACCTCGCTGGGCAAGTCGATCGCCAGGGCGACCGGCCGCAACTTCGTGCGCATGTCGCTTGGCGGTGTGCGCGACGAGGCCGAGATCCGTGGCCACCGGCGCACCTATATCGGCTCGATGCCGGGCAAGGTGATCCAGAGCATGAAGAAGGCAAAGAGCTCCAATCCACTCTTCCTGCTCGACGAGGTTGACAAGATCGGTGCCGATTGGCGCGGCGATCCGTCGTCAGCGTTGCTTGAGGTTCTCGATCCCGAGCAGAACGCGACCTTTGCCGATCATTATCTGGAGGTCGACTACGACCTGTCGGACGTGATGTTCGTGACCACTGCGAACACGCTGCGGATGCCGCAACCGCTGATGGACCGCATGGAGATCATCCGCATCCCCGGCTACACCGAGGACGAAAAGGTCGAGATCGCCAAGCGCCATCTGATGGTGAAGCAACTCGAGGCCCATGGCCTGAAAGATGACGAGTGGACGATTTCCGACGGCGCGTTGCACGACATCATTCGCTACTACACGCGCGAAGCCGGCGTCCGAAACCTCGAGCGCGAGATCGCCAGCCTGCAGCGCAAAGCGATCAAGGAAATCGTCGGCGGCGACAAGAAGAAGGTCAATGTTACGTCGCGCAATCTTGAAAAGTATCTGGGCGTGCGCCGGTTCCGCTATGGCGAGATCGAGCTCGATGACATGATCGGCTTCACCACCGGTCTGGCCTGGACGGAGGTCGGCGGTGAATTGCTGACCATCGAAGCGGTGACCTTGCCGGGTAAGGGTAAGGTGACGGCGACGGGCAAGCTGGGCGATGTGATGAAGGAATCGGTCCAGGCTGCCGAAAGCTTCGTGAAGTCGCGTGCGACCAGCTATGGAATCCGTCCGACCGTGTTCGTGAATAAGGACATTCACGTCCACGTGCCGGAAGGGGCGACCCCGAAGGACGGCCCGTCGGCGGGCGTTGCGATGATCACCTCGATTGTCTCCGTGCTGACCGGCATTGCCGTTCGTAAAGATGTCGCAATGACCGGCGAGATCACTCTGCGCGGCCGGGTGCTGCCGATCGGTGGGCTCAAAGAGAAACTGCTCGCAGCACTGCGCGGCGGTCTGAAGACCGTCATTATCCCCAAGGACAATGAAAAAGACCTCGCCGACATCCCCGACAACGTAAAGAAGGGGCTGAACATCGTCGCGATTTCAACCGTCGACGAGTTGTTGGAGCTGGCGCTTGTTGCTCGGCCGGTTCCAATCGAGTGGACGGAAGACGAAGACGGTGTCGTGGCGGCCAAGAAACCCGAACCCGACACCGACATTGCCGACGGCGTCATTACCCACTGACACCCTTCGCGCAAATCGATGAACATGCAAAGCCGCCGGCATCGACCGGCGGCTTTGTTTTTCCGCGCGCGCTGCGTCACAGCGATGCACAACTGTGACAATCGTAACAAAGTTGTCCACATACGGCGAAAAAGTGGCAAATACGTGTGGAAAACCACCGAGTTTGGTTTGACCTGAGCGCAAACGTGCCCGTACACTCGCTTCGCACGCGGGGCAAACGCGCCGCTGTGTTTTTGTTTCGGACAGTTTGTCGGGGGAGAACCATAAAGGTGAACAAGAACGATCTTGCCGCGGTCGTGGCTGGTAAATCAGGATTGTCGAAGGCTGATGCGACGAAAGCCGTCGAAGCTGTTCTGGAAGGCATCGTCGAGTCACTTCAGGGGGGGACTGAAGTTCGCCTGGTGGGCTTTGGAACCTTCAGCGTGTCTCATCGCGCCTCTTCGCAAGGACGCAATCCGCGTACCGGTCAGGCCATCACCATTCCTGCGGCCATGGTGCCGAAGTTCAAGGCCGGTAAAGCGCTGAAGGAGGCGCTCAACTAGAGCGTCTTCAAGGAAATAGGAATCGCGGGGGATTCCCAATTGGTTCGAGATATGATTCTGTGACCCGAGGTTTATCGGGAGGCAGATATGGCACGTGCGTACGGTTTGGATCTGCGCCGGCGGGTTGTCGAGGCGA
>DATKZM010000018.1:0-2455 GCA_035527975.1 Alphaproteobacteria bacterium | reverse complement strand
GGCGCAGGCGTCAGCGAGTTCAGGGCCAGCTTTGCGGTGGATGGCCCCGCAGACGCCGCCCCCCGGCGCCAGAGCCTCGTTGGCGGCATTGACGACGGCGTCGACATCGAGGGTCGTGATATCGCCCTCGATGATCTTGATGCGGCCTTCCATGCGTCCATTGCACGCCGGAAGCTCCGGCCGATCAAGCCCCAGCGAGGATCAGAGGTCGAGCTGATAGAAGTGCGGAATCCAGCGGTAGCCCCCGTCCTTCCGCCGTTCGACATAGCCGATAGATGGGAACGGCATGTGGAAGCCGCTGACAGCGACGCGGTCCGTGGCCACGCGATCGAACATGCGGGCGCGGATTTTGGCACCCTGCTCCTTGTCGACATCGAACACGCAGTGTCAATCAGGGCGCGTCAGCGAGGCGACCTGATGGTGCGCGCAGTCGCCCCAGAAAACGAGGCGCTTTCCGTTGCTCTCGATATTGAACGCGAGATGGCCCGGCGTGTGGCCATAGGCTTGCATCGCACGAATGCCGGGTACCACCTCGTCGCCGGGCGCGAGCATGGTGGTCTTGCCCGCATGAGGCACGACGTAGTCACGGTAGAGCGCGGCAAAAGGCGCAAGGCCGCCCGCGGGCTTGTCGCCGGCCCAGAAGTCGTAGTCGACAGCGCCCGCGACGTAGCGCGCATTGGAGAAGAGTGGTTTGCCGTTCTCCATCATGCCGCCGATATGGTCGGGATGGCCGTGAGACAGCACCACGACATCGATCTGCTCCGGCTTGAAACCGGCGGGCGCGAGTTGCGCGGCAAGCCAGCCGCCTTGCGGCCGGGGCACGAAGCCCCGTTCGCCGTTGCCGGTGTCGAATAAAATGAGCTCCCTGCCCGTGTTGACCACCATGGGCGTGAAACCGGGCCGGTACGTGTTCGCCGGCAGAAGATTGTCGCGCATCACTTGATCGACGGCTTCCTGCTTGGCATTGCCGCCAATCAGCGGCCACGGGCCATCGATGAAGGCCGCGGCGTCGGAGATCGTCGTCAGTTCGAAATCGCCGAGCTTGAAGCGAAAATGGGTGGGCTGTGAGACGCCGAGCATTGGCGCTGCTGCGATAGCAGCGCGCGTGGCGAGGGTCGCGGTGAAGGGCGCCGCGGCGAGCGCGCCTGCCATGCCGATCAACTGGCGGCGATTGAAAGAACCAGGCATCGTCCAACTTCCTTTTTTCGGTTGAACGCGACACTATCGGCGCGTCCCCGAAGCCGCTTGAACGAACGTGCTATGCCCGACGCCGCGAAAAATGCTCCAATCTGGTATCTCGATCGCAGGCGTGCGCTGTTCGCCGGGCCTCTCGGCAAGAACGCGCACCATCGGCACAGCACCCCGGTCTTTCTTGCCGGGCTGTACGGCAAGTTCCCAATCCGCGTGGACGGCGGTGCCTGGCGCTTTTGCCGGACGGCCGCGATCCCAACCGGCCTCTCTTATGAATTCGACATGGAGGGCGAGCCGCTCGCGGTTTTCTATGCGGAAGCAAGTGCGGCAGGGGCGGAGGGCCTATCGCGTCTTGTCCACGAGGGGGAAGACGTGGCTGGCGCGCTTGTCGGAAACGCCGGCGAGATCGGCGTGTTGCGAGAGATGTACGAAGATCCCGACAGCCTCTCGTGGATCGATCGCGGCTTGGACGATCTGATCGGCTTTGCGTCCCGCAAGGCGCATCCCGTCGATCCACGCATGGCACGTGTGGTCGAAACGCTGCATGAGAGCTACGCGGACTTGCGGCGCGTTGGAGCGGTCGCCGAGTCGGTCGGCCTGTCCCCGTCGCGCTTTCAACATGTCTTCACGAGGGAAGTGGGCGTTCCCTTCCGCCGGTATCGGGGCTGGTGCCGCATGCGCGCAGCGATCCGCGCCGTGTTGGACGGTAGCAACCTCACAGCGGCGGCCCACGCCGCCGGGTTCGCCGACCAGGCCCATTTCGCGCGAGACTTCCGCCGCATGTTCGGCGCGACCGCCACGCCGAGCTTGGGGGCGGTGCGCGGCGTGGCGGCATCCCGATAGGCTACTCTGCGGCAGAGGCGGACTTGTCCGGCGGATTGATCGACCAAATCCAGCCGATGATCTTCCACATGTCGTCGTTGGATTTGACGATGCCTCCATGGGGCGGCATCGGGCCGACGACGTTCTCCGAGCCTTTACGCGTGTAGCCTTGGGCCTGCAGCCCGTCGGAGCCGAGCGCGATCAAGCGGAACAGCGTGTCCCCGTCATTGCCGTAGACCCAGACTGGATTGGACAGGGGCGGGCCCATGCCGCCGCCGCCGGTCCCGCCATGACAGCCGTTGCAGCCGGCGGCCATGAACTTCTTGTGGCCTTCCTCGGCGACCTCGTCGTAGCTGTCTTGATACGGGCTTTTCAGGCTGCCCTTCTCGGCATTTTTGGCGGTCTCTGCCGGATTGCCGGCAGGATCGACATCCGTGCCGCC
>DATKZM010000017.1:0-2134 GCA_035527975.1 Alphaproteobacteria bacterium | reverse complement strand
TGGACCAAGCTCAACCAGAATTGGAACTTCATGTGCGCCGAGTGCCATTCGACCGGCTTGCGCAAGCATTACGACGCAGCGAACGATCGCTTCGCCACGACCTGGGCGGAGATCAGCGTCGGCTGCGAGGCCTGCCACGGGCAGGGGTCGCGCCACGTCGCCTGGGCCAAGGGCTTATGGCCGGCGGGGAAGAGCGATCCAAGCAAAGGCCTGGTGGTGCGCTTCGACGAGCGCAGCGGCACGGCCTGGAAGCACGATCTGCAAAGCGGCAAGCCAACGCGAAACGCAACTCCCGCCGATCTACGCAAGGAGGTCGAGACCTGCGGCCTGTGCCATGCGCGGCGCGGCCAAATCTCCGAGGATTGGGTGCCAGGACGCCCGCTCTCCGACACCCATATCGTGGCCATGCTGGCGCAAGGCCTGTATCAGCCTGACGGGCAGATGCTGGACGAGGTCTATAATTACGGGTCGTTCAAGCAGAGCAAGATGTTTGCCGCGGGCGTGACCTGCAGCGATTGCCACGACCCGCACAGCGCCAAGCTCAAGCTCGCTGGCGACAAACTTTGCCTGCAATGCCATGCCGGCACGTATGCCGAAGCGGCGCATAGTCATCACCAGGGGGTGGAGCCGGCGGTCGGTTGCGTCTCCTGCCACATGCCGGCGCGGACCTTTATGGTGGTCGATCGCCGGCACGACCATAGCTTCCGCGTGCCGCGCCCAGATTTGTCGGCCAAGCTCGGCACCGATAATGCCTGCACCGACTGCCACACCGGCAAATCGTCGGGGTGGGCGGCCGCCGCCATCGAGGAATGGTTCGGTCCGGAGCGCAAGGGGCTACAGAATTATGGACCAGCCTTCCACGCGGCCTGGACCGATGAGCGCGACGCGGCCAAGCTTCTGGCGGCGGTCGCGGCCGCCGCCGATGCGCCGGCCTTCACCCGTGCGAGCGCGCTGGGCGAACTCGCTCCGCTGATCTCGCCGTCCAATGTCGGCCTGGCGCGGAGGGGCCTCTCCGATCCCGATCCCCTGGTGCGGGTCGTGGCGCTCGACATGCTCGACGCCGTGCCCGCGGGCGAGGCCTGGCCACTGGTCTCGCCGCTTCTCTCCGACCCCGTGCTCGGGGTGCGCATCCGCGCCGCCTCGCTGCTGGCGACGATGCCGACGGCGGGACTGTCGGCCAGCGAGCGCGAGCGGCTCGATGGTGCGGTGAGTGAGTTCATCGCGGCGCAGCGCCTCAATGCGGACCGGCCCGAGGCGCGGGCCATGCTCGGTCATTTCTACGCCAGGCGCGGGCAGGCCGCCGAAGCCGAAACGGAATACCGCGCCGCGCTCGGCTTGAGCCCCAGCTTCGCGCCGGCCTCAGCCAATCTCGCCGACCTCTACCGTCAGCTCGGGCGCGAGGCCGAGGCTGAGAGCGTGTTACGGCTGGGGATCGCGCGCTCGCCGGAGGACGCCGGCCTGCATCACGCGCTGGGGCTTGCGCTCGTCCGGGCCAAGCGCGGGGTGGACGCTTTGGCCGAGCTTGGCCGCGCCGCCGAGCTTGAGCCCGCCCGTGCCAGATATGCCTATGTCTACGCCGTCGCGCTCGACTCGAACGGAAAGCGGGGGCAGGCCATCGAGATGCTGAAGCAGAGTCTGGCGCGCCATCCCGGCGATCGGGACACGCTCGCGGCGCTGATCGGGTTCAATCGCGATGCGGGCGATAGCGCCGCCGCGCTCGGCTATGCCGAGCAGCTTGCCGAAGCCGAGCCCGCCAATGCGGAGCTCAAGACCTTGATCGAAGTGCTGCGCCGCCAAGTCGAGAAGCGCTAAAGCCCGTCCTCGAATTTCATGCGGTCGCTGCCGCTAGACCCGCGCGCCCTCGACGTTATGCTGCCATACTGAGTATTGTGCAGTTATAACTATGAAGCGTTTTCATCTACGACGCGGATGAAAGTCACAGGCGGCAACACAACGAATTTCATGGGAGGAGGAACCCAATGGCGGATAAGGCGATTACCCGTGACCAGCTGGCGGAGCTTTTAAACGAGGATTTGTCCCGCGAATATCAGGCCATCATCGCCTATGTGGTTTACTCGCAGGTGCTGAAGGGCGCCGAATACATGAACATCGCCGATCAGCTCGAACAGCATGC
>DATKZM010000016.1:0-30997 GCA_035527975.1 Alphaproteobacteria bacterium | reverse complement strand
AGGAAATCCAACACTCACCAACTCCGTTACTCTGGATGAATATCAATCTGCCCTTTATGTGTTCGTACCTGGCTCTCCTGAAATAATTCCGAGTGCTAGCTAGACGACCAAGATGGCCAAGGTGCCCAAGATGGCCAACCTGCCCTACATGCCCAGACAAAGCGTCGATGATTGCAGGTCGCAGACCAGCGGCGTGTTCGGTCAAGTCTCACCGCACGGTTCAACACCTGCATCCTGCGCACACGTACCGCTAGTCGACGGATTTGAGACTGGGGGGCGCTGGCGCCTTACGCGGGCCGTGCCCGGTGCCCAAATGACAGTCATCGTGCATATGACCGATGGGGTCGTCACGTAGTATCGATCTGACGTGCTCAACCCCGATGCGAAGCATACCCTCTTCGTCGGGCGTAAACTCGTAAACCCGGTCGCGAGGGCAGTGATCATTCACTACGAAGAACCGGATCGGCTCGTCGCTAGCCACCATTAGGATATCGCCGTTCAAATTCGTAACCAGACAGGCTCTGTTCATGTGTTGTCTCCTGTGAGCGCCACGACGGCGACTAGGTCACGTCCATCTACGTGAAATTAATTGCATATGGGTCGAGCCCGACCCCGGTTTTCGGCGATCACGCGGGTTCAGCGCAGGCCCGTCGGCTGGCGAAGCGGTCATTTGCGATGCGCTGCACGACATCTCCCGTCAGACCTTCGGCATCTGGTTTGGGCCCGGATCACGCATACGGATCGACGTGGCGGAGTTCGCTGGCCCTCGCCTCCCTCGACGCGCGGGCCTGCCTCTCGCGTTTCTCACACTCCTCGACGATCCGGAACATCCGCTCGACCTTGGCGCGGAGATCGTCGGGGAGATCGCTCGGATCGTTGCAGCCCTCCCGCTCGCCGATTTCGTGCAACATCGCCCCCACACGCCGCAGCAGGAATTGGTTCCTGGTCTCGCGGGCCTTGCGTTTGGACTGATACTGCTCCTCCCACCATTCGCGCGCTTCCAAGGAATTGCCGGGCCAGATGTCCAGTGCACCCGGCCCACTCTTGGAGAACGAGGGCGCAACCGCGTTGGTGCCAAGAGTTTGCTTGCCCGCGATCAAGTCCGCGTCCGACCACCCCTTGAGACGCCGCTTGCGCATCGTATCGGGCTTCTGACCCTTGATCTTGGCCCAGTGCGTCAGCGGCTGGGTGACGCCGTCGACGTTCGTGAGATAGATGGTGTTCCCCTTGTTGTTGTTCTGGGCGTCCTTGTCGCGCCAGGCGCACAGGTTCGGGCCGTAGCGCGGGTTGTCGTTGTCGATCCTGTCGAGCGTGAAGTGTTTGTCGGGGCGGGGACCCATGCACCTCAAGAAATCGGCGAACTCGACGAACTCGGGGTCAATGACCGCAGCGTGAGTATTGACGCGCTCCTTCATGTTGCGCCAGGAGATGAACGTGGACTTGTAATTCTTCTGGAGTGCGGTGGCGGTCATGCTGTCGGCATCCACGACGTGCTGCAGGACCTGGCTACCGTTTTCGACAGCCGCGTCCTGCCCCTTCCCAGGCCCCAGGAATGACAGTTTCTGGGCCCTTTTGGGGGATTTACTGAACGGGACGACACTGGCTCTTTTCTTACTTAGGAACGGGGCGTCCCGTCCTTCAGTACGGGGTTGGGACTTGCGTGCTTGCCTGACAAAATTCTTCATCGTGACCTCCTGCTGTTGATCCTGGCGCATGTGGGGCTGCCACCCCGCGCCGGGAAAATAGGTTGCTGAATTGGCAATCGTCCTTGAACCGCACGCATTCGATCAGGCAGTGAGGTTCTCCGCGTTGTCGGGCGGGGCCGCCTCGGCGGGCGACGGTGTGGCTTCAGCTTGCGGTACGCGACCAAAGCGGCGACGAGGCGGGCGTCGCAGGACGCAAGGGAGCGACGCATCCAATAGGCGGTCCGCTTGGGGCGGCCTGAGGCATCGGCCTTGGCGATCATGCGTCGAATTTTGCGCTCGTGGCGCGAGGCGGCGGACGAACAGGTGCTCGGAGCGACGGGCTTGTGTGAGGGAGCAGGCATGTCCGATCTCAAGGCGCGTCTATGCGTTCGGACGTGCTCCAGCGCCGGCTCTTGGCCAGCCAGTCGTCAAGGTCCGTTTTGTCGTAGATGACGATGCGCGGCCCAGCTTTGGAGTAGGCCGGGCCGTCGCCGCGCAGGCGCATTTTTGCAAGAGTCGACGGCGACATACCCAAGTAGGCCGCCGCCTCGGGCGCACGCAGTTTAGGAGAGTTCCTCAGCATATCCTCAGTCCCCACGTTGGCTATCACGTGGGAGGTATATGGATATGCGTTCCGTGAGCTTCCCGGAGCGACAATGCGGGTTATTCGTCGGCCCAGTTCATTCGTCGCCATCCCAAGTGTCTATGCCTGCCATTTTCGTCGCTCGGTGTGACGCGAGATAAAATCGGCCACTCTGCGACGGATCAGTCAGCGCCTTTTTTACTTTTTGGTAACTCCCTTTGATCGTGGTGGGTGCTGCATATGCGAAGCCCCCCTTGAGCGACTTCGCCGCTTCCTTATATGACTCTTCCCAGGTGAACCCTTTCTTCCGCGCGTCAACAACAGCCGACCACCGCCAATAGTACTGCATGTCTTTTCTATAGCGGGCTTTTTCGTTCCCGGTTTGCCCGGGACCGACAGGCGGTCCTCCGCCAAGCCGCTGCTCCAAGACCTCGAACATCGCCTCCCAAACCCAGGCGGGCAGGGGGAAATCGTTCTCTCCGCCTGTTTCGTTGTCGTGGAGCAAGTACAGGGCGTCATATAGCGCCGCAGGCCTGCCAGCGTTGTAAGCCTGCCGCAGTTCCTCCATGTGCTCGCCGAAACGGAACATCCACGGCCTCGATGGGTGAAAGCTCTTTTTCGACATGGCACCCCTCCGTTAGGCATCAGCAAGAAGTTGATATCTCGTTGGTGAACTGCCGCATGGACATTGACAAACATCCTGGCATTGCCGCGCTCGAATTACGTCATGCATCGTGTTTTTGTTGCGTCGATGTCCCTGCTTGGCTGTTCGCCATTTCCCCGTTCATTGCCGCCGCAATCGTTTCGGCTGTCCGGTCGGCCACCGCGCGCACGGGGTCATCGCCCAGGTGGGCGTATCGCTCCGTTGTCCTGGCCTGCCGGTGGCCAAGCACTTTACCGACGAGATACAGGCTATCGCCGCCCGCAACCGCCACGCTGGCAAAGCTGTGACGGAGGTCGTGGAGACGAACATCGTCGAGACCGGCACGGTTACGGACGCGGCTCCAAACCTTCTGCAATCCAACGAAATGACCATCTCCGGTTCCGCTCGGGAAAACATGTGAGTTGCTCTCGAAACGCGGGATCGCCTGCAGGAATGCCAGCGCAGGAGCGCCAAGGGGGACGGTTTTGGCCCCTGTCTTGCTGTCTGGCAGCCGCAGACATGCGCGCTCGGTGTCAACCCAATCCCAGCGCAACGAAAGCACCTCGTTTTTCCGGCAGCCCGTCAAAATCAACAGCCGTATGGCGGCAAGAGCGTACGGGTTCTCCCCCTCCGCGCCCGCCCTGCCCAACGCCTCCCCAAGTTTGGCGAGTTCACTCGATGACAAGAACCGCTCCTTCGGGTTCCGCCGATACCGCTGCACGCCCCGAACCGGATTGTCGGTTCTCAACCCCCTATTGGCGGCGAAGGCCAACATCGAAGCCAAAAGGTCGGCTGTGCGATTTGCGATGCCTTTGCCGCCTCGGACGACCGCGCGACCACGCGGGCCCGTCTTTTCGTCCGTCGCCGTCTTCCCGGCAGAAACGTCGGACATGAACCGCTCGATGTCCCCACGCGTCAGCGAACGCAACTGTTTCTGTCCGAGGAGTGGCTTGACATGTCGCTCTATCTGACTGCGCTCAACCTTGATCGTTGACGGCTTCTTTTTGTCGCAGCCCTCCGCGAGATACAGGTCGCACAGCGAGGAAACCGTCATGTCCCCCCGTGCCCTCTTTTTCGCCTCGTTCGGGTTTGCCGAAGACGCAATCGTCCCAAGAAGTCGGACCGCCTCTTGCCTGGCCTTCTCGGGCGTCCAAGGTGCGCCGTGCTTGCCTATGGTGCATCGGACGACCTTTCCCGTGTCCTTTAGCCGGGCTTGCACCACGTAAATCTTGTTTCCAGCAGGCGTGACTTTCAATCCGAAACCCTTCGTCTCGGTGTCCCAGATGAAAACGTCATTCTTGTTGGGGTGCGCGGCGTCAACCGCCCGCTTTGTAATCTTCGCTCGCATTGCTGTCCTATTTGCTGCTAGCAATCATATAGCATGCACTAGCAATCAATCTAGCGGCATCTTATGGAATTCAACGGCAACTGGATATATAAGAACATCAGTTAAATAGCGCCCTTCCGGAACAACAAGGAATTACTCGGAAATATGGACCATAACATTGCCAACGTGAGGGTCGCGAGTTCAAATCTCGTCTCCCGCTCCAATACCGAAAAGGGCCCGCGCATCGCCGCCGGGCCCTTTTTTGTGGCGCCGCCTCACCTCGATGTGATGTCCCCAAACCCCTGAACCCGCCCCGGCACGGCTTGCCTCGCACCGGGCCGCAAGGCACCATGCGGCGCCAGCCGGCGGAAGACGGGCGCGGCAACCAAATCAGGGGGCGCGGATCCATGAAGCTCGGTTTCTTCACCATGCCGGTTCATCCGGTGGACCGACCCCTCGCCGAGACCCTGCAGGAAGACCGCGAGTTCACGCTGTTCGCCGAAGAGCTCGGCTTCGTCGAGGGCTTCTTCGGCGAGCATGTCACCGACGCGGCGGAGACCATCACCTCGGGGCTCATCTTCATCGCCTGGCTGCTGAACGAGACCAGCACGATCAAGCTCGGCACCGGCACGGTCAATATTCCCAACCACCATCCGGCCATGGTCGCGGCCGAGGTGGCGATGGTCGACCACATGGCCAAGGGCCGCTTCCTCTTCGGCATCAGCCCCGGCGGGCTCATGTCCGACGCCGAGGTCTTCGGCAATATCGACAAGGACCGCACGGCGATGTTCCTTGAGGGCATCAACCAGATCCTGGAGATTTGGGGCAGCGAGGCGCCCTACGACATCAAGGGCGAGTTCAACACGATTTCGACCATGCGGACCTACTTCCCCGAGGTCGGCATGGGCATCATCCACAAGCCCTATCAGAAGCCGCACCCGCCCATCGTCGTCACGGCAGTGGCCCCGTTCTCTGCCGGCGTGACCGCCGCCGCGGCGCGCGGCTGGGAGCCGATCTCGGCCAACTTCCTGCAGCCGCAATGGGTGGCCTCGCACTGGCCGAAATATGTCGAGGGCTGCGCGCAGGCCGGCCGGCCGGCCGATCCCGCCAATTGGCGGGTGGCCAAGAGCATCTTCGTCGCCGATGACGACAAGACCGCCGAAGCTTATGCGGTGGGCGAGGACGGGCCGTATTATGGCTACTACAAGGGGCTCTACACCAAGCTGCTCAAGGGCGGCCGCCACAACCTCTTCAAGACCCACCGCGACCAGCCCGACGAGGAATTGAACCTGCCCACGGTGGTCGACCAGCTCGTCATCCGCGGCACGGTCAATTCGGTGATCGACCAGCTATTGGCGTTCCGGGAGGTCACGGGCGATTTCGGCGCGCTGCTCTATGCCGGTCACGACTGGCGGGACAAGACGCTGG
The DNA here is from genome assembly GCA_035527975.1 of Alphaproteobacteria bacterium. Classification (GTDB taxonomy): domain Bacteria; phylum Pseudomonadota; class Alphaproteobacteria; order JAPULJ01; family JAPULJ01; genus DATKZM01. Next base: position 25,331 of record DATKZM010000016.1, on the reverse strand, counting down.
CGCGGCGCTCGATGGAGCTGATGGCGAACGAGGTCCTGCCGGCCGTCAACAAGGCGATCGGCGTCTCCGAAGCCGCCGAGTAGGCGACTTCGTCGCTTCGACTTAGGGTTCGAGCGGAATTTTAGTTCCGTCGGGCTCGGCCACCTCGAACGTGTTCAGCACCATCGCCATCAGCGTGTAGTGGCCGAGGATGCCGATAAGGTCGATCACGCCCGCGATGCCGAAGGCCGCTTTGGCGGCCGCGAAAGCCGCAGCGCTCACCGACCGGTTGGTGTGAAGCTCGGTGACGAAGTCGTAGAGCGCATCGGCCTTCTCGTCATCGAAGTCCGGGCGCTCGCGCCGGCTGATCGCCTCGATCTCATTTGCAGGAACACCGCCGGCGAGGCCGTCGCGCACATGGTGGTGCCACTCGTAGGGGCTGTTCCAGAACCGCGCGGTGATCAGGATCGCCAGCTCCGACAGGCGCGGCGGCAGTGAGCTGCCGTAGCGCGCAAAGGCGCCGAGGTTCTGCACCCGGTCGGCCAGCTCGGGCGATTGCAGCAACAGCCGGAACGGCTCGGCGACCCGGCCGCGCGGTCCCGACTTGATCGCCTCGAAGACCCGTTTCTGGTCTTCGTTCATCTCCGCCGGATCGAGATCGACGAAACGCGCGCTGCTCATATCAGGTCTGTCTCCGGTGTCTTGCGAGCTTACTATTTACGCGTTCGGTTCAAGCTCGGAGGCCATGACCTCCGCCTTCAGCCCGACGGCTTCGGCGGCTTCGAAATTGAGCTCGATCTTGACCCCGTTGGGATCGAACACGAAGAGCTGGTAGAGCCCGGCATCGTCGACCCGGCGTTCGGTGAACGCCTCGCCCATGTCCCGCAGGCGCGCCATCGTCTCGCGCAGTCCCGAGGCGCGAAAAGCGATGTGATCGACGGCGCCGCTGCCGTGCGTCTCCGTCGACTGCTGGCCCAGATAGGTCATGCGGTTTTCTGAAACCGCTTCGCCGCCCAGCGTGATGTGCACGACGGGCGCATCGCCGATATACATCCACACGACCGGAAACTTGAAGTCGGGGGTGAAGCCCTTCTCCATGCCAAGCGCGTCGGCGTACCAGTCGCTGGTCTTGGCCAGGTCGTCGGTCTGGATCAGATAGTGGTCGAGTTTTGTCAGCGGCATGATGTCAGCTCCCAGGACGCATCCGGCCCTCGTTGCAAGCAAGACCACAGATTATTGCAAATCTGGGCGCGAGACCACGGGGGATCGCGCAAGACTCCTTGCACGCGCATTATCGCCCGGCACGTTTACTGTTGCACGATTTCGGCGCCGATTTCCGTGGGCAGAAACAGGCTTGCCGGACCGGGCAGCGCGAGCGCCTGCAGCTCGGTTCCGGTGGGCAGCGCTTTGGCGTCGCGGGCTTTGCGGGTTCTGATTGTCCCGGTCGCCATACGGCCATCGGCAAGGCGTGCCTCGGCATCGATGAGGGTGTCGCGGAAGCTGCTATAGGCGACCCAGGCGCGGCGCTGGCCGGTGACCCGTGCGATCACCAGCGTGCCGTTGACGAAGGCATCGACGCGCGTCCGGTAGCGCCGGCGCGCCGGCAGGAGGAAAAGAAGCGCAAAGCCGGCGAAGAACAGTGGGCCGAAAATCAACGGAAAGAGCAGCGGGCCCATCGACGGCCCCGGCATGAGGGCCACACTCAGCGGCAGCAGGACGGCGCCGGCAAGAAAGACGCCGCCGAACGCATAGCCCGTGTAGAGACCTTTACGCAAGTCGATCTGCCGTTTGATGTCGTCCAGTTGCCGCGGCGTTGCGGCGGATAATCGGATCGCGTGCACCATGCGCCCTCCCTGGTCGGCAGCCCGGCGATTGCCTGGCTACACCCGTGTCACTCTACGCAAATGCGCGCGCGCGAACACCCGCCCGCGCAGCTGCCAACAGGTTCGGCGGCAAGGCGTGCTCCGGTGGGGCAGACGTTGGGGCGGTTCGTTGGGGCGGTGCGTTGGGTTTAGTGCTTGAGTTCGGCGTTTTCGAAAAGGGCGCTATCGGTTCCGCGTCGCAGGTCCTGACGGACCAGCTCTTCCACCAGCAGGGCTTGCTGAAGCAACTTGAGGGAGGATGCAAATTCGCCGCGGCCCTGGGTCTCGGCCAGTTGCGCGGCGTCGAGGATCTTGTCGGATAGTCGGCGGGTGGACGGCGATGCATTCATTCGTTGACCTTTTCTTGGAGTGAGGCATGCCGGCGTTGTTCCCGTGATCCGCCGGTCGGTTTGGCCGCCCGAATGGGCGACCGGCCGAAGGGCAATTATCGAGGCCGAATGTTAACATTCCTCCCACCGACCCGCCGTTTGGCCTGATGGGGATGCGCGCGCATGCAGGTGTATGCCGCCGGCGCCGCGCGCGGCCGGGCGACCTTACAAACATGTGGGAACACTGCCCGGTCGCGCGGTGAATCTACGCTGACGCCAGATCGGCGGCTCTGCGGATCCCGACTGCCGTCAACCCGGCCGGCACGGTACCGGGGCTGCGTAGGTGGGCTCTGTAGGGGAGGGGTTCACCCCGGCGTCATCGGGCGCGTATTGACCCGGCGCGGATGTCAGATCGAATTCGTACTGCATGAAGCGGGAAAGATTGAACTCGTACTGCATGAAATAATGTCCCCCGTCCTGTTGTGCCGTCTGTCCGGCAATACGACTGGCTCGCCAACACGCCGGCCCGTCCGGCCGCGGGCCCGCCGGTGCGCCGATCCCAATACAACGATTTATGAGGTGGCCGGTTCGTCAGGCTGCGTGTTGCGTGCCGAGGAGCTGCACCGGTCGCAGATCGCCGATCGTCACGCCCGCGGCGGGGCCGGCGATGGGACCGACGCTTGCCGGGGCAATCTTGGCGCCGTCCTCCACCGAGCCCGTCGCTTCGAGCTCGTCGAGATAGGCCATGAGCGCGCCGACCATGATGGATTGCATCGAGCGCTGGCGTTTAGCGGCTGCAGTCTTGAGGCGCCAATAAAGATGCGGATCGAAACGAACCGAGCGCCGGCTGCCCCTGGCCGTGGTGCTCGCATTGCAAGGCTCGCCCGCGCCCGGCAAGCCGGAGCGTTGAATGCTGATCGCGGGCAGGAAGCGTTGGAGCGCCCGCGTCAGCAGCGATTGAACCGACAAGGTCTCGCTGGCGGCGAAACGGGCGAGCCGCGCGCGCAAGGTATCGTCGAGCCGAAGCGTGGTGCGCTTGACGGCCGCGCGCGTAACGTCCATGCGATTGGTGAGATGCGCCGACGTCGGGCGAACCGGCCCGCGAATGGATGTCGGGCGAACCGGCCCGCGAATGGATGTGTGCTCGCGTCGCGGCGAAACGGGCGTGGCGTCTTCGCGCAGGTGCACGATGGCCGCCGCGTCGACGACAGGGCCCATGACCGGCACAATCGTGACCGGTGCGGGCGTGCCATGCGCAATTGTCTCGTTGGTCACATCGATCTGATCGGGCGCGGATGTGTTCGCGGGCCGCGGCAGTGTGGCGCGTCTACGGGCCAGGAGCGCCCCGGTCAGACGCGCCGGGCGCTCGCTCGACGGCGTGCGCAGGGTGATCGTGCGGCGCCCCGCGGGACGCCCGCCGACCGGCGCGGCCTCGCCCTTGCGGGCGAAAAGGGCGCTGGCCTCAGGTGCGGCGATGATGTCCCGGTTCTGCATGGGGTCCTGAAAGGTCATGCTGCAGTCCTTGCTGTGAGGCCGGGCGGCAGTCGGCACCGCGTATCGACGGTTGGATTCTTAGAACAGATCAAATATTTAGTCAATCGTTATTTAAATTTTCGTATTAAATTTGTGCCATATTTAAGTAAAAAGCATTTATATTTTTATTATCATTTATCTAAAAATTTAGATGGCAATATATGCACAAGAATAATTATGGCCAGTCACGCTGAATCTGCCGATTGAACGATTGCTGCATGTCAACGGTTCGTTAACCAAGATTGTTCACCATGTCGGCTTCGCGGCATGGTTGCCGCTTAGACCTTGCGGGGGACTTTACGGCATGGCCCAGTTGTCCCAGGCGATTACTCACGCACCGGCCGGGGCGCCGGCGGAACGCACCGAAGCGCACGGCAACAAGGCCGGCCTGCAGCAATTGGCCTGGCTTGCCGGCAAGGTGCGGGGCGCCGATGGCGACGGTTACCGATACCTGCTCGCGGCACGGTTCGCGCTGATCAACCTCGCAGCGTTCGCGCTGCTCGGGGCGGCATGGATCCACGGCTTTGTCGACAAGGTGCTGGCCGCCGATCCGACCCGCCTGGTGATCGTGATCGGGCTCGTGTTCCTGGCCGGGTTTGTCCTGTGCGCCTGGAAGATCCTGGTCACCAGCCGGGAAATCAACCGCGTGCGGGCATTCGATCCGCTGGAGCGATCGCGCGCGGCAGAGTATCTCGGCATGACCCGCGGCCTCGATGGTGGGGGACGTGGCATGGTAGCCGCCGCGCTGCGCCTGAAGCTCCTGAGCCGCATCGCGGTGGTCCGCCAGATCGCCAACAGCCTTGTGGTGCTGGGACTGATCGGCACCGTGATCGGCTTCATCATCGCGCTGTCGGGGGTCGATCCGGCCGCCGCCGGCAAGGCCGAGGCGATCGCGCCGATGGTCACCACGCTGATCGAGGGCATGTCGGTCGCGCTCTACACGACGCTTGTCGGGGCCGCGCTCAACCTGTGGCTGACCGCGAACTATCAGATGCTGGCCAGCGGCACCGCCAATCTGGTGGCGACGCTGATGGAGTTCGGGGAAAGCCATGCAAGGACTTGATCCGCTCGAGGACGAAAGCGGGGTCGTCTTTCGTGACATGATCATGCTGGCCCTGCTGGGCTTCGTGACCATCGTCATACTGATCATTCCGCACATCAATCCGGTCGCCAAGCCGGTCCAGCGCGAACAGGCGCCGGGCAATGTGATTGTCGAGATCCGCTGGCCCGATAACTTCAACACCGACGTCGATCTCTGGGTCCAGGGCCCCGGCGACCGGCCGGTAGGATATGCGCGCCAGAGCGGACGCATCTTCAATTTGTTGCGCGACGATCTTGGCCACCGCCGCGATGCCAGCAAGCTCAACTACGAGATTTCCTACAGCCGCGGCGTGCTGCCGGGCGAGTACACGGTCAACGTCCACCTTTTCAGCAACGTCGCTCGGACCTATCCGGTGCCGGTGACCGTCGTCGTGAGCGTCAAATCCTCGCCCGACGAGCCGGCCCGCCAGATCCTCACCAGCACCGTCACCTTGAGCCACGTGAACCAGGAAACCACGGTGTTCCGGTTCCGCTTGAGCCGCGCCGGTAAGTTGGTCCCGAAAAGCGTACACAGCCTTCCGCGCAGCCTCGCGCGCGCGCCGGCGCGCTGATCGGAGGAGCCAGCGCCATGACAGCAATGAACCTGCTCCTCATTCTCTTCGTGACCTTGGTAATGCTTGCCGCGGGCTTGGGTGCGCTGGCGATCTGGGCGCCGCGCCGGGCGCTGGTGCGCGGCTGTGCGCTCGTCGTCGTCGCCGCGCTGTTGCCGCTCGGATATGCCGGCTTTTCGTCCCTGCTCAGCCGGCCCAAGCCGGCGTCGCTCGAATGGGCCCGGCGATCCCTGCCCGAAGCCAAGATCGCCGGCTCCTACCTGGTGGAAGGCAAGGCGATTTACTTGTGGCTGATCGTTCCCGGTTCCGCCGAACCGCGATTCTATGCCTTCCCCTGGAGCCGCAAGCTTGCCCAGCAATTGACGCGGGCGCAGCAGGCGGCGCGTAAAACCGGTGTCCGGGTTCGCATGCGTCGGCCCTTCGGCGAGCTGAAGGACATGGTCAAATCCCGCTTCCGCGTCGAGGGCCACCGCCCGTTGCCGCCCAAGCAGCATCAGGCTGGCCGTCCGCAGATCTATCAGCATCCCGGCGAAGGCGGCTGACGGCCTTCCGACGCTCTGGTCTGTTTGTTGGCTGATGATGACGTGCCCGGGTTCCCGCGGCGCGCGAAGTCTCCTGGGCGGCAACTCATATGGCGAATGGTCCCCCGGGCATTCATCGCCATGCCCGGAAAAAGCGACGCCTCGACCGGGGGAGGGTCGAGGCGTCCGCGGCTCTCTTACTGCCGTCCTGCAGCGAGGGGGAGAACCGATGGGCGGATTGTTGTCCTAGCAGGGTTGAGGCTTTCTTAACAAAACCGGCCGCATACCAATTTATGTGAATTTTTTTATCGGGCCGCCGCCAACAGCGTCCTGGCGCGGCCTCGCGGGCCGGTCCTGCGTCTCAGCGCAGCCCCTTCAGCTTGAGTTTGTCGATCTTGCCGGGGCCGGTTTTGGGCAGCACATCGTGAAATTCGAAGACCGTGGGCAGCTTGTACTTGACCAGATGCTCGCGGCAATAGGCCAGCAGGTCTTCCTCACTGGCCTCGGCGCCGGGATTGAGCGCGATGCAGGCTTTGACGGTCTCGCCCCTGAACTCGTCGGGAATGCCGACGGCGGCGGCCTCCATCACCGCGGGATGGCGCTGCAACACCTCGTCGATCTCGCGCGGATAGACGTTGTAGCCGCCCACCAGGACCATCTCCTTCTTGCGGTCGACCAGGCTGAGATAGCCGTCCTCGTCGAAGCGGCCGATGTCGCCCGTATAGAACCAGCCGTCGCGGAAGCTTTCGGCATTTTCCTGTGGGCGGTTGCGATAGCCCTTGATGAATTGGGGTCCGCGCACGCGTATCTCGCCGCGCTCTCCTTGCGGCAATATCTTGGTCCCCGTTTCCAGATCGACGATGTCGATCTCGGTGCGCGGCAGCATCGGCCCGACCGTGCCCGGCTTGCGCGGGCCGTCGAGCGGGTTGCAGTTGATCGGCGAGCCCTCCGACATGCCCCAGCCCTCCATGATCGGGCAGCCGGTTTCGCGTTCCCATCGCTCCAGCAAGGCCTCCGGGCATGGCGAGCCGCCGGCCAGGCAGAGCCGCAAATTGGAGAAATCGGTGTCCGCGAAGCGCTCGCTGGCGAGCAGGCCGACATAGAGCGCCGCCGGCCCGCCGGCGAACACCGTGACCTTGTTCTCCTCGAAGTGCCCGAGGATCACGTCGGGCTGATAGGCCGGCAAGTAGTCGACCGTGGCGCCGAGGAAGACCGGCGACACGACGGCATAGCAAAAGCCCCAGATATGGAAGTTGGGCGCCACCATCAGGAGTATGTCTTCGTCGCGCCGCAGCGGCCACGCCGTGTTGGCGGCGCGCGCGTAAGCCATTTCGTTGGCGTGGATGTGGTCGGCGCCCTTGGGGATGCCGGTCGTGCCGCCGGTAAAAAAGATCAGCGACGGATCCTCCGCGCCAGGCAGCGGCTCGGGCAGGGTCAGGCTGGCATCGTTCTGCCACGGCTCGAGCGAAAGCGCATCCGGGCCAAAGACATCGACGTGATGCACGCCCGCTTCAGCCGCCACGGCGCGGCCGAGTTCCTCGGTTTCGGCTGTGCACACCAGGACGGTGGCGTCGACATCGGCCAAGAGCGGCGCCAGCGCCTTCGCCGGAAAGTTCGCGTTGAGCGGTGCAATCTGCGCCCGCGCGGCCATGCCGGCGAGCGCTGCGACCGCAACCTCGATGCAATTGGGCATCAAAAGCGCGACGCGCCCACCGGCGACGCCGCGCTCGCTCAGCGTATGAGCATAGCCGGCGACGGCAGACAGGTACTGGCGGTAGGTGAGCCTGCGGTCGCCACAGATGATCGCGTCGCGGTCGGGGACACGCTGGGCCGTGTCGGCGAGGGCGTGGACAACGGTGAGCGCGCCGGGCAGCCCTGGATCGTAATCTCGTGTCGGTCGTCCGATCATCATTGGGTCCCGCCCCCCTTTGAGTTCGCGCCACCAATCCTATCATCACGGTGTCCAGCGTGGGAATTCGCCCGATACTGGTGCGGCCCCGACCGCCCCACGCTGATCCCGTTAGCGTTTTTTTAACCTTAACAGCCTATTAACGGTCATGCATCGCCCGCCGAAAGGCGCCAGCCGCCGAAGGGAGCGCTTCGATGACCGATCAGGTTCCCGCCCTCGCCGATTACCGCTATCTCGCCCGGCTCTACGAGCATTGGGTCGAGCGCTTCGACGGCAGCCCGATCCCGTCCTGGTCCAACTTCGACGCGGTCGAGCTGCGGCCGTGGCTGGGACGGCTCAATCTGGTCGCGGTCGAGCGCATGCATAATGCCAACACCGGCGCCGGTCCCAACGCCAATATCGATGCCGATGGCGGGCGGCGCTTCGTCTACCGGGTCTTCGCAACCGACGTCGCCCAGGCGCTCGATCACGAGATGACCGGCCGGGAGGTCGGCGCCGACGCGCCGGCGGTGCGCGATGCACTGATCGGCGACTATGCCGAGGTGGTGGATCGCGGCCATCCGATCCTGCGCCGCCACGAAACCTCTCACCGCTCGCGCGTCCTGCCCCATGTCCGCCTGATGCTGCCCTTGGGCGACGGCGGCGCGCAGGTTACCCGCGTGCTGGTCGGCATTCATCCGTTGTGGCGGCCGGTGCGCACGCCGCTGATGTCCGGCCTGCCGCCGGAAATCGATCCCGATGTGATTTTCGGCGCCGTGCGCCTGCAGGCGGGGGCCTGATCGCGCAAGACACGTGCTGGGGAAAAGGCCGCTCGCCTGCGCGAGCGATAAGATATTGTTCAGTAATTTGGGGTTGAATCGCGCGGTCATGGAGAACAGGGCCAGCAACGAGGATCGCCGTGGCTCGCACCGTGAGAAAATGCTCGGTACTGGGCTGATCTCGTGGAGCAACGGCTACAGGTCGATGGCTTGCGTCGTGCTCGACTGGACACGGTCGGGTGCCCGCATCAAGCCCGCAGACATGATGGGTTGTCCCGAAGAATTCACTCTCGTCACCGGCACCGGCAAGAGCGTGCCTTGCGAAGTGAGGTGGCGCGAAAACACGCTCATGGGCGTCAGCTTCCTCTGAGCCGCCGGGCCGGAAAGCCGGCGGTTGCGCGCCGCGCTCTCGATATTACCTCATACGTGAATGGGCCTATTGAACGGGACCTGTGACGCCGGTCATCGCCGGCGCATCGCGTGATGGCTATCATGCGTACGACAATGAGCCGCCGAGAGGGTTCATGACCGTCGCAACGATTTCTCGCCATCCTTGTCACAGCAACGTTGTCTTCCGATGCCGCTCACCCCTACCCTCATCGTCCTGGCCGTCTGCCTCGCTGTCCTGGGTATCGCGCAGGTCCGCGAGCGTAGGCCGTATGAACCCGGCCGGATCTCATTGATCCCCTGGGTGCCGCTCCAGTTCCTGGCGATGATGGGGGTGATCGTGATGCTGGCGCATCTGGTCTCGCTGCTGACCGGCGAGCCCCTGGTGGGGCGCTTCCTGCGTTAGTCCTCGCCGAAGCGCAAAGCGACCAGGTTTTCCAGCGCCGCCACGGCGGCTTCCGCATCCGCCCCCGTGGCGGCGATCTCGATCTCGGTCCCCGGCGAGGCGGCCAGCATCATCAGTCCCATGATCGAAAGGCCGGAGACGGTGTGCTCGCCGCGCCGCACCAGCACGGCCGCCTTGTAGCGCGCCGCCGTCTTGGCGAAGGCCGCCGCCGCCCGCGCATGCAAGCCCCTTTTATTGACGATCGTGACGATGCGGTGGACCGCGCCTTCGGGCGGCCAGGATGCGTCGGTCACTTGGCTTTCGACTTGGGCTTTTCGTCGAGCAGCGCGGAGGCAACGTTGATGTATTTGCGGCCGGCCTCCTGCGCTGCGGCCACCGCCTCTTGCAGGCTCTGATGTTCGCGCATGCCGGCGAGCTTGATCAGCATCGGCAGGTTGATGCCGGCGAGAACCTCGACCTTGGCCTTCTCCATCACCGAGATTGCCAGATTGGAGGGCGTGCCGCCGAACATGTCGGTCAACAGCACGACCCCGTCGCCGTCCTCGACCTCGGCCACGCCGTCGAGGATCTCCTTGCGCCGCCGCTCCATGTCGTCATCGGCCCCGATGCAGACCGCCCGAATGTTGGTCTGCGGCCCGACGACGTGTTCAAGCGCGGCTACGAATTCCGCCGCCAGGCGGCCGTGGGTGACCAGGACCATGCCGATCATGCTGACCTCACCATTGCCCGGCCTCAACTACCCTTTTTGCGTCCGCGGCGGGCGGCGCGCGTCGCGATGGCGCAGGTTGACGCGTTGGCCCCGCGCATTCAACCACTCGGTCAGGCACTCCGCGACATAAACCGAGCGATGGCGCCCGCCGGTACAGCCGATGGCGATCGTCAAATAGCTCTTTCCCTCTTTCTCGTAGCGCGGCAGGAGCGGCTCCAGCATCGCCGTCAGCGCCCGGAAAAAGCTGTCGAAGTCAGGATCGGTGCGAATATAGGCGCCGACGCTTTCGTCCTCCCCGGTCAGCGGGCGCAACTCGCGCTCGTAATAGGGGTTCTTCAGGAAGCGCGCATCGAACACCAGATCGGCCTCGCGCGGCAAGCCACGGCCATAGGCGAATGACGTGACGAACACGGCCAGACCCGGCGCGCCCTCGAGATCGAAACTGTCCTCCAGCGTCGACCGTAGTTCGGCCAGCGTCTTGCCGGTCGTGTCGATCACGGCATCGGCGCGGCCGCGCAGCCGGGCGAGCAGCGAGCGTTCGTGCCGGATGCCGTCCATCAGCGGCCGGTCGGCGGCGAGGGGATGGCGGCGCCTTGTCTCGGTGAAGCGTTGCTGCAGCACATCGTCGTCGCAATCGAGAAAGATCAGCCGCGCCTCGACCCGCTTTGCGGCGATCAGCTCGTCAAGCTCCTGGATGAAGGGCGCGACGCCGAAATCGCGGGTCCGGATGTCGACCCCGATCGCCAGCGGCCGCCGGGTTTCGCCGGCCTGCCCGACTAGCGCCGACAGCAGGGGCAGCGGCAGGTTGTCGACCGCCTCGTAGCCGATATCCTCCAGCGCCTTGAGCGCCGAGGTCTTGCCCGCGCCGGAGAGCCCGGTCACCACGACGAGGCGCGCGCCCCGGCTGGCGGGTTTCGCGGGGTTGCTGTCGGCCGCCGCGTTCATCGCGCCTCCGATGGCGACGGCGGTTCGGGCGCGCCCGCCGTTGCCGCGAGGCGAACCTTCGCGGCGGCCGAGGCGGTGAAGGGATCAACCCTGACCTTGCGCAGCGCCACGCCCAGATAGTGCGCCGCTTCAGGCTCGGGCAGGCGCTCGATCGCGGCGTAGGGGGTGAGGGCGACCTCCAGCGCCAGCCGTACCCGCGCCGCGGCGGCCACCGCGACGATGCCGATGCCCCGGACCTCGATATGGCCGGCCAGCGCGCCAACCAGATCCGGCGGCGCAAGTGCGGTCAGCTCGCCATCCGCCATCATAAGCGTCGTCAGATCGTCGGCGACCAGCCGCGCGCCCCCGTCGATCAGGCGCAGTGCAAGATCGGACTTGCCGCTGCCCGAGGGGCCGGTGATCAGCACACCCCGGTCCCCCAGCGCCACGCAGGTTGCATGCAGCGTCAGCTCCTTGGCGGCGCTTGTCTTTGTGCGCATTGCCTCGGCGGTCTTTCTTGCACTCTGTCCGCGATCGCTCATTTGCTGAATATGGGTTGGCCGCCGCCGCCCGCCAGCGGCTAGTGGCCCGATCCCGATGAACGATACCCATTGCAATGGGTATCGTTCATCGGGTGAATCGGCCCACAAGATATTTGCTATTGGTATTCAGCTTCCAACAATAGGTTCCTAGTGGGAACCTCTTGTTGGAACCATACCACTAATGCAGCGCGTCTTGCGCGCGCGCGAAGATCGGCACGACCGACCGCTCGATCAAGGCGCGGCCGGTTCCCTCCGCCGGGTTGAAGGCAATGATATCCATGAGCTCGTCGCCGCCCAGCGCCGAGCGCGCGGCGATGCCGACATCGCGCGCGACCTCGGCAAAGATCTCCTCCTCGGCGTCGCCGACATCGAGCACCAGCAGGAAGCGGCGCGCCTTGCCCGCCTTCACTGGATCCGCCGCTTCGGCCTCGACCAGGAAGGCGGCGCCGACATACTCGTTCCGCCGCAGCGCCGGCGCCAGCGCCGATACCAATGTCTCCGGCGGCGCGGCGTCCCGGAACGCGACCGGCTCGCCAGCATCGCGCGGCGCCAGGTCGATTACCGTCTCGTTCAGCCGCTCGCGCAGCCAGGCAAGTTCGGCGTCGACGAAGAGCTTGAAATGCGTGGTGCCGACATTGAGCGCGACCGCCAAGTCCGGATCGAGCTGCGCGACCAGCGCGTGGCCCGGCAGCACGGTGAACGGCACCGGCTCTTCGGCCCAGTCCGCAAGCCGCGCCTCGCTGTCGAAGACCGGCACGATCCCCTCGCCCTCGATATCGGCGACCAGCAGGCTCACGGTGTCGCCGGTTGGGTCGGCATCGTCGCTCGCGGTGGGCACGTAAAGACGGGCGTTCAGGAAGGCGTCGTAGAACGCCTGCGCCTGGGCGTCGCCGTCCTCGGCGCGCGCGAGCGCGCGGTCAAGCGCGCTCACCGCCTCGTCGCTGCCGCCGTTGCCCTGGGGATCGCCCACAAAATCGCTCCATTGCCGCCGGGTATCTCAAGCGCCTTTGGCCCAAATGCCCGCGCGCCTGCCGCCCGAATGTCAAGGCGGCTTGCCGCCCGAATGTCAAGGCGGCTTGCCGCCTGATTGCCCGAATGCAAGTGCGCCTTTGGGGCCACTGTTATAGGCTGCGCCGCCCGCGCCTGTCGCGGATTGCGTATCTCCCGCCACGGCGCCGATGTTTCCTGAGCTTTTCAATATTGTCGCCCCCGTCGTCGTCTGCGCGGCGATCGGCTATGGCTGGGCGCGGCTGGGCCTGCCGTTCGAAACGCCCTTCGTCGCCAGCCTGGTGACGAACATCGCCGCGCCATGCCTCATCCTGGCGACGCTGACCAAGCTCAACGTGTCCGCCGAGGCGTTCGGCCAGATGGCGGGCGCGGCCGTGCTCGCGATTTTGATCTTCATGGTGATCGGCGCGATTGTGTTGAGGGCGGCCAAGCTCTCGCTGCACTCCTTCCTGCCGGCGATGATGTTCGGCAATACCGGCAATATGGGACTGCCGCTGACGCTCTTCGCCTTCGGGGAAGAGGGGCTGGCGCTCGGCATCGCGTTTTTCGCGGTCAATGCCGTGAGCCAGTTCACCGTCGGCGCGTTGATCTCATCGGGCTCGATGTCGATCCGTCGCCTGGTGCGCACGCCGGTGTTGTGGGCGGTGTCGCTGGCGTTGATCTTCATGTTCACCGGCGCCAAGCCGCCAACTTTCATCGCCAGTACGCTGACGCTTCTGGGCAATATCGCGATCGGGCTGATGCTGCTGGCGCTCGGTGTTTCGCTGGCGCGGCTCAAGGTTCGCTCGCTTGGCCACACCTTCGGGCTTTCGGTGTTGCGTCTCGGTATGGGGTTCGGCGTCGGGTTCGGCCTGGCCTATGCGCTCGGCCTGGAGGGCGCCGCGCGCGGCGTCGTTATCCTCGACTGCGCGATGCCGGTCGCCGTGTTCAACTATCTGTTCGCCCAGCGCTACGGCCGCGAGGCCGAGGAGGTCGCCTCGGTGATCGTCGCCTCCACCCTCATATCCTTCGCCACGCTGCCGCTGCTGCTGCTGGTCGTGCTCTGAGATGCCGGAGGCATTCGCATAGAGGCGTCTTTCCCAAGTCTTTAGCTTGATGTAAACCGGTTGTGGGCCTTTATGCGGCCGGAGCGTCCCCAAGCCGGGACAGGTGATGAAAGGGCGGAAACTATGACTATCTCCAGTCTCATGCGCGCTGTCGGTGCGGCGGCTGTCATCGTGGCGGCGCCGGCCGCCGGTCTGGCCCAGGGCGGGCCGGGCGGCGTTCTTGGCCTGTCGATCGGCTTCTGCCCGCCTGGCACTTCGCCGCTGGGCGTGGCGCAGTTCCGCAATGTCGGAAAGAACGACCGCAACGAGGGCGCGCCCAACTCGATCACGATCAGCCTGTGCACAACCCAGCCCGATATCGGCCTCACCTTCACGAGCGCCTATTGCGAGGGCCGGGTTATCAGCCGGGTCCGCTTCAAGAATGTCGCCGATACCGATTTCAACGAGGGCGCCCCGAATTACATCGCACTCAGCCTCTGCGCGCGCGGACCGGTTCCAGGCGACTTCCGCCTCTCATTGGGGCGTTGCCCACCGGGCTTTGCCCGAATCAGCCGGGCGCGCTTCAAGAATGTCGGCGATAGCGACTTCAACGAAGGCGCGCCCAACTTCGTGACAGTGCGTCTGTGCGCCGCCGGCTGACGCCCGGCCGGCCGGCTCTCAATTCAGCTTCCGGCGCTGACGGACGGATGATGCATTAGAGCGCCGGCACGCGGACGACGAAGCGGGCGCCGAGCGTCTCACCGTCGGGGCCGACCATGTTCTCGGCGAAGATCTGGCCGTCATGGGCCTCCATGATCTGCTTGGAGATCGAAAGGCCGAGCCCGGAATGGGTGCCGAATTTCTCGCCCGCCGGGCGCTCGGTATAGAAGCGGTCGAAGATCGCCTCGAGCTTGCCTATGGGCAACCCCGGCCCCTGGTCGTCGACGGTGATGGTGACGAACTTGCCTTCTGCCGCCGCGCTGACCCGGATGATGCCGCGCGGCGGGCTGAAGGTCTTGGCATTGGCGATGACGTTGCGCAGCACCTGGACCAGCCGGTCCTCCACCCCCAGCACGGTGAGCGCGCTTTCGTTTGGCAGATCGAGGACGATCTTGGGTGCGTCCTTTTGTGTCGACGCTCCCTCGACCTCGGCCAGCGTGGTCAGCATGTGACGCATGTCGACTGCGTCCATCTCGGCGCGCTGGAGCTCGGCGTCGAGGCGCGAGGCGCGGGAAATGTCGGTGATCAGCCGGTCAAGCCGCTCGACATCCTCCAGCACGATATCCATCAACTTACGCTGACGGTCGGGATCCTTGATGCGGGCGGCGGTTTCCACGGCGCTACGCAGGCTGGTAAGCGGGTTCTTGATCTCGTGGCTGACATCGGCGGCGAAGCGCTCGATCGCCTCGATACGCTCCCAGAGCTCCTTGGTCATGCGCTGGAGCACCGCGGACAGATCGCCGATCTCGTCGCGGCGGCGCGAAAAATCCGGGATCTCGATGAAGCGGCCATGGCCGCGGCGGACCCGGTCGGCGGCGATGGCCAGGCGCCGGATCGGCCGCGCGATCGTCCGCGCGAGATAGAAGGACAACAGCACCGTGATAGCGAGCACGACGCCGAAGATCTTGAGCAGGCCGACGCGCACATCGGCGACGTCGCGCTCGATCGCAGCATCGGTTGCCGACAGCATCACCACCGCAACGACTTTCTTGTAGCGCTGCACAGGCACCGCGTAGGTCAGCACCAGCTGTCCGCGCAGGCCCTCGCGCACCGATGAGCCTGGCTCGCCGCCCAGTGCGCGGACCACTTCGCGGTAGTCGCCGGCCACCTGGTCGACGCGTTCGTTGTATTTCGGCAGCCGCTGCTCCTTGCGGAAGAGCCCGGTCAGCCAGTTGGATATGCTGGTGAGATTGCGGTTGAACCAGCCCTGGCGCCCGGGCGGCGGCAACTCCTCCACCAGCACGAAACCCGATGGCGCCAGAAGCGTGCGGCTGTCGGTGATCAGCGAGCCTTGCGTGTCGAACAGACGCGCGCGGGTGCGGGTCGCCTCCACCATCCTGCGGACGATCGCCTTGGCCGGATCGGCGATCAGCGTCTGGTTGCCTTGCGTGTTGGTCTCCACGGCGCTTTCGCCCAGGGCGCCGGCAAAAATGCTGGCCTGGGTGCCGAGCGAGGTGATTTTGGCGTCGATCAGGTTTTGGCGGTAGTCGCCCAGAAAGAGGAACCCCGCGACCAGGGTGCCCAGCGCCAGCACGTTGAGCGCCAGGATGCGAACCGTGAGCAGCGAGAAACGCCGCCCCGTGCCGCGCACGCGTGCGAGCTCGGAGGTACGCTCGGTGCTACGTTGCTTGCGCCGCTTGGGGCGCGTGGGCGCTTTCGCGTCGCGGGGTTTCGCCCGCCGCGGTTCCGGCCGTGATTTGTCTTCGCGAAGGTCCCCGTCCAGTGCCAGAGTCCCCTTATCGCTTGCGATCAGCCCTCGCTGTAGCGATAGCCGATCCCGTAAAGCGTTTCGATCTTAGTGAATTCCTCTTCGACCGATTTGAATTTCTTGCGGAGCCTTTTGATGTGGCTGTCGATCGTGCGGTCGTCGACATAAATGTTTTCGCCGTAGGCCGCGTCCATCAGCTGATCGCGCGACTTGACGTGGCCGGGCCGCGCCGCCAGCGCCTGGAGGATGAGAAATTCGGTGACGGTGAGCGTCACCTCCTTGCCGCGCCAGGTGCACAGATGCCGGGCCGGGTCCATCACCAGCTCGCCGCGCACCAGCGTCTTGCCGCCCTCGCCCTCTTCCTCGCCGCCGCCTGGAGCCTCCGAGCGGCGCAGGATCGCGCGCACGCGCTCGATCAGCAGGCGTTGCGAGAACGGCTTGGTGATGTAGTCGTCCGCGCCCATGCGCAGGCCGAGCACCTCGTCGATCTCATCATCCTTGGAGGTCAGGAAAATAACCGGCACGTCGCTCGTCTGGCGCAGGCGCGACAGGAGCTCCATGCCGTCCATCCGCGGCATCTTGATATCGAGGACGACAAGGTCGGCCGGCCGTCCATTGAGCCCCTGCAGGGCTTCGGCACCGTCAGCGTAGGAGCGCACGGCGAAACCTTCCGCCTCGAGCGCCATCGAAACGGAGGTGAGGATGTTGCGGTCGTCGTCGACCAGCGCAATGGTTCTGCCCATATGTATCCCTCGGTGTCGCTCGCTGCCTCTCGGCGGTTCGGGCTATTGTCCCAGCGATTGTCTGGACAATTGTCCGGGTGAATGTGCCGAATTTCGGTCGTAATTCGTATCCGGCGATCATTTGTTACTTAAGACTTAGGCGTTTATCGGGCGGAATTCGAGCAATCTTGCGGCGGCGGCGTCGAACCCGCTATTCATGCTGTGTCCTGATAACTGTAGACGGACGGATTTCGCCGTTTGCGCGGGGGCCGGCCTTGGGGTGCGCGCATGCGGCAAATTCGCCCTTGGTCGCCCTGATCGAGCGCGGTTGGATGGCAGATGCCGGTTCCGGCCGCGCCATGAGCAAACAGGCCCGTCCGGTCCTGGATTATGTCGACGAGTTCACCAGCCGGCAAGTAACGCTCGACAAGTGACGGGCGACAATTTTGGAGAGCCTAATGTCCATATTCGTCCGGTCGCTCGTTTCCACGCTGGCGCTGTCATTGCTGGCGGCACCGGACGCATTTGCCGCCCAGCCTCACGGCGCCCTTCACGGCCAGGCTCACGGCAATGAGGGGGGCAACCATGCCACGCCGATGAAGCCGGCAACGCTCGGCGCGATCGTCGTCGAACAGGCCTGGGCGCGCGCGTCCTTGACCAACAACGGCGCGGCTTACGTTGTGTTTCGCAATATCGGGAAATCTACCGATCGCTTGATAGATATTCGCAGCCCGGTTGCCCGGCGCGCCGAATTGCACACGCATACAATGGATAAGGGCATCATGCGGATGCGGCCGCTGAAGGCGATCGAGGTGCATCCCGGCGCGCCTGCAGTGATGCGGCCGGGCGGCGACCACATCATGCTGATGGGGCTGACCCGCAAGCTGAAGCGCGGCGAGCGGTTTCCGATCACCCTGCGTTTTGCCCATGCGGGCGAGGTTACCGTGATGGTCACGGTCGCTGGGCCCGGTGCCAGCGGTCCTGGCGCTACGGGTCACAAAGGCCACGGCGCGCCCAAGAAGACCACGCACTGATGCTTTGCGTGCAAGGGAGCCTGGGAGGGTCGCCAGACCGGCTTTGCGGCCTCCACGCCTGCCTGCTTGGCCGGAGCCGGGTGAATTGTGCGCCCCCGCGCGTTTGAGGCTATCCGTTCCGCTGATCGTGGTTGTTCGCCAAGCGATCACGTGTGAAGGAGACCGGCGTCCGCGATCTTCTGCAGGCCGGTGCGCGGCTCGCCAAATTGCTTGGCGACCGAGGCGCACAATTGCCGCTGCGCGCCGAGCCTCTGGCTGAGGGTGATCGAGCGACAATTCACTGATACGCGGCCCGCCAACAGTCGCCAAATTGACCCAAGCCCCGTGCTAGACTAAGGCATTGCATGCGTTTCAAGAGGAAAGCGAGCATTGGCTGACCTGCAAGCAGCGGCCCTTGCGCGGCGCGTCATGCGTGGCCCGGATTTTGCCGCCCTTGCCACGAATGCGGCGGGCGAGGCCGGCTGGCCTTACGCCTCGTTGGTCATGGTGGCCTGTGACCATGACGGAACGCCGATCCTGCTGATGTCGGATCTTGCCGAGCATGCCCGCAATATTGCCGGCGATCCGCGGGTTTCATTGCTTTTCGACGGAACCCAAAGCGGCGGCGGGCGTAGCGGCGATGCGCCGCTCGATGCGCCGCGGGTCTCGGTGATGGGCCGGGCCGCGCGTTCCAATGAGCCGCGCCATCGCGCCCGCTATCTCGCCCGCAATCCGACGGCTGAACGCTTCGCCGATTTTGGCGATTTCCACATATACGCGCTGGAGGTCACCCGCGCCCATCTGGTGCAGGGGTTCGGCAAGGTGCGCTGGATGCAGGCCGGCGCGCTGCTCTTCGACACGGTCAAGACCGAGGCGTTGATCGACGCCGAAGCGGACATCGTCGAGCATATGAACACCGACCATGCCGACGCCGTCGACCTTTATGCCGGCGTGCTGCTGGGGCGGGCCGGGAGCGGCTGGCGGATGACCGGGATCGACCCCGAAGGCTGCGATCTGCGGCGCGAGGCGGGGGTCGCGCGGCTCGATTTCGACAGCCCGGTCGCCGATGCCGGCAAAGCGCGGGCCGTGCTGGTCGAGCTGGTCAAAAAGGCGCGCGCGGCCGCGTGACTGGCTCGCGTGGGTTCAATGTCCCCGGCACCCTCCGCGCGGCACCATTTAGTCCGCCAAATCCGCGCCGATCGGCGGGCTCAAATGTCCCGATTTGACGTAGAGTAGGCAACCGTCATCGCTCCACGGCGCGTGATCGCTTCCCGGCGGGCTGCGGTGCCAGCTGCCGGGTCCATATGACCCGTGCTCGTCGGCGAGCGTGCCCGCCAACACCAGGATCTCCTCGCCCTTTGGATGTTCGTGATGGGGAAAGCGCGCGCCCGGCGCGTAGCGTGCGAGGCGCACCTGTTCGCTGCCATGCGCGTGCAGCAGCAAGGTCGTCACGGTGTCGACGGGACCGGGCAGCCACTCCGCGCCCCGTGTATCAACGGAAAACGGGGTATCAACGGAAAACTGGCGGGTATCGTCCGGCGCGAACTGCTGCAGCTTGACGAAGAGCGTGCAGCCGCCCTCGCTCCGGGGCGTGTGGCGGGTGCCGATCGGGTTGCGGGTGTAACTTCCAGCCGGATAGTCGCCGTCTGCGTCCGAGAAGGTGCCCTCGAGCACCAGGAATTCCTCGCCGCCGCCGTGCACATGCTCGGAAAACCGGCTGCCGGGGGCATAGCGTACGATGCTGGTTGCGCGCGCGACCTCGCCCCCGATACGGTCGAGCATCACTCGCTCCACCCCCGGCAGTGGCGAGGCGATCCACTCATAGCTCTCACCCGGCACGACCGCTCGTTTGCTGAAATCGGCGTTGATGCGCATCGTATCGCTCGCAAGTCCCACGCAATTCCCGTTCCCGTGATGATAGCCCCATTCATCCCGCCGATCGATGCTCTTGCCCGGCACCTGGACCTGGCCGGGGAGCGATTGCTTGCCCCGGTCCGCGTGCCAGCCTTGCGGATCAGCGGTCATTTACCATATACCTAGCGCTAGGTAGATTTAAAACCACAGGCAATCGGCCGGGTTTCGATCCTGGCTGCCGCCACGGGACAACCCGACGACCATGGCCAAACAAGGCGAAACCGCCCAGCGTATCCTCGCTATTGCCCAGCGGATGATCCAATCGGAGGGCTATAACGGCTTCAGCTTTCGCGATATCGCCGCTGAGATCGGCATCAAATCCGCCAGCGTCCACTACCATTTCGCCACCAAGGGCGACCTCGGCGCCGCGGTCGCGGCGCGTTATGCCGCCCGCTTCGTCGCCTGGCTCGAACGCATCGTCACCGAGGGCCACGACACCCGCCACCGGCTGATCCTCTATGTCGGACTTTTTCGGGCGGCTGTCGTCGAGGACGGCCGGATGTGCCTGTGCGGCATGCTGGGCGCGGAGAGTGAATCGTTGCCGCCGGAGGTACTGGATGAGGCGCGCCAGTTCTTCACGCGCAACCTCGCCTGGCTGGGCAATGTATTTGAGAGCGGAGCCGCGGACGGCACGCTTATTTTCACCGGCTCCGCCGAAGATCATGCCCGGCTGATGCTGGCGGCGCTGGAAGGCGCGATGGTCTTCGCCCGGGTGAACGGAGATCCTGCCACATTCGACCAGATCGCCGAGACCGCGCTGGCGCGCTACACACGCTGATCATCGCCGCATGGCGACGCCTTGCTCAACGCGGCGGCGGTTGCCGCCGCTGGCGTGGAGGACTATCTTGCGGGATTGTCCGCAGGCAGGCGGGCCATGCGACGGGCAAAGAAAACCAAGGAAAAATGCGAAGCCGCGCGGGCGTCCGGTCCGGACCAGAGGATATGGCAAGACCGGATGCGGCGATCGTGGCGCAGGCAGGAGGACAAGGGTGCAGCAGTCAGGAGCGTATAACAGCCGGTATGGGCTGGATCAGCACGGCATCTCCGGCGCGCCCGCGGTGCATTGGAACCAAAGCGTCCCGGGGCTCTACGAGCACTCGTTGCGGCGAGGCGAATGCCGGCTGGCGCAAGGCGGCCCGATCGTCGCCCTGACCGGCGAGCATACCGGCCGCTCGCCCAAGGATAAGTTCATCGTCCAGGATGCCGCCACCAAGGACACAATATGGTGGGGCGAGGTCAACCAGCCGATCGATGCGGAGCGCTTCGCGCGCCTGCGCGACCGCGTGCGCGCCCGCCTGGCCAGCAGCGAGGTCTTCGTCCAGGACTGCAATACCGGCGCCGACCCCAATCACAGGCTGCGGGTCCGGCTGATCACCGAGAATGCCTGGCACGCACTCTTCGCGCGTAACATGTTCATGCGCCCGAGCATCGCGGAGATCGCCGATTTCGTGCCGGACTTCACCATTTTCCACGCACCGAGCGTGGAAGCCGATCCAGCCAAGGACGGCACCAACTCCAAGACCTTCATCCTGGTCAGTTTCGAGGAGCGTCAGATCGTCATCGGCGGCACCTCCTATGCCGGCGAGATCAAGAAGTCGGTGTTCTCGATCCTCAACTACCTGTTGCCCGCCAAGGGCGTGCTGCCGATGCACGCCTCGGCTAATATTGGCCTCAACGGCGATGCTGCAATCTTCTTCGGTCTGTCGGGCACCGGCAAGACCACCCTGTCGGCCGACGCTTCGCGGACGCTGATCGGCGACGACGAGCATGGCTGGGGCGACGGCGGACTCTTCAATTTCGAAGGCGGCTGCTACGCCAAGGTGATCAATCTGTCGCGCGAGGCCGAGCCCGAGATTTATGCCACGACATCGATGTTCGGCACCGTGCTCGAAAACGTTGTCATGGACGAGAATGGCCATCTCGATCTGAATGACGGGCGACATACGGAAAATACGCGCGCCTGCTACCCAGTTGATTTCATTCCTAATACCGCAGCCGATGGCCTGGGGCCGCAGCCCGATAATGTGATCATGCTGACCGCCGATGCCTTCGGCGTGCTGCCGCCGATTTCGCGGATGAGCCCCGAGCAGGCGATGTACCA
Organism: Alphaproteobacteria bacterium; assembly: GCA_035527975.1. Classification (GTDB taxonomy): domain Bacteria; phylum Pseudomonadota; class Alphaproteobacteria; order JAPULJ01; family JAPULJ01; genus DATKZM01. The sequence continues at coordinate 3,609 of DATKZM010000016.1, read as the reverse complement.
CTTCCTCTCCGGCTATACCGCGCGCGTCGCCGGCACCGAGAAGGGCCTTGGCAACGAGCCCCAGGCGACGTTCTCGACATGCTTTGGCGCGCCGTTCATGCCGCGGCATCCAAGTGTCTATGCCGACCTGCTCGGCAAGATGATCGCCAACCACGAGGTCAATTGCTGGCTGGTCAACACCGGCTGGTCGGGCGGTGCCTACGGTGTTGGCGAGCGCATGAAGATCGCGCATACGCGGGCGATGGTGCGCTCCGCGCTCAATGGCTCGCTGGCGGACGTGCCGACCACACCCGATCCGAATTTCGGGCTGGCCGTGCCCCAGGCCTGCCCCGAGGTGCCGGGCGAGGTTCTCAATCCGAAGAACACATGGAGCGACAAGCAGGCCTACGACCAGATGGCCCGCGAGGTCGCGGCGCGTTTTGAGAAGAATTTCAGTCAGTTCGAGAACTACGTCGACGACAAGGTGCGTGCCGTCGCGATCCACGCCGCTTGACGGACGGGCGGGCGGTCTTGCCGCGCGTCTAGAGCAAAATCCGAAAAGGTTTACGCAGACCCTCCCTCCCCCCTTGAGGGGGAGGGAGATCGTCGTCAGTAAACGATTCCAACTAAACGGATCATGCTCTAGTCGGCTGCGAGCAGTCCCGAAACCGTATCGAGCAGGGTCTTGTTGTCGAAGGGTTTCTGTAGCACTTCGCCGGCGCCATGGTCCCGCGCGGCTTGCAGATAGTCGGCGGTGCCGCCGGTCATCGCGAGGATCGCAAGCTCGGGATCGCGTTTGCGCAACAGGTGGATGGCGCCGAACCCATCCATCTGCGGCATGATGATATCGGTTACCACCAGGTCGACCGGACCGCTTTCCTCCAGGCGGAGCGCCTGCTCGCCATTGGCGGCTTCGAGCACGTCATAACCGGCACTCTCCAGAACCTTGCGCAAGGTCGCCCGGACCGAATCTTCGTCCTCTATGAGAAGTATGCGGGCCATAACAGCGTCCTAACCGGTTGGTTGCGCCGCGGCTCCAGGCCCAGACGCCGGAGCGGGTGCAGGCTTCACTGCGGGCCGCGCTTGCGCCGCCACCGAGCGCACCTTGGGGAAGATCACCTTGACCGTGGTGCCGCTGTTTGGGGCGCTCGCGATCGAGAACGTTGCATCATGCAATTCGGCGTATGACTTGACGATCGCGAGGCCAAGCCCGGTGCCCTGGTGCTTACGGCTGAGGGCGCTCTCGACCTGACCGAAAGGGACGGTGACCTTGCGAATGTCCCTTTTGGCGATGCCGATACCGGTGTCGGAGACGTTGATTGCAATGCCGCCGTCCTGATCGAGTTCGCACGCGATCTCCGCCGATCCGCCGGCCGGGGTGAACTTGACGGCATTGCTCAGCAGATTGATCAGGATCTGTTTGATCATCCGCTTGTCTGCCCGCAATCGCGGCACCGCGCCGGCGGATTTGACCCGCAGGTCCACCCTCGCCGCATTGGCCCGCTCCTCGATCAGTTTGGTGCAGCTGGCGATGACTTCGTTCACGTCGAACGCTTCCTCGAACAATTCGACCTTGCCGGCTTCGATCTTCGCGATGTCCAGAATATCGGTGATGATTTCGACCAGATGCGAGCCGCTTTTGCAGATGTCGGCCGCGTATTCGAGGTATTTGTCGGAGCCGACGGGGCCGTACATCTGGGCGCCGATAACCTCGGAGAAGCCGACGATGGCGTTGAGCGGCGTGCGCAGCTCGTGGCTCATATTGGCGAGAAATTCCGACTTGGCGCGGTTCGCGAGCTCGGCCTGTTCCTTGGCGTTGATCAGTTCCGCCGCCGCCTTCTTATGCGCGCTGATGTCCTGGGCGAAGGCGCAGTTATACTCCTGGCCACCGAATTCGATGTAGTTGGCTGAGATTTCAACCGGCACGAAGCGGCCGGACTTGGTGCGATAAACCGACTCGTAGGACAGCGAGCCGTCCTGCTTCAGCTCCCCCCACTTGTCACCCCAGCCTTCCTCGGTGAGCTTTGGGTCGATATCGAGCACTTTCTTGGACAGCAGCTCGTCGCGCGTGTAGCCGAGAACCGCGCAAGAATGGTCGTTGACGAACAGGATGCGCCCATCGGAGCCGATCCAGAACGCGGCAATCGCGGCGCGCTCAATCGAGAATTTGGGCAAGCGCAGGCGGTCCTCGGCTCTCTTGCGCTCGCTCAACAGCCGCTCCAGGAAATAGACCGCGATCAGCGCCATGATGCTGACGATCATCAACCCGAGCGCCTGCGCGGTGGTGAACCCAGCGGCCTTGCCCCCGCCCGCCGGAGCGAAGGTCTGGGCAATCACGTAGACCAGGATCATCGCCGTCATGAATGAGGTCATTGCGGCGAGGAAGCCGAAATGCCAATCGCGGAACCGGCGCAGCGTGAATAACGCTCCGCCAAAGGCAAAGAAGCTGATAACGATTGCTATGATCGGGGCCAGTTCCACCGGTGTCTCGCTGCCTGCCGGCCTGCCTGCCGGTCGTGATCGGGGCGCGGGCGAGCGAGTGGGCTGCCGCGTCTGCACAGATTGCGCGCATAACGTATTAATTCTCTTAATAGAGGTGGGACCCCAAACGATCGGGAAGAAGCGCCAGGCGGTCAGGGGCGAGCGTGTGTTCGAGCGCCGGGCGGCGCGGGGCTAGCGGGAGAGGATCCGGTCGGCTTCGGCGATTTCCGCCACGATCGGGGCGATCGACGGGCGCCCGCAAAGCCGCGCATACCACGCCGTCAGCCCGGCATGCCGGTCGAGCGGCGGGCCGCCCAGGCGCTCGGCGAACAGAACATCCATGAAGAGGGAGATGTCGGCCACCGAAAACATGCCTTCAAGATACTCTTTATCGGCGAGGTGGCCCTCCATCGTGCCGTAATACGCCTCGATCACGGATTCGGCGCGTTCTCCGTCGGCCTCGCGCTCGCGTTGACGGGCGGGATCGGGGTCGGCCGGCTCGGTGCGATACATCAGGCGCGCAATCATCGGCAGCAAAATCTCGTCGGCGGCCAACTCCAGCAACCGGCAGCGCGCCCGCGGCTCTGGTGCGGTCGGCAGCAACGGCGGATCGGGGTAAGCTTCGTCGAGATATTCGTTGATCACTGTCGAATCAAACAATGTCAGATCACCATCCTCCAAAACCGGAACCTGGCCCTTCGGATTGGCGGACAGCACGTCGGGATGCTTGGGGAAATAGCCCTCCGCCTGGCTGAACGGGACCATCACGCGGTCGAAAGAGATACCCTTTTCGGCGAGCGCGATCTCGACCTTGCGCGAGAACAGGCTAAGCGGTCCGGAATAGAGCTTCATTGTTGCACGCCGCAAATTGTCAATGTCGAATAGAACAAACATGCAACATTAACGATCCGTAGACCCGCCGTCCATATCTTTCCTGCTTATCCACAGGCGGCAGGGTGCGATCGAACGCCCCGCGCCCGCCGTTCTGACGAGTTCCCAACTCTTGCTGGTTAGCGACAGGCCGATGTCTCGTGACCGCGACGAAATCCACAAGCAGTTCCAGGCCGTCGACGGCGCCTATCGCGCGGGCGACCTTGCGGCTCTGCGGAGTGCGCTCGGGGACCCGCCGGATTTTCCGAACTGCCTCCA
>DATKZM010000015.1:0-20273 GCA_035527975.1 Alphaproteobacteria bacterium | reverse complement strand
TGGCCCAGAGATACAGGAAGCTCGTCATTGTCGCAGTGACCCCGGTCACCGGGGCAAATAAAAGGGCAGGAGAACCGAGCGCTCCACACAGTGCACAGGATTTCCGGCAAGAAGACGACGTGCGAATGTCAGCTTTTGGCTAGAAGCGGACATCCAAGCCTAGTCGCATCTTGGTCCCTTGTGACTCGAGTCACTGACGCACCCGGTATCCTGCTTCATAGTCCGTTCGATCCCCGAGGTTGGGCGTTTGCAGTCCCAATCGCGACACGATCACATGAGAAATGGACAACAAGACCATGAAGATGAAACTGGGCCCAGCCACTGAATCGATTGCGAGGTCGACATGAATGGCCGTGAAAAAGTCTTGGCCGGCTCTCCCGCCACTGGGCGAGAGACCGCAATGCGTTTCGCCGCATTTGCATTCCTTGGCATGGCCACGGGCGCGCCCGCATCGGTCGCCGCTTCTAGCTTGAACTTTTTGCCGGGCGCAACGACCATCGACCAGTTCCTCGGCACATCATTTGTCGCAATAGGGCCCGCGATTTTAGCCCGTCTTCTCTGCGCACCAATTCTGGACGCCCATAGTGCACCGCGATTAGGGCAATTTGATCGTCGTCGCGGATGGATCACCGGCTTGCTCCCGACTTTGGCAGTATTAGCAATCGCCGTCGGATTACTCATGCCTTCGCCAGGGGTGTCCCCTTCGCCGGTCTATCTGGGCGTGCTGGTCGCTGCAATGATAGTGGCGGGCTGCCTTTTTGCCGTGGTCGACGGTTTGCGGTCTGCGCAACCGGCGAGCCGGACCCAGGGTATCTTGGCAGTGGGCCAGTATGCCGGAACCATAGTGCCGGTCATAGCCCTGTTGGTTGTCACCAAAGGCGGCGGAGATCTCAACGTCGCCGGACGTGGACTCACGATCCCAACCCTTTGGCTTGCAACAGGTTTTCTTGCCGCCGGTTGGATCGGTCTGTGGCTCTTGCCGGGCAAGGATACAGATAACAGTCGCCCTCTGAACTTGCCTCGCGTGCAGCGGCTGTCTGGAAGTGGGATTAACCTTTCGACCGGCGGTCTGCGGCTGACGGCATGGCTCTACGGCGTGTTCATCTGCCCCGTAATCGATTTTTTTGAGCGCTATGGACCAATCGCTTTGTTGGCCCTTCTCGTGCTGCTACTCGGCAATGGTGCGAACCAATGGGCCGGGATGCGGACCATATATTCTTTGTATCCTAACATGGCCCTGGCCAACGAATTGATATCGTTTAATACTGCAGCCGCGGTCTTAAACGCAGTTGGCTTGCTTTCCGGTGGCGCCTTGGCGTTTTGGCTTTCGCCAATCCGAGGTTTTGTTGCTGCGCTTCTGCTCATCCTGTTAGCCATTCTGGCCAACACCATCGCCGCGCTGACAGCACCGGCATTGGCTCCGCCTGTCGTCGCCTATTTGGTTCTTAGTTTCGCTCGCGGCGCGTTCTTCATTGCCTTAGTCGCCCTAATCGGGCGGTTGGTGACGCCACGTTTTGCTGCCTTTCAGTTTAGCCTGCTCATGATCGTCGCGCTGCCGGGCGGGATTAATCGATACTTCGCAACGCTGGCGCAGTGGGCCTTTGGCATAGTCGGCACTCACATACTTTTTTTGGTCATCACTTTGATCGCAATAATGCTCGCTTTTGCCCTTGCCCGCAGGCTTGAACCGGACCTCAAGCCGCTGGATTGACAGTTGCGCGGGAATCATGCGTTTCCAGCATCTGGATCCGAAATGGCCGTCGGCCAAAACCGCCGGCATCGAATTCCGCCGCATTGCAGTTGACGTTTGTATGTCCGCTTCTGGCTGAGGCTGTTGAAAAACTCCCCGCCATAAGCCTTCAGCGCAATAATCGAATCGGGAGGCGGGTTGGTGCGAATCATTCGTGCGCCGGGCGCTCACAATGAGAATCGATCTTGCGTCTCGGGCGCCTCAAAATAGCTTTTTAACAGCCTCAGCCAGAAGCAGACATTGTCGGTCTGGCAAAAGCAGCCACAATCCGCCACCCAGCTATCAATATCTCTCACTTAAACACTTGTACTCGGTTAGGGGCGCAGGTCAGATCGGCGCTTGCGCATTTACGCCGAACTCTCTGTGACATGGGGTGCCTCCTTGTTGGCGCCGGCTGCCACCTGCGTTTGCTTGTGGATCCACAGCGCGGATGCCGCCCTATCAAACTATCTAGCAGCATTAGGATGTCACCCGTTGCGTTGCGGGCATCGTTTGGGCAAGATCGACGTTACAACGAAAGTTATATTGGGGAAATCGGATGAAAAAATCATTGGAACTCGGGTATAAGGTCACGCGACGCAGGTTCGTGAAAGGCAGCTTGGCGAGTGTCGCGGTGGCCACAACGGTGGCGGCACCTTACATTCGTTCGGCAAACGCTGCCGCCATCAAGTTCCGTATCGGCCACGCCGAGGCGATCGGCTCACCGCTCACCCAGGCCTTCGACCAATGGGCCAAAACCATTAAGGCGAAGAGCGGCGGCCGGATCGAGCCCCAGCACTTCCCGGCAGGACAGCTCGGCAGCTACACCCAGCTCATCGAAGGCAGCCGCATCGGCACAATTCATGCCACCGCCGGCGGCCCCGATACCGAGGAGGCGGTGGCGCCCGAGATCGCGCCCTTCGGCGGTGCCCCCGGCTTCATCTATGCCAACGAAGCCCACGTCGACAAAGTGCTCCAGGGCCCGCTCGGCGACCAGATTTCGAAGATTGCCCGGCAGAAGACCGGGGTCGAGTTCGTCGCCTACGGCGAGGCCGGCTTCCGACACCTGCTTTCCAAGCGCCCGGTGACCTCGCTTGGTGAGTTGAAGGGTCTCAAGATGCGGGTGCCTGAGATCAAAATATGGATCGATTTCTGGCGGAAGCTCGGCGCCAATCCAACGCCGCTCCCTTACGCCCAGCAGTACAACTCGCTCTCCACCGGCGTGATCGCGGGGCTCGAGGCTGATTTCTTCTCGATCCGCGGCTACAAATGGCACGAGCAAGCCAAGCATCTGACACTCGCCTATCACTGGTTCCTGCCCAAGGCGATCCGCGTCAATGCGAAATGGCTCGATGCCCTGCCGGCCGACCTCCAGGAGCTCGTGCGGTCGTCGGCGAAGCTGGCGTTTGCCGAGCAGCGCAAGCAGAACCGCGCCAACGCCGAGTCGGCACTTGGTGACCTGAAAAAGGTCGGCGTCACCGTTCATACCCTGAGCGATGCGGAAAAGAAGCGATGGGTCGGGGCGACCGATCCGCTGTTCGCGGAGTTCGGCAAGAAGAGCGCCGCCACGGCGGCCATGATCGCCAAGATCCGCGCCCTGCGCTGATCGCGTTCCAACTCTCAACTCCCGGCTGACAATGTCTGCGCCAGCAGCGTTCGTCGGCCGGGAAGTGATCCGATCGCTCGAATGACCGACGCTGACAATCAACGCGACGGTGCCGCGTCGGAAGACGCGGTGGGCGCGGCGCGGCTTCAGGCGGTCCCGCGCTACGCCGCACTTCGTGCCAGCGCGCGGAGCTTGGATGCGCTGCTTGAGATTGGCTGCATCGTGCTTTTGGCCGGCACCACCGTGGTCGCCGTAACGCAAGTCTACTTCCGCTATGTCGAGAACGCCTCGCTGAGCTGGCCCGAGGAGGTCGCGCGCTGGGCCTTCGTGTGGCTGGTCTTCGTCGGCATGGCGATCGGCGTTCACCGCAAGTCGCATATCGCGATCGACATCGTCTCGCGCCGCCTGCCGGAGCGCTGGCGGCCATTCCACGATTTCCTCATCAAGATGGTGACCGCCGCCACGGCGATCATGTTGGTGGTCCATGGCAGCGATCTGGTGAGCCGGTCGACCTACGTGTCGCCCGCGATGGAATGGCCGTTCCTCTATCTTTACGCGGCGGTCCCGGTTGGCGGCGCGCTGACGCTTTTCTATCTCGGGCGACAGCGGATCGAGGGCTCTTCCCTGCCGTTGGGCGGCATTGCGGCGGTCCTCGCCGGCCTCGCACTCTACCTGGCCTACCGGCATTTCGGAGCCGAGTTCATCGGCACAGACAATACGGCGTTGGTGCTGGTCGTCTTCGCGCTTGTTTTGATCCTCGCGGGTGTGCCGGTCGCCTTCAGCCTGGCATTCGGGGCGTTCGCGGCATTCGCGCCGACCGGCGATCTGCTGCTGCTGACGATTTCACAGAACATGACCGCGGCGCTCGATTCCTTCATCCTGCTGTCGATTCCGTTCTTCATCCTGGCCGCGGCAATGATGAATGTAGGCGGCATCACCGAGCGACTGATCGAGTTTGCAACCCGGTTGGTCGGCCATCTGCGCGGCGGGCTCGGCCACGTCAACGTGCTGACAAACACGATGTTGGCCGGCGTCTCGGGGTCGTCGATGGCGGATGCCGCAGCGATCGCGAAATCACTGGTCCCGGAGATGGAAAAGCACGGCTATTCGCGCGCCTTCAGCTGCGCGCTGACCGCCTCGGGGGGCGTGCTCGCCAACCTGATTCCGCCGAGTCTTGGGCTCATCGTTTACGGGGCGCTCGCGCAGACCTCCGTCGGGGCGCTCTTCGTCGCCTCGATCGTGCCCGGGATCCTGCTCGCGCTGGCGTTGGCCGCGACCGTTCATGTCGTCGCGGTCAAGCGCGGGTTCGGCGCCGATACCGAGCGTTCGACCGGGCGACAGCGCATAACCTCGGCGGTGGTTGCGGTGCCGGCGCTTTTGCTGCCGGCGCTGATCGTCGGCGGCGTGCGCTTTGGCGTCTTCACCGCCTCTGAGGCAGGCGCGATCGCGGTGTTCTACGCGCTCATCTGCGGGCTTCTGATCTATCGGCGGATGACCGGGCGCAACCTGGTCGCGGCATTCCGCGAGGCGTTCTCCGATACGGTCGCGGTAATGGTCATCATCGCGGCGGCCAAGCCGTTCGCGTGGGTGCTCGCAACCGAACGCATCCCCCAGACGATCGCAGCGAGCCTGGCCGATGCCGCGTCCGACCCGTTCATTCTCCTACTGCTGCTCAACGTCTTCCTGCTGCTGACTGGCCTGATCATGGAGATGATCGCAGCGATGGTAATCCTGGTGCCGATCTTCATCCCGATCATCACCGCCGCCGGCATCAGTCCGGTCCATTTCGGCGTGATTATCGTGATGAACTTGGTGATCGGCTCGCTGACCCCGCCGCTCGGGATGCTCGCCTTCGCTACCGCGCGCGTCGGCGGCGCCAACATCACGGACGTGTTTCGGGCGCTGATGCCGTTCCTGATCGTGCTCATTTTCGTGTTAATGGTGGTAACCTTCGTGCCAGCCCTTAGCCTTGGACTAACCCGTTTGATCGGGCCATAGGTGGGCGCCGGATCTGTCGCAAGGACCGAAGGTCGAAAGGGCCAATGACCAGCAGCGACTTCCAGCTCGACCGCGAAGCGATCGATTTGCCGACCGGTGCCTGGGCGCGAACCAGGCGGCGCATCCTTCGCTGGCGTGGCCGCGAGGTCTTCGGTCTCAGCCAAGGCCAGTTCCGCGCTTACCTCTATCCGGTATTCACGCCCGGCGGCTTCGCGGTGACTTCCGAAAGTCCGGCCGACCACCCCCACCATCATTCGATCTGGATCGGCAGCGATCACGTTCACTGTCTTGTGCCCGCGGCCGAGGGCAAACACGAGGAGTATACTTACAACCTCTATGTCAACGAGACCTTCCAGGGCCGCGCCCCCGGCGCAATCATGGAGACGGCGACAAACGGCGAACCGGTCGGCGCTGATCGGTTCCGCGTGACCCAGTCGCTCGAGTGGCGTGGGCCGTCCGAATGGGCCGCTTGGGATGGCCGCGTGCTCGCGCGCGAGGAGCGCATGCTCGATGTTGCCGCGGCGGCGTCACACTACGTCATTGACGTCCGTTCGCGCGTGTCGCCGACCGAGTGGGATCTAGTGCTCGGCCCCACGCGCCATGCTTACCTCAACGTGCGGGTTGCCGAGTCGATCAAGGTCGAGGCGGGTGGCGCGATGCTTGATTCGCGCGGCAACGGCGATGCCCATATCATCACCGGCTCGGACGCCGAATGGGTCGGCTATAGTGGGCCGGTTGGCGGCGGCAACAATGCGGGCGTCGCGGTGATGCCCCACCCTGATTGTGGCAAGCCCTGGTGGTTCGTTACCGACTGGGGCGTGATCACAGTCGGCCACTACCGCGACCGGCAAATGCGCCTGCCGATCGGCGAGACCGCCGAGTTTCGGTTCCGCGTGGTCGTTCATGACGGCGACGCGGCCGCGGCGGGCATCGACGAACTCTATCGGAACTATATTGAGGGATCCCAGTCATGACGGCGACCCCGGCGATCGCGGAATTCATCGGCGGCGTCGGGCTCACGCATTTGCGGGTCTACGATCAGCGGCCCGCGCCCGACGGCAAGATGTCCGGTTGCGCCCATATCCACGGCCTTACGGACGAAGGCTACTACACGATCGGCGGCGCGGGCGCGCTTGAGCTACACGACCCCGAGCACGGCTTTCGCACCGTGCCTCTGGTCGCCGGCAACTACGTCCAGTTCACGCCGGGAACCCTGCACCGGACGATCAGCACCGACGCGCTCGAGGTATTGGTGATCATGGGCAATGCCGGCCTCGCCGAGCGCGGCGATGCGCGCATCTATTTCGGCCGTGCCGTCGACGACGATCCGGGCGAGTACGCACGCCTGGCCGCGCTGCCCCGCGAGCAGGGCATGGAGGGCGCGCTTGAGCGCCGCGACGCCTCGGTCAATGCCTACAAGGTGCTTATCGAGCTGTGGGAGCGCGACCGCGAGGCCTATAACACCGAGCTCGGGCGCTTCCTCGACGTTCACCGACGCGATCTGGCGGCGCGGCGCAACCAGTTCGGCGCCGTGTTCGAGAGCGGCCTCGAGCACTGGCTGGGTGTCGCCCGAGAACGCATCGACGGCCTTGCGTCAGAACCGGCCGGGGCCCAGGGCCAAGCGGCAGATCAGGCGCGCGGCGGCCCCAAGCTCGGTATGTGCGGCATCCTTCACCAGCTTCATGGGCTCGGCTCGGTATGAGCCGCCCGGTCGCCCTTGCCAATCCCATCGATTGAACCAACCGAAAGCGGACCCGTGATATGAAAATCGCCCGCTACCGGATCGACCAGGACACCACCTACGGTGTCTTGACCGAGGACGGTCAACTGAAACGGCTGCGGGGATCGCCTTACGAATCCCTGGAAACGACCGACCAGGTGGACGCGCTCGACGATGTCCGGCTGCTGGCGCCGGTCGAGGCCCCGCGCGTGTTCGGCGCCGGCCTCAACTACGTCTCCCACATCGCCGAGGCCGGCCAGAAGACGCCCGAAATCCCGATGCTGTTCATGAAGCCGACGACCGCAGTAATCGGCCCCGATGACGAAATTGTCTATCCCACCGGGAGCACGGTGGTTCACTTCGAGGGCGAGCTCACCGCGATCATCGGACGCAAGGCGCGCCATCTTTCCGAGGACGATGCGCTCGACGCAGTGCTCGGCTACACCTGTGGCAACGATGTCAGCGAGCGCACCGTCCAGTTCGCCGAGATGGCGATGGGCACAATGTTGGTCGGCAAGTCGTTCGACACCTTCTGCCCGATCGGCCCGATCATCGCGACCGGCCTCGACCCGACCAACCTCGAGTTGGAGGCGCGGCTCAACGGCGAGCGCCGCCAGCATATCAACACCTCCGATCTGCTATTCTCGGTCGCCCAGCTTGTTGCCTATCTCAGCCGGGCGATGACGCTCCTGCCGGGCGACGTGTTGCTGACTGGCACGCCCGCAGGCGTCGGGCCGGTGGCGCCCGGCGACATGGTTGAGATCGAGATTGGTGGTATCGGGGTGTTGCGCAATTCTGTGGTCGCGGAAAGCACCGGCTGACCGGGCGCCGAGGGGCTGGACGCTCGCTTGATGGCGCCGATCGCGATGCACGGGACTTTGTCGGGATGGCAGTGAATCAGGCGGCGATATACGCGCTCCGCCCCTCATAGAGATCGCGGCCCGCGGCGAGCGCTCGGATTTTCCCGTCGGCGATCGATCGCTTCAGCATCCAGAAGCCGCAATCGGGATGGATGTAGGTCACCCGGCCGGCGCCTAGCAGCGTCTCGGCGCGCTCGATCGCGCGGGCGATCTCGTCGGCGCTCTCGATTTCCGTCGCCTTGACATCGACGACGCCGATGCCGACACCGATCTCGGGCTTCAGATCCCGGAAGGCGGCCAGCTCCTCGGCCGGCCGATGCGCGACCTCCATGACGATATGATCGACATGCAGGGCGTTGAGATAGCGGATCAGGCGGTCCCAACTGCCGCTTTGCACGGACTGTCCACCGTAGTTCCCAAAGCAGAGATGCACGGCCGGCGTCCCGTTCACGGCGTCGAGCACGCGGTTGATGGCCTCGGCGGCCCATTCCCATTCGTCGGGGCTGCCGGGCAGATTGGCTTCGTCGACTTGCACGATGTCGGCGTCCAGATGGCGCACCTGCTCGGCAAGGACATTGGCGATCGCATTGGCGAGCGACGGCAGATCGCCGTAGTGCCGGTCGACCAGCGTCTTGGCCAGCATGTGCGGGCCGGTGAGGGTAAACTTGAAGGTTGCATCCGTGAGCGATTTTGCGGCTTTGCAGGCACCCGGCAGATCAAGATATCCCGCGCCGATCGGCCCCTCGACCACGCCCGGCGGGCGGGTTCGAAATTGCATGCCGGCCTGCTCGCGATACTTCGTGAGCTCGTCGAAGGTGATCTCGGTCGTCACCCCGGTCATCGGCCGCACGAAATACTCGATCATGCCGTTGGTCTCGGGATGGCTGGGGTCGAAGCGGTAAAGCTCGCCGTCGCAGATAACGTCGATGCCGGCCTGCTCCTGGGTGTGCAGCACCACCCGGGTCGCATCCGCCAGCGCCTGCTCCGATGGATTGTTGATGAGCCAGTCGGGCACCGGGTACGACCCGACGACCGTCGTCTTGATCCTGGGCGCGCTCGCGGACATGTCCCCTCCTGCTATGCGCTTTTGATTGTTTCTGATCGCTTCTGTTTGGCAAATTGGCAGGAAACACGCGGACGAACAACCTTGGCACCGCGGGTCTGGCGTGGCGAAATGGGGTATGATTACGTCTTGTCGCGGCGTGTTTGGAGACGACGGGCCGGATCGCGCGAGACCCCCTTACGACCTGATGGGAAAAACTATGACGAACACCGATCCGGGGGCCATGCTCACGGGCTTCGCCGACGAAGAAGAGCTCGAAGAGTTCATGACCCGGCCGTCGGACGCGCTCGTGCGCGATCTGGAGAGCGTCGAGGGCGACATCCTGATCCTAGGCGTCAGCGGCAAGATGGGACCGACCCTGGCGCGGATGGCCAAGCGGGCGGTGCCCGACCGGCGCGTAATAGGCGTGGCGCGGTTTTCCGATCCGGCGGTCGCGGCCAAGCTGGAGAGCTGGGACGTGGAAACCATTACCTGCGACCTGGAGGACCGGGACGCGGTAGCGGCGCTACCGAAATGCCCCAACGTAATCTTCATGGCGGGCCGCAAGTTCGGCACCTCGGGCGCGCCGTCGCTGACCTGGGCGATGAACGTAGCGGTGCCGGCGATCGCCGCAGAGGTATTTCGCGGCAGCCGCATCGTCGTGTTCTCCAGCGGCAATATCTATCGCTTCGGCCAGGTGGCCGCGGGCGGATCGATCGAAGCGGATGCGCCGGAGCCCGTCGGCGAATACGCCCAGAGCTGCCTTGGCCGCGAGCGCATCTTCGAGCATTTCTCCGAAAAATACGGCACGCCGGGCCGCAATATCCGGCTCAACTACGCCATCGACATGCGCTACGGCGTGCTGCATGACATCGGCAGCAAGGTGCTGGCCGGCGAGCCGATCGATCTGACCACCGGCAACGTCAATGTGATCTGGCAAGGCGACGCCAACAGCCACATCCTGCGGTGCCTGGCGCACTGCACCACGCCGGCCTCGCCGCTGAACGTCACCGGGCCGGAGACCGTGAGCGTGCGCGCGGTGGCGTTGGCCTTCGGCGAACGGTTCGGCAAGGCGCCGGTCTTTGCCGAGACCGAGTCCGACCGGTGCTGGTTGGTCAATGCCGGCGAGGCCGCCCGCCTGTTCGGCAATCCGACGGTGCCGCTGCTCAAGATGGTCGACTGGGTGGCGGACTGGTTACAGCGCGGCGGCAGCGGCTACGGCAAACCCACCGGTTACGGCAGCCGCGACGGCAAATTCTAAGTATGTCCCAGGACGCCGGAGTTGGGGACGCCGGTGGGGCCGACGCGCTATCAAAGCTGCGCCAGCTCGATCTGACGCCCGCGCATGCGGCGGCCGGGTTCGCGCTGTCGGCCCGGATCGGCTGGAACCAGGCGCTGCCCGATTGGGACTACATGCTGGCGGCGGGCGAGGGCGCCGGGCTGATCGCGCCGGACGATGCGCTAGTGGCGACAGCGATGGCCCTGCCTTACGGCGCCTTCGCCTGGATTTGCATGGTCCTGGTCGATCCCGAGTACCGGCGCCAGGGCCTGGCGACCCGGCTGATGAACGCGGTCGTCGCGCGCCAGGCGGCGGCGGGCCGCGTGCCCGGGCTTGATGCCACGCCGGATGGCCGCGAGGTCTATCGCCATATCGGCTTTCGCGACCACTACCGGCTGGGACGGTATCGCGCCGAGCAAGCCGAGGCCGAGGCGTTTGATCGGCAAGGTTTGGCGGCTGTGACGATCCGGCCGCTGGTGGAGAGCGACCTCCCGGCGCTGGCCGCCATGGATCGCGGCGTCTTCGGCGGCGACCGGAGCCGGCTTCTGGGTCATCTGTTGGGTCGGGTTCCCGGCACGCCGCAGGGTGCCTGGCGCGGCGGCGAGCTTGCCGGCTACCTGCTCGCCCGGGAGGGGCGGGAGGCGCATCAGATCGGGCCGCTCGTCGCCGAGGACGCGGCGGTTGCGGTGGCGCTGGCGCGCGCGGCGCTGCCGCGGATCGAGGGGCCGGTCTATCTCGATGCGCCGGACGCGCAAGGCGAGTTCCTCGCCTGGCTCGAGGGCAGCGGCTTTGCGCAGCAGCGGCTGTTTTTCCGCATGTATCAGAACCACGACGGGGGCTTCGACGATCCCGGCCGGCTCTTCGCGATCGCCGGCCCGGAGCTCGGCTGAGCGTCGCCGGCGCTCCGGTCAGCCGGCCAGCTCGGCGATGCGCTGGGCGGCGGGGAGAGGGATCCAGTCGCCGCACAGACCGAGGTCGTGGAAGATGGTCTGCGCCGCGTTATAGCCCGGCAGGCCGGTGATATTGCCGCCCGGATGCGAGGCCGAACCGCAGAGATAGAGGCCCTCGAAACACGTCCGGTAGTCGCCGGCGCCCTCGAACGGCCGGTGATATCCGATCTGCCCGTCACTGAAGGCGCCGATCAGGAGGTCGCCAGCCTGCATGTTGGGGAAGTCGCGCTCGACATCGAGCGGGCTGCGGGTGAAGCGGTCGAGCACCGCGTCCTTGAGGTTGGGCGCGTGCCGTGCCCAAAGATCCAGCATGTCTTCGCCATGCGCGTCCTTCGCGGCGTCCCAGTTGGCGGGATCGCCGTCGAGCGCGTAGGGCAGCTTTTCCCACATGAAGGCGGTGTGCTTGCCGTCCTGCGACTGGCTCGCATCGAACTGGGTCGGGCAGGTGCCCCACATCACGGTGGGCGGGATCGTCCCCGCTTCATGATGGGCGACGATGTCGTCGAACTGGTCGACATGGTCGAGGCCGAGAATGGTCATGAAGGGCTGTGCGAGCTCGGCGCGGCGATCCGCGGCCGCATAGCGGGGCGGCTCGCTGAGCGTCAGGTTGAGTGCGAAAAGCGGTGCCAGCAGGTTGTAGCGGAACGCCTCGGCCTTGCGCCGCCAGTCTGCCGGCAGGAGGTCGTCGTCGATCAGCCCGAGGAATGTCTGCTGGGGGTTGAGCGAGGAGGCCACCAGATGCCGCGCGCCGAGGCGGCGCCCGTCGGTGGTTTCAACGCCCGTGACCCGCCCGCCCTCGACGATCAGGCGTTTCGGCGTGGTGCCAGTCGCGATCTCGCCGCCGGCGGCGCGGGCCGCGTCCGCGAGAGCGCAGCCGAGCGCGACCGAGCCGCCGGCCGACATCTGCGCCTTGGCGGGATTGGCGAGCAGGAAGGCGATATGGTGGCCGAAGCCTTTGATGCGCAGATCGACCTCGCGCAGGCCGTTGAAGAACAAAAGCCCTGCCTTGATGACGGGGCTGTCAAATTCCTGGTGGACGAATTCGAGTGGCGAGAGCGCGCTGACCTCCAGAAGCCGCCGCCCCTCGGGGCTTTTCTCCAACAGCGCGCGGCGTTCGGCCGGTGGTATCGGCGGCGTGGTCGCCTCCGGTATCAGTATGTGCTCGACCACCGGGCCGAACTCCTCGAACCAGCGCTTGAGCGTCGCCGCGTCGCGGTCGCTGATGGCGGCGAATGAGGCCACGGTTCGCTCGATGTCGGTCCACCACTCGAGCGCGCCGCCGTCGCCGGTGAGCATGGCGACGTTGAGCTCCGGCTCGATCATCCGGGCGCCGTGGCCTTCGAGATCGAGGTCGCGGTACCAGGGCATCGTGGTGATGGCGCGGAGGAAGAAGGCGTGGGTGTTGTGGAAGAGGCCGGGATGGCGCGGATCTTCCAGCGCCGCGAGGCCGCCGCCCGGGGTCTCGCGCCGCTCGACCGACAGCGTGCTGAGACCGGCCTTGGCGAGATAGGTTTGCAGGATCAGGCCGTTATGGCCTGCTCCCAGGATGATGGCGTCGTAGGTCTGGTCGTATGTCAGGTCTTGGGTCTCGCCCATCAGGACGGAACGCCGCCGCGGCCGCGCATAAAGCGGGGCGCGCCGCGGCGGCGGATATTCCTATTCGAACGCGGATTTGCGGTTGATCTTCGGCATCTTGATCGACTTGTCGAGGAAGGCGTTGGTGTAACGCTTCTCGATGTCGAACTTGGTGTCCATCTTGAAATAGGTGTTGATCAGCGCGTGATCGGCCTTCATGCGGCCCGGATCGAAATAGCCGAGCGCCACACCTCGCGAGACCTTGTCGCTCATCAGCTCGGTCACCAGGCCCCAGTTCTCTTTCTCGTTGGCGAACTTCAGGCCCTTGTTGGCCTCGACCAGTGCGGTTACGCAGGGATCGGGGGTCTTGACGCAGGCCTCAAACGCCCGCTGGGTGACCTTGACGAAGGCCGCGACGGTCTTGCGGTTCTTCGCCAGATACTCGGCGTTGACGATGATCGAGTTGCCGTATGGATTGATGCCGTACTTCTTCCAGGGAAAGAAGCCCATATCGGCGCCGAGCTGGCGCTTGAAGATGTGGTGGATGTTGTAGAACGACGTGGTGGCGTCGATCGATTTGGCCTTGAGCGCGGCGAGCTTGGCATTGGGCTGGATGTTCACCCACTTCACCGTTTTGCTGTCCACGCCGACTTTCTTGGCCAGCGCCGGCCACATTTGCCGCGCGGCGTCCCATGGCGGATTGCCGATCTTCCTGCCGGCGAGGTCCTTGGGGCCCTTGATGCCGGAGCTTTTCAGCCAGTACATGCCATAAGGCGAGTTGGCGTAGATGTTCATCACGGCGACCATGTTCGCGCCTTTGCCCATGGTCACCAGCGCGGTGCCCAGATCGGCGAGACCGATCGGGTTCTTGCCGGCGCCGGTGCGGCGCGACGACATGGCCGAGCCGCGGCCCTGCTGGATGTTGAGGTCGATGCCGGCCTTCTCGTACCAGCCCGACTTCTTGGCGAAATAGTAGGGCGCGTGGTCGCCGCCGGCGATCCAGTTCAGAATGAAGTCGACCTTTTCGGCCGCGCCGGCCGAGCCTGGACCGACGCTTGCGGCCACCGCGATAGCCAATGCTGAAACAGTGTGTCTCCCAATCATGGTCCTGCCCCTTCTCCTGTTTGATATTTGGCGGGTTTGTGTGCGGGTCCGATCTGGTGCGCGTCCCATCATATGACGAGCCGTTGGGTGATGCCGCCGCCCGCAACGGTCCCAAAAGCGATCCGATGAGTAACCAACCGGGTACAAAAGCCTAAGCGTTCCGGCGGAAGCCGACAAGCATGTTGTTGCTCCAGCCAAATTGTCGGAATGTGGCTGCCGGCCACTTCATTCCATGCCGAGCAGCGCATAGATCCGGCGCGTATAGGTGCCGAAGCGTTCGTGGGTTTTCATGTCGAGCGTGCGCGGCTGGGGCAGGTCGATCTCGATCCGGTCGGCCATGCGCGCCGGGCCCGCGGTCAACACCACGACTTTGGTGCCGAGAAACACGGCCTCGGTGATGCCATGGGTGACGAAGAGGATAGTCTTGCGGCTCTGCTCCCAAATACGCAAGAGTTCCAGGTTCATCTTCTCCCGGGTCAGCGCATCGAGGGCCCCGAACGGCTCGTCCATCAGGATCAGCTTGGGGTCGTGCACCAGCGAGCGGGCAATGGCCGCGCGTTGCTGCATACCGCCGGAAAGCTCGTAGGGATATTTCTGCTCGTGGCCGGCCAGGCCGACCATGTTCAGCAGCTCGCCCGCGCGGTCCTTGGCCTCCCTCAGCGGCAAGCCAAGGATTTCGGCGGGCAGCAACACGTTCTCCAGGACCCGCCGCCATTTCAGCAACAGCGGCGCCTGGAACACCATGCCGACATCGCGCGCCGGGTCGAAGCCGCTGCCGGCCCCGCCGATGGTAACGCTGCCGCCGTCGTGGTCGAAGAGGCCGGCAATGATCTTCAAGAGCGTGGTCTTGCCGCAGCCCGACGGCCCGACCAACGAGACCAGCTCGCCCTCGTTCACGTCGAAGGTGGCGTCCGACACGGCCAGGAACTCCTGCTTCCGCGACCGGAAAACCTTGCTTACGCCGTCGAGGCGGATGAAGGGCTCGCCGTTTGTCATACGGCGTCCACCCGCGCGTCGCGCACGACCAGGACCCGCTCCAGGATCAACACGATCAGGTAGAGCGCGACGCCGACCAGGGTGATGAGCAGCACCGCCATCATCATCGCGGCGGTGTCGAGCGTGACCTGGACCTGGCCGATCAAATAGGCGAGCCCGGAATCCGAGGCGATGAACTCGCCGACAACGGCGCCGGCGACGGCGAGGACGACCGCCACCTTCATGCCGGAGAAAATGTAAGGCAGCGAGCCGGGAAGCTGGATTTTGACGAAGACCTGCCAACGGGTGGCCCTCAGCGTCTTGACCAGGTCGATCAGGTCCGGCTCGATCTCGCGCAGGCCGCGCGCCGTGGTGATCAGGATCGGCAGGAAGCTGATCGAAAAGGCGATGACGGCGTTGGTCATCGGGCCGTAGTCGAACCACACGATGATCAGCGGGCCCAGCGCGACCTTGGGGATCATGTTCAGGCTGACGACCAGCGGCATCAGCAAATTCTCGACAGTCCGGAACCAGGAGAAGACGAGGGCGAGGCCGACCCCGACCACGACGGCGAGGAAATAGCCGCCGAATATCTCGATCGTCGTGACGACGGTATTGTCGAACCAGGGGTAGGTGTCGAACAGCGACATCAGCGTCGCGTGCGGCGAGGCGATCACGAATTTGGGAATGTCGCCCAGCTTGACGACGAGATACCAGATGACGACGACAGCCAGATGGACGCCGACAATGGCGCTCCAGCGCCAAGCCGTCTCAACCCCGATTTTCGCGGTCATTCAGCTCTCCTTACTTGGCCGGCTACGCCCTTCGTCAACGCCGCGTCGGGGACGGGCGGGCGAGGGGGCCGGCCTTACGCCGACATCCATCGTTCCAGGTTCGACGCGACAAATGCATCGTCGTTCAAATGCGGGTAGTCGCGGCAAACCCGCGCGATCTCTTCTGCCTGGCCGGGGCTCAGCGTCTCGTCGGGATCGAGGCACCAAATGCCCTCCAGCAAACCCTGGCGGTGCAGCACCTCGTGCATGCCGGCGATGCAGCCGCGGAAGTCGTTGGCGACATCGAAGAAGGCGGCATTGCAGTCGGTGATCTGACTGGCAAGGGTGAGGAGCTCTTGGGAGGCGTCGTCCGCCTCGACCGCCGCGTGAATGCGGTCGAGCAGCGTCACGACCGAATGCACCCAGACGCTCCAGTGCCCCAGCAGTCCGCCTCGGATGCGAATGTCGACGGGGTTGTCGTCGCGTATGAGGCGGTAGGGCGAAAGAAGGTCGGCGACGATGTTGTCGTCGTTGCCGGTATAGAGCGCGATACGATCCTCGGCGCCCGCGGCCACCACGCCGCGCACCACGTCGAGCGTCCGGTAGCGGTCGAAGGGCGCCATCTTGATGCCGACCACGTTCTCGATCTCGGCGAAACGGCGCCAAAAGGAGAAGGGCAGCAGTACGCCGCCCACCGCCGGCTGGAGGTAGAACCCAACGAGCGGCATGACCTTTGCGACGGCCGCGCAATGCGCCACGATCTCGTCCTCGTCCGCGCCCTTGAAGGCGGCGAGGCTGAGGAGGACGGCGTGATAACCGAGCGACGCGGCGATCTTTGCTTCTACCAGCGCCTGCTCGGTACGCCCGGCCACACCGGCGATCAGAAAGAGCGGCGTCTTGATCCAGTCGGCGGCGGTTTCGGCGGCCAGCGCCAGGACCGGCTCGTAAAGGCCGGCCTCGCGGATCTCGAACTGCGTGGTGTGCACGCCGACCGCCAGGCCGCCGGCCCCGGCGTCGATGTAGTAGCGGGTGAGGGCACGTTGGCGGCGCGGATCGAGTTTGCGCTGGGCCGTGAGCGCGAGCGGGTGGGCCGGGATCACCGTGCCGCGGCGAAAGCGCGTCAGCGCTTCCGGCGCAATATCTCCGATCGTCGCTGCCATGGCTGCCTAGACCACCGTTTGATGGCGTTCGATGCAAGTCTTCAGGACCTCGTCCGCATCGCGGTTCCACCAGTTGTTCACAGAGAAGATCTCAACCTCCGAGGCGCCGTCGAAGCCGGCTGCCTCCACCCAGCGCCGGATGCGCGGAATGTCGATCACGCCGTCGCCCATCATGCCGCGGTCGAGCAGGAGGTCGGTGGTCGGCACTAGCCAGTCGCAGACATGAAAAGCAAGGATGCGGCCCGCCGCGCCGGCCCGGGTGATCTCGGCCTCCAGGTCGGGGTCCCACCAGAGGTGATAGATGTCGACCGCCACGCCGACACCCTCGCCCAGCGCCTCGCACATATCGTTGGCCTGCTTCAGCGTGTTCACACAGGCGCGGTCGGCGGCATACATCGGATGCAGCGGTTCGATCGCCAGTGGCATGCCGGCGGCGCGGGCGTGCTCCAGCGTGGCGGCGATGCCGTCCTGGACCTGCGCGCGGGCGCCAGCGATGTCCTTGGAGCCTTGCGGCAGACCGCCGACCACCAGGATAAGGCACGCTGCATCGATCTCGGCGGCATTGTCGACGGCCTGGCGGTTGTCGTCGAGCGCCGCCACGCGGCCGGCCGCGGTGGCGGCGGGAAACATGCCGCCACGGCAGAGACCCGAGACCCGCAGGCCCGCATCTCTGATCAGCCTGGCGGCCTTGGTCACACCGCATTCGGCCAGCTTATCGCGCCAGGGCGCGATGCCGCCGATGCCGTGCCGCTCGCAGCCGGCAATGCATTGTTCGAGCGACCATTGCGCACCCACGGTCGCGGTGTTGAGCGAGAGAAGGCTGGTGTCGTTGCTGAAATCGCGCATGGACCTAATCGACGCTGGTGTTCAGGCGATGCCGCGGACGGCCAGCACCGCGGCCATGCGTTCGGCGGCAACGTCAGGGTCGCAGAACAGACCGGCACGGTCGGCGAGGCGGAAGAGCTCGGCCAGATGGAGCGTCGAGCGCGTGCTCTCCTGGCCGCCGACCATGGTGAAATGGTCCTGATGGCCGTTCAGATAGGCCATGAAGACGACGCCGGTCTTATAAAAGCGCGTCGGCGCCTGGAAGATGTGGCGCGACAGCGGCACAGTTGGCTCGAAGATGCGGAAATAGCCGTCCATGTCCTGCTTGGCCATGGCCAGAAGCGCGGCGCTGGCGGCGGGCGCGATTGCATCGAAGATGCCCAGAAGTGCGTGCGAGAAACCCTCCTCGTCGCCGGCGATCAGGGTCGGATAGTTGAAGTCGTCGCCGGTATACATACGCACGCTGGGCGGCAGGCGCCGGCGCATGGCGATCTCCTTCTGGTCGTCGAGCAGCGAGATCTTGATGCCGTCGATCTTGCCGGCGTGGTCGGCTAGGATGGCAAGGCAGGCGTCCATCGCGGCCATGTGGTCGGCATCGCCCCAATAGCCCTCAAGCGCGGGGTCGAACATCTCGCCCAGCCAGTGGATCAGCACCGGCTCATTCACCTGGGAGAGGACGCGGTCGTAAACTTTTTCGTAGTCGGCCGGTCCCGTGGCACACGCCGCGAGGGCGCGGCTCGCCATGAGGATGATGCGGCCGCCGGCGGCTTCGACGCTTGCGCATTGTTCTTCGTATGCGCGGATGACGTCGTCGATTGTGACGTCCGGCCCGGGGGCCAGATGGTCCGTGCCGGCGCCGCAGGCGATCAAGGCGCCGTCGCCGCGCGCCTTGGCGGCGGCCACCGAGCGCTGGATCAGCTCGAGCGAGGTCGGCCAGGCGAGCCCCATGCCGCGCTGGGCCGTGTCCATGGCTTCGGCCACGCCAAGGCCCAGCGACCAGAGGTGCTCGCGGTAGGCCAGCGTCGCCTCCCAGTCGAGCGCGGTATCGAGCCAGGGGTCGTTGTCCGCCAGCGGATCGGCGACCACATGCGCCGCGGCATAAGCGATGCGGGGCAGCCCATCGCTGGTCACCGGATGGAACTCAAGCGGCTGGGAGAGCGCGTAGGCTTCGATGCGGCCTTCGACGGTGGGTAGATTGACGGAGATCATCGCCTATTCATCCAGCTTCGGCACATCCATCCAGCGGCGCTCGGCCCAGCTCTTGAGACCGAGCTCGGCGAGCTGCACGCCCCTGGCGCCCGAGAGTAGCGTGTATTCCCACGGTCCGTCCTCATAGAGATGGCGGATAAACATCTCCCACTGCATCTTGAAGCCGTTCTCGGCCGGCGCGTTATCCGGCACGTCCTGCCAGTGGTCGTGGAACTTCATGGTTTGCGGCACGTCCGGGTTCCATACCGGCATCGGCGTGTTGACCCGCGACTGGCTGACGCATTTGGTCAGGCCCGCAACCGCCGAACCATGGGTGCCGTCGACATGGAACGTGACGAGATCGTCGCGCTTTACCCGCGTGCACCAGGACGAATTAATTTGGGCAACGATGCCGCCCTCAAGCTCGAAGGTGGCGTAGGCGGCGTCATCGGTATCGGCATCGTAGCGCTTGCCGTCCTCGTCCCAGCGCTCGGGAATGTGGTTGGCGCCATAGCAGCTCACCGCCTTGACCGGTGCGATGGTGTGATCGAGCACGTAGCGCCAGTGGCACAGCATGTCGAGAATGATGCCGCCGCCGTCGGCTTTCCGGTAGTTCCATGACGGACGCTGGGCGGCCTGCCAGTCGCCCTCGAAGACCCAATAGCCGAACTCGCCGCGCACCGACAGAATGCGGCCGAAAAAGCCGGTGTCGCGCAGCATGCGGAGCTTCATCAGGCCCGGCAGCGAGAGTTTGTCGTGGACGACGCCGCTCTTGATGCCTTTGTCCTTTGCCGCGCGAACAAGTGCCAGCGCGTCGTCCAGGGACTCGGCGATCGGCTTTTCGGTATAGATGTGCTTGCCCGCCGCGATCGCCCTCAGAAGGATTTCCTTGCGGAGCTGGGTCGAGGCGGCATCGAAGAAAAGCGTATCCTCGGGGTCGGCGATGGCCGCGTTGAGGTCGGTCGTCCAGCGCGTCAGCCCATGCGCCCTTGCCAGTCCTCCAACTTTCTCAGCGTTGCGCCCGACGAGGATGGGATCGGGCATCACCCGGTCGCCGTTCTGGAGCACGACGCCGCCCTGATCGCGGATCGCCAGGATCGATCGGATGAGATGCTGATTCGTGCCCATGCGCCCGGTGACGCCGTGCATGATCAAGCCGAGCCGAATGTCCGCCATGTCTGGTCCTCTCCCCCTAAGTTAGTTCATATCCCGGTCAGCGCGGTGACCGGATTGGCCGTGGCATGGGATGCATTGCCCGCCAGTCGGGCTGCGCGCCGGTGGCATATCCGATACCCGCCAGTCGGCTTTGTCACGGGAATCTTGAGGCGAGCATGAATGTCCTGAGCGGGGCTTGTCAAATTAGCTCACTGATGATCGCGTGTTCGCCTGATACGATCAGCGGGTGCAGGAAATCTCGTACCGGCGCCACCGCTTGCACCCCGACATTATCCGCCGAGCCGTTTGGCTCTACTTCCGATTCACGATGAGT
>DATKZM010000014.1:0-27921 GCA_035527975.1 Alphaproteobacteria bacterium | reverse complement strand
CGTAGAACAGCCGATCCTGCGCTCCGACCCGCTCGCCCATCATCACAAAACCCCCATCCCGACCACGTCGGGACAAAAGAATCACGATCCGATTCCCGCCTCAACAGAGTTTTTCAACAGCCTCGGCTATAAGCGGACATTGAAGCTGTGAGCCGGGATGTCCGTACCTGGGCGCAAAGCGGAGATCAGCACCCGATCCTCCTCACTTCCGCTTATGATGCGGCGGACATTGGCGGGTCTTTTGGAATCAGACTATGCTCGTCCGACAGTGCGCCATGTTGGGAAAGCCGTGTGGCAATGAATAAGGTAACGCGCAGGCTTGCAACGAAACCAGCCGCCGACATGGTTGGCTACAGCCGCCTTATGGGCGTCGACGAAGCCCGGCACGATATCGCACAGGCAGAGCACCACGCCATCTTCAAGGCATTCAGGGACGGCAATGCGGCGACCGCGGGCCGGGTGTGCCACGAACATTTCAGCCATACGGCGGAGCGCCTGGTCGAGGGGCTGCGCCGCCGCAGCGGAGGTGGCCCCGAGCGCCGACGCGCGTGAGTGAGGCCTAAGGTTCGATAAGGAGGCACCAAACAACAATGAACATGCAGATCTACAACCCAGACACGCTCGGTGAGCCGCTGGGCCAGTATTCCCACATCACCCGTGTGAAGTGCTCGGAGTTTCTGTTCATCGCCGGGATGTTGTCTGCGGACAAGGACGGAAACGTCGTCGGGGCGGGCGATTTCGACGCTCAGTGTCGGCAGGTGTTCGGTAATCTGGAAGCGGCCCTGAAGTCGGCGGGCGCGGGGTTCGAGAACGTCGTCCAGTTCACCACGTATATGGTGCACTCCCAGGACATCCAGAATTTCATGGCCTTCCGGCTGCGGGAGTTTCCCGGGATGTTCCCGAGTGGCAGGTACCCACCGAACACGCTGCTGATCGTCGATCGGCTTGTGCAGGAACCGTTCCTCGTCGAGGT
This sequence comes from Alphaproteobacteria bacterium, assembly GCA_035527975.1. GTDB lineage: Bacteria > Pseudomonadota > Alphaproteobacteria > JAPULJ01 > JAPULJ01 > DATKZM01. The sequence goes on along the minus strand of DATKZM010000014.1, from coordinate 26,948 downwards.
CCAGGCGGTTGCCGCCCTCTAACGTGATCGGTGGCCGGGGAAGCTCGGGCTCTATCGCGAAGCAGAGGTCCGCAAACCCACAGCGGCTCCATAGCATCTCTTGCGGGCCAGACAGCCGCTTCACGCGTCCATCCGAGCAGAGGCAAGAAGGCCCATATGGCTGAGATAGTCGCAGGAATCGGAATATCGCACGCGCCTGGCGCTTTGGGCTGGCCCGACGCGCCGCCCAAGGACGTCAAGCAACGTCTCGATCATGCAGCGGCTCGGCTGGGGCGCCGCATGATCGACGCACGGCCGGACGTAATCATCGCGCTCCTCGACGATCATTTCGAGAACCACTTTCGCAACCTCCTGCCGACCCTGGCCATCGGTGTCGCCGACCATCACATGGGTCCCGCCGAGATCTGGCTTGAGGCGCTTCGTCTGGACCGGCAGGAGACATTCCCTGGGCAACCGGATGTGGCAGAGGCGCTCCTGCGATCCTGCGTGGCCCAGGGCTTCGATGTCGCCCGCATGGGCGCGATCGAATACGGCAACAATCTGCTGGTGCCGTGGAAGATCATGGATCTCGGGGAGCCCATCCCGGTCATTCCGATCTATTTCAACGTCTTCTCCCCGCCACTCATGCCGTACACGCGCGCGGTCGCTTTTGGGCGTGCGCTGAGAAAAGCTGTCCATGACCTTCAATCAGATCTTCGTGTGGCATTTTTGGCGACTGGAGGCCTGTCGCACTGGCCGCCTTTTTGGACGGACTCGAGCGACCCGGATGACGAGTTCCTCCAGATGCGGATGAGGCGGTTCCAAACGGAAGGCCGCCCTTATCTCGCCAATGATCCTGGGCTCTACACGGATCTGGCCGAATACGAGATTCGCATGGCCCGCGAGAATCAGTGGCCGGCCAATGCCGAACATCCGCTTGTAAATGACGAGTGGGACCGAGAGTTCCTGGCAGCGCTCGAGCGTGGCGACGAAGCCTACGTCGCCGCCCTCAGCTATGAAGAGGTCGAGCGCGAAGCCGGCCATGGCGCCCATGAAATCCTCAACTGGTTGGCACTCATGGGCGCAATGGGCAGCGCTCCGGCGCAGATTGTGGCCTATGAGGCTGTACCTGATTGGATTTGCGGCATGGCCTATGTCGACTTCATGCCCCAAAGGCCCCGTCGATGAGGCGTGCGCAATTGAGACACCATGACCGATTTCCTCTCGCGAACTCTCGGAGGCAAACATGAAAACCGCCGCGACCACCCAATGGCCAGCGTCTGATTTTACCCGCGTCCCGTTTCGGGTTTTCATGGACGAAAACATCGAGCAGCTTGAGCAGGAACGGGTGTTCGATCCGACCTGGTGCTATCTTGGCCTTGCGATCGAAGTGCCAAAGCCCGGCGATTTCATCATCACCTATGTCGGCCGCACTGAGGTGGTTCTAAACCGGGATGGGGACGGGAACCTCGCGGCTTTCATAAATAGCTGCCCTCATCGCGGCGCGCAGATTGTGAGGCGTATGCGCGGCAACGCGATGTCGCACACTTGCGCGTATCACCAATGGTGCTTCAGCACGACCGGCGAGCTGCTCGGCTTGCCCCTGCTAAAGGGGGTCAGGGGCAAGGGCGGAATGCCCAAGGATTTTGACAAGAAGAGCCACGGGCTGAAGATGTTGCGCGTTGAGGAATACAACGGGCTTATCTTCGGAACGTTCTCGCTCACGATCGGGCCTTTGTTCGATTATCTCGGCCCCAAGATGCGCCCGCAGATCGATCGTATTTTCGATCGGAAGCCGCGCCTTCTGGGCTACTACCGCCAGCGCATTCCCAGCAATTGGAAGCTCTACGTCGAGAACCTGAAGGACCATCATGGAGCGCTTCTTCATCTTTTTCATGCGACGTTCGGTATCGCTCGCCCAACCATGACAGCCCGGGTCACCTTGGATGTCGAGCGTGGACACAGCTTCCTGCGCTTGGCGAACATTGACGAGGTTAAGGAAGAGACGCGGGCCGCGTATGCCGGCACCGATAAGTATCGCGAAGACTATCGCCTGGCCGATCCGTCGCTTTTCGATGTAAAGCCGGATTATGACGATCATGTCACCAACGTGATCATGTCCATCTTCCCCAATCTGATGCTGGGGCAGATCGCGAACACCTTCCAGACGCGTACCATCCGGCCAAAGGGTAAGAACGAGTTCGAACTGTTCTGGACCTATTTTGCCTTTGAGGATGACGACGATACGGCTGTAGAAGGCAAGCTGCGCCAATCCAATTTCATCGGCCCGGCCGGATATATTTCGGCCGAGGACGGTGAAGCCGGACGGATGGTCCAGACCGGCATATCCAGCCGGCCCCACGACTCCTCTTTTGTCGAGATGGGCGGCCGCGGCGAGATGGAAGACGCCGATAACATTTCTACCGAAGTTGCCGTGCGAGCGTTCTGGAAACGTTACGCCGAGGCTATGTCCCTTGATGGGGAGGGCCGCCAATGACCAAGTTGGAAAACATTGCCCCGTCGGCGCGCGTCGAGGCCAACTACGTGCTGGACATAAACGACCTTCTGGATGACTACACGTCGGCGATCGACCGGAACGACCTCGAACAATGGCCGGAGTTGTTCGTCTCCGACGGCTGCTACCGTGTGCTGAGCCGGGAGAATGTCGAACTCGGGCTGACCGCGCCCCTGGTCTATTACTATAGCCAGGGCATGATGCGCGATCGGGTAACAGCACTGCGCGACGCGCTGACCTATGAGTTCGTCTACACCCGCCACGTTACCTCGCCGCCGCGCTTGCGCCGGCGCAGCGACGGCGACGTCGCCGTGGCCTCCAGCTTCTCGATCTTTCAGAGCACCGAGGAAGGCGTGACGCGGACCTTCGCCGTCGGGGCCTATGAAGACATCGTCACCCAAACCGAACACGGGGTGAAATTCCGCTGCCGGGACGTCATGCTCGACAGCTTCGGCGTCCTCAACAATATCGCGATACCGCTTTGACGGACGCGGCAACGCCATTCACCAAACTTCGCCGCGTTTCGATCCCGTTCGAAGGGCTGCGCATGAACGCCTACGAAGGAGGCGACGGCCGCGCGCTGCTCATGGTCCACGGTTCGGGGCCCGGAGCGTCCTCGATTGGGAATTGGCAGCTGGTATTGGATGATTTGGCCGCACGTTATCATGTCTTGGCGATCGACCTGATCGGCTTCGGCTTGTCGGACCGCAAGCCCGAACCTCCGTATTTCGATTTTGACCTTTGGATCCGCCAGATAGGAACGGCGCTCGATTACCTCGGTGCTACGGATATCGGCCTCGTCGGCCATTCCCTCGCCGGCGCGCTGGTACTCAAGGCCGCTTCGCTCGATAGCCGGGTGAGCGGCGTGTTGACGACCGGCACGATGGGCGCCCTTATGCCGGTCAATCCGGCGCTCAATTACGTCTGGCGATGCCCCACGTCGCGCGAGGAGATGCGGCGGGCGGCGCAAGCGCTCATCGCCGATCACAGCTTGATCACCGACGCCTATCTCGACTTTCGCATGCAGGTTGTCGGGTCGAAGGAGTACCAGCGTTATTTCAACGAGATGTTCGACCAGCCCTTCGAGACCTATATCGCGGCGGCAGTACTCGATGACGAGACACTGGCCCGCATCTCCGCCCCCGTACTGATGCTACACGGTACCGAAGACGATCCGATCCCCGCGGAGACCGGCTCGATTGCGCTTCAACCGAAGTTGCCCAAGGCCGATGTGCTGCTGCTCCACAATTGCAGCCATTCGGTTGCCATGGAGCGGCGCGCTGCGTTTCTGAATGCCGTCTTCGGCCATTTCGAGGGCCGTGCATAAGGGCCGCTCGAGCGGCTTATAGCCACCGCTTAGACCAGACCCTGCGTACGCACGCGGCTTGCGCAACGGGCAGTGCGCTTACTCGCGAATGTCCGCTCTTGGCCTGGCCTTGTCCGTGCTCCCGACGACCCATCATGGCCCGATTCCCTCGTTGCCAATCTTCCCGGCGACAGAATCGCGCACCAGTCAAAGACTCAATCAGTGTTTTGCAACGCGCTCGGGTGCAAAGCGGACCTCGGGATCGGTCGGCACTTCAAGTCCTTCACTGGCTAGATCCCGGCATCTCTAGACCGTCACTCCGGCACCAATATAGAGTCCTTCAGCAGAGGCTGTTTCAGGCCCTTACGGACAATACCGTCCCCCCCGGCGTCAAATATACTTCGTGAAGCCGCCGCAGACCTCGACCGTGGTGCCGGTCATGTAGCTGTTGCGCTCGGAGACCAGGAAGGCGGCCATGTCGCCGATCTCGCCCGGCTCGGCCCAGCGCCCCAGCATGGTCTGCGCCGACATACCGTTGCGGAACTGATCGGCGGTGACCCCCCGGACCTTCGCCATCGCCTCGGCGCGCGGCCCCCAGGATTCGGTCGCAGTCATGCCCGGGCAGATATTGTTCACGGTGATGCCGTCGGGGCCGAGCTCGTTGGCCATGATCTTGCTGAAACCGATGATCGCGGTATTGGGGATTGTCGTGGTCAGCGCGCCGGGCAGCAGCTGCGTGCCGCTGATCCCCGAGACATTGAGGATACGCCCGGCGCGCGAGTTCTTCAGATGCGGGACGCCGTATTTGGTCGTGTACACATAGCCCATCAGGTTCGTGTTGAGGACTGTACTCCATTGCTCCTGGGTCAGCGTGTCGAGCTTGCCGGGGATCATGCCGCCGACATTGTTGACCAGGATATCGAGCCCCCCGAGCCCCTCGACCGCGCCATCGATAAAGGCCTTGCAACCGTCCTCGGTGGAAAGGTCGCAGAGGATGCCAACCGCCTTGACGCCCAGATCCTCCATGTCCTTGACCGCCTGATCGAGACGGTCCTGGCCGCGCGCCGAGAGCGCCACGTTGCAGCCTTCGGCCGCCAGCGCCCGCGCGATCGCATAGCCTATGCCCTGGCTCGACCCACTGATCGCGGCATTCTTACCCTTCAGCCCGAGATCCATGATCCCACTCCTCCCGTTCTATTCCCAGTTATTCACTATTCCCAATTGTCGAGGCGTTTGACGAAGGCGCGCACTTCGACGCGCTCCCAGATATCTGCGGCGACCAACGGGTCGTCGTGCTGGAAGGCTTCGACCGCCGCGCGGTCCGGCGCCTCGACGATGTAAAGGCTGCCGATGATGTTCTCGCCGTCATCGGTGGTCAACGGTCCCGACATCCGCACGACGATGGGCGACTTGGCGAGATAGTCGACATGCGCCGGCATCGCCGCCTTGCGCGTCTCCGCCATGCCCGGCTTGTCGATGCAGTAGATCGAAAAAAGCATGTGCCCCCCCGGCCGCCCTGACGGCCCGTTCTGGCGCACATGTTAGACGGCGCGGGCCGCGCACCCAACAGTCTTCAGATCACGGCCGCGTCAGGGCGGCGGCAGTCGGCGGAGTATCGCGGCAATCGGGTCTCGCGGCGGCCCGTCATTCACGATTGCGGGATGGTCGGTCCTGACCCGGGCGAGCGAGACCGTGCCCCGCTGGATACGCCTCGGCAACCGCTGCTTGTAGGTCATCCTCCGGTCGTCCCAGCGGGAGAAGAGATCGAGCGTCCGCCGCCTCGACTGCCTGCCGTAGAGCCCAACGAGGAAAACCCGCCCGGATCGTGCCTCGAGCCAGCCGTCGATGAGCGGCAGCTCGCCATAAATTGCGTCGAGCAGCACGATGCCCTCGATCCGCTCGACGAGACGGCTGCCCCCGTCGCTGGTCGAAAGCGCCTTGGCGAGCGGCAGATAGCCGCCAGAGAAGGCAACGAGGACGACGGGGGCGCGCGCCATGCGCCGCCCAAATCGGCGGCCGAGCGCCCGCGCGAGAATGCCGGAGGCCTCGTCGAGCATGCGCGCCAAGCCGCCCGGCCGGATGAGCTTGCCTGGATGAGAGTCGATCGCGGCATAGGCCAGTTGCGGAGCGATCAGAATCACATTGGTGTGCGAGGCGTCGATCTGCTCGATCAGGCCGCTGTCGCCGACCACGTCGGGCTCCAGGACGCTTTCGTCGCCATGAAAATAGACGACGACCCGGAACGGCTTGTCGCGATCGAAACTGCGCGGGACATGGAACAGCACGCTCGGATCGGAATAGTGAAAGGCCTCCGGATAGCGCTTGCCGTCCTTGGTGATCCGGAACCGCTTGCCACTGGAACGCTTGATATCGTTAAAGAAGGGCCGGCCCTGACCGTCATCATTGGCGCGGATCGGAAACGGAGCATTTTTCAGCCGCGCGATGAAACTCGGCAGGCATTGCGGCGCACCCTGGCAACGCGGCAAGCCGCGGGGCTTTGAGCGCTTCCGCGCCGCGACGTCAACGGGCGCCGTGCCCTCGCCCAACACGCTCGTCGCGGCCAGCGTATTCGCAGCCGCCAGCGCGGCCACGACAACGGCTCTCACCGCAAGGCCACGCATCATTGACATGGATGTCTCAGGCGGCGGCCGCGCCCTCGGGGGGCCGCAGAACCGCAAAGAAAGCGGGTAATGCTATGAGATAGAGCGCCGCGGCAGCGAGGATCACCGTCGACTGGCCAAACAGAACCGCCACCAGCGGCACCGAAACAGCGCCCACCACCGAGAACGAACCGTTGATGCCCCAGGCCCATATGAAAAACCGCTCCTTGCCAAGCCGCGCCAGCATGGTCATCGCCGTCGGAAAGGGAAAGCCCATCAGGAAAGCCGGCGGCGCAAGCAGCAGCAGGCATGCGCCTATCCGCGTCCAGTAGGGCCACGTTCCGATAGCATCGAGCGCCACGTCGTAGAACATCGCGCCCAGCGCCAGCAGGATACCGATACCGACAAAGACCCGCGGCATGATCGTCCGGCAGCGCTCGATATACCGTCCGGCATAGAGACTGCCGAGCCCCGAGAACAACAGCATGCCGGTGATCAGCACCGACGCCGAAATCGTCGGATTGGCCAGGGCAAGTGTGAATTTACTGATGAGCCCGACCTCGACGATGATATAGCCGATGCCGAGGCAGAGGAAGTAGAGGATCGTCCCGGCCTTGCCACGTTGTCGTGAGAAGATCGTGCGCCAGCCCCAGATCACCGGGACCAGCATCAACACCGCGCCGAAGATGGCGGCGATGACCAGGGTTGCCCAGAGCAGCAGATAGCCCCACTCGTCCGATACCGAATCGAGCTGGTTGAGGAACTTCGGGATCTCGTGAACCTTGATATAGGCGGCGAAATACGGTCGGTCGTCGTTCAGCGGACGGGTATCGAAGACGTATTTCTCGCGAACCAGATCGAAACGGCCGGCAATCATGTGGTGCAGCATCAGCCGGTAAAGATTGGTCGCCGACAGGTTCGGGCGCTTGGCGCGGTCCTTGGCGACCTTGCGGCCGGGAATGTCGATGTAGCTCGCGCGGTATCCCTCAAAGACCTTGTCAGCGCCGGCGGCGTCGTATTTGAACCCCGGATAGTAGAGCGCCACGAAGGAGAGATCGTCATTCGCCTCCGTCATGGTGGCAAGGTCGGCCGCCGTGAAACCGTTGCGCTTGTAAAGCACCGTCACCGTGGAGAGATAGACATGGGTGATGAAGAGCTTGTCCGCGATCTTGCCGCCATGCTCGGCAGCCGCGGCCTTCAGCACCGTGGCAAAAAGCTTGGGCACCGATTTGGGCGGGTCTTCCTTGTTCCACAAAGTAATCGAGAGAATGCCGCCCGGCTTCAGCGCCTGCATATAGGCGCGCACCGTCTCGATCGTGTAGTTGTACTTTTCATGGATCGCGGAGCCGCCGGGATGGCTGAGCCCCGTTGAATCGGACAGCGAAAGATCGATCACGTCGAAACGCCCGCGCTGGCCGCGCACGTAGAGCCGGCCGTCATATGGGATCACGGTGACGCGTTTATCACGCAACGGATCACCGGTAAGTTTCCGGATAGCCGGAGCATCGCGCAGCGCACGCAGCAGCGCCGGGTTGCCCTCGGCCACCACAACGCGCTTGGCGCCCATGTGCAGCGCGACCTTGGTGGAGATGCCGCCGCCGAGCTGCACGACAAACACCTCCGGCGTTTTCTTCAACGCATAGGGCAGCGACATCGGCAGATATTCGAAATATGCCGACTGCTCCTTTGAGAGATCCTTGATCAGCCCGATCGGCCCGTCGCTGTCGATATAGAGACCGAGATAAGCGTTCTTCGGCATCTGCTCGAGGTTGAGGGCGGCGTTGTCGGAAAGCCCGGGCGCAAAATGGAAGTACGAGCTGGCGAATATCTCGAGAAACCCGAAGGGCCCGTAGTCGCGGTAGATCCGTTTCGAGTCGGGGAATTTCTGGGCGTACGACACGCCCTTGAACTGGTTGACGTCGATCTGGACGTAGCTTGCCGTCATGAACACAGCGACCGCCGTCAGCGCGAGAGCGAGGCCCGCGGGAACAAACTGCCGCGCCGCGCCGAACCAGATCAGCGCGCCGACTAGCCACATCGCCACCGGGATCATGATGATCCAGTCTGGCGCCACCAGGTAGGTGCCCCCCAGAAAGGCCAGCCCGCATAGGCCCGAGCCGACCAGATCGGCGAAGTAGACCTTGTTGAACTGCGTCTGGCCGCGCAGGAAGACGAGACCCAGAAACAGCGCGCCCGGCAGAAACGGCATGAAATAGAAGACGAAAAGGTGGAAGAGCTTGAATTTCTGCTCCGGGTCGCTGGCCAGGGCGATGGGGTTGAAGCCGGATGCCTGGGCAAGCGTGTTGCCCAGCACCATCAACGGCCCGAACGCTAGAAGCGCGGCCGTCACCAACGCCCCCCAGCGACGCTGGAAGATGCCGGTGCCGATGCACATCACCGCGCTCATCACGCCGAAACCGAGCATCGCAATCGAGACGACGAAGGAGCCGAAATGCGCCCAGGTCCCGATCGAGAAAATGCGCATAATCGCGATCTGGTAGGCGATGATCGCGCCGGCGATCAGCCCCACGGTCAGATAGAACGGAACCGAGAGCCGCCCGCCCTCGGGCATCGCGTGCGTGCCGGCGGCGGTCACGGCACTAGCATCCGCGGCGCTGCTGCCCGGTTGAGCCCCATTATGTGCATCGGCGTTGTCCGACCCGGCCGCGCGTTGCGGGCCATGCGGGCGGCTTCGTTACCGTCCCGCCCGCCTAATTGGTCTTCTTCCGACCCCAACGCGAGACCGTCTTGCCGGATCCCGGCTTGGAATATTTGGTGAAGGCCACGAAGCTGACCTTTTTCTTACGGCGGCCGCCGGCCCGGCTGGGATCACTGGCATAGATGTCGTGGCGGCGGATGCGGATCTTGCCCGATTCGCTGCGAACTTTGGTGATCTTCAACAGCGACTGCGAGCCCGGAGGTCCAACGGGAATGACCATGGTTCCACCCACGGCGAGCTGCTTCAGCAGCGGCTGCGGCAAATGGTCGATACCGGCGGTAACGATGATCTTGTCGAACGGCGCATGCTCGGGCCAGCCGTAATAGCCGTCGGCGGCCTTGCGGCGGATGTTGCCGTATTCCTTGTGCTTGCCCTTGGATAGGCGGCTGTAGATCGAATTGGTCTTCTTGGCCAGCGGCGGGATGATCTCGATCGTGTAGACCTTGTCCGTCAGGTAGCTGAGGAGCGAGGACTGGTAGCCGGACCCGGTGCCGATCTCCAGCACCTTGTCGCCGGGCTTCACGTCGATCTCGGTGGTCATGCGCCCGACGATATGGGGCCCGGAAATCGTCACGCCATAGCCGATCCCCAGCCAATCATGGGCGTAGACGCGCGCCGGGTCGCGGGTGCGCGCGAACTCCTCGCGCGGCGCCAGCAGGAACGCGCGCTTTTCCTTGTCGCGGCGCAGGTCGTTGTTCTTGACCATCGCCTCGAAGCGGCCCCAGCGGCGGGCCAGCAGGGCGGGACTGTCGCCGCGCCATTTTTGCATGTAGGGAATGTACTTCGCTGCCGAATCCATCGGCGGCGTTGCGATCGTGCCGGGGTTGAAGCTTTTGCTTTCTGCGCCGGCCTGACCGGATGCTGCCAGAAAGCCCAGCGCAATCGCGCCAACTCGAATCGCAGGGACACCGCGCTTGGCGCGCGAATAACCTGAAGCGCGCAAATGACGGGGCGCGTGTGTTACGAGAGTCGTGGTCATTCGTTCCTCATTTGCTGTCGCGGCGCATCGAACAAACATGGTTAACGGCGCGCGGGGGAGCGGACTATGGCGGCAAATTGTGCCGCTGTCCATGACCTCGAAAGGCCGGAAGGTGCCGCTAGAATCAGGCAAAATTATTGCAAAATCGGTAATTTTCCGATCATTTCGCGCCGCCAGACTTTACGCGTGCCCGCGGCCCCACGCCGCCAAACCGATCGTAGTAGGCAGCGGGCGGCTCGGGCAGCCGACCGGTATCGGTCTCCGCGACCGCCCGCAGATGCGCATCGGACGCCTCCAGCAGCGCCTCATAGAGCTCGCGGGCGAGCGTCCACGCGTCTCCGCCGACCCATTTCTTTGCCAATAATTCGGCCGGCAGCGCCGGGTCGCGCAGGCGGACACGCCGGAATTCGTGGCTCATCAGAATGCGCAGCCGGAACGCCGATGCTGGCTCGATCTTGGTCCAGTTCGAAAGGTCACGGAAGGGCATAAATCGACCGAGAAAATACCTATAAGCCTCTGAAATATTGCGTAAATCAAAAGCTCTGCCAAGGAGTTCGTGCGACGGTGCGATACCCGCCAGCGCCTCGGTCCGGCCCCGCATCACCACCACCTCGTTACGCAGCGCAAGTGCCTCCAGAACGTTGAGCAACGCCTCCAGATCGGCCTGCGGATGGGCGAATATATTGGGTCCCAGCGCCCCGAACCCGAGCCAGCGCAACTCGCGGCGCAGGCGCGCGCGCAGCCCCTCGCCGATCTCGCCCAGCCCGGTCAGCACCAGGTGCCAGCGCCCGTCCCAAATCGTTCGCGGGCCGGCATAGATCCGCCGACCGCTGTCGCGGATACGCTGGCGTCCGACGGGCGTCAGCTCGTAGTAGCTGCGCCGACCGATCTGACGCGCGCTGAGCCAGCCTTCGCGCGAGAGCCGCAGAACGCTGGTCCGCACCAACCGTTCGTTGACGCCAAAGGGCGCCACCAGGGCGATCAGATTACCCAGCCAAAGCCCCCCGCCATGCGCCTCGACGACGTCGCCCAGCACGGTCACGATCAACGACTTGGCCCGCAATGTCAGAGAATCCTGCAGGCCGTCCAGTTGTCGGTCATATTGGTCGATTGCGTTCACGGCCGGCACGGGCGGAACTCTCCGGCAAGGTCACTTGACTTCGATATTATGATACAGCATTCTAATTTCAACGGACATAATTTGTTTCACTTTATCCAACGACGACGGTCTCCGATGGGCACAACCGGCGGCGTATTTCTTTGTTTCGACGGCCTTGTTTTTGTGGGCCGATTCGACCGATCATCGGTCCCTCTGGAAGAAATTGGGCCGCGGTGCGACCGCGCGCGCTTTTGGGGGCCTGGGCCATGTTGACCCTTACTTCGATGATGATCCGCGCCGAGCAGATTTCCGGCGCCCGTCCGGCGATTGTCGATCCGGAAGGCACGTTCACCTGGACCCAGTTCATGGACCGGGTTCGACGCGCCGCCGGGATGCTGCAGTCGCTCGGCGTCACGCGCGGCGACCGGTTCGGCATTATCGCCCGCAACAGCTTCCGCCAGGCCGAGCTGATGCATGCCGGCTATTGGATGGGCGCGATCCCGGTGCCGGGCAACTACCGCCTGGCGCCGGCCGAGCTCGCTTATATCTTCGACAACGCCGAGTGCGAGCTGGTGGTCGTGGAGGATTTCTTCGCAGGGCTGATCGCCGACGACGAGCTGAAGCCTTGGGCCGGCGATCCGCTTTGGCTGGTCACCCCCGACTCCGAAGCCCCTGGAAAATCGCCGGGCAAATCCTACGACCAATTGCTTGAGAGCGCCGAGCCGGCGGCGATGCACCAGCCCAAGAGCGAGGATGAGGACGCGATCCTGCTCTACACCGGCGGCACGACGGGACGCTCCAAAGGCGTGCGCCTCTCGCATCGCAATGTGATCGCCAACGGCCTGCAGACGGCTTTTGCGATGCGTCCCAATCGGCACGACGTTTATCTCCACGTCGCGCCGATGTTTCATTCCGCCGATCTCTTCGGCACCACCTACACGCTGGCCGGCGGCGCGCATGCCTTTCTGCCGCAATTCTCCGGCAAGGCGGCGCTGACCGCGATCCAGGACCTGGGCGTCACCCAGCTCATGCTGACACCGACCATGGTCATCATGACGCTGCAGGAACCCGACTTCGCCACCTACGATCTTTCCAAGCTGCGCGCGCTTTTCTACGGCTCCTCGCCGATGGACGCGGTGTGGATCGAGCGCATGATCAAGGCTTACGAGGGCGTGGAGGTGATCCAGGGCTATGGCCTCACCGAGACCGCACCGATCCTCACCATGATGGCGCATGAGGACCACATCCGGGCAATCGAGACCGGCGAGCTTGACCAGTTGCGCAGCTGCGGCCAGCCGGTGCCGATGGTGGAAATGGAAATCTGCGATGCTGACGGGAACGCCGTTCCACCGGGCGAGCCGGGCGAGATTGTCGTGCGTGCGCCCAACGGCTCCACCAACGGCTACCTCAAGCGTCCAAAGGAGACGAGCGAGGCCTTCCGCGACGGCTGGTTCCACACCGGTGACGTCGCGCGCATGGACGAGGCGGGTTTCGTCTACCTGCTCGACCGCATGAAGGATATGGTCATCACCGGCGGCGAGAACGTCTATACCTCCGAGGTCGAGGCGGCGCTCTACAAGCACGAACAGGTTCACGAATGCGCCGTTGTCGGCGTGCCCGACGACAAATATGGCGAGGCGCTGCTGGCGGCCGTCGTGCCGGTGCCGGGCGCCACGCTCGGCGAGGAGGATCTGATCGCCCATTGCCGCGCTCATATCGGCGGCTACAAGATCCCGCGCCGCTACGTCTTCCTGGGCGAGCTGCCCAAGAGCGCCATGAACAAGATCCTCAAGAACGAACTGCGCGCGACCTATGGCGGTGAGGGCTCAGCCAAGGCATCAGCGCCGCGCGCAAAAGCCAACGCGTGACAATCCCCGCAAGCGGAGAGCATCAGTGAAGGACACATTGAAGGCAGGCGAAACCCATACCGAGCGTTTCGAGATCGACCGTGAGCGCACCATCGACTTCATGGGCGAGGAGCTGCGCATCTTCTCCACGCCCCACCTCCTGCGCGACATGGAGCGCACCAGCCGCAACCTCATCATGAAGCACGCCGAGGGCGATGAGGATTCGGTCGGCGCGCATGTCTCGCTCGACCATATGGGCGCAACCCTGCTCGGCATGAATGTCGCCGTCACGGCCAAGGTCGTCGAGGTCGAGGGCCCGCGCATCACCTTCGAGATCGAGGCCCATGACGACCTCGAACAGGTCGGCCGCGCCAAGCATGTCCGCTTCGTCATCAACAAGGGCAAGCAGGGCGAGCGCCTGAAGAAAAAGGCGGAGAAGTTCAAGGCGGGCGGATGAGCTATGGCACACGATCAGAAGCCCCCTCACCCCGACCCTCACCCCAAGGGGAGAAGGAGTACCAACGAGCCCGTCATCAGTTCCCCCTCCCCTTGGGAGAGAGGGTTAGGGTGAGGGGTTCAAACGCCGAAGGCGTTTGCACGACGTAGACCCGTAGCGATCTGGCACAGCCGGCGTCTTGGTTTCCATAGCCCGAAACAAATGACCCGGCACAAGGTCTCTCATCAGGAGCAACCAGCGATGGCCAAGACCAAGGCAGCGAAGTCGAAGAAGCAGGTTCCGATCTACTGCAACCAGTGCGTCGCCGGCCCCGATCTGATGAAGGTCGATGTCGAGGACGGCGTGGCGACGCGCATCGTTTCCAACTTCGACATCGAGGATGAGCACCCCGGCGGCGGCCGTGTCTGCGTCAAGGCCTACGGGCTGATCCAGAAGACGTATAATCCCAACCGCGTCAAACAGCCGATGAAGCGGACGAATCCCAAGAAGGGCCGCAACGAAGATCCGAAATTCGTGCCGATCTCCTGGGAGGACGCGTTCAAGATCGTCGGCGACAAGATGCGCGAGATCCGCGCCAAGGGCGTTCTGAACGAGGAAGGCTTTCCGCGGCTCGCCACCTCCACCGGCGGCGGCGGCACCCCGGTTCAGTACATGGGCACCTTCCCCGCCTTCATGGGCGCCTGGGGGCCGATCGATGGCGGTTACGGCGCCGGACAGGGCGTCAAGTGCTACCACTCCGAACACCTTTACGGCGAGCTTTGGCACCGCGCCTTCATCGTCTCGCCCGACACGCCGCGGGTGAACTACATCATCAATTGCGGCGCCAACACCGAGGCGTCCTCGGGCGTCGTCGGCATCTGGCGCGAGGCCGATGCCCGGGCCCGCGGTGCCAAGCGCGTGCAGGTCGAACCGCACCTCTCGATCACCGGCGCGGTCTCCGCCGAATGGGTGCCGATCAAGCCCAAGACCGACAGCGCCTTCCTTTACGCCATCATCCACCGCATCATCCATGAGCGCGGCTTTGAGGAAACCTGCGACATCCCCTACCTCAAGGACCGCACCGCATCGCCTTATCTCGTTGGCCCCAACGGTTGGTTCATGCGCGACCCGGCCACGGGAAAGCCGCTGATCTGGGATGCCGGCGACAAGAAGGCCAAGCCCTTCGATGCCGAGATCAAGGACCCGGCGCTCACCGGGACTTACGAGATCGCCGGCGAGGAACACGGCGCCGAAAACGAGAAGTTCGAGCACAAGAAGGCCGAGGCCAAGCCAGCCTTCCAGCTCATGCTCGATCATATGGAGCGCTATAATCCGGACTGGGCCGCCGAGGAATGCGAAATTCCGGCCGAAACCATCCGCCGGGTGGCCGATGAATATGTCGCCCATGCCTGCATCGGCGAGACCGTCGATATCGAAGGTGTGACCCTGCCCCACCGCCCGGTTGCGGTGATGCTCGGCAAGTCCGTGAACTCCGGCTGGGGTGCTTACCAGTGTGTCTGGGCGCGCACCATGCTGGCGGTGCTGGTCGGCGCGCTCGAAGTGCCCGGCGGCACGTTGGGTACGGCGGTCAAGCTGGTCCGCCCCGCCGCCTCGCGCACCGGATCGGTGATCCCGGGCGAAGACGGCTTCATGCGCTACCAGTTCAATCCGACCTCGTCCAACGAGTGGAACCGCAACCCGCATATCCGCAACGCCTACAAGACGCTGATCCCGTTGGTCTCCGACAGCCCCTGGTCGGCGGCGCTCGGCCCCGCGCATCTGCCCTGGCTCTTCCAGAAGGAGCAGCCCAAGAACTGGCCGCGCACCGATCCGCCCGACATGTGGATCTGCTACCGCACCAACCCGGCGATCTCATCGTGGAACGCGCCGGAGGTGGCGAACCGCCTGGCCGAGTTCCCCTTCATCGTCGCGTTCTCCTACACGATGGACGAGACCAATCACTTCGCCGACATCCTGCTGCCGGAATCGACCGACCTTGAGAGCACCCAGCTCATCCGCCTCGGCGGCACCAAGTTCATCGAGAACTACTGGCACCACGAAGGCTGGTGCATCCGCCAGCAGGCGATCGAACCGCTGCACGACACGATGGATATCTCGGACGTGGCGACGCGGTTCGCCCAAGAAGCCGGCATCCTCGACGAATACATCACCGCCGTGAACAACGGGGCGGCCGGCGCCCGCCTCGCCCGCGAGGGCAAGTACGACCACGCCATGCCGCTCGGCCAAACCTTCAAGAGCGAGGATGTATGGGACGCCATGTGCAAGGCGGTGTCTTATGACATGACCGGCGGCGCGGAGGTGAACGATCTCGCCTGGTTCCAAGAGCATGGCTATATGCTGAAGGATTTCAATGAGATCGACTGGTATCTTTATCCGAAAATGAAGGAAAAAAACCTGCGTTTCGAGCTGCCTTATCAGGAGCGCCTGACCCGCCACGGCCGCGAGCTTGCGCACCGACTGGGCGAGATCGGCGTCGACTGGTGGGAAGAACAGCTCGCCGAGTACGAGTTCCTGCCGACCTATGAGAGCTTCTACAAGATCTGGCGCGACTACGCCGCGGAGTTCGACCGCGACCCAGAGGACTATCCCTTCTGGGCCCTCACCGCGCGCTCGATGCAGTATTCCTGGGGCGCCAATGTCGGCATCCCGCTGATCCACGAGGCGGCCGATAACATCGCCGGCCACAAGGGCGTGATCGTGAACCGCACCCGCGCCCGCGAGCTTGGGCTCACCGAGGGCGATGCGGTGGTGATCGAATCGGTCTCGGGCGTCACCGAGGGCAAGGTCGTGCTGCGCGAAGGCATCCGACCCGACACGGTGCTGATGATCGGCCAGTTCGACCACTGGAAGACGCCCTACGCCAAGGATTTCAACATGCCGAGCCTGAATTCGGTGACCGACATATCGCTCAAGCTCACCGACGGCACCGGCTCTGGATCCGATCTGATGCGGGTCAAGATCTATAAGGCGAGCGAGCGCCACATCCACCAGAAGAAGGCCGGCGAAGCAGCCCTCGCCGCGATCGCCGCCCGTGCGCCCCAAGCGGCGGAATAGATTGAACGTGCAGCCGTCCTTCGCGGCGGCTTTCAGCCGCTCCTCAGGATGAGCAGCGTGTGTGCGACAACAAAAGACTCATCCTGAGGTGCGAGCGCAAGCGAGCCTCGAAGGATGTGCCGGATGACAGAACGGATAGGTCAATGACCGAAGCGAACACCACCCCCCACACCCCGCGCTGGGGCATGACGGTCGACGTCAACCGCTGCGTCGGCTGCCAAACCTGCACGGTGGCGTGCAAGCACTGGAACGACACCCAGCCGGGCGTGCAGTGGCGCAAGGTGCTCGACGTAGAGAGCGGCAGTTTCCCCGACGTCGAGCGCGTCTTTCTGGTCGTCGGCTGCCAGCATTGCGCGGAGCCGCCTTGCGTGCCCGTCTGCCCCACCGGCGCCACCAAGCAGCGCGCCGACGGGCTGGTCACGATGGACTACGACATCTGCATCGGCTGCGCGTCCTGCGCTGTTGCCTGCCCCTATCAGGCACGCACCATCGCCCATAAGCATGAATGGTATTACGGCGAGGAAACCGCGCAGGAAGACGCCGTGCGCCACAAGGAACGCGAGGGTGTGGCGCAGAAATGCACCTTCTGTGTCGACAAGCTCGATGACGGGCTAGCACAGGGCAAGGTGCCCGGCGTCGACTGGGAATATACCCCGTCCTGCGCGGCGGCCTGCATCGCCAGCGCCATCACCTTCGGCGACTACAACAACCCGGACAGCAATGTCTCCAAGCTGACGGCCGAGAATCCCTACTTCCAGATGCATGCCGAGCTTGGCACCGACCCGCAGATCAAATACCTCTACGAGACCCCGGCCGTGCCCGGCCGCGATCCCGATGCAGACGATCTCAGCGACGACCGCCTCGCCGATCCCGCCAATCCTCTGGTCGGCGAGCGCCAGAAATTCTGGGACTGGCGCGCGGCGATGAACTGGTGCTTTGGCGGCCTCGCCGCGGGCTTTGCCGTCGTCGGGGGGCTCGCCTATCTCTTCGTCGACCGGGATGTCCAGGAGCTTGCCTTCACGAATTTTGGCGCCGCGATCCTGATGGCGATCGGGCTTTTCTTCGTCTGGCTCAAGATCGGCCGCAAGTTCCGTGCCTGGCGCGCGATCTTCCGGCCGCAGACCTCATGGATGACGCGCGAGCTCTATGCCGCGGTGGTGTTCTTCCCGGCGGTGCTGATCGGCATCGTCTTCGGCTCGCGCATTGCCCTCCTGGTCGCCTCGCTGGCGGCGCTCGCATTCCTGATCTGCCAGGCCAAGATCCTTCACATGGCCAAGGGGATCCCCGCCTGGCGCGCGCCGCTGATCCCGGCGATGATCTTCACCAGCGGGCTCTTCGAGGGCGTCGGCCTCACCGCGATCCTGCTCTTCTTCTTTGGCGCCGCACGCGCCGATGGTGGTGCCGCGCTCACATCGGGCCTGGCCGTGGCTGGCATTGCCCTCGCCGTCCTCAACGCCGCTCTATGGATGCGCTATCGCCAGACGGCAAAAGCCAATGGCATTCCGCCGCTCGCCCGCCGCGCAATCGACGGTATCGCGGTGCCGCTCCACATCGCGGGCCACGGTGTGCCCTTCATCCTCTTCGCCGTATCGCTCTTCGCTGGCAACGCAGCCGGTTATTATCTGGTGATAGCCGGCATCGCGACGGTGATCGGTGGCTTCTTTTGGAAATACGGCATAGTGGTGCGCGCCGGCTTCCAACAGGGCTTCGCCCTCGGCAGGATGCCCCAGCGCGGCTCCGGCGCCAAGGCGGCGCCGGCCCGCACACAGGGTTACGCATCGGTGAAATCGGCAGCCGAGTAGCCCGCCCATCGATCGGAAGGACACGCTGCCCGGCTCGCCGTTCGAGGCTCGCGCCGATCGCACGAGCACCTCAAGGTGAGCCTCCAATTTTGACTTGATTTCAACCAACGCCGCTCATCCTGAGGTGCGGCCGATGGCCGCCTCGAAGGATGGCCGCAGGACCGGCCACGGCGAGGCCCCTATCCCCAGGCAAGCGCCTCGCCCGCCAGCCAGGCCTTACCGGCGGCATAGAGCTTCTCGACCTCATCGCCGGTCAGCCCCGGCATGTCGCGCTTTACCTCGTAGCCGACTAGTGTCTGGATATAGGCGAGGTGTTGGTATCCGCTCGGAAACCGCGCCAGGATCTCCGGGTTGAGCTTGAGCTCGGCCGCCGGATCGAGCGGATCGAGCCGGTCTTTCTCATAGATCGGCTGGCGCAGAACCACGCCCCACTTGCCGTCGCGCTTCTCCAGAAAATCATAGAACCGGCCGGTGCAGACGACGTCGCACAGCACGTCGTGCACCTCGCCGCGCTGGGAGATCGTCATCTTGGTCTGGCTGACCGCGCGCGGGACGGCGAGGTCGATCGACTGACCGCCGAGGAAGTGAAGGATGCTGACGCCCTTGGCCCAGCCGGCCTTGCTCATGGCGATGAACTCATCGGCGGTGCCTTGCGTCCAGGTCGCCATCATCCGCCCGTCATCGTGCCAGACGGTGCGGAAGCGCTCCCAGTCGCCGGCATCGCGCCACACCGCCCAGTTTTCGATCAGGTCGCGAATGGCGAGGCGGTCGAGCGTTTCATCGTCCATGTGTTTTCGTCCCGTGCAGCGGCCCGGCTCGCCTTTCGAGGCGCGCAAATGCGCGCACCTCCAGGTGAGCCTCCTAATCCTGGACAGAAATACTTGATGCTCATCCTGAGGTGCGAGCGTCAGCGAGCCTCGAAGGATGGATGAAGCCCCCTACTCCGCGGCGCTCTGTGCCCGCTCGGCTTTCCAGTCGTTCCATTTCTGGAGGTTTTGACGCGCGGTCTTCAGCTCGTGCTCCCAGACCTTGTCTTCGGCCGCGCCCTGGCAGCAGAACTCCAAGCGATAGCCGTTCGGATCGTGAAAGTAGATCGACCGGATCATGCCGTGATCTATCGGCCCCTCGACCTTGAGCCCCGTGCCCGCGAGCCGCGCCTTCCAACGGTCCAGCGCCGCGTAATCCTCGACCCGCATGGCGAAATGCAGATCCATGCCCCAGCGCGTCTTGAAGAGCTCGTCGGGATCGTCCTCGGCCCGGTCGGTCACCTCGAAGAAGGCGATATAGTTTTTCTTGTCTTCGCTGCCGCCGCCGATATCGAAGAAGATGTGGAGATAGTTGACCGGCTCGCCGGTTGTTGGGTGGCGGTCGATATGCAGCGCCATGACGAAGGGAAAGCCGACCACATCCTCGTAAAAGGCGCGGGTCTCTTCGGCGTCGCGGCAGCGATAGGCCGAATGATGCAGCCCAAAGACCTTGGGTTGGCTGGGATCGACGGGGCTGAGGGTCATCGGGGCATCTCCCTGATATGGGCGATCAACACATGTACGTTTATAGCGGGCTTATAGCACATTTTCCCTCTAGAGCCGCCCGGTCTGGCGCTCGGCATCGCTGTAGAGGATCTCGCGCACGGCCTGGGATGCGCGTTCGTGGAAGGCAACCGCCGCCGGATCAAGGTCCGCCGCGACCCGCGGCGTCGGCGCGAAGTGGCCATGCGCATCGTGGCCGCGGACCAGCGCGGCGCTGTCCCAGTTGCCGGCGCTCTGATAGGCGCAAGTCGGCATGTAGTGCATCGAGACACCGATGCGCCGGTCGTCGGCGGCGTTGGGGCCTGACGCGTGGGCGAGCCGCACGCTGTGAAGCGACATTTGCCCGGGCGCAAGCGGCATCGACACGGCCCGGCTCTCGTCGATCGCTTGTGCGATCTCCTGGCCGCGGGTCAACATGTTGGCGGCGTCATAACGGTCTTCGTGGGCCATAGGGGTGCCTTCATGGCTTCCCGGCAGCACCCGCATGCAGCCCGCCGCCTCGCTTGCCGGCGAAAGCGCCAGCCAGGCCGTCACCACCTCGCCGCCGGCAAGCCCCCAATAGGTGATGTCCTGGTGCCAGGAGACGAAGGACGGACTGCCGGCTTCCTTGATCCAGAAGATCGTATTCCAGCAAAGAATGTCGGGGCCGATCAGATCTTCGATCGGATCGAGGATGCGCGGGTCGCGGATCAGATCGTCAAGCCACTTGAACAGCAGATGTGATTTGCTCCGCTGGGCCGGCTGCAGCGCCCCGCCCTGCCCGGCCTCGAAGGCCTCCAGGCGGCCGCGCAGCGCGGCGATCTCGCCGGCGTCCAGCACCGGCAACGGAAAGACATAGCCGTCGCGGAAATACTGCTCGACCGAACTTCGCGGCAGCACCTTTGGTGTTCCATGCATCATCGAGGTCGCCATTGCATCCGTCTCACAGCTATTCCGCCGGCCCGGCCGCGGCCTGCCGGGCGGCCTGCGGCTTGGCCGCTTCCACACGCTTAATTGGACGCAGCCCAAATGCGAAGCGCATCGCCGGCACCGGCCGGACCCAGAAATGATAGACCAGGAACGTGCTTCCCATTGCCAACACGGCCATGGTCAGGAATTTCGGCAACACGCTCCAATCGAGCGCCAGGATCTGGTAGCCGACCAGGATCACGAAGACATTGTGGATGATGTAGACCGGCAGCGTCGCATCGCGCAGATATATGAGCAGCGGCCCGCCCCTGGGTTTCAGGCGCTCGATCAGCCCCAGCATGCCACCGAACAGACCCCAGCCCGACACCGCGATGAAGACGTAACCCCAAACCTCGTCGTGCCAGGTCCAGTGCACGAAGAAGGTCACGACGCCGAGCAATCCCAGGCGCCACCATTCGCGCCGCACCGCGCGTTCCAGCGGTGGGTTGAGCGCCAGAACCGCGCCCATCACGAACCACAGCGCGAAGAACGAGAGATGCGCCCCGTCGGTCACCAATGTCGGATAGAAGGGCCAGAACCCGCCCATCACCACCAGGAGCGCCATCGCCGGCACCATCGGCAGATACGCATACGCCAAGTGCCGCGTCAGCGTTTTCGCTTCGGGCAGGCGAAAGCGATCGGCCTTGCCGAGCCAGACCAGGATTGGGCAGGTCACGACGGAGATACTGAAAAGATAGATGAGAAACCATAAGTGCTGCCAGCTCGACTTCTTCATGGTCGCGGCTTTGGGCAGGAATTCCAGATAGCTGATGTTGCGCGAGCCGTCGAACCGCGGCCCGTCGAACGTGAAAACATAGCCAGTGCGCAACTCGACATATTTGATGATCGGGGTGATGAAGATCATCCCCAGCACCAGCGGCACCAGGAGGCGTTTGGCCCGCTCCCACAGATAATGGCCCCAGGAATAGCGCCGCAGCGCCGCCATCGAGGTCCAGCCCGAGAGCAAAAAGAACACCGGGATCGCGCCGATGCCGGTAATCAGCGCGGCCGCATGGATCCATTGATAGACGGTCGGATTGCGGATCGGGTAGGGCGGCATCTGCCCAAGCGGAGTGAACGGGATCATCAGATGCGAGACGATGACGCCGCCCAGCACGACGATGTAGAGCACGTCGAGGTCGTAGTTCCGGGTTTTCGGCGCCGCCGTCATGACGGGCAAGTGTCACACTTTGGGGGTATCGCTGGCAAGAACTGGCGCAACGACCGGCCCGACCGGCGTTGGCGCTAGCGACGTGTTCCCGATTGCGCCCATTTGACCGTCGGCTGCGGTGCTCGCCGTGCGATCCGCACCACGCGTGGACCGCCTCGACCCGCGATCTCGCGCATGAGCTTGGCCCGGATTGCCTCGGCGAAGGCCTCGAAGCCTTCCGCAACGACGATGAAGGCGCCTTTGCCGCCGATCACCTGGCTCTTGTAGTATTTGTCGAGATTCTTGTCCGGCGGCCGGCCATAGGGGTTCGGACGGTCGTTGATGATCGGCAATCCATTGATCGTGATGCCTTTCGCCAGCACCGCCGCGCGCGACGGAGGGACGGGCCCACCGCTGTTGTTGCGGCCATCGCCGGAAATATCCACCACCCGGCGCGTGCCCTTGTGCGGGCTTTTGGCGAAGCGCGCGATGGCGAAATCCATGGCGCCCGAGATCGAGGTCCAGGCGGCGGTGACGATGGGTTCGGCATTGAGCTTGGCTGCAAAGGCTTTGGCGGAGGCCAGATCGCTGATCACCATCCAGTCGACCACCGTGCGCTGATAGTGGCCGCCGGCCCATTCGACATAGGTGACGGCGATCCGCCGCCGGCGACCCGACGTAATCGCGCCGACCACGGAACGGCTGACGATCGCTTTCAGATAGCCATCGCGTTGCAGACCGGCCTCGACCTCGTCGATCGAGCCGGAAACATCGACCGCGAGAATAAGCTCGAGATCGACCGCCTCGGCCATCGCGCGCGGCGGCGCCGCCCAAACCAGCGCCAGGGCCAGTATGCCGCAGCCAATCTGCAGAGCCTGTCGCATCACTCTGTCTCCATCAGCGGGACCCTCGGACGATTACCGTCGGACAATTATCCTCGGACGATTATAGGGGTCCCAAACCGCGCGTCATCAGCGAACGAATGCAAGCGTCCATCACGATTGCTCGACCCGGCCTTGACGGGTGGGAATGATTGCGCCGCGTTCTGGCTTCGGCGCCCCTACCCCTTTGCCTTGGCGAGGGCCGCTTTGCGAATACCCGACAACGTCGCCGCCGGGGTGATCGCCTCGGGATCGACGCGCAACTCGATCAGCGCCGGCTTGCCCGACGCCGCCGCGCGCTCGAAGGCCGGCGCGAAGTCTTGCGTCCGCGCCACCATCTCGCCATGCGCGCCATAAGCCTCGGCGAGCTTCACGTAGTCGGGGTTATAAAGTTCGGTCGCGCTGGTGCGTCCGGGATAATCGCGCTCCTGATGCATGCGGATCGTGCCATAGAGGCCGTTGTTGATGATGAAGGCGATGATCGGCAGGCCATGCTGAACCGCGGTCGCAAGCTCGTTGCCGGTCATTTGGAACCCGCCATCGCCGGAGAATGACAGCACCATACGGTCCGGCGCCTCAAGCTTGGCCGCCACCGCCGCCGGCATTTCGTAGCCCATCGAGCCGCTGGTCGGCCCAAGCTGCGTGCGTCGGCCGGAGTATTTGAAGAAACGATGCAGCCAGATCGCGAAGTTCCCCGCGCCGTTGGCGATGATCGCATCCTCGGGAAGGCTGTCCGAAAGCCAGGCAATCACCTCGCCCAATTGCAGTGTGCCGGGAATTTGCGTCGGCGTTGCGTGTTTCAGATAGTCGTCATGCGCCGCCGCTACCGCGCCTGCCCAACGGCCGCCATCGACGGGCTCCATCGCTACCGCAGCACTCAGGAAGGCGCCGACGCTGGCATGGATCGGCAGCGCGGGCTGGTAAACCCGTCCGAGCTCTTCGGCGCCCGGATGGACATGCACCAGCGTCTGCCGCGGTGTTGGAATATCGATCAACGTGTAACCGGTCGTCGCCTCACCCATACGAGGGCCGATCACGATCAGGAGGTCGGCGTCCTTCACGCGTTCGGCGAGCGGCGGGTTGATGCCGATCCCGACATGGCCGGCATAGTTGGGATGGGCATTGTCGAAGCGGTCCTGCGCGCGAAAGGACACGCCGACCGGCAGCCCGTTCGCCTTGGCGAATGCTCTCAAATCGTCGCGCGCTGCCTGATCCCAACCAGGCCCGCCGACCACCACCATCGGGCGCTGCGCCGCGGCGAGACGTTCGCGCAGCTCGGCCATCGCCGCGGGCTGCGGGGCCGGCTCGGCGACGCGGTGCGGCTTGGCGTCCGCCACCTCGCTCGGCTCGACCAACATATCCTCGGGCAGCGCCAGTACGACCGGTCCCGGCCGGCCGGCGAGCGCGGTGTGATAGGCGCGCGAGACGAATTCGGGGATGCGGGCGGGGTCCTCGATCTGTCCAACCCATTTGGCGGTCTCGCCAAACATGCGGCGGTAGTCGATTTCCTGGAAGGCCTCGCGGTCGCTGGTGCCGCGCGCGACCTGGCCGACGAACAGGATCATCGGCGTCGAATCCTGATGCGCGATGTGCAGGCCGTGGGCGGCATTGGTGGCGCCGGGACCGCGCGTCACCATGGCGACGCCGGGCTCGCCGGTCAGCTTGCCGAAGGCCTCGGCCATGATCGCGGCGCCGCCCTCGTGACGCGCGCCCACCGAGCGGATGGTCGAATCGTGCAGCGCGTCGAGCACCGCCAGATAGCTCTCGCCCGGCACCAGATAGGCAAAGCGGCAGCCATGTACTTCGAGCGCGTCGACCAGCACCTGCCCGCCGCTGCGCATATTGGTTTTACCGGGATCGTTCATCGCGCCTTTCTTAAGTCGCGCCTTTCTGCCTCGCATAAGCGCCAATTTCTACCCCGCCCGCCGTGGCATGTCTTGTCTCGGCTGTGGGGCATCATAATTCATCGTTAACCCGACATTTGCATTTCGGTGGATTAATGAGCCGATTGTAACGTAGTACCGTCAGAGGGCCCGGCCAGACACCCGGGCTCCGATGTCTGCGTCCGGGGCCTCGATGTCTGCCTCCGGGGACCCGTGGGATCTATGCAGAGGGGATCACGATGATCGATACAGCTCGCGCCGCCGCACTCAAATCCGGCGTCATCTCGGCAGCTCTCGCGGCGCTGATCACCATGGGGATCATGGCCAGCGGTCCGGCCGCGGCCCAATCCTCCGCCGCCTTCAAGAGCGCCCTCATGGCCGAGCTCGGCATGCGCGCCGACGGCAACCACAATCCGGTCAAATCCGATGCCAAGGGCGCCAAGTCGGAAGCCGGCGAGACGCTCATCCTGCGCGACCTTTACGGCAAGCTCGACTTTCAGGCGATCTGGTTCTCCGACAAGGGCGCGACCGCCAGGGCCAAGATATTCATCGACCGGCTGAGCCGCGCTAACGAACACGGCCTCAATCCCGAGCACTATCTCCACGCCCGCCTCGCTGAGGGCGTCGGTAATTTCGATCCGGCCAAACGCGCCGAGCTGGAGATCATGATGAGCCGGGCCTTCGCGCGCTATGCCGCCGATATCAATGCCGGCCGCATCGGACCCAACCGGGCGATCCCCAACCTCTATGTCCCACCCGTGCGGCCCGATCCCGAGCGCCTGCTGGTCGCGGCGGCGAAGTCCACCCAGTTTGATAAGTATGTCGATGGCCTGCCGCCACAGACGCCGCAATATGCCCGCCTCGTCAAGGCGCTCGCGGTTTACCGCGCGATCGAGGCTCGCGGCGGCTGGAAGAGCGTCCCGGCCGGTCCGACGCTGAAGCCCGGCATGACCGATCCGCGTATTGCCAAGGTCCACGAACGTTTGGTGGCATCGGGCGATCTGAAGGCAGTCGGCGCAACTCCCAACCAGTACGACAAGCTGTTGGTGACCGCCGTCAAGCGTTTCCAGTTCCGCCACGGCCTCAACGAGGACGGAAATATCGGCAAGGGCACCGTCGCCGCGATGAACATTCCGATCGCGGTCAAGATCCGCCAGCAGGTGCTCAACCTCGAGCGCCGCCGCTGGATGCCGCCCGACCTTGGCGACCAGTACATCTTCGTCAACATCGCCGACCAGCATCTGAAATGGGTAACGCGGGCTCACTCGCCCAAGCCCAAGACCATCCACGTCGCCCGCGTGGCGGTCGGCAAGAGGTACCATCAGACGCCCGTTTTCTCCGGCGTCATGTCGTTTGTGCGGATCAACCCGCACTGGAACGTGCCTCAAAGCATCGCCCGTAAGGAGATGCTGCCCAAGTTGAAACTCGATCCGGGCTATCTCACGCGAAATCACTACCTGCTGCTGAGCCGCCCGATCGACAATGACAGCGCGGTCGACCCCCACTCGGTCGACTGGCCGTCCATGAGCCGTTCGAACTTCCCCTACTTCATCCGCCAGACGCCGGGACCGTGGAACGCGCTGGGCACGATCATCTTCATGTTCCCCAACCCGCACAATATCTTCATCCACGACACGGCCTCCCGGACGCTCTTCGCACGGGAGAACCGATACTTTAGCCATGGCTGCATCCGCCTTCAGTTCCCGAAGAAATTCGGCGAGTTGGTCATGGCGCCCAACCCGGGCTGGGATCTGAAAAAGATCAATGAGACGGTGAAGACCCGCGAGGAGCTGCAGGTCGGGCTGAAGCGTCGCCTGCCGGTTCACGTCACCTATCTGACCGCCTGGTCGAACAAGGACGGCACCCATCACTTCCGTCCCGACATCTACAAGCGCGACGTGACACTCGACAAGGTGCTGACCAGCGCAATCCAGGCAGCAAAGCGCTCGATCACCCAAGCCGCCGGCCCCGGCAAGAGCGGCTAAATCGGGGGAACAGCGTTTGCGATCAAACGTAGGGGCGGGTTTCAAACCCGCCCTTGCGCTATCGGCCGCTAAAAAGTCGGTCGTTAAGAAGCGCATTTAAGCGCTGAACCGGGCATGAGGGCGGCGAAGAGGGTGGCCAGGATTTGGCGCAAGAGAGCCCTCAGCCATTTCAGGATAAGGCGGAAGTTGTAGCCGACGGCGGTGAGCACGGCGTT
>DATKZM010000013.1:0-45623 GCA_035527975.1 Alphaproteobacteria bacterium | reverse complement strand
TGGTCACAGGCGTCAAGCCGGCCGAAGCGGCCGGACTGCGCGCCGACGGCAGCCAGGGATATCGCGAGAGCGAGCACGTCAAGACCTATTACAAGCTGGCGAAATTCTAGGCCCAGGAAAAACCGGCCGGGTGGCCTGGACCTGCCCGCGCCCTAGAAAACAACCCTGATTGAGGAGATACCCATTATGCTGAGGAAGAAGACGAACGGGGTTGCGACTGGCTCCCGCTTGTCGTCTGCCCTGCAGGAGCTGACGAACAAAGCAGTTGACCGACGCACATTCCTGAAACGCTCCGGCCTGACGATAGGCGGCATCGCCGCGGTATCGACGCTGGCATCGGGCATGGTCCGCGAGGCCGAGGCCCAGACCGCCGGTGGCAAGCCCGTTGAGGTCCGCAAATCCGTTTGCACCCATTGTTCCGTCGGTTGCACGGTCATGGCCGAAGTCGAGGACGGTGTCTGGACGGGCCAGGAGCCGGGCTATGATTCGCCGTTCAATCTCGGCGCCCATTGCGCCAAGGGCGCCTCGGTGCGCGAACATGCCCATGGCGAGCGCCGGCTGAAATACCCGACCAAGCTGGTTGGCGGCAAATGGATGCGCATGTCCTGGGACGACGCCATCAACGAGATCGGCGATACGATGCTGAAGATCCGCGAAGAAAGCGGACCCGACAGCGTCTACTGGCTCGGTTCGGCCAAGCACAGCAACGAACAGGCCTATCTGGTGCGCAAGTTTGCTGCCTTCTGGGGCACGAACAACGTCGATCACCAGGCGCGGATCTGTCACTCGACCACGGTTGCAGGTGTTGCCAACACCTGGGGCTATGGCGCGATGACGAATTCGTACAACGATATTCACAATTCCCGCGCCATCTTTGTCATTGGCGGCAATCCGGCGGAGGCCCATCCGGTCTCGCTCTTACATTTGCTGCGCGCCAAGGAGCAGAACAATGCGCCGCTGATCGTCTGTGATCCGCGCTTCACCCGCACGGCCGCGCATGCCGACGAATATGTCCGCTTCCGTTCCGGCTCCGACGTGGCGCTGATCTGGGGCATTTTGTGGCACATTTTCGAAAATGGCTGGGAAGACAAGAACTTCATCCGCCAGCGTGTCTGGGGCATGGACCAGATCCGCACCGAAGTCGCCAAATGGACGCCCGAAGAGACCGAGTTGGTCACAGGCGTGCCGGGCTCGCAACTCAAGCGCGTCGCCCGCACAATGGCCAACAACCGGCCGGGCACCGTCATCTGGTGCATGGGCGGCACCCAGCACACCAACGGCAACAACAACACCCGCGCCTACTGTATCCTGCAGCTCGCGCTGGGCAACATGGGCAAGGCCGGCGGCGGCACCAACATCTTTCGCGGCCACGATAATGTGCAGGGCGCAACCGACATGTGCGTGCTCTCGCACTCGCTCCCCGGCTATTACGGGCTGAAGGCCGGCTCGTGGAAGCATTGGGCGCGCGTCTGGGATGTCGACTACAACTGGGTCAAGGCCCGGTTCGCGTCGAAGAAGCTCATGGAGAGCAAGGGCATCCCGGTGTCCCGCTGGATCGACGGCGTGCTGGAGAAGAAAGAGAACATCGATCAGCCCGACAATCTGCGGGCGATGGTGTTCTGGGGCCATGCGCCGAACTCGCAGACCCGCGGCGTGGAGATGAAGAAGGCGATGGAGAAGCTCGATCTTCTCGTCGTCATCGATCCATATCCAACGGCCACCGCGGTCATGCACGATCGCAAGGACGGCGTCTATCTGCTGCCCGCATCGACCCAGTTTGAGACCTACGGGTCGGTGACCGCCTCGAATCGGTCGTTGCAGTGGCGTGACCGCGTGGTCAAACCGGTCTTCGAATCGAAGCCCGACCAGGAGATCATGTATCTGTTCGCCAAGAAGTTTGGCTTCGACAAGCAGATGTTCAAACACATCAAGGTGAACGGCAACGAGCCGCTGGTCGAGGATATCACCCGCGAGTTCAACAGCGGCATGTGGACGATCGGTTATACCGGCCAGTCGCCGGAACGGATCAAGGCCCACATGGCGAACCAGGCCACCTTCGACGTGACCACGATGCAGGCCAAGGGCGGCCCGGTGGACGGCGAGTATTACGGTCTGCCGTGGCCGTGCTGGGGCACTGCCAAGATGAAGCACCCGGGGACGCCGATCCTCTACGACACGTCCAAACCGGTGGCGAAGGGTGGTCTCTGTTTCCGGAACCGCTTCGGCGTCAAGGGGCCGGACAAATGGGGCGGCGGCAATATGCTCGCCGAGGGCTCCTATCCGGTCGGCTCGGAGATCAAGGATGGTTATCCCGAGTTCAGCATGGCCCTGCTGAAGAAGTTGGGCTGGGACAAGGATCTGACCGCAGGAGAGCGGGCCGCCATCGAGAAGGTCGCCGGCGACAAGACCAACTGGAAGACCGACCTTTCGGGCGGCATCCAGCGGGTGGCGATCAAGCATGGTGCGGCGCCCTTCGGCAATGCGAAGGCCCGGGCCGTGGTCTGGACCTTCCCCGATCCGGTACCGATCCATCGCGAGCCGCTTTACGCGCCGGACCGCGCGCTGGTGGCCAAGTATCCAACCTACAAGGATACCAGGGCCTATCGTCTGCCGACGCTCTACGAGAGCATCCAGAAGAAGGATTTCACGGGTCAGTTCCCGATCATCCTCACTTCCGGCCGCCTCGTGGAATACGAGGGCGGCGGCGACGAGTCGCGGGCCAATCCGTGGCTGGCCGAGCTCCAGCAGGAGATGTTCGTCGAGGTCAATCCGGCCGACGGCAACAATGCCGGGGTCAGGGACGGGCAGCTTGTCTGGGTCAGCACGCCTGAGGGTGCCAAGATCAAGGTCAAAGCCATGTTCACCGAGCGCGTTGGGCGCGGTGTGGCGTTCCTGCCGTTCCACTTTGGCGGCTGGTTCCAGGGCGAAGACCGACGGTCGAAGTATCCCAAGGGGGCCGATCCGATTGTCCTGGGCGAGGCGGCCAACACCGCCATGACCTACGGCTACGATTCGGTGACCCAGATGCAGGAGTCGAAGGTCAGCCTCTGCAACATCAAGGCGGCGTAAGGAGAAAAATCATGGCACGCATGAAATTCCTCTGTGACTCCGAGCGCTGCAACGAATGCAATGCTTGTGTCACGGCATGCAAGAACGAGCACGAAGTTCCCTGGGGCGTGAACCGCCGGCGGGTCGTCACGATCAATGACGGCAAGCCCGGTGAGCGCTCGATCTCGGTGGCCTGCATGCACTGCTCGGACGCGCCGTGCATGGCGGTCTGCCCGGTCGACTGTTTCTACCAGACCAAGGACGGCGTCGTGCTCCATTCCAAGGATCTGTGCATCGGCTGCGGCTACTGCTTGTACGCCTGTCCGTTCGGTGCGCCGCAGTACCCGCAGGCCGGGAACTTCGGCAGCCGCGGCAAGATGGACAAGTGCACCTTCTGCAACGGCGGTCCGGAGAAGGACCACAGCAAGGCTGAGTTCGACAAGTACGGACGCAACCGCATCGCGGAAGGCAAGCTGCCGCTCTGCGCTGAGATGTGTTCGACCAAGGCGCTGCTGGCCGGCGATGGCGACAAGGTTTCCGATATCTATCGCAAACGCGTCACCACCCGCGGCTTCGGCTCGCGTCCTTGGGGTTGGGGCAACGCCTATGGGCCCAGCGGCCGCACATAATCGCGGGGCTTGTTGAGGCCGGATATGGGTTTGGGCGGTTTCGGCCTGGGGATGCTAGTCGCCAGGCCGGGCCGCTACTCCCGGCAGTCCGGCCGCCACTGGGTTTAGAGAACGGCGGATTGCGGCGCCGGTCTGAGTGAGCGCTGGAATGCGCGAACAGGCGAGGCGGGCGCCGCCAGGCGGAACTTCAGGGCTCCGCCGAACAGAAGACCTCGGGAGGTCCAAATGGAGATCCGGATGAGGCTCACTGGAATTTGTCGGGGGATTTGCGGGGGAATTTGCGCGCGTGTCCTCGGCACGGCGTTGATTGGTCTTGCGTTTCTGTTGATCGGCGGTATCGCTGATCTCGGCCATTGGTGGACCAGCCAGGCCGCTGCGCAAAGCGGCGGCAGCGTCCGCCCGCCGGCCAGCGCCAACAAATGGGCGCCGTCTCGACCAGGCAAAATATCGCCCCAAGGTGGCGGCGACGTGCAGAAAGGCGTCGGTGCCGGCAACTTGCCGAAGACCACCGGGCCGCAACAGAGCCAGCCGCGCATGTGGCGTGATATTCGCCGCGGCATCCAGGGCAAGGTCTCGATCCCGAACCAAAAGGCCGGCTATCTCATCCAATCGCAAGGCCAGATGTGGAGGGAGCTGCGTAACACCAAGGTGTTCAAGTTCGGCGCCTGGCTGCTCGCCGGAACGGTTGCGGTGCTGTTCCTATTCTTTATCTACCGCCGCCGCATTCCGATCGACGGCGGCGAGTCGGGCCGCACATTGGAGCGCTTCAACAATCTTGAGCGTTTCGCCCACTGGCTGACGGCGACGTCATTCATCATCCTGGGCCTTACCGGGCTTGCGATGCTCTACGGCAAGGCTGTGCTCATTCCGCTCATCGGCAAGAGCGGCTTCGCCTCGCTGATGATGCTGGGCAAGATGGCCCACAACTATCTGGGCTTTGCCTTCATCGTCGGCATCGTGCTGATGGCGGTGATCTGGCTGCGCCAGAACCTGCCCGACAAGTATGACATTCCCTGGCTGCTGAAGGGCGGCGGGCTGATCACCAAGGGCCATCCGGCGGCGCGGAAATTCAATTTCGGCCAGAAAATGATCTTCTGGTCGGTCGTGATCATCGGCGGGATTATCTCTTATACCGGCGTGCTGCTGCTGTTCCCGGAATCGGGATCGCTGATCGACATGCAGAGCAACCAATATTGGCACGCCGTGCTGTCGCTGGTGATGATCGCGGTGATCATCGCGCATATCTATATCGGCAGCCTGGGCATGAAGGGCGCCTTCCAGGCGATGGGCTCGGGCCATGTCGACGAGAACTGGGCCAAGCAGCATCACAGCGCCTGGGTCGATGAAGTTGCCGGCAAGGACGGCAAGGCGTCCGCCGGCGGGGCTGCGGAATGACCGGCCGGCGGGGCCACGGAGTGATAGGCGCGGCAGGGGAGGCAGAACGATGAAGGCATTTCTTGCAGGATGTGTCGCGGCGGTTGCGATCGCCGTGGTCGCGGCCCTGGTGCTGGGCGGCCTCGGCATGAGCAGCGCGGAAGTGTTCCAGGCGGCGCAGAGCGTTCGGCTCTAAGTCGTGGCACAGCGTTAGGCGCAACGCACCGGCCACGTGTCAACGAACCCCGCATCGCGGAGATACGGCTGTTCGGGTCCCGACACCCGAGCGCGCGGAAATGCGTGTTCGGTGCTGTTGGCGGGCAGCGTAATTGCCGGGCTTCTTGTTCTATCGGCGGGCAGCGCCGTGCGCGCGGCCGAGGCCAAGGCGCCCGACATCGCGCGCGGCGAGCGCTTGTTCAAGAAGTGCATTCACTGCCACACCGTCAATCGCCAGGGCAGGCACCGGATCGGCCCCAACCTGCACGGGTTGTTCGGCCGTCGCGCCGGGACGATATCGGGGTTCGATTTCTCAAATGCCTGGCGCGGCGCGAAATTCGTCTGGACCGAAAAGACGCTCGACACCTATCTGCGCAACCCGCGCCAGACGATCCCGAACAATCTGATGCAGTTCGACGGGCTCAACCGGCCGGAGGATCGTGCCGCGCTGATCGCCTATATGAAGGTGATTACCCGCTGAGACGGCCTGCCGCCCGACATCATTTACCGTTCTTGATTTCCTTGCCCGACGCCACATCCCATTGACGCACCAGCTCGTCGGCTCCGGCCGACAGGATACGCGTGCCGTCGGGCGAGAACTTGGCGTCCCAGACAGGTTTTTCATGGCCGCGCAGGATCTTGGCGATCCGTCCGGTCTTGGCGTCCCACAGGCGGATGATGCCGTCGCGCCCGGCCGAAACCAGCAGCTTGCCCGAGGGCGAGAGGTCGACCGCCGCGACGAACCCGTCATGGCCTTGCAGGACTTTGAGCACTGCGCCGGTCCGCACGTCCCAGATGCGCACCGTTTTGTCGACGCCGCCCGACACCATGACCCGCCCGTCCCGCGACAGCGCGACCGCGTTGACGCTCAGCGTGTGGCCGCGGAAGGCCTTGAGTTGGTGGCCGGTCGCGAGCTCCCAAAGACGCAGACTGCCGTCGATGCTCGCAGTGATCGCCGCGCGGCCGTCGGGCGCTACGACCAGATCGGTGATGGGCCGCTTGTGCCCGTTCATGCGGCGCAGCAATGCCCCGGTCTTCACGTTCCATATCCGCAGCGTGCGATCGATGCCGCCCGAGAGCAGCCATTTTCCATCGGGCGTGAACGCGGCGGAGGTGATCATGCCCTTGTTGTCGGTCTTGAAGACGCGCAGCACCTTGCCCGACGAAAGCTCCCACAGCTTCAATGTGCCGTCGGCACTGGCCGTCGCCGCGGTCTTGCCGCTTGGGCCGAAGGCGACCGCGTTCACGCTGAGATGGTGGCCCTTGAACATGCGCACTTCCGCGCCGGTTCGCAGATCCCACAGCCGCATCGTCCAGTCCCAGCTCCCCGAGACCGCGCGCGTGCCGTCCGGCGAGAACGCCACCGAATTGACAATACTGACATGGCCCTTCATCGCGGGCTCGGCCGCGGGAACCGCCACCACCAACAGCGCCAATGCGCCTGCCGCGCGCGTCAACCGCCACATAGCTGCCTCCCGATTATGGCCGTCGCCCCAATTAGGCTGGGCCCAAGTTTGGGCAATGTCGATTTCGAAAGCAAGGCGCCAAGCCCGCTGGCGGCGCATTCGAGGCGTCAGCCGCCGTCACTTTAGTAAAAGGCGAATGTCCGCATCTCGATGCTTTCGCGCTCCGGAGCATTCATCGGCGTGTTTGGATCGTCGAACGCGCTGTGCGCGGTGAAACGGGCGCGCCCATCGGTCAGCGAATCGAAGCATTTGAAGACCAATGCCTCGTCGCGGGTCATCTCCGGAAAATTGTACCAGCTGTGCTGGGGGTTGAAGGCGAGTTGCAGCACTTCGCCGACCCGGTCTTCGTAACGGAGCTCGGTTACTTTCAGATCTCCATCGGCGATGCTCCGGGCATCGCAGATCGCCAATGGATCGCGCTGGACCGGCGCGCCGATCGGCCGCCACACCTGTACCACGGCGAAGCGTCCCGACAGACGCGCCTCGGCTTCAGCGGCGGGCAACAGGTCGCGAACCCGCTGCGGGGCGGAGCGGTCGGTGTAATCGTTGTGGGCTATCCGCACCGGCTCGCGCACCGATTTCGCTGTGCGTGTCGCCTCGGTGCTGGCGCGGATCGTGTGGTCGAAGACCATGACATGCGCGGCTCCCGTCGCCGCTTTCACCAGCGCGGCGGTTTCGGGGTAGTAAACCGAACGAACCTCTGCGTCGTCGTAGAAGTCGCTCACCGCGGAGTGATGGCGCGCGAAGACAAAACCTTCGCGCTCGATCCCGAAGGTGTCCGCTTTTGGCCGGCCGCTTTGGATGGCAACCACATGCGCCTCGAACCGACCGTCGCGCGTCGCGACATCTGCGCCGGGCCGTGGAATGTGGGTTACCGGCGGCGCGCCGGTATCGACCACATAATTGACGGACGCCTCGACAAGATCGCCGCTGGCCGCCGGGGTTGCCTGTACCGTGTTTTCCATCGCTCCGATCCGCGCGTTATTGCTTCGCCTGGTTGCTAACATTGATCGCCGCGGCGATCCTGGCAATCCCATTGCGGGTTTTCCGCCGTACCCGCATTGCAAATCCCTGGAAATAAACGTAAATCGGCAGGGCAGAGCGACCAGGAGGGGAATTGCCATGAGCGAGCCGGTGATCAAAGCGGCCGACGTTCTTGAGGCCAGCAAGGGCATGCTGCAGAAACAGCTTTATGTCGTATTTACGCGGCCCACGAAGGGCCTCGGCCCGGTGATGGAGAACCTCGAAACCCATCTCGCCTATCAGGTGAAGCTCGAAAGCGACGGCATCATGGTCGGCGCCGGCCCGTTCTGGCTCGACGACGAGGAAACCTGGGGCGGCGAGGGGATGGTTATCATCCGTGCGGCATCACTGGCCGCGGCCCGCAATATCGCGGAGGCCGACCCGATGCATGCCAGCGGCGCGCGCAGCTTCGAGGTCCGGCCGTGGCTGCTCAACGAAGGCACGATCACGGTCAAGATCAGCTTTTCCAAGAATGAGCGCGAGTTTATCTGACGGTGATGCAGGCCGCATGCGGCCCTATAACGCGGCATCACAGCGTTGCAAATGCCGGCGCCACGGGCACAATCGGGTCATAACGATAACCGGCAACGATAACCGGCGGGTCACGCGAAAATCGGGAGGACCATCATGCAGGTGGCGGCGGTCAACGGCATTCACGTTCACTATCGCGACATCGACCCGGGCGGGTCGAGGCCGGTGCTGGTCTTCTCCAATTCGCTCGGAACCGACTTCCGCATCTGGGATCGGGTGATCGAGCGGCTGGGCGATCGCTACCGGATCATCACCTACGACAAGCGCGGGCATGGGCTGTCCGAGGGGGTGTCGGCGCCCTACAAGCTCTCCGACCATGTTGAGGATTTGGTGGGCCTGCTGAATTATCTCGGGGTTTCGGGCGCAATCGTTTGCGGCCTCTCGGTGGGCGGCCTGATCGCCCAGTCGCTCGCGGACGAGCATCCCGAGCTTGTCGACCGGCTCATCCTTTGCGACACCGCCCACAAGATCGGCGCAGCCGATATGTGGAACGAGCGCATCGCCGCGGTCGAGAAAGGCGGCATCGAGAGCCTCGCCGACGGCGTGCTGGAGCGCTGGTTCTCGGCCGATTTCCGCGCCAACAGAACCGCCGAGTTGTCGGCCTGGCGAAACATGCTGGTGCGCACGACGGCTGATGGATATGCCGGCACATCCGCGGCGATCCGCGATGCCGACCTGACCGAAAGCTCGGCGAAACTCGGCGTGCCGACGCTGTGTATTTGCGGATCCGAAGATGGCGCCACCACGCCGGAGCTGGTGCGCTCGACGGCCGATCTCATCCCGGGCGCCCGGTTCGAGCTTATCGAAGGCGCGAGACATTTGCCCTGCATCGAGGCGCCCGACGCGGTCGCCGATCTCATCCTGGCGTTCAGCGCGGAGACGGTCGATGCCTGAGCGACGCATCGCCAGAGGACACGACCGATCATGATCATCGATTGCCATGGGCACTACACGACGGCGCCCGCCCAACACGACGACTTCCGTCAGGCCCAGATCGGCCGGCTGGAGGACCCAAGCCTGCCAGCCCCGGTCTACGGCGAGATCAGCGACGACGAGATTCGCGAGAGCGTCGAGGCCAACCAGCTCAAGCTGCAAAAAGAGCGCGGCGGCGACTTGACGGTGTTTTCGCCCCGCGCCTCGGCCATGGCCCACCATATCGGCAATGAGGCGATATCGTTGGAATGGACCCGCGCCTGCAACGATTTGATTGCCCGCGTTGTCGGACTCTTTCCCGACAATTTCATCGGCGTCTGCCAACTGCCCCAATCGCCGGGCGTGCCGATCGCGAACTCAATTGCCGAGCTAGAGCGCTGCGTGAACGAGCTCGGCTTCGTCGGCTGCAACCTAAACCCCGATCCCTCCGGTGGGCACTGGACGTCGTTACCGCTCACCGACAGGAGTTGGTATCCGTTCTTTGAGAAAATGGTCGAACTCGACGTGCCGGCGATGGTCCATGTCTCCGCGTCATGCAATCCAAATTTTCATGCAACGGGCGCCCATTACATCAACGCCGATACCACCGCCTTCATGCAATTCATCGAGGGCGATCTGTTCACCGACTTCCCGGACCTGCGCATCATCATCCCGCATGGCGGCGGGGCGGTGCCCTATCACTGGGGCCGCTATCGGGGCTTGGCGGATATGCTGAAACGCCCGCCGTTGCCCGAGCATGTGATGAAGAATGTGTTCTTCGATACTTGCGTCTACCATCAACCGGGCATCGATCTGCTGTTCCGCGTTATCGATGTCGACAACATCCTCTTCGGCTCGGAGATGGTCGGTGCCGTGCGCGGCATCGATCCCGAATCGGGGCATCATTTCGATGACACCAAGCGCTATGTCGACGGCCTCGATATTCCCGAAGCGGACAAGCAGAAGGTCTTCGAGGGCAACGCCCGGCGGGTCTATCCGCGCCTGGACACCGCTCTGAAGGCGCGCGGCAGATGAGCCAGTTCCAGATGGATGCAGATTGGCTAGTCTTCCATCCTAATCCCTCGAAGCCCACCTACACGCCGCCGCCGGGCGCGGTCGACGCGCATTGTCATGTCTTCGGGCCTGGGGATCGGTTTCCTTATGCGCCGGAACGAAAATACACGCCCTGCGACGCGCCGAAGGAAAAGCTGTGGGCTTTGCGAGACCATCTGGGGTTTGCGCGCAATGTGATCGTCCAGGCGACCTGTCACGGCGCGAACAATCGTGCCCTCGTCGATGCGCTTGAAAATTCCGACGGGCTGGCCCGGGGTGTTGGTTCGATCAAAGCCGACATCACCGACGAGGAACTCGAAGCGCTGCACGCGGCCGGCGTGCGCGGCGTGCGGTTCAATTTCGTCAAGCGCCTGGTCGACGCGTTGCCCCGCGAGCCCTTGAAGGCCATCGCCAAACGGATCGCGCCGCTCGGCTGGCACATCGTCATCTATTTCGAAGCGCCCGAGCTGCCCGAGCTCTACGACTTTTTCACCTCGTTGCCGACGACCGTGGTGGTCGATCACATGGGCCGGCCCGATGTCTCGCTGCCGGTCGATGGGCCCGAGTTCGAGCTTTTCATCAAGTTGATGCGCGAGCACGAAAACTTCTGGTCGAAGGTGACCTGTCCTGAGCGCCTATCGAAGGCGGGCCCGCCGGGCTATGACGATGTCGCGCCGTTCGGACGGCATCTTGTCGAGACCTTCCCCGACCGCGTTCTGTGGGGCACCGACTGGCCCCATCCCAACATGAAAAC
This sequence comes from Alphaproteobacteria bacterium, assembly GCA_035527975.1. Classification (GTDB taxonomy): domain Bacteria; phylum Pseudomonadota; class Alphaproteobacteria; order JAPULJ01; family JAPULJ01; genus DATKZM01. The sequence continues at coordinate 34,617 of DATKZM010000013.1, read as the reverse complement.
CCACATGCCCAACGACGGCCACCTGGTCGATTTCATTCCCAAGATCGCGCCGACCGAGGTCCTTCAGCAGAAGCTGCTGGTGGACAATCCGATGCGGCTTTACTGGGCAGACTGAGGAGACATCGCATGGCGCTCGAAAAGCCCTATCGGGACATCCCCGGCACCACGGTGTTCGATGCCGACATGTCGCGCATCGGCTACCACCTCAACCAGTTCTGCATGACCTTGATGAAGGCCGAGAACCGCGACCGGTTCCACGCCGATGAGCGGGCCTATCTTGACGAATGGGAGATGACTGAAGACCAAAAGCAAGCCGTCCTCGACCGCGACTACAACCGGATGATTTCGCTGGGCGGAAATATTTATTTCCTCGCCAAGATCTTTGCCAGCGATGGTTTGTCTTTCCAGTATGCCGCCGCGACCATGACCGGTATGACCCAGGAAGAATATGCCCAGATGATGCTGGATGGCGGGCGCTCGCCGGAGGGTAATCGTTTTATCGGAGAAAAGAAGAATGGCTAGGATTACCGCCGGCGTAACGACGTCGCACATACCGGCCATCGGCGCCACCATCGATCTTGGAAAAACCAAGGAGCCGTATTGGGCGCCGTTGTTCGAGGGCTACGAGTTCTCCAAGAAATGGATGGCGGAGAACAAGCCCGACGTGGTTTTCCTGGTCTACAACGACCATGCGACGGCGTTCAGCCTCGAAATTGTTCCGACGTTTGCAATTGGCTGCGCGGCCGAATTTCAGCCCGCCGACGAGGGGTGGGGGCCGCGACCGGTGCCGGTGGTCAAGGGCCAGCCCGACCTTGCCTGGCACATCGCCCAGTCGGTGATCCAAGACGATTTCGATCTCACGATCGTCAACAAGATGGACGTCGACCACGGGCTAACGGTGCCGTTGTCGTTGATGTTTGGACAGCCCGACGAGTGGCCTTGTACCGTCATTCCTTTCCCCGTCAACGTCGTGCTCTATCCACCGCCCTCGGGCAATCGCTGCTACCAGCTTGGCAAAGCGATCCGCAAGGCGATCGGGTCTTTCGACGAAGACCTCAATGTCCAGATATGGGGCACCGGCGGGATGAGCCATCAGTTGCAGGGGCCGCGCGCCGGCCTGATCAACAAGGCGTTCGACCAGGACTTCTTCGACCGCATCATCGCCGAGCCGGAGGAACTGGCAAAGAAGCCCCATGTCGAATACGTGCGCGAGGCCGGGTCTGAAGGGATCGAGCTCGTCATGTGGCTGATCATGCGCGGCGCCATGGACGACGATGTCGACGAGATCTATCGCTTCTATCATGTCCCCGCCTCGAACACGGCGGTCGGACATCTTATTCTCGAAAACCGCCGTTAGCTGAAAACGGCATTGGGCCGACACCAGCAGCAGGAGACCAGGCAAGGTGAAAATTGTTCTCGCGGGCGCCGGCGCGTTCGGCCAAAAGCATTTGGACGGCATTGCCAAGATCGACGGTGTTGAGGTTGTCTCGCTTGTCGGCCGCCGCCTGGAGCCGACCCGGGAAATCGCCGACAAATACGGCGTCGCCCACGTAACGACAGACTTCGACGAAGCCCTGGCCCGGCCGGGGGTGGACGCGGCAATCTTGTGCACACCCACCCAGATGCACGCCGAGCAGGCAATCAAGGCGATGCGCGCCGGCAAGCATGTGCAGGTCGAGATCCCCGTTGCCGACAGCTGGGCCGATGCGCAGGCGGTCGACGCGGTGCAAAAGGAGACCGGCCTTGTCTGCATGGTCGGGCATACCAGGCGTTTCAACCCGTCCCATCAATGGGTCCACAACAAGATCAAGGCGGGCGATCTTTCGATCCAGCAGATGGATGTGCAGACCTATTTCTTCCGCCGCAAGAACATCAATGCGGCGGGGGATCCGCGCTCATGGACAGACCACCTGCTTTGGCACCATGCGGCGCACACGGTTGATTTGTTCCAGTATCAGGCTGGCGAGGAGGTGACGGTTGCCCAGGCGGTGCAAGGCCCGATCCATCCCGAACTGGGCATTGCCATGGACATGTCAATCCAGCTGAAGACGACGGGCGGCAAGATTTGCACCCTGTCGCTGTCGTTCAACAACGATGGGCCGCTCGGCACTTTCTTTCGCTATATCTGCGACAACGGCACCTATATCGCCAGCTATGACGATCTGTCCGACGGCAAGGGCGAGCCGGTAGACGTCTCCAAGGTCGATATCTCGATGAACGGGATCGAGCTGCAGGACCGGGAGTTCGTCGCGGCGATCGGCGAGGGGCGCGAGCCCAATGCGAGCATCGGCAAGGTACTGGCCTGCTACCGCACGCTGGGTGAACTCGAGGACGCGATGGCGGCCCAATCCTGAGGCACGGTCGAAGCGGGGGCCTGACACCTTTGTTGGCTGGGAGAGCGTCGCGAGGAACGTCGACAGGCAGCCGTTGTTTAGAGCCCCGTTCCGACTTCGACGTTCTCCGGCTTGATGTCGAGGCCTGAAGCTTTCGCTTGCAGCTCGATCAGCGCGGCAAAGTCGCAATCGACATAACCGTTTCCGATCAGCGACTGGACGACCTCGCGGGTCGCCGCCGTCACCGGCATCGGCACGCCGAGCGCGCGGGCGGCGGCCAGACCAAGGTCGAGATCCTTGCGCAGCAGCGGCGGCGTGAAGGTCGGCGTGAAGTCGAGATTGACCAGCGCCGGGGTTTTGTAGCGGCTGAACATCGAGCCCATGACGCTCTTGTTGATGAAGTCGAGGAAGGCGTGGCGGGGAACGCCGCCCTTCTCGGCGAGGATCGTGATCTCGGCCAGGTTCTGCGAGACCACGCCGAGCAGGACGTTGTGGCAAATCTTGACGATGCGGGCGAGCTCGCCCTCGCCGACATAGCTCACGCCCTCGCCCAACGCCTCCAGATAGGGCAGCACTTCGTCGAAGGCCGCCTTTTCGCCCGAGGCAACGATGCTGAGGCGCCCGGCCTTGACGACCTTGGCGTTGCCGCTGACGGGCGCGTCGATCATCGAGGTGCCGACCTTTGCGGCAGCCGCCCGTGCGGTGGCCGAGGCTTCGGTGGAAATCGTCGTGCAGTCGATGAGGAATTTGGGAGCCTGTCCATCGACGCTCAGCACGCCTTGCGCGCCGGTAGTGATGTCGAGAAATGTGCTGTCATTGGCGGCGATGGTGAAGACGATGTCGCGGTCGGCGAGCGCCGCGGGCGTGTCGACGATCTTGGCGCCCTTTTCCGCGAGCGGCTCGGCCTTGGCCCGGGTGCGGTTGTAGACCGAAACATCGGCGCCGTGGTCGAGCAGTCGGCCCGCCATCGCAAAGCCCATTCTGCCGGTGCCGATCCAGCCGATCGTGTGATCCTTCAAGGTATGCTCAGCCATCTGGCGACGCTCCGCCCTTGATTGTTGAAGTTTTGCAAACGTTTGCAGTATTGATCCCATAGGGTAGTTTGAGGCCAAGTTGCGAGTCAAATATGCGCGTTGGGCGAATTGGCGCCATGCCGTCGGCCCCGGATCGAGCCGGGTGCGGCAGTGAGGAGAGCTTTTTGGCTACCATGAAACGCACCAGGGTCACCTTGCGCGATGTCGCGCGGCGGCTCGATGTTCATCCCTCGACGGTCTCCCGGGTGCTCAATCCGCGCACCCGCAGTATGGTCGCCGATGTGATGGCCGAGCGGGTGATGGAAGCGGTGGAGGATATGGGCTATCGGCCCAATCCCTTCGCCTACAGCCTCAAGACCAATCGCTCCTTCATCGTCGGCTTTCTGATCCCCGACATAACCGATCCGCTCTTCCCGCCGATCATCCAGGGGGTCGAGCGCACGCTGGCGGCGGCAGGCTACACAACGATCCTGGCCGATACCGACAATGATCCCGAGCGCCAGCGCGTCAATTTCGAGATCATGCGCGAGCGCCAGGTCGACGGGCTGATCATCGCGACTGCGCGCTATGAGGACCCGGTGATCGCTGAGCATCGCGGCGGCGATATTCCGATGATCCTTGTCATTCGCACCATCAACGATCCGGAGATGCCGTGCGTCATCAACGACGATGCTTACGGGATTGGCCTCATCGTCTCGCACCTGGTCGCGCTGGGCCATCGCCGCATTGCCCATGTTGCCGGGCCCCAGGACGTCTCCACAGCGCGTGTGCGTCACTCGGCCTTCGAGGACTCCATGCGCAAGGCCGGCCTCGAGCCCGACCCGGCGCTGATCCAGCTCTGCTGCAGCTTTGCCGAGGAGGAGGGCAGGGGCGCCGCCTCCGATCTGCTGGAGCGCGGCGAGACCTTCACGGCGATTGTCGCGGCCAACGATCTGCTCGCGATCGGTTGCCTCGATGCGCTGGCGCTTTTCGGCAAGCGCTGTCCGGAGGACATCTCGGTTACCGGCTACAACGATATGCCGTTCGTCGACAAGATCCAGCCGCCGCTCACCACCGTGCGCATTCCCCATGACGAGATGGGAGCGATGGCGGCGCGGTTGCTGTTGAAGCGGATCGAGGGCGATGCGACCGCCGAAGGCTCGATCACCATCCGGCCCGAGCTTATCGTGCGCGCCTCGACCGCACCGGCGGCGGCCGGAAAATAGCTCTCGCCGCGCATCTGAGACGCTCTAGTTTACGTTTGTTGGGTTCCGGCGGAAGGAATGATCTGCCCCGTAGCCCTCCATGCCACCTGAAGTTTGTGATGCAGCTTGTCGAACGAACTATCGACGAGGCGCGAGGCAATACGGGCAGTATGAGGACACAACTCCGATACCGCTCCCCACTGCGACGCGGTGTGTTGCGATGCTTTGTGATGTGCTGACAGCCGTTGCGACAACCAACGCCGTAGCAACCAATACTAAGATCAACATGGCCTTTATACGGCCAGATGCATGAGGCGCCTGCCTCGTGTGTTGACGGGACAGTATCCGCCTGGTCGCATCCAGTCAGTGACGCGGCGCACAGGTCGCTGGCGGCGGGGGAACGAAGACGGCGCAAGAGATTGGAGAAAGGGCCAACCGCGATTCAATCCGCAATATCGGATCGCTCAGCCACCGCGCCGTGGATTGCCCGCCACACGCGCTCGGGTGTTGCCGGCATATCGAACCGCGTGATGCCGAGCAGCGCCAGCGCGTCGAGCACCGCGCTCATCAGGCAAGGCAGCGCACCGACGCAGCCAGCCTCGCCCGCGCCCTTGACGCCGAGCGGATTCATTGCCGTCGGCACGGCATTGGTGTCCGCCTCGATAGGCGGCATGTCGCCGGCGCGCGGCATCTGATAGTCCATGAAGGAGCCGGTCAGGAGCTGCCCGGTATCGGGATCCCACAGCACCTGCTCGCCGATGACCTGGCCGAGGCCTTGCGCGATGCCGCCATGGATCTGGCCCTTGAGCAGCAGCGGGTTGAGCACGGTGCCGACATCGTCGACGACCCAGTAACCGACGACCTGGAGCGCGCCGGTTTCGGGATCGATCTCGACCTCCGAGATATGCGCGCTGTTGGGAAAGGTTGGCGCGGCCGGATTGAAGCTGGCGAAGGCCCGCAAGCCTGGCTCCATGCCCGGCGGCAGAAGCTGGGGCAGGAAGGCGCGGCGCGCCACCTCCTCGATCGGCATGGCGCGATCGGTCCCGGCGATCTTGAAACTGCGCCCGGCGAACTCGATGTCGGCGACCGACGCTTCGAGCCCGTGGGCGGCAATTTCCCTGCCCTTCTCGATGATCCGGTCGGCGGCGATGTTGATCGCCGAACCGCCAAGTGCAGCCGACCGCGAGCCAAAGGTGCCGTGGCCGTGGGGCACCAGATCGGTGTCGCCCTGGACGTAGCGGATCTGCTCGAAGTCGAGCCCGAGCCGCTCGGAGATCAGTTGGCGGAACACCGTCTCGTGCCCTTGGCCATGCGAATGCGTGCCGACGAGCACGGTGACGCTGCCGCCCTGATCGAAACGGATTTCCGCCCCCTCGTCGTTGCGCCCGGCGGCCTGCTCGATGACGTTGGCGACGCCGAGGCCGCGCAGCTTACCGGCCGCTTTTGCTTTCTGCCGGCGGGCCTCGAAGCCGGCGTAATCGGCAAGCGCCACGGCGCTGTCCATGTTCTTTTCGAACTCGCCGCAATCGTAGGTGAAGGTCAGCGCGGTTGTGTAGGGGAAGGCGTTTTCCGGGATGGTGTTGCGGCGGCGCAGCTCGATCCGGTCGATGCCCATCTCGCGCGCGGCCTGGTCGATGATCAGCTCGATCGCCAGCGAGGCTTCCGGGCGGCCGGCGCCGCGATAGGGCGACAGCGGCTGGGTGTTGGAGAATATCCCGCGCGCGAGGGCGTGCATCGCCGGGATCGTGTAGACCCCCGCCGCCCCGCCGATGTTGCCGAAGACGGGGAAGGGCCCGAAGAAGGAGAGGTATGCGCCGACCGCGCCGTCATTCTCGATGCGCGCGGCGAGGAAGTTGCCCGCCTTGTCGAGGGCGAGCGAGATCGTGGTGAGGCAGTCGCGGCCGTGATCGTCGGCGAGGAACGCCTCGGACCGGTCGGCGGTCCATTTGACCGGCCGGCCCAGTTTCTTTGCGGCCCACAGCACCAGCGGCAGCTCGGGATAGATGGTGCTGCGCATGCCGAAACCGCCGCCCATATCGCCGCTGACGACGCGGAGCTGGTTCTCCTGGATCTTGAGGACCGATTGGGTGATGGCGTGGCGATTGTCGTGCGGGCGCTGGGTGCCGGTGTAGAGCGTGTAGCGGTCTTGCGCGGGATCGTAGTCGCCGACCGCCGCGCGCGGCTCCATCGGGCTGGGCGCCACGCGGCTGACCGGAATGTCCAGCGTCGCGACGTGATCGGCGGTCGCAAAGGCGGCCGCGACCGCGGGTTTGTCGCCGACCTCGTACACGAAACAGACATTGCCGGGACATTCGTCCCAGACCAGCGGCGCACCGTCGGCGACCGCTTTGGCGGTCGCGGTGACCTGGGGCAGTTCCTCGTAATCGACCTCGATCAGCTCGGCAGCGTCTCGTGCCTGATCGAGCGTTTCGGCAAGCACCAGGGCGACGTGATCGCCGACAAAGCGGACCCGTTCGCGGGTGAGAAGCGGCCGCGGCGGGGTGAAAACGTCCGAACCGTCGGGGCGCTTGAGCGGGAATATCCGTGTCGCCAGACAGGGTGGATCGCCAAGGCCGTCGGCCAGGACATCCGCGCCGGTCAACACCGCGGCCACACCCGGGGCCGCCGCTGCGTCCGCTGTGTCGATCGAAAGGATCTGGGCATGGGCGTGCGGTGAGCGCAGCACATAGGCGCGCAGCTGCCGGGGCAGATTGATGTCGTCGGTATAGCGCCCGCGCCCGGTGGTGAGGCGCTGATCCTCAACCCGCTCTACCGGCTGGCCCACCCCTCCGAATTTCATCGCTGATCTCTTCAGACCCGGCGGCGCGAGAATGTCCGCGCCTAGTCCGGGATCGGGATCGGCTGGGTCGCCTTCGGCACGTCATAGCCCTTGACCACCGCCGGGCGCGCGGCGATCGCCTTGTACCAGCGTTTGACGTTGGCGAATTCATTCATGTCGATCTGCTGCCACTCAAAACGCGACACCCAGGGCCAGCTGGCCATGTCGGCCACCGAATAGTCGCCGGCGATGTATTCGTTGTCGGCGAGCTGGCGGTCGAGCACGCCATAAAGACGCTTGACCTCGTTACCGTAGCGCTCCTCGGCATAGGGCGCCTTGCCAACGTTGAATTTCAGGAAATGGTGGGCCTGGCCGGCCATGGGCCCGAGCCCGCCCATCTGCCACATCAGCCACTCCATGGCCTTCACGTAGGCTTTCTTCTCGGTCGGCATGAACTGCCCGGTCTTTTGGGCCAGATAGAGCAGGATCGAGCCCGATTCCATCATTGCGATGTCTTCGTCCCGATCGACGATGGCGGGGATCCGGTTATTCGGGCTGATCTTCAGAAAGGCCGGCTCGAACTGCTCGTCCTTGGAAATATCGATGGCGTGGGTTTCGTAAGGCAGTCCCATTTCTTCAAGCGCAATGGAGACCTTGCGGCCGTTCGGGGTCGTCCAGGAGTAAAGATCGATCATTGCAGCAGGTCCATGCTTGTTTCAGTGTCACGGGGGCAAGAGGGGTTTGCATCCCTCGAGATGACCGGTTCGCCCGATTTGCGCGAGGCCGGCGCGGCGCGAAACTTAGGTTGAGTGTCTCCCGGAGGCGATAGGGCTTAGGGTTCCCGCCGACATAGGAATTTGATCCGCAAGCGGGAATCCTGCCGGCAATCGGCAATAGCGTCTCACGTCGCCCCGCCGCCGTCTAGTTGCCCGAAACCGTGTCGACCGCGCCGAACAATTCTTCAAGACGCCGCAGCGCCGGACCGTTGAGCGGTCCCCGGTTTATCGAGGCGATGTTCGCTTCCAGGTGTTCGCGGCTTCCCGTGCCGAAGAGCACGACGTGGATCCCCGGCTCATGACGACAGAACCGGTAGGCGGCATCGACCACGCTTTCGGCCCCGCCTTCGGAGATGAGGAAATCGAGCGGCGCGTCCAGGTCGAGCGCGTCCCCGGACACCACACCATCGCGTACTGCCTGGCGTGCAAACTTGGCGAGCGCGCCGGGCTGGCTGAGCACGCGGCGCACCGCGAACATGTCAAGGACCCCGAGGTCCTTCGCGCGGCTGCGTGTCAGGATCGAGGCGCGCGCCGAGGGGTTGAGCATGCTGAAGCCAATCATGACGACCTCCCAGAAATCGTCATCCAGCGCCGCATCGAGCATGCGGTGTTTCGTGTCCTGTCCGAAGCGTTCGGTGATGCCGAGATGGCCGATCTTGCCCTGTTCCCGGGCCCGCAACAGCGCCGGGACGAGGGCGTCACGGCAATAGGCGTAGCTGTCCGGCGGCACACCATGCAGATGGTAGATGTCGATGCGGTCGGTCCCGAGCGCGGCAAGGCTTGCCTCCAGGCCGCGGATCAACTCCGCGGCCGTGAGATCGACGTTTTCCTTGAGGAAGGGTGATTTGGTCGACAGCACGACCTGATCGCGCCGGCCGGCGATGGCGCGGCCAACGATCGTCTCGGTGCGATAGGTCGGCGCGGTGTCGATGAAAGTCACACCCAGATCGATCGCGGCCTGGACGATCCCGACCGAATGCTCGGTTGATACGCCTTGCGACTGTCCAAGGCGGCTCTTGCCGCCGCCGCCCAGCCCCGCGACACTGACGGTAAGGCCGGTGCCGCCGAGGGTTGTGCTCTGCATCTTGCTCACCGCTCCGCGATTTCGGCGACATGGTTGGCGATCGAGAGCGCCGAGGTGAGACCGGGCGATTCTATGCCGAAGAGATTGATCACGCCGGGCACGCCATGATCGCCCGGCCCATCGATACGGAAATCGCCGAAGCCTTCGCCGCGCCCGGCGATCTTCGGGCGGATGCCGGTATAGCCCGGTTGCAAGCGGTCGGGGTCGAGCCCCGGATAGTATTTTCGGATGGCGTCGACGAAGACGGGCTTACGGCTTTCATCGAAGCTGTAATCGACCGTATCGATCCATTTCACGTCGGGCCCGAATTTGGCCTGGCCCGCGAGGTCGAGAGTGACGTGGACGCCAAGACCTCCTTCTTCGGGCACCGGGTAGACGAGGCGATTGAAGGGCGCGGTCCCCGACAAGGTGAAGTAGTGGCCGATCGCGGTATGCAGGGCCGGAATGTGCTCGCCGGGAAACCCGTCTAGCGCGCTCGCCAGCGCCTGTGCGCCAAGCCCGGCAGCGTTCACCAGCAGCGCGCAATCGACCGTCATTGCTTCGTCCTGGGCCTCGTCCTGGCCGCCTTCATGTGACGAGCCCGTGCCGCTGACCTGGAGCGACACGCGGTCCTCGCGGATGCGCCCGCCCGTCACCGTGCTGCGATAGACGACCTGGCCGCCGGCGTTCTCCAGATCGCCAACCAGGCTCAACATGTAATTGTGGCTGTCGACAATGCCCGTCGATGGCGAGAGCAGGCCGCGGGCGGCGATCACCGCCGGCTCCATTGCCTTGACCTCCGCCGCCGAGAGCCATTCCAGGTCGCCAACCCCGTTCGCGGCGGCGCGCGCCTTGTCTTCTTCCAGGGACGCAATCTGGGCCTCGCCTGTCGCCACGATGATCTTGCCGATCCGCTTATGTGCAATGCCGCGCTCGGCGCAATAGGCGTACAGCAGGTGTTTGCCGGCAACGCAGTGGCGCGCCTTGAGGCTGCCCGGCGGGTAATAGATGCCGGCATGGATGACCTCGGAGTTGCGGCTGCTGGTCTCGGTGCCAAAGCTGTCGGCGCGCTCAAGCACCGTGACCTCACGGCCGGCCAGCGCAAGCGCGCGCGCGGCTGCCAGCCCGACGACGCCCGCTCCGACAACAACGCAATCAAGCCGCTCGGTCATTCTCGTTTGGATACGGGGGACGCCGGGCCGGTTCAATGAAAATCCCCGGCGCCTGTTCCGGCCTCGCAGAGGACAATCGCGGTCAGTTTACCTGCCAACGCCGCGATGATACCGTGGCGGCCACGGCGGACGACGTCTGGCAGTCATGGTCTACCCGATCTTGCGGGCAGATATCACAGCCAACGGACTGCCTGGCAAACGGCTTAGGATCCGAAATGCAACCGATTGCATTGGACATGGCCAGGCGCCGCGTCGGCCGATACCTGTTGAGAAGGCTGCGAGGCAAAAGGTTTTGCCGAAAGGCCAGGGTGAAAGTGGCAGGGAAACAGCGATGATCAAGGCGGGAGTTGTTGGCCTCGGTTGGTGGGGCAAGACGCTGGTCGAGGCGGTTGCGGACGGCAGCGACGACATCGCGTTCGTCGCGGCCACGACGCGCAGCCTGTCGGATGACGCAAAGGCGTTCTGCAAAGAACAAGACCTTGCGCTCCTGCCGAGCTACGAGGCCATGCTCGCCGACCCGCAGATCGATGCGGTCGTCCTCGCCACGCCGCATTCACAGCACGTCCCGCAGGTGGTTGCCGCTGCTGCTGCCGGAAAGCACGTGTTTTGCGAGAAGCCCTTCGCGCTCGACAAGGCGGGTGCGCAGCAAGCCGTGGCGGCGGTGGAACAAGCCGGCCTCACCCTGGGGCTCGGCTACAACCGCCGCTTCCATCCAACGATTGCCGATCTGCGCGAGCGCATCCGCTCCGGCGCGATGGGCACGATCCTCCATTTCGAAGGCACGATGTGTTTTCCCAACGCGCTTTATCTCAAGCCCGACGCCTGGCGCGCCAGCCGCGAGGAGACCCCCTGCGGCGGGCTCACGCCGATGGGCGTCCATTTGGTCGACGGGGTGATCGATCTTTTCGGTGAGGTTGAGAGCGTATTCTGCATGAGCCATCACCGCGTGGTCGAGGTCGACAACGACGACACCACGGCGATCCTCTTCAAAATGAAGGAGGGCATGTCGGGCTATCTCGGCACGATAACGGCCACCGGCGGCTGTTTCCGGCTGCAGGTCTACGGCTCGAAGGGCTGGCTGCGGATCGAAGGCATGACCCACATCGCGGGCGCGCCGTCCGAAGAGCGCCGCACGCGGCTTTTCGGCGAATGCACGTTCCATCCGGTGAAAGGCGAGCCGGAAGTCTGGCAGGCCGATACGATCGATCTGAGCCGGGTTTGTCTGGAGGCCTTCGCCAAGGCCGCGAACGGCGGGCCGGCTTACCCGATCCCGCATGGCGAGATGATCCACGGCGCGGCCGTCACCGAAACCATCGTCAAATCCGCCAGCTCCGGCGTGATGGAAACCGTCGTCTAGCCACTTACCCAAGCGCGCAGGGCGAACAACGAGAAAGACGGGAAAATATGGATCTGGGCCCAGGCAAGGGGCATCTCACCTATTCGACGCTCGTCCATCCGGGCGACACCTGGGAGGAGATGTGGGACAGCCTCACCCGTTACGTCCCGGCGGTGAAGGAGCGCGTTTGCCCGAACGAGCGTTTCGGGGTTTCGCTCCGGCTCTCGGGCAACTCCGCGGCCCGGCTTTCGGCAGATGCCGGAGAGCGCGAGAAGGTGAAGAAGTTTCTCGGCGACAACGACCTCTACCTCTACACCGTCAACGCCTTTCCGCACGGGCCGTTCAAGAACCAGCGCGTCAAGGAGAACGTCTACGAGCCCGACTGGCGCAGCGATACGCGCGCCGAATACACCATGCAGGTCGCCGACATCCTGGCCGATATCGCCGACCCGGGCGTCAATCCCTCGATCCAGAGCCCGCCGCTGGGCTTCAAGCCGCGGGTCACCGGCGATGACGTGGTCAGCGCCTATACCGACCAGGTGCGCCGGGTGGTCGCGCATATGGTACGCCTTGAGCAAAAGACCGGCCGCACGGTCACCCTGGCGCTCGAGCCCGAGCCGTACTGCTTCCTTGAGACGACCGACGAGGCTGTCGACTATTTCACCAACCATCTTTATGCCGAAGCCAATACGGCGGCGCTGGCGGGCGAGCTCGGCTGCTCGGCGGCCGATGCCGAGGCGGCGCTCCGCCGGCATCTCGGCGTGGTCTTCGACATCTGCCATCAGGCGGTCGAGTTCGAGGATATCGGCGTTGCCTTGCAAAAGCTGCTCGATGCCGGCATCCCGATCTTCAAGCTGCAGGAGGCCGCCGCGCTTCAGGTGCCTGAGGTGACGAGCGAGATGGTGTCGTCATTGCGGCGCTATGCCGACACCGTCTATCTCACCCAGACGATGGAAAAGAAGAACGGCGAGATGACCGAATTCCTCAACCTGGAGGATGCGTTCGAGGCCTGGGACAAGGATCCGGGCCCGCGCGAATGGCGCACGCATTTCCATGTTCCGGTTTTCTTGGAAGAACTCGGCGATTTCCGGACCACGCGTTTCGCCATCGAGGACGCGCTGAAGTTCCACAAGGCGACCCCGTGCTCCGACCAGCTTGAGATCGAGACCTACACCTGGGATGTGTTGCCGGAGCATCTGAAGACCGGCGACATCGTCGACTATGTTACGCGCGAGCTCGAATGGGTGCAGGAGCAGCTCGCCTGAAAGCCAGAGCAAACGAGCGCCCACGCACACGCGCGCCCCAATACATGCGCGCCGAGGGCACGGGGAGGCAGTCGAAATGAAAATCGGCTTTATCGGATTGGGCAGGATGGGCGAGGCGATCGCGCTGCGCCTGCGCGAAGCGGGGCACGATCTTGCGGTCTACAACCGCACGGCGGGCAAAGCGGCGGCGCTTGAGGCAGCGGGCGCCACCGTGGCCGGCTCGCCGGCCGAGGCGGCGCAAGGCCGCGAAGTGGTCTTCACCTGTCTGGCGGATGACGCCTCGTTGGCGGAGATCTGCGATCAGGTGATCGATGCCATGGAGGCTGGCGCCATCCACGTCGCCACCGGCACCCACGGGATCGATGCGACCAAGGCGATGGCCGCGGCGCATGCCAAAGCCGGCCTTGCCTATATCGCCGCGCCGGTGATCGGCCGCTTCACCATCGTCGCCGAGGGCAAGCTGATCGTCGTCGCGGCGGGACCCAAAGCCGCGCTTGAAACCTGCACGCCGCTTTTCGAGGCGATGGGCAAGCGCACGTTCCTTGCTGGAGAAGCGCCCGAAGCGGCGGCTTCGATCAAGCTCGCCAACAACTTCGTGCTCGGCTGCGCCATCGAGGTGATGGGCGAGGGCTTCTCGCTCGTGCGCGGCTTCGGGGTCGAGCCCAAGGTCTTCCACGAGGTGTTGACCGAGGGCGTCTTCAACTGCCCTGCCTATGCCGGCTATGGCGACATCATCGCCCAGGAGGATTACGGCCGCGTCGGGATCACCGCAGTGCTCGGCCTCAAGGATGCTATGCTGGCGCTGAAGGCTGCGCAAAGCGTCGGCGTGGTCCTGCCGAGCGGCGAAGTCTGGCGCGAGCGCCTGGAAGGCGCGATCGAACACGGTGACGGAGACAAAGACTGGGCCGTCGTGGCGCTGGAACAGGCCCGCAAGAGCGGCCTATCTTGAGTTTCAGTGAACGGTTCCGGATCCGCCGGGTGTTGCCAGCTCCGGGACATGGGTCAGGTCTGATGCGAACGATTGCAGCGGCGTGTTGCTTGGAGAAAACGGCGTTCCACAATAGGCTGGTCCGCAATAGGTTGAGCCTGGACGTTGGGCCTGGCAACAGGCTGACGCCGTCAAACCGGGAGGTAAGGGATAATGGCCAAGAAAAACACAAGCGAGCCGGCACTCGTTGAGCTCGATTCGCTCGATCCGCGGTACAACTGGAACCGCGCCATCCCGGCCCCCGGCCATATGTCGGTCGACTTCGAGGAGCGGGTCGATTTCCGGCGCCTCCACCGCTACCGGCTCGCCCGCTCGCGCCAGGCGCTCAAGAATTCCGATCTTGGCGCGATGCTGTTGTTCGATACCAACAACATTCGCTACGTCACCTCCACCGCAATCGGCGAGTGGTCGCGCGACAAGATGAGCCGCTACACGCTGCTTGCCGGCGACGAAGAACCCCATCTCTGGGACTTCGGCTCGGCCGCGACGCACCACCGCTTGCACGCTCCGTGGCTGCCCTCCGCCCAGATGCATGCGGGCATGCTGGGGCTGCGCGGCTCGGTCAAGCCAGAGGCCGGGCTGATGCGCAAGGCCGCCGAGGAGATCAAGCAGATCCTGGTCGATGCCGGCGTCGCCGACATGCCGCTCGGCGTCGATATCGTCGAGCCGCCGATGATGTATGAACTCCAGCGCCAGAACCTGGAAGTGCGCGACGGCCAGCAGGTCATGCTCGATGCGCGCGAGATCAAGAATATCGATGAGATCGTGCTGCTCAACCAGGCCGCCGCCATGGTCGACGGCGTCTACCAGATGATCAGCGACAAGATGAAGCCCGGCTTGCGCGAATCGGACATGGTCGCCAAGGCCTCGAAGATGCTCTACGAGATGGGCTCCGAGCAGATCGAGGCGATCAACGCGATCTCGGGCGAACGCTGCAACCCCCATCCCCACAATTTCACCGACCGGCTCTTTCGCCCCGGCGACCAGGCCTTCTTCGACATCATCCATGCCTATCAGGGCTACCGGACCTGCTACTACCGGACCCTCAATGTCGGCCGCGCCACCGACTCGCAGAACGACGCCTATACCAAGGCGCGCGAATGGCTCGATGCGGCGATCAACCTTATCAGGCCGGGGGTTACCACGGACAAGGTCGCGGCGGTCTGGCCGAAGGCCGAAGAGCTCGGCTTCGCCAACGAGATGGAGTGCTTTGGTCTGCAGTTCGGCCACGGGCTCGGTGTCGGCCTGCACGAGCGGCCGATTATCAGCCGCCTGATCTCGATGGACGATCCGGTGGAGATCAAGGAAGGCATGGTGTTCGCGCTCGAGACCTATTGTCCGGCCACGGACGGATTTTCCGGCGCGCGGATCGAGGAAGAGGTCGTCGTCACAAATGACGGCTGCCGCGTGATCACGCTCTTCCCGGCCGAGACGCTGCCGATCGCGAACCCCTACTGAGCCTCGCCGACGCCCATGGGTGGCGCCGAAGCCGACAAGGCCCGACAGAAGGGATGGGAGGAGACCCGCACGTGGCATCGAAAAAGAAAGCGCCGGTCAAATCGAATACAGGCGGGCGCAGCCGCGCCAATGACGATATTGGCGAAGACCTCCGGCGCAAGCTTTACCTCTCGCAGCTCGAATGCCGCCAGGTCGAGCAGAAGGCGTATGATCTGTTCCTGCAGAACCTGATCAAGGGCACCAGCCATCTGGGGCTCGGCCAGGAGGCGATTGCCGCGGGCTTCGCCACCGCGATGAAGCCCAAGGACTACACCTTCTGCACCTACCGGGGACACAACCACACGCTGGCGCGCGGCGCTTCGATGGAAGGCGTGTTGGGCGAACTCATGGGCCGGGAATGCGGTCTTCTGGGCGGCAAGGGCGGCTCGATGCACCTGACCAGCGTTGAGCATGGCGCGATGGGCTCTTACGCCATCATCGGCGCGCATTTGCCGATCGCCATGGGGGCGGCCTGGTCGGCCCAGTATCGCGGCACCGACCAGGTTTCGGTGTGTTTCTTCGGCGATGGCACCACCAATATCGGCGCCTTCCACGAGGCGCTCAACATGTCGCAGGTCTGGAAGCTGCCGGTTGTCTTCGTCTGCGAGAACAACCTTTACATGGAATACACGCCGATCAGCGAGGTGACAGCGGTCGAGCATCCGGCGGCCGACCGCGCCTCGGCCTATGGCATGGAGCGGATCATCGTCGACGGCAACGACGCCGACGAGGTCTATCGCACCGCCCAGACCGCCTTCGCCCGCGCCCGCGCCGGCGACGGTCCTTCGCTGATCGAGGCCATGACCTACCGGCATAGCGGCCACAGCCGCGCCGATCCGGCGACCTATCGCCCGGAAGGCGAGCTTGAGGAATGGAAGAAACGCGATCCGCTCCCGACCTACCGCGCGCGGCTGCTCGAGTTCGGCATTTCGGAGATGGACATCATCGCCATAGAAACCGACGTCACCCGCCGGGTCGATGCGGCGGTCGAGACAGCCAAGGCCTCGCCGCCGCCGGGCGAGGACGTGCTGATGACGCAGATGTGGGCGGATGGAGGCTCGGCATGGCGGAACTGACCTACCGGGAGGCGGTTGCCGCCGGCATGGCCCAGGAGATGAGGCGTGACCCCAATGTGGTCTTTCTGGGCGAGGACGTGGCCGCGGCGGGCGGGGTGTTTAAGACGACCGTGGGACTGCTGGAAGAGTTCGGGCCGGACCGGGTGCGCGACACGCCGATCTCCGAACAGGCGATCCTGGGCGCGGCCATGGGCGCGGCGATGACTGGCCTGCGCCCCATCGCCGAGATCATGTTCTCCGATTTCTTCGCGGTCTGCTGGGACCTGGTAGCCAACGAGATGGCCAAGTCGCGCTACATGACCGACGGCCAGGTCACGGTTCCGGTCGTTGTGCGCTGCGCCAATGGCGGCGGCGTGCGTTTCGGCGCCCAGCATTCCCAAAGCGTGGAGAACTGGGCCATGGCCGTGCCGGGGCTGAAGGTGGTTGCGCCCTCGACCCCGGCCGACGTGATCGGCCTGCTGGCATCGTCCGTGCGCGACGACGACCCGGTGGTCTTCTTCGAGCAGAAGTCGCTCTATGCCACCAAGGGCGAAGTTCCGGACGGCGAGCATGTGGTGCCGCTGGGCCAGGCGAATATCGCGCGCCAGGGCAAGGACGCGACCATCGTGGCCTTGGCCGCCATGGTGCCGCGCGCGCTCAAGGCCGCCGAAATCCTGGCCGCCGAGCACGGCATCGATGCGACCGTGATCGACCCGCGCACCCTGGTGCCGCTCGACACGCGGACGATCCTTGAGGAGACCATCAGGACCGGCCGCTTGTTTACCGTGGAGGAGAACCCGCGGCTTTGCGGCTGGGGGGCGGAGATCGTCTCGATCGTCAGCGAGGAGGCCTTCTGGGATCTCGACGGGCCGATCGTGCGCATCACCACACCGCATATCCCGCTACCCTCGGCCGACGCGCTGGAGGATCTGGCGCTGCCCTCGGTCGAGCGTATCGTGGAGACCATCCGCACCTCGGTCGATTGACCGGGCGGGCGAGGGGAAGCGGCCGGCGATGAACGTGATCATGCCCCAGCTTGGCGAGACGGTGGCCGAGGGCACCGTCTCGGTCTGGCATAAGAAGGTCGGCGACACGGTGGCCGAGAACGAGCTGTTGTTCGAGGTCTCCACGGATAAAGTCGAGGTCGAGGTGCCGGCGCCCGCGAGCGGCGTCATCACCGAGATCCTGATCGCCGAGGGCGAAACGGTCGATGTCGGCACGACGCTGGCGGTGATTGCCGATGGCGGAAACGGGGCCGCTGATATCGTGGCACCAGCCGCGGCCGCCACAGCTTCAGCCCCGATTGCTCGTCAATCGGCAAGCGACGGCCCACCACTTTCGCCGGCGGTCCGCAAGCTGGTCGCCGAGCACGGGCTCGACCCGGCGGCGATTTCCGGCAGCGGCCTCAAGGGGCGCATCACCAAGGCCGATGTGCTGGCGCTTGTCGAAACCGGCGGAGGCGCCGTTTTGGTTGGCAACCGCGACCCGCGCGGCCAGCCGCTGTCGCCGGTCGTGCGCAAGCTGCTCGGCGCGCATGGACTGAGCGCGGCCGATATATCGGGTTCCGGGCACAACGGCCGCATCAAGCGCGGCGACGTCATGGCTTTCGTTTCGGCACACGGGCCTGCGCCGGCCCCGACTGCCAGCAAGGCGTTGCCCGCTCCGGCGAAAATCCCCGCAGGCGGGCAGATCATCCCGCTCTCCAAGATCCGCAAGCTGACCGGCGCGCATATGGTGGCCTCCAAAGCGACCAGCCCGCATGTCCTGCAAGCGGTCGAGGTCGACTTCGTCCGCATCGAGCGGGCGAGGAAGGCACATGGCGAGGCCTGGAAGGCGCGGGAGGGCTTCGGCTTGACCTATCTGCCGTTCCTTGCGCGGGCGGTCTGCCGGGCGATCGGCGACTTCCCGCATATCAACGCCAGCATCGACGGCGACAATCTGGTGGTTCACGGGCGCGTTAATCTCGGTATCGCTGTCGATCTCGGCTTCGAGGGGCTGATGGTGCCGGTCGTGAAGGACGCGCATACGCGGAACGTTGCCGGCCTTGCGCTGGCGATCCGCGATCTTTCGACCCGCGCCCGGGACGGCAAGCTCACGCCCGACGATTTGACCGAAGGTACTTACACGCTGTCGAATTCGGGACCGTTTGGCACGTTGATCACCGCGCCGGTCATCAACCAACCTCAGGTGGCGATCCTCTCGACCGACGGCGTGCGCAAGAAGCCCGTTGTGATCGAAAGCGAGGACGGGGATCTGATCGGCATCCGCCCGATCGGCGTGATTGCCCAGTCTTTCGACCACCGCGCCTTTGATGGGGCGTATTCAGCGGCATTCCTCAGCCGCCTGCGCGAGATTGTCGAGACCACCGACTGGTCGGCCGAACTTAGCTGAACCAACTCCCGTTGGGCTTACGCAAATTCTCCCTCCCCCCTTGAGGGGGAGGGTTGGGGTGGGGGGTGTGCTGCCGGCAGGCAGCGCATAAGCACTTTGGCGCCCGCCTCAGGCATCCCTGACGGGATGCATTTGTTTGCCGCTCTCCCCTCCCTATCCCTCAAGGGGGGAGGGGACAAAGAACACAGTTAACCGGGGGAATGCCTTACCCGCCGTTCAACGCGCGCCAGACCCGCTCGGGCGTGGCCGGCATGTCGATCGCCGCGACGTCGCGCGATGCCAGCGCATCGTTCACCGCATTCATCACCGCGGGAAGTGCGCCCGATGTGCCGCCCTCGCCGCAGCCTTTCGATCCCAGCGGGTTGGTCGCCGCCGGCACTTCGTGCGAGCCGAAGGAAAAACTGGGAAGCTCGTCGGCGCGGGGCAGGGCGTAATCCATGAACGAGCCCGAGGCGAGGTTGCCGCCTTCGTCGTAGACCACCCGTTCTCCCAGCGCCTGGCCGATGCCCTGGACCACGCCGCCATGCACCTGGGCCTCGACCAGCATTGGGTTCACCAGCACGCCGAAATCGTCGACCACCGCGTAGCGTACGACCTTGGCAACGCCGGTCTCAGCATCGATTTCGATCTCGGCGATATGGCAGCCATTGGGAAAGGCCGAGGGCGGGCTGTCGACCACCAGCTCGGCATCGAGGCTGGCAGGCAAATCATCGGGCAGGGGGCCTGCCTCGCGGATGCGCGCGGCAAGGTCCATGATGCCGATTGCCCGGTCGGTGCCGGCGACGCGGAACGCGCCGTTACCGAATTCGATATCGGCGACGGCGGCCTCCAGGAAATGCCCCGCGAAGGCCCGGCCCTGTTCGATCACTTCGTCGCTCGCTGTGAGGATCGCCGTGCCGCTCGCCATCACCGAGCGCGAGCCGCCGGTGCCGCCGCCGGCGAGCAGCTCGTCGCTGTCCCCCTGGATCAGCTGCACCCGCTCAAAGGGCACGCCCAGCTTGTCGCAGAGGATCTGCGCGAAGGTCGACCGGTGGCCCTGGCCATAGTCGAGCGTGCCGGTGACGATGGTGACGTCGCCATTGGGCTCAAAGCGGATGCCGCCCATCTCCTTGGCCGGCGGCGCGGTGACTTCCAGATAGAAGCCGATGCCGCGGCCGCGCAGCTTGCCCGCGGCCTCGCTCGCTTTGCGGCGGGCATCGAAACCATCCCAATCGGCGCGGTCCAGGCATTTGTCGAGCACGGCTTCGAATTCGCCGCTGTCATATTCGAGCCCGGAGGCTGCCTGCCAGGGCATCGCATCGGCGGGGATCGCGTTCTGGCGGCGGAGCGCCACGGGATCGCGGCCGGTCTCGCGCGCCGCAGCCTCGACCAGCCGCTCCATGTAGTAATTTGCCTCCGGCCGCCCGGCGCCGCGGAAAGCGCTGACCGGCGTCGTATTGGTCAGCACGCAGCGGGTCGAGACGCCGATCAGCGGCGTCTTGTAGAGGCTCACCGTGTTCTTGACGATGTTGATGCAAGGGATCGCCGGGCCGAAGCCCGCGACGTAAGCGCCAAGGCTGCCCAGCCCTTCGATCGTCACGGCAAGGAAGTTGCCCTCGGCGTCGAGCGCCAGCGCCGCGTCAACTTGTGCGTGGCGGCCGTGATAGTCGGAGACGAAGCTTTCGGTGCGCTCGTCGATCCATTTTACCGGTCGGCCGAGCGCGCGCGCGGCATGCAACAGGGGCACGTATTCGGGATAGGCCGGCGCCTTCATGCCGAACGAGCCGCCGATATCGTAGCTGCGCACCCGAAGCTTGCCGGCTTCGAGGTTCATGATCCCCTTGGCGAGGGACGCGGCGAGCCCGAAGGTACCCTGGCAGCCGACATGCAGCGTGAAGCGCTCGCGCCTGTCGTCCCATTCGGCAACTGCGCCGCGCGGTTCCAACGAGGCGACGACGATACGGCTGTTGGCAAGTTTGATGCGGGTGACATGCGCGGCGGTCTTGAAAGCCTCGGCGATGGCCTCCTGATCACCGTAGCGCCAGTCGAGGGCGACATTGCCCGGCGCCTCGTCGTGGATCCGCGGCGCGTCCGGACCGATCGCCTCCTCAAGATCGGTGACCGCCGGCAGGGATTTAACGTCGAGTTCGATCGCCTCGGCGCCGTCTTTTGCCGCCGCCCGGCTTTCGGCGACCACCAGCGCTATTGCTTCGCCCGCATAGCGCACCCGGCCGATCGCCAGCGCATGGCGGTCGGGGACGATCAACGGCGTCCCGTCATGGCTCTTGAAGGGCAGCGGGCAGGGCAGGGGGTTGTAGCCGGCCGCTTTCATATCCGCGCCCGTGTAGACCGCGATCACCCCCGCCAGCGCCAATGCCGGGCCGGTGTCGATGCCGCGCAGCTCGGCATGCGCGTAGGGCGAGCGCAATATCGCCGCGTAGGTCTGCCGCTCCAGCACGAGATCATCGGTGTAGCGTCCGCCGCCGGTCAGCAGCCGGGGATCCTCCTTGCGCGATACCGATTGGCCGACGCCGAACTTCGTGTGCGGAAGGGATGCCGGATCGAGTGTGTCCATATCTCGCGCCTTTTGGATCTCGCGCCTTTTGGGATCTGCTGTCCGGGGCGCGCGGCCCTGGTGGGAGCTGGAGGGGGGATCGTTGCGGGAAATTCTGTCGCTCTGGCGACTATACGATCCCGCGCGCCCGACACGCGAGCGCAAATATAGCGTAGCACGGGCGCATAGTCGGTATGACAAGGCAGGTCTGGGCGACGACATCGGGGAACCGAATCCCTTTGATCCCCCTCCCTGGCTCGCATAGAAGAACGGTCCCATGACTGAAACAAACTATTTGCCCGATTTCGCGCCGGGAACGGTGGTTCTCGCCGGCGCCGGCCCCGGCGATGCCGGGTTGCTGACACTGGCCGCTGCCGAGGCGCTGCGGCGCGCCGATGTGGTGATTTATGACGCGCTGGTCGGCGACGATGTGATGGCGCTTGTCTCCGATACGGCCGAGCTCATCTATGCCGGCAAGCGCGGCGGCCAGCCTTCGACCAAGCAGGCAGACATCGTTGAGAAGCTGCTGCTCCATGCGCGCGCTGGCAAACGCGTGCTGCGCCTCAAGGGCGGCGATCCGTTCGTCTTTGGGCGCGGCGTCGATGAGTGCCTGGCGCTGGCGCAGGCGGGCATCAAGTTTCGCATTATTCCGGGCATTACCGCCGGTATTGCGGGGCTCACCTATGCCGGCATTCCGGCGACCAGCCGCGAGACCAATTCGGCGATCTGCTTTTTGACCGGCCATGCCGCGACCGGCGAGGTGCCCGCCGATATCGACTGGAGCGCCCTCGCAGAGGTTGCGCCGGTTCTGGTGTTCTACATGGCGACGCTGCATCTGCCGGAAATCGCCGACCGGCTTCTGCGCGCCGGCCGCCCTGAGAGCGAGCCGGTGGTCTTCATCAGCAATGCGACGACCGACCGCCAACGTGTGGTGGAGACCACCCTGGGGCGCTGCGCAGAGGATTTCGCGGCCGACCCGTTGCCGCCGCCGGTGCTGGTCGCGATAGGGCCGGTGGTGGAGTACCGCAAGCAACTGCGCTGGTTCGATCTGTAAGGCGCCTCGCGCCCGCCTGAATTCAGTGCTTGCCGTCTTCGCCTTCACAGGCGCCAAGCACCGGCGAGACGACGCGGCTTTCGAAGCTGCCGCCTTCGATTTCTTCGACCTCGACCTCTGGCGCCGTAGTGGCGCCGCGGCGATGCACGACGATCTCGGCCAGGATCGAGAGCGCGATCTCTTCCGGCGTCGCGGCACCGATGTCGAGACCGGCGGGTGAGCGAAGCTCGGCGATCCGGTCGTCTGCGATGCCGTCTTCGCGCAGGCCGGCCTTGAGCGTTTCGGCCTTGCGCCGGCTGCCGACAAAGCCGACATAGCCGGCGTCGCTCGACAGTGCCGCGCGCAGCGCCTCCCGGTCGCGCTTGCCTTGGGTCGCGACAATTATCGATTCGGTGCGGCCGGCGGGTGGTGCGGAGAAGTCGAAGCCCTCGATCCGGAAATCGGCATTCGGAAAGCTCGACTGGTCGTCGCTCAATGCTGCGACAGTAATTGCGAAGCCCACGCCGCGCCCCAGTTCGGCGAGCGCGCGCGCCACCGGTGAGGCGCCGGCGACGACCAATGAAGCGCGCGGCAGGACCGGCTCGATGAACACATCAATGGTGCCGCCGCTGGGGCAGTTGTTCTGGTGCAGCTCGAACTCATCGGTTGCCGCGTCGTCGTCAAGGCGCCCGGCTGGGCGCACGCTGATGAGACGCGCGCGCCCATCGGCAAGCGCGCGGGCGGCGGTCTTCTTCGTCGCCGCGATGGTGCAGCCGCCGCCGAGCCATCCGACCATCGAGCCGTCGGCGCGGATCACCGCCTTGTTGCCGGCCTTCGCCGCGGTCGCGTCCTCGGTGCGCACGACGGTCGCCAGAGCGAAAGGCTGGTTGTCGCCTTTCATGCGCGCCATGCAGTCGATGATGTCTTCGGTATGATTCTCGGACATAGACGTTTTCCTCGCGCGGGCCTTGGCCGGCGTCAGAGTCTCTCAAGGTAAGGCGCTAGTTTCGCGAGGCTTTCCAGATTGTGGGCCGGGGCGAACAGATCGATATGCGGCAGCGCGGCGGTCATGCCCTGCGCCACGGGCTCATACCCCTTCCAGCCGATCATCGGGTTGAGCCAGACCACGCGCTTGGCCCGCCCGCGCAGTTTCTTGACTTGCGCGGCGAGCACCTCGGGCGGGCCGGTGTCGTATCCGTCGGAGACGATCATCACCACAGTGCGTGAGTTGATCACCGATTTCGCATGGTGCCGGTTGAAGGTTTTGAGGCTCTCACCGATCCGCGTGCCGCCGCCCCAGCCGGCCGACATCACCGCCATGCGCTCGACCGCGCGTTCGATGTCCTTCTCCCGGAGCGCGGAGGACAGATGCACCAGCCGCGTGTGGAAGACGAAGGCGTCCGACTGCGCGAAGCTCTCGATGATGCCGCGAATGAAGCGGATGAAGAAGGTGCTGTAGAGGCTCATCGAGCCGCTCGCATCCAGGATCACGACGAGCTTGAGCGGCCGCGGATGGCGCCGGCGATAAGCGAGCTCCAGGGGCGTGCCGCCGTGGCGCAGGCTCTTATGGATTGTGCCTCGCAGATCGATGATGCGGCCGCGCGCGCGTACCCGTCGGCGGCGCGACAGACGCCAGCGCATGCGTCTGGCCAGACGCTCCGCCAGATCGTGCACCGCCTGCAGGTCGCGCTCGCTGTCGAGATGGCGAAAGTCGGTGCCCTCGAGGCGCTCGCGGGCGCTGGCGCCGCCGACGGTTTCGTCGGCCTCCGCCAGTTCGTTGCCAAAACCGAGTTGGTCGGCGGACGGGATCGTGCCTTCACCGCCGGGCCGGGGCAACGAGCCTGAGACTTTCAGGATCGTCCGCTCGCCGCCGTAGGACCAGTAGGAATCGAAAAGATCGTCGAAGCGTTCCCAGTCGTCCCGCGACGAACAAAAAAGCGTGCGCAATCCCCAGCGCAACGCCCGGCGATCCAGGATGTCGGATTGGTTTGCGAATTCAAGCGCGTCGACGGCTTCCTCGATGCCCATCGGAAAGCCGTTGTCGCGGGCGTGACGCGCAAAGCGCAGGATCTTGTGAACGAGCGGGCTGTCGTCATGCTGGATGCCGTGCCTGGCCAACGGGACGACGCGGTCGTCCTCGCCCCCGATATTGTCTTCGCCGTTCATACCGCCTTGGCCACCAGGCGCTCGAAGACTTCGGGCGCGATCTGCTCGCGATCTGCCCGGGTCTTGAGGAGACACATCAGGGTCTCGCGCATCTCCTCCAGATCCTCATCGATCCGGGCGGCGCCGATGCCGACCAGCGCCCGCGCCCAGTCCAGTGACTCCGCGACACCGGGTTTCTTCTCAAGATCCTCGCGGCGCAAGGCCTGCACGAAGCGCACGATCTGTCCGGCCAGCTTCGCCTCGGCTTCGGGCACGCGGGCCTTGACGATCGCCAACTCCTTTTCTTCGCTCGGATAGTCGAGCCAGTGATAGAGACAGCGCCGCCGCAGCGCGTCCGACAACTCGCGCGTCGAGTTCGAGGTCAGGATCACATGCGGAATGCTGACTGCCTTGACCGTACCCATCTCCGGGATACTGATCTGATAGTCGGAGAGGACCTCGAGCAGGAAGGCCTCGAACTCCTCGTCGGCGCGGTCGATCTCGTCGATCAGCAGCACCGGCGCCTTTTCGCGCGAGATCGCATCGAGGAGCGGGCGTTTCAGGAGGAACTTCTCCTGGAAGATATGCTCCTCCTTCTCGTCGGCCGAGAGCTTCTCTTCCTCCCAGATCTTGATGGCCAGCAACTGGCGTTGATAGTTCCACTCATAGACCGCGGCGTTGGCATCGAGCCCCTCATAGCACTGCAACCGAATGAGGTCGGTATCGAGGATCTCGGTCAGCGCCTTGGCGACATCGGTCTTGCCGACGCCGGCCTCGCCCTCGATCAGGATCGGTCGCTTCAGCCGCTCGGTCATGGCGATGGCCATCGCCAGATCGGGATCGGAGATGTAGCCCGTGCCGGCAAGTTTTGCCTGTAAGTCACGCCAATCCATGGTCATTCCTTTAGGTGGTGTGCGAGACGGCGCAATGCCATCCGGCCGCACCCAACTGGTGCCGCGGCTGCGACGGGACGTTTGCGTCCCGCCGCCAGCAGCGGATAACCGACATGCGCGTCGGCGCTACTTGTTGAGCCCGAGCTCGTCGATCGTTTGCCACACGCGCCAGGTCGTGTGCGGCATCGGCATATGGGTGACGCCGTGTTGTGCGAAGGCATCGACGACCGCATTGGTGAAGGCCGGCACGCCGCCGACATTGGGCGACTCGCCGACCCCCTTGGCGCCGATCGGATGGTGCGGGCTCGGCGTGACCGTGAAATCGGTCTCCCATTCCGGCGTCTCGACCGCGGTCGGAATGAAATAGTCCTGCAAGGTCGCGCCCAGGATATTGCCCATCTCGTCGAACAGCAGTTCCTGGCCCATGGCGATGGCGAAGGCTTCGGTCAGCCCGCCATGCACCTGGCCCTCGATCACCATCGGGTTGATGCGCGTCCCGCAATCGTCGAGTGCATAGAAGCGGCGCACCTTGATCTCGCCGGTGAAGCGGTCGACATCGACGACGCAGATATACGCCCCGAACGGATAGGTGAAGTTCGGCGGGTCGTAGTAGCTGGTCGTCTCCAGCCCGTGCTCCATGCCTTCGGGGATGTTCGAATAGGCGGCCATGGCGATCTCTTTCATGGTCGCGGCTCTTTCGGGCAAGCCCTTGACCTTGAAGCGATCGACCTCCCATTCAAGATCGTCTTCGCCGACTTCGAGCAAATGCGCCGCGATCTTCTGCGCCTTCGCCCTGATCTTGCGCGCCGCCACGGCGCAGGCCGCGCCGGCAACCGGGGTCGAGCGCGACCCATAGGTGCCAAGACCATAGGGCGCGGTGTCGGTGTCGCCTTCCTCGACCACGATATCCTCCGATGGCAGGCCGATCTCGGTGGCGACGATCTGACCAAACGTTGTTTCGTGCCCCTGACCCGTCGACTTTGTTCCAAGGCGGACAATCGCCGAGCCCGTTGGGTGCACCCGGATCTCGCAGCTGTCGAACATGCCGAGCCCGACGATGTCGCAGTTGCGGGTTGGGCCGGCGCCGACGATCTCGGTGAAGGTGGCGATACCGATCCCCATCAGCTCGCCCCGCGCCGCCTTCTCCGCCTGCTCTTTTCGCAGGCCATCATAGTCGACCGCCGCAAGCGCCTTCTTCAGCGCGGTCGGGTAGTCGCCGGAGTCGTACTCCCAGCCGAGGCTGGAGTGGTACGGGAACTGCTCGGGCTGCACGAAGTTGCGGAAGCGGATCTCGGCCTTGTCGATGCCGATCTTCTGGGCCAGCGCGTCGATCAGGCGTTCGATCAGATAGGCCGCTTCGGTCACGCGGAACGAACAGCGATAGGCGACGCCGCCCGGCGCCTTGTTGGTAAAGACGCCGTCGACCTTTACATGGCCGACCGGGATGTCATAGCTGCCGGTGACGATATTGAAGAAGCCGGCCGGCCATTTCGACGGCTGGGCGTGGGTGTTGAAGGCGCCGTGGTCGGCGAGCACGGTGGCCCGCACCGCGGTGATCTTGCCATTCGCGTCGGCCGCAAGCTCACCCGTCATGTGATAGTCGCGGGCGAAGGCGGTGGTCGAAAGGTTGTCCATGCGGCTTTCGATCCACTTCACCGGCAGGCCGGTGACGATCGAGCCTGCCGCCGCGCAGATATAGCCCGGATAGGCGCCGACCTTGTTGCCGAAGCCGCCACCGACATCGGGCGAGATGATGCGGATCTTGCTTTCCGCGAGCCCGGTGATCAACGAGACCACGGTGCGGATCACATGCGGCGCCTGGAAGGTGCCGTAGACGGTGAGCACGCCGTTGGTGGCATCCATCGAGGCGACGCAGCCGCAGGTCTCAATCGGCGAGGGATGGCTGCGCGGATAGAGGATATCCTCCTTGACGGTGACGGCCGCGCTGGCGAAGGCCGCCTCGGTCGCGTCGGCGTCGCCGACCTCCCAGGTGAAGATATGGTTGGGGTGACGGCGCGGGCCCTGGCCGACGCTGTCCTTTTCGACGACGTCCTCGCGCAGGATCGGCGCGTCGTCGTCAAGCGCCTTCTTGGGATCGACGAGCACGGGTAGCGCCTCGTACTCAACCTCGACCGCCAGGATGCCGTCGGCAACCGCGTAACGATCGACGCCGACCACGAAAGCGACCTCCTGGTTCTGGAAGTGGACCTTCTTGTCGGCGAGCACGGCGGCGACGTCGCCGGCTAGCGTCGGCATCCAGTGAAGGCCGAGCGGCTCGAGGTCTTTGGCCGTCACCACCGCCGCGATCCCCGGCACGGCGAGCGCCGCCGAGGTGTCGATCGATATGATCTTGGCGTGGGCGTGCGGGCTGCGCACGAAATCGCCGAACACCATGCCGGGCAGCTTGACGTCATCGACGAAGTTGCCCTGGCCGCGGATGAAGCGCGCGTCTTCCTTGCGCTTGCGCGCGGTGCCGATACCGCCGAGCGTCGCTTCGCGTTCCTCGACGGTCAATTCTGCTACGTCATTCATTATTCAGCCGCCTCCTGTTGGGCGTTCATTCGCTCGGCGGCGTAACGCACCGCCTTGACGATGTTCTGATAGCCAGTGCATCGGCAGAGGTTCCCGGAAATCCCAACGCGGATCTCCGCCTCGCTGGGGTTGGGGTTCTCCTGCAACAGCCGGTGCGCGCGGGTGATCATGCCGGGCGTGCAAAAGCCGCATTGCAGGCCGTGCTCCTGCATGAAGCCTTCCTGCAGCGGGTGCAGTCCGCCATCGGCGCCCTTCAGGCCCTCGATCGTCAGCACCTCGCCGCCATCGGCCTGACAGGTAAAGATGGTGCACGACTTCACCGAGCGCCCGTCCAAATCGACGGTGCAGGCGCCGCAATGCGAGGTCTCGCAGCCGATATGGGGGCCAGTGAGGTTGAGTTGCTCGCGCAGGAAATGGATCAGCAGCATGCGCGGTTCGACCAGTTCCTCCACCGCGTTGCCGTTGACCGTCATCTTGACCGCAATCTTGTCCATCTCGATGCCTCCGATCAGCCGGTTGCGCGGGCTTGTGCCCGCTCGATGGCCCGGCGCACCATGACGCCAGCTACGTAGGTTCGGTATTCGGGCGGGCCGTGCAGGTCGCTCGCCGGCGCCGTGATCGCCTTTGCCGCCTCGACCGCCGCGCCGACCGCGGCTTCGTCGAGCGTGCTGCCGACCAGGGCGGTGCCGGCCGCCTCGGCGTAGAGCGGCGTGTCGCCGACATTGGTCAGCGCGATCGAAGCGGCGGTGCAGGTGCCGCCGGCCATGCCCAGCACCACTGCTGCCGCGGCGGTCGCATAGTCGCCGGTCTTGCGCTTGAGCTTTTCGTAAGCGCTGCCGTGCCCGTCGGCGGGCGTCGGCACGCGGATCGCCGTCAGCACCTCGTCGTCTTTGCGCTTGGTGAAGTAGGCGGCTTCATAGAAGCCGCGCGCCGAAACCGTGCGCTCGCCGTTCGGGCCGTAAAGCACGTATGACGCATCGAGGCATTGCATCAGCGCCGGCATGTCATTGCCCGGATCGCCGTTGGCGACGTTTCCGCCCATGGTGCCGAAATAGCGCACCTGGGGGTCGGCGATCAGTGTCGCCGCCTCTGGGATAATCGGGCATTTAGCGGCCAGGAGATCGGAGGCAAGCACGTCGGCCTGGGTGGTCATCGCGCCAATGACGATCGTATCGTCGTCCTCGGAGATGCCGTTGAGGCCGCCAACATCGCGCAGATCGATGAGATGTTCGGGCACGGCGAGCCGCAGCTTCATCATCGGGATGAGGCTGTGCCCGCCGGCGATCACGCGGCCGTCGTCGCCGAATTTTCCAAGCAAGGCGACCACCTCGTCGACCGATCCTGGGCGATGGTATTCGAAGGATCCGGGTATCAAGGGCGTTCTCCCATCATGGCGGCGCCGGGCAGGGTCGCGTCGGCGCTCATTCGTAGAGGCCCGCCCCGTCCGCCAAAGCAAGGCGCTGCGGGCCCAAGTTGGAGGATATCGCCGACCGAAACGAGCGCCAGCCCAACCGCGCAAACGGCCCCCGGCATGCACGAACGGCCGCTCTGACCGCACGAATGGCGGCGGCACCGGGTATCTGCAGATTGAACGTCAGGCCAGCAATCCAGCCATGAGCGACCCGGATCTAGGACTGAAGCCCTCTAGGACTGAAGCCCTCTAGGACTGAAGCCCTCTAGGACTGAAGCCCTCTAGGACTGAAGCCCCCTAGGACTGAAGACCAAGCGCCATGCGAAGCTTGGGGACATTGCGGCGGCTGACCGGCACGCTCGGCGCGGCGGCGCCATCGAGGCGGATCAGGCCTTGCTCGTTGTGCCGCTCGAAGGCGCGGGCATGGTCGAGATTGACGATATAACTGCGATGGACGCGCAGGAAGCGGACCGGGTCGAGCCGCGCTTCCAAATCCGACAAAGAGTACGAGCAGAAAAATGACCCGCTGCCATCGTGAACGCGTGTGTAATGAGCATCCGCCTGGATGCTCACGATCGCATCGAGGTCGAGAAACAGCGTCGCCTTGTTTTGCTGTACCGGCAGTTTTGCCAGGTAGCCGGAAGCCGGATCATGGGGCGCCTGCTCGATCTGCTGGGATGCCGCACCGCGAGCGAGGGTGACGCCAGGGCTGTCCGCCGTGCGCGCCGCCGGCTTTTCCTCGGCGGGCGGCATGTCGGGTAGCGCGATCAAAGTAGTCGCGCCAATAATCAGGAAAGCCGCGACCGCGACCACGATGGCGAGCAAATGTGGGTTCATCGCCGGCGCGGCAAAGGACACGATGGCTTCGGCCGGCAAGAAGGTTGCCGCCGCCATCGCGGTGTAGTGCATGCCGGAGATCGCCAGGCCCATCACCGTCGCCGCCGGCAGGGTGAGCCAGTTGCCCCGTGGATTGAAGGCCAGCCAAAGCGCCAGGCTGGAGGCAAGGATGCCGATCAGCACCGAACCGCCGACCAGTCCTGCGTTGTAGTCGATCACGCAGTTCGCCCGCACCGCCGCCATGCCGACATAGTGCATGGTCGAGATGCCGAGCCCCATGAGCACACCCGCGAAGGCAAGCTTGCGCGCGGTCAGGGCGCCATAGCTGGCGATAAAGAGGCCAAGCCCCGTCATCAGGATCGCGACAAGCGCGGAGACCAGCGTGAGCAGGACGTCGTAGTTGATGGTGACTGGCAGGCTCACGGCCAGCATGCCGACAAAATGCATCGACCAAATTCCCGAGCCGATCGCCACCGCCGCCCCGGAGAGCAGCGCCTTGCGAACCGAACCGCTCTTGCGCGCGACCCGGCGCGCCAGGCGCAATCCTGCATAGGCGCCAACGACCGCGATCACGATCGACAGTCCGACCAGCAACGGATCATATGTAATGATCATAATTCCGCCGGCATCCGCCCACGTCCTCCCAACGAGTGGCGTGCACCATTCAGTGGCGCCAAACATACTAGCACAATTCGCGCCGAATTCCCCCGATGTTTGCGTGTGCTGCGAACAACCCTTTGCGAGCGTTGAAATCCCCTCGAATGTTGGCGGTCTTGATGAGCCAGCCGCGGCGATACGCCATGCGGCGGCTTTGGGACGTAGTGACATAGCTGGGCGACTTTGCCGGGCGACTTTGCCGGCGCGGTGCGGAAAAATTGGCATCTATGGTTAAGGAAGGGTTATTCAGAGTGGCGAATTTTCGCTAAATCTGATATAAGGCTGGCCGACTTCATCCCTACCGTCGGGTCTTGAGGGAGATCTCCGGCAACAGGGGTTGTTTAATCGGTGCGTGGGGGCGTCTCTTCCGGAAGGAGAGGCGCGCGCGTGGCTCAACCGAACCCTGGACGGAGTCTATAGTGAAGTCAGATCCAAGACGCCATCAATCCGCAGCGCAGGCGAGGCGCGGGACTGCCGCCAAGGCCCGTGCGCTTCCCGCGGTATCCCCGATCGTCCATATTTCGGAGTTGTTTCCGCTGATCGCGGCGGCTCTGTTTTTCGTCATGCTTGCAACGGGCGCCCTTGCCGAGTCGGGTGACGGTGGAGGTTATGGTTATGGGGCGAAGCCCTCGGCGCCATCGGCCAAACCGCCAGCAAAAGCCTCATCGGTTGCATTGCGCAAGCTCGGCCACGAGACCCGCCATCTCTATCGCGCCGATGGGAAAGTCGGCGAAAGCCTCTATCAGACGGGACTGAAGCACGGCGTCCCCGAGCGGATCATGACCGAGATGGCGTCGATGCTGGGCTATCTGGTCGATTTCCAGCGCGACCTCAAGCCCGAGCATGACTTCGTCGTGATCTACGAGCAGTATCTAAACGCCAGTGGGTCCAGGGGACGGGTTGGCCGCCTCGTCTATGCCGGCGTACAACTGAACGGGCGGCGCTATGGCGTCTGGAGCTTCAAGCTCAAGGATGGGCGTATCGATTATTTCAACTCCAAGGGTCGCAGCATCCGCACCGCGCTTTTGCGGACACCGATGGATGGGGCTCGGATTTCCTCTGAATTTGGCCCTCGAAGGCACCCGATCCTGGGCTATACGCGGCTTCACCGCGGCGTCGACTTTGCCGCCCCGAAAGGCACTGAGGTCTATGCGTCCGGCGACGGTGTCGTGGAGAAAGCTGGCCGCGCCGGTGGGCTGGGCATCCATGTCCGGATCCGGCATGCCGAGGGTTACAGCACCGTCTACGGCCATCTCTCGCGCTTCGCTAAGGGCCTGAAAAAAGGTGATAAAGTCAAACAAGGCCAGATCATCGGATTGGTCGGCTCCACCGGGCTCTCGACCGGGCCGCATCTACACTACGAGGTTTGGCGCGACGAGGAGGCGATCGATCCCGCATCGATCAAGTTCGAGACGCGGCTGGCGCTTGCCGGCGATGCCCTTACGGCATTTCGTTGGCAGGCGGCGCTCGTGATGATGAAGCCGTCCGTCCGGCTGGCACCGCCGGCGGACAAAACCGCGCAAAAGCAGGCGGAAAAAACCGCACGAAAGCAATAGCCTGTGCCAGTGTCGGCGCCTTGGCGAGCCATCGCGTGCCTCGCCGCATTTCTCCTCGTAACGACGGGATGCAAGCAGATAGTGCTGCCGCAGGGCGAGCTTCGCTCCGGCCTCACGGAAGCCGCCGTGGTGGAATTGGTGGGCCGCAAGCCCGAGCGCATGGAGCGGTTCACCTTGCGCGGACGTCCGGGCGAGCGGTATTCGGTGCTTGAGTACTACCTGGCGCAAACCAAGACGTCGCCCGAGTTGCGCTATTGGTTCCTTTTTGATCGCAGCGGCTTGGTCGGCTATGGGCGCGGCGGCAGCCGGGTTGCGCGCGGCCTGGCCTACGATCTCTACTACCATTGGCTCGCCGACCATCACCTGATGCCCCGGGCCGAGGCGGAGCGCGCCTATCTCAAACAGCTAGCGATGCTCTATGGGTCG
The DNA here is from genome assembly GCA_035527975.1 of Alphaproteobacteria bacterium. GTDB lineage: Bacteria > Pseudomonadota > Alphaproteobacteria > JAPULJ01 > JAPULJ01 > DATKZM01. The sequence goes on along the minus strand of DATKZM010000013.1, from coordinate 1,721 downwards.
GCGCTCAATCCGTTCGTGACCGAGTATGGCGAGATCCGCGCCGAGACCATGGCGTTGGTGGATGCCAAGAAGCTGCCGCTGGCGAAGGCCGAAGCGGCGATCCGCAAAGGGTTTTCCAGCCGCCTGGGGACTGCCCAGCGAACCGCCATCTATGGCCGGAGTGCCGGTCCGATCGACCGTTATACGACGATGACGCGGATGGGCCTCGATGTCAGCCAGGCTTCGACGATTGGCCGGCGCGGCGATGCCGGCGCCCGCCCGCTAATTTCCTGTGGCCGCTTGCGGGCCGAAGGCGCCAGAGGGCTGCGCTGTTATTAGGTTTGTGGTTAACAAAAGGTACTCACGTTGGGCGCTGCGGTCGAAATTACCGGCGCGAAATTGCCAGCGACAGAAATATGATCGCAGCGACAGGCGACCGGCGATTTGATGGCCGCGTGTTCAGTGTGTGTCTTTGGTGCCATATCCCGTTTGTGATCGTTAACCGTATCGTATGGCATCGCTTGCATTTTCGAATTATTTAAGAGAAAGTACACCAAATCGGCGTGCGCAATTGTCACGAGGAGATGACGATGTTGATCAGGAAGCTTTGGACGGGAACGATGACGGTCGTGGCTGTCGTGGCATTCGCGTCGTGGGCGTCGGTTGCCCAAGCCGCGCTGCCGGAGGACGTTGCAGCGGCGCTGAGCGCCGATAAGACGCCGGCGCAGCAGGCGGCGGCCATTCAGGCGATCGCGACGGCCAACCCAGGAGACCCTAATTTCACGCAGCTCGTACAGCTCGTGGCGGCCGGCATTTCCCAGCAGCAGGCGGCGGCCTTCGCTGGCGCCCTTGCTGCTGCGACCGGGGTATCCGGCAACAACGCTCAAACGACGCAGACCATAGTCAGCGTGATGGTCGGGGCATTTCCCGAGGCCGGCGGCGCGATCGTTGGAGCTGTGATCGCTGCCGGGGGCTCGGCCGAGGTCGCGGCGAGAACGCTGCAGCTGGCGATACTGGCGGCTTCTGGCCAGTTCCTGGCGTTGCGCGAAGTGCTGCGGGACCCCAATCCGGGCCCGGGCGTTAATCCCAACCAGGAAGCGTTCGTCAAGTCGCGCAACACGACGCGTCTGGGAAATCGCAACGGTGTTGTATTCCAGCCTCTTCAGGAAGGCGCGATGAGCCCGACCAAGGGCAAGGACAAGGGCCCGGAGCTGCCGGAAATAGTGCCGCCGCCGCAGCAGGAAGAATAGTCCGCCGGTCTCGGTGAGCTGACCAAATCAAACGCTGAATGCCAAGGGGGCACTGGCTGGATGGCTTTTAAAGCAGAATTGGGCTGTTAACCTTAACGTAGCGGCCGCCGGAAACGGCGAGCCGCATGAGGCGTTCTGCTTTTCGTGTGGGCTTTGGGGCTCGTGATGAAAGTGTCGTTATTGAGAACCAACGGACTGAACCCGTAAAACTAGGGGAAAAAAATGTCGGGTATCGGAATTCAAACGTGTCTTCGGGGGAGCGCTATCGGTTTGGTCGTGGCGATGACCGCGATGTGGGCGCCGACGAAGGTTCATGCGCAGCAGCCGCCTGCGGCTGGCAGCTCGCCCTTTGTCCGGCCCGGCCCGGTGCGCAATGAGACCGTAACAAACCGGCGTCGGCCGCAATACGATGCTGTCGGAATTCGCAGGGGCAGCTTCTTTATCTACCCTGCCTTCGCCATTTCGGGCCTTTACGACAGCAATATCTTTGCC
>DATKZM010000012.1:0-62091 GCA_035527975.1 Alphaproteobacteria bacterium | reverse complement strand
TCCGAAAAGCCGCCGCCAGAACCGTCGATGATCTCTGGGACGCAATCGCCAAAACCCTCGATGCCTTCACGCCAACCGAATGCCAGAACTACTTCGCAGCCGCTGGATACGATCCGGATTAAGTCGAATCCGCTCTAGCGGTCGCGCAGACCTGGAATTTTGAATTTGGAAGGGGCCGGCCGCCGACAAGGGGCCGGCCCCTTTCGTTTGGGGTCTCGGTTTTTGGCCGGTCCGGGGCCACTCTTCGACAGCGTCACCCTTCGACAAGCTCAGGGTGAGGAACTTGCGTTGTACCGACAAGCCACAGCCCTCATGCTGAGCCTGTCGAAGCATGAGCCTGTCGAAGCATGAGCCTGTCGAAGGGTGAGGGATAACGCGCGACGGCCGCGCCCCTTTACGCAGGCCGTCGCAACAACCACATGCAACCCGCGCTATTGTGGCGCGCAGATCATGCAGATCATCAGGGCGGTTAGCTCAGCTGGGAGAGCGCCTCGTTTACACCGAGGAGGTCGCCGGTTCGATCCCGTCACCGCCCACCATCGCGCCCACCACGACGCTGCCCCTGCCAAACGGGCGAATGTGTTTCCGGCGCCGGTAGCCGAATGGCATGTCTGCGTTACGGCCGCACCTGCAGTATCCATTTTTGAAACGCCGCCACCAGATCCCCGATCAGGGTCTTGCCGACCCCGTCGGTGAAGTTACCGTCCGCGTCGAATTTCGTATGCGCCGCAGCAACGAAAACTTCCGGGCGCGGCATGAAGATCGCGCCGAGCGCGGCCAGCGACTGACGCATGTGGTACTGCGAGCGGCCGGTGCCCAGCACGCCGGCCGCGGCCCCCATGATGGCCATCGGCTTGTCGGTGAAGGGCTGGTCCTTGCGCGAAAGCCAGTCGAAGGCGTTCTTCAGGCCGCCCGGGATCGAGAAGTTGTATTCAGGCATTGCGAGCAGAACACCGTCGGCGGCGCTGATCGCCTCGCGAAGCTGCACCACGGCGGCCGGAATGCCGTCGCGGTCCTCGTCGTCGCCGTTGTAGACCGGGATGTCGGCGAAGCTCTTGTAGATATCAATCGTCAGGCCATCGGGCGCCAGGTCCTTGGCGATTTCGAGCAGACGCCGATTATACGAGCCTTTGCGCAGGCTGCCGCAGATGCCAAGCACGTTCAGGCCCTCTGATTCGCTCATACTTCACTCCTGGTCGCTTTATGTCGCTGACGGCGCTCGGCGCCGCTCATGGGGATGTCGCGGCAACAGAGCGTGAATATCGGCCTTCGTCAACGATGGGCGGCTGGATTAACCAGATCGGCATGCCGAAATTGGCGGATTCGGGGCCGCACAGGGCGGGGATTTACATTTTGTTCATCCGCTAGAACGTACCGTGCCGGACACGAAAAGCCCTTGAAATCGGGTCTGAAAGCGGGTCTCGGAGATGCTCAGGGCGGCGCGAAAGAAACGCTACGATCACTCGTTCCTGAACGAGTATTGCGATCAGCTGAAATACCTGTTCGACAGGAAACAGGCGCAAACCTCGCTGCAGGCCCTTTACCGGCAGCGCAAGGTGTCCGACCTTGCCCACCATGCCATGCTCGAGGCCGAGGCGGCGAGCCGCGCCAAGTCGGAATTCCTCACCAATGTGAGCCACGAGCTGCGCACGCCGCTGAACGCGATCATCGGCTTCTCCGAGGTCATGTCGAAAGGCATGCTTGGGCCGATCGACAACGCCAAGTATCTCGAATACGCGACCGACATCTCAAATTCCGGCCATCATTTGCTGGCGCTGATCAACGACATTCTCGATCTGGCGAAGATCGAGGCGGGCAAGCTCGAGCTTCGCGAAGAACTGGTCGACCTGCGCAGCGTCATCTCGGCCTGCTTTGCCATCATGAAGGAGCGTGCCCATCTCGCCGAGATCCAGATGAAGGCGACATTGCCCGATGCGCTGCCGCCACTTCTGGTCGACGAGCTGAAGCTCAAGCAGATCGTCATCAACATGCTCTCCAACGCGGTCAAATTTACACCGCGCGGCGGACATGTTCGCATCGCGGCCGCGATCGAGGACGGGGATCTGGTCATCCGCATCGCCGATACCGGCATCGGTATCGCGCCCGACGACATTCAGAAGGCGCTCGATCCGTTCACCCAGATCGACAGCAGCCTGGCCCGTCGCTATGAGGGAACCGGACTTGGATTGCCTTTGGCCAAGCGCCTGATCGAGCTGCATGACGGCAAGCTTGCGATCGAAAGCGTGCCTGGCGCTGGCACCTGCATCACACTCACGTTTCCGAGCCGCCGGCTCGCCAATACGCAAAACAAGGCGGCGTCATAGCCTCTGCGCGCTGCTCGGCCTCTGCGAGCTGCTCGCCGCGCCCCGCAACAATCGCGAAGGATTGAAACAGGAATGGACGGATCGATTACCGAACAGGACAGAAAGATCGGCCGCATCGTTGCCGTGTCGGGCGCGCGCGTCGTCGCGCTGCTGGACGAGCCCGTCGCAACGCCGGACGATCCGGCCGCGGCCACATACGAGCTGCAGATGGGCGGTATCGTCAAGATTCGCATGCCCGATTCGATCGTGTTCGGGATGATCGGCGGATTGACCATTCCGCTACCGTCGGACGACGATGAAATCGACGAAATGCGCTTCGTTGAGCTCGATCTGCTTGGCGAGTGCCAGGATCTCGGCTCCGAAGGCATGAGCGCCTTCCGGCGCGGCGTCTCCGAGCTGCCCTCGCTGTCGCAAGAGGTCTACCGCGCGCATCAGGACGATCTGGCCAGGGTCTATGCCGCCACCAACCCGGAAAGCGTACGCATCGGCACGATCCACCAGGACCGCAGCTTGCCGGCCTTTGCCGTCACCGATGAGCTGCTCGGCAAGCACTTCGCGGTTCTTGGCACCACCGGTTCGGGTAAATCCTGCGCCGTCGCCGTGATCCTGCGGGCGATCCTCGGCAAGTATCCCAACGGTCATGTCGTGCTGCTCGACGTCCACAACGAATACTCGCACTCGTTCGGTCAGCGCGCCGAGTGCCTGCATCCCGGCACCCTGGAAGTGCCATATTGGCTGCTCAACTTCGAAGAGCTCGAACAGGTGGTGCTCGGGCACGAGAAGGACGACCGTGAGACCATGTCCGCGATCCTGAGCGAAGTCGTGCTCTACGCCAAACACCAATACGCCGCCGACGACCCCCAGCGCGACAAGATCACGGTCGACACGCCGGTTCCTTACCGTATCGGCGATGCCGCCCGCCGGGTCGATGACGCCGTGGGCCGCCTCGACAAGACACGCGAGACGTCGCCCTATCTGCGGCTGAAGGAACGCTTCAGCATGCTCCAGACCGACCCGCGCTACAGCTTCATGTTTCCGGGGCTGTCGATCGAAGATCGGATGGCCCTTATCCTCGCGCGGATCTTCCGCATCCCGGTCGATGGCAAGCCGATCACGATCGTCGACCTTTCCGGCGTTCCTTCCGAAATCCTGAACGTGGTCGTTTCGGTGCTGGCGCGCCTGACCTTCGAGTTCGCGGTGTGGAGCGACCGCGGCATGCCGGTTCTGCTGGTTTGCGAGGAGGCGCACCGCTACGCACCCCGCGAGATAGGCCTGGGCTTTGAGCCCACCAAGCGCGCGCTCGCCCGTATCGCCAAGGAAGGGCGGAAGTACGGCGTCTCGCTGTGCGTTGTCAGTCAAAGGCCGTCCGAGCTTGCAGTCGATATCCTCTCCCAATGCAACACGATCCTGGCATTGCGCATGAGCAACCAGAAGGATCAGGAATTCGTCGAGGCAATGCTTTCGGAATCCTCCGTGGGCCTGCTCGACTGCCTGCCCTCGCTGGGCAATGCCGAGGCGATTGCGATCGGCGAGGGCGTCTCGGTGCCGGTGCGCCTGCGCTTCAATGAGCTCAGCGAGGAACACCGGCCGCGCAGCGGCACGGCCTCATTCTCCGATGCCTGGGCCAGCGACATCGACGATCCGGACTTCCTGGGGCGTGTTCTGGAACGCTGGCGCTCGCAGCACCGCGACGAGTAGCCTCACGTCGAGCGGTTTCGCGTCAAGCGGTCACGCGAGGTTCGCCTGCCGGGCTTCTTCCACAAGTCACCTTGACACCCTCACGGGCAGCGACTACATCGACCCGCACGCCCGACGAGATTGCGTCTGACGCCAATTCAGACGAATATCGGGCGGAACCCCAGCGGGGGCGTAGCTCAGTTGGTTAGAGTGCCGGCCTGTCACGCCGGAGGTCGCGGGTTCGAGTCCCGTCGCTCCCGCCATTTTTCCATCGCCTCAACGCCCGCATTTCGCTTTCACGTGGTCGGCCGCGCGCGATCGGCTGTTCGCGATGCGGCGAAACGCGCGGGCGGGATCACTTAATCTTGCCTTTCAATCGACCGGGCCAGGCGATATAAATCGCCGACTGTCCGGGGGTGCCCGCGAGACCGCAAAACGCTTGGAATACAAGCCTATGCGGCGTGGGTGGCGCGACAGTATTTCGGACGGGACTGATGAACGAGCTTCTGCGCGAATACCTGCCGATCTTGATCTTTCTCGGTATCGCGATCGGACTTTCTGGCGTCCTGGTTGTGGCCTCCTTCGTTGTTGCCCAACAAAAGCCCGACCCGGAAAAGCTTTCCGCCTATGAATGCGGTTTTGAGGCTTTCGAAGACGCCCGCGGCCGCTTCGATGTGCGGTTCTATTTGGTCGCCATCCTCTTCATCATCTTCGACCTTGAAGTCGCCTTCCTGTTTCCCTGGGCAATCACGCTCGGCAAGATCGGCATGTTCGGTTTCTGGTCGATGGTGATCTTCCTCGCGATTCTCACCGTGGGCTTCGTCTACGAATGGAAGAAGGGCGCGCTGGAATGGGAGTAGCCGACACGCGGCCCGGCTTAGCCGCGGGAATAAGTGCGCCCGCCGCGCATGAGGGCGGCACCGATCTCGACGCCTATCTGCAGACCGAGTTCAAATCGAAGGGCTTCCTGCTCACCAATGTGGACAAGCTGGTCAACTGGGCGCGCACCGGCTCGCTATGGCCGATGACGTTCGGCCTTGCCTGCTGCGCGGTTGAGATGATGCAAACCGGCGCCTCGCGCTACGATCTTGATCGTTTCGGCATCGTCTTCCGGCCGAGCCCGCGGCAATCGGATGTGATGATCGTTGCGGGCACGCTGACCAACAAGATGGCGCCTGCGCTGCGCAAGGTCTACGACCAGATGGCCGAGCCGCGCTGGGTGATCTCGATGGGCTCTTGCGCCAATGGCGGGGGCTATTACCACTACTCCTATTCGGTGGTGCGTGGCTGCGACCGCATCGTGCCGGTCGATATCTATGTGCCCGGATGCCCGCCGACCGCCGAAGCGCTGCTATACGGCATCCTCCAGCTGCAAAAGAAAATCAGGCGCACGGGCACGATCGCCCGCTGAGCTGCTGCCCGCATACGAGACATCGATGGATCAAGCCCTGCGTGATCTGGCCACCTATCTTGCCGATGCCGTGCCCAACGAGGTCGGTGCGGCGGTGATCGCGCATGACGAGCTTGCCATCAACACCCAGCGCGCTTCGTTGATCAAGCTGCTGATATTCCTGCGCGACGACAGCAATTGTCAATTCAAGGTGCTGGTGGACGTAACGGCGGTCGACTTTCCCGAGCGCGACGAGCGTTTCGAGGTCGTCTACAACCTGCTCAGCGTATCGCTCAACCAGCGCATCCGCATCAAGGTCGCGACCGATGAAACGACGCCCGTGCCGTCGGTTACGTCGATTTACAGCACCGCCGCCTGGTTCGAGCGCGAGGTCTGGGACATGTACGGCGTGCTGTTCACCGACCACCCCGACCTGCGGCGGCTGCTGACCGATTACGGCTTCGAGGGCCACCCGCTGCGCAAGGATTTTCCGCTCACCGGCTATGTCGAGTTGCGCTACGACGCCGAGCAGAAGCGGGTCGTCTACGAACCGGTCAAGCTGACCCAGGAGTTTCGCAGTTTCGACTTCATCAGCCCGTGGGAAGGCATGACCATCGAGCGCCTGCCGGGCGATGAGAAGGCCGCCGCCGAAACGGAAGACGCGGGCGAGGGCGGCGCCTGATGGCAGAAGTCCAGATCCAGAACTTTTCGATCAATTTCGGCCCCCAGCACCCGGCGGCGCACGGCGTCATGCGCATGGTGCTGGAGATGGACGGCGAGATCATCGACCGCGCCGACCCCCATATCGGCTTGCTCCACCGTGGCACCGAGAAGCTGATCGAGTACAAGACCTACCTCCAGGCCGTGCCCTATTTCGACCGGCTCGACTATGTCGGGACGATGAACCAGGAGCACGGCTTCGCGCTCGCTACCGAGAAGCTGCTCGGCGTCACGGTCCCCGAGCGGGGCCAGTACATCCGTGTGCTCTATTGCGAGATCGGCCGCATCCTCAACCACATCCTCAACATCAGCGCCTTCGCGCTCGACGTTGGCGCGATGACGCCGTTCCTCTGGCTGTTCGAGGAGCGCGAAAAGCTGATGGCATTCTACGAGCGGGTCAGCGGCGCCCGGCTGCACGCCGCCTATTTTCGGCCCGGCGGAGTGGCGGTCGACATGCCGGCCGGACTGGCCGAAGACATCATGGCGTGGACCGAGACCTATCCGGCGATGATCGACGATCTGGAAAGCCTGCTCAACGACAACCGAATTTTTCGCCAGCGCACGGTCGATATCGGCATCGTCAGCGCCGAGGATGCGCTCGACTGGGGTTTTTCCGGGCCGATGCTGCGCGGCTCGGGCCTGCCCTGGGATTTGCGCAAATCCCAGCCTTACGATGTCTACGAGCGCATGGACTTCGACATTCCGGTGGGCAAGCACGGCGACTGCTTCGACCGCTACCTTGTCCGCGTGCTGGAAATGCGCGAGAGCCTGAAGATCATGCGCCAATGTCTGGAGCAAATAAAACCGGGCCCGGTCAAGGTCGAAGACAACAAGATTTCGCCGCCGTCGCGCAGAGAGATGAAGCGCTCCATGGAAGCGCTCATCCATCACTTCAAGCTCTTCACCGAGGGCTACCACGTCCCCGCCGGCGAGACCTACACCGCGGTCGAGGCGCCCAAGGGCGAATTCGGCGTCTATCTCGTCTCCGACGGCACGAACAAGCCCTACAGATGCAAGATCCGCGCGCCGGGCTATGCCTTTCTGCAGGCCTCCGACTTCATGTGCAAGGGTCACATGCTGGCAGACCTCGTTGCCATCGTCGGCTCGATGGATATCGTCTTTGGGGAGATTGACCGGTGAGCGGGGCGGTTGCGGCTGCTGTCCGGCAGCCCGAAAACTTCGCCTTCACGGTGGAGAACGTCGAGCGCGCCCGTGGGATCATCGCCAGGTATCCGGAAGGCCGCCAGGCCAGCGCCGTCTTGCCGCTGCTCGACCTCGCCCAGCGTCAGAACGACAACTGGCTGCCGCAAGCGGCGATCGAGCATGTCGCCGCGCTCCTTGAGATGCCGCGCATCCGCGTGCTCGAGGTCGCGACCTTCTACACGATGTTCAACCTTGCTCCCGTCGGCAAATACCTGTTGCAGCTTTGTGGCACCACACCGTGCTGGCTGCGCGGCGCCGACGATGTGAAGGCCGCGATCCGCGAGGAATGCGGCATCGGTGTCGGCGAGACCAGCGCCGACGGTCTCTTCACCTTGATGGAAGTCGAATGCCTGGGCGCCTGCGTCAACGCGCCGATGATCCAGGTGAATGACGATTTCTTCGAGGACCTGGACAAGACGTCGACGATCAAGCTGCTGAAATCATTGAGGTACGGCGAGGGTATCGCACCAGGCTCGGCAACTGGCCGGCATTCGTCCGAGCCCGCCGGCGGGGCGACAACGCTCAGAGGGGGCGGCTGATGCTCGCCGATAAGGACCGCATCTTCACCAACCTCTATGGCTTCGAGGATTGGCGCCTCGCCGGCGCGAAGAAGCGCGGCGACTGGGACCGCACGGCCGAGTTCATCAAGCAGGGCCGCGACTGGATTGTCGGGCAAGTCAAGGACTCCGGCTTGCGGGGACGCGGCGGCGCCGGCTTTCCAACCGGCCTGAAGTGGTCCTTCATGCCGGCCGAGGATCGCCGCGACGGCCGGCCGCATTACCTTGTCATCAACGCCGACGAGTCCGAGCCCGGCACCTGCAAGGACCGCGACATCATGCGCCACGACCCGCATAAGCTGGTCGAGGGCGCGCTGATCGCCGGCTTCGCGATGGGCGCCAATGCCGGCTACATCTACATTCGCGGCGAGTTCGTGAACGAAGCGGCGCGCCTGCAAGCCGCCGTTGACGAGGCTTACGAGGACGGGCTGCTGGGCAGGAACGCGGCCAAGTCCGGCTGGAACTTCGATCTCTACGTCCATCGCGGGGCCGGCGCCTATATTTGCGGCGAGGAAACGGCCCTCCTGGAATCGCTGGAAGGCAAGAAGGGCCAGCCGCGCCTGAAGCCGCCATTTCCCGCCAATGCCGGGCTTTACGGCTGTCCCACTACCGTGAATAACGTCGAAAGCATCGCCGTCGTGCCGACGATCATTCGGCGCGGGCCGTCCTGGTTCGCCGGGCTGGGGCGCGAACGCAACACCGGCACCAAGGTTTTCTGTATTTCGGGGCACGTGGAACGCCCCTGCAACGTCGAAGAAGAGATGGGCATCCCCTTGCGCGAGCTCATCGAAAAGCATGCCGGCGGCGTGCGCGGCGGCTGGGACAATCTGCTCGCCGTCATTCCCGGCGGATCGTCCGTGCCCTGCCTGCCGAAAGAGACCTGCGGCAACCTGCGGATGGATTTCGACAGCCTCATGGAGGTGAAGTCGGGGCTCGGCACCGCCGCCGTCATCGTCATGGACAAGTCGACCGACATCGTAAAGGCGATCGCGCGCCTCTCGAAGTTCTACATGCATGAGAGCTGCGGCCAGTGCACGCCGTGCCGCGAGGGCACCGGCTGGATGTGGCGCGTCATGGAGCGCCTGGTGACGGGCGACGCCGAAATCGACGAGATCGACCTTCTGGAACAGGTCACGCGTCAGGTCGAGGGCCACACGATCTGCGCGCTCGGCGATGCCGCTGCCTGGCCGGTCCAGGGCCTTATCCGCCACTTCCGCCCCGAGCTCGAGCGCCGTATTCTTGAGCGCAAAAGGCAGGCCGCCTGATGCGGATCATGCGATACCGCCATTTCGACTGGAGCGGCGTGCGCACGCCGCGGAGCGGAGAAATCGGCCATCAAGCGGTGCGATCGCGGTGTTGCAGGTCAGATCCTTCGGCTCCGCTGCGCTCCGCTCGGGATGACGGGTCGACCGCCGCGTCGAACGGGGTGGCATAGCCATGGCGAAGCTCACCATCGACGGCCAAGAGGTCGAAGTCGAGGACGGGCTGACCGTCCTCCAGGCCTGCCAGTCGGCCGGCATCGAGGTGCCGCATTTCTGCTTCCACGAGCGGCTCTCGATCGCCGGCAACTGCCGCATGTGCCTGGTCGAGGTCGAAAAAGCGCCCAAGCCGGTCGCATCCTGCGCCATGCCGGTCGCCGAAGGCATGATCGTCCACACCCAGTCCGAAACCGCAAAAACCGCCCGCCACGGCGTCATGGAATTCCTGCTGATCAACCATCCGCTCGATTGTCCGATCTGCGACCAGGGCGGCGAGTGCGATCTGCAAGACCAGGCGATGGCCTATGGCACCGACCACAGCCGCTATCTGGAAAACAAGCGCGCGGTCACCGACAAGGATATGGGGCCGCTGGTCAAAACGATCATGACGCGCTGCATCCACTGCACGCGCTGCATCCGTTTCGCGACCGAGGTCGCCGGCGTCGACGAGATCGGTGCGGTCGGCCGCGGCGAGCATATGGAGATCACGACGTATCTGGAGCGTTCGTTGACCTCCGAGCTGTCCGGCAATGTCATCGATCTCTGCCCGGTCGGCGCGCTGACCTCCAAGCCTTATGCCTTCACCGCGCGTTCCTGGGAGCTGAAGCGGACGGAATCAGTCGACGTGCTCGACGCCGTCGGCTCGAACATCCGGGTCGATACGCGCGGCGCGGAGGTCATGCGCATCCTGCCGCGGCTCAACGAGGACATCAACGAAGAGTGGATTTCCGACAAGACCCGCTTTGCCTATGACGGTCTGAAGCGCCAGCGCCTCGACCAGCCCTATCTGCGCCGCATGGGCAAGCTCGAGCCGGCAAGCTGGCAGGATGCCTTTGCCGCCATCGCCAAAGTGCTCAAAGGCAAGGACGGCAAGACGATCGCCGCGATCGCCGGCGATCAGTGCGACGCCGAGGCGATGCTATGCCTGAAAGAGCTGATGGCCGGCTTGGGCTCGCCCAATCTCGATTGCCGTCAGGACGGCGCCAGGCTCGATCCCGCCGCCCGCGCCGGCTATCTCTTCAACACCACCATTGCCGGCATCGAAGACGCCGACGCGCTGCTCATTATCGGCGCCAATCCGCGCATCGAGGCGCCGATCATCAATGCCCGCATCCGCAAGCGCTCGCTGCGCGGCGGTTTTCCGGTCGGCGTGATCGGCGGTCCGATGGACCTCACCTATGACGCCGAATTCTTGGGCGCCGGCCCGGAGACGCTGGCGGAGCTCTCCAAGGGCGACCACAGCTTTGCCAAGATCCTGAAGAACGCCAGGCGCGCCATGCTGATCCTCGGCATGGGCGCGCTCGCCCGCCCCGACGGGGCCGCCATCCTCGCCGCCGCACGGTCGCTCGCCGAAACAACGGATATGGTGACCGCGGACTGGAACGGCTTCAACGTGCTGCACACGGCAGCGGCGCGGGTTGGCGGTCTTGATCTTGGATTTGCGCCCAAACGCGGCGGCAAAGATGTCCAGGGCATCATCAAGGCGGCCGGGCAGGGCGCGATTGACGTGCTCTATCTGCTGGCCGCCGACGAAATCGACATGGGGTCGCTCGGCGCGGCCTTCGTCATTTATCAGGGACATCACGGCGATGCCGGCGCCCACCGGGCGGATGTGATCCTGCCAGGCGCGGCCTATACCGAAAAGCATGGCACCTACGTCAACACCGAAGGCCGCGCTCAACATGGCCAGCTCGCTGCCTTTCCGCCGGGCGAGGCGCGCGAAGACTGGACGATACTGCGCGCGCTTTCCGACGTGCTGGGCAAGACCTTGCCCTACGACACGCTGGAGCAGGTCCGCGCGGGGCTGGCCAAGGCCAGTCCTGTATTCACGAATATCGATGAGATCCTTCCCACGACCTGGGATGACTTCGGCAAGGCCGGCAAGATCGATGCGGCACCCTTCGCCTCGCCGATCGCGAATTTCTTCATGACCGACCCGATCACGCGCTGTTCGGAGATCATGGCCAAATGCACCGAGCTCGCGGGCCAGCCCGCCGGCGGACGTACCGGGACCGAAGGGTAGGGCAGGGGCGATGGAAGCCTTCTGGATCAACTGGGCTTGGCCTGCGATCCTCATCGTGCTGAAGATCTTTGCCATCATCGTGCCGTTGCTGATCGCGATGGCCTATCTCACTTATATGGAGCGCAAGGTCATCGCGGCGATGCAGCTCCGCAAAGGGCCCAACGTGGTGGGCTGGTTCGGCCTGCTGCAGCCCTTCGCCGACGGCATCAAGCTGCTCTTCAAGGAAACCGTGATCCCGTCGGGCGCCAATCCCGGCGTCTTCATCGCCGCGCCGATGGTCACGTTCTCGCTCAGCCTCATGGCCTGGGCGGTGATCCCCTTCGACGCCGGTTGGGTGCTCGCCGACATCAATGTCGGCATCCTTTACCTCTTTGCGATTTCCTCGCTCGGGGTCTACGGCATCATCATGGCGGGTTGGGCCTCGAACTCGAAATACGCTTTCCTGGGCGCGCTACGCTCGGCGGCGCAGATGGTCTCCTATGAGGTCGCGATCGGCTTCGTCATCATCACCGTGCTCATGTGCGTGGGCTCGCTCAACCTCTCCAAGATCGTGATGGCGCAGTCGGGCGGGTTCTGGAACTGGTTCTGGCTGCCGCTGCTGCCGATGTTCGTGATCTTTTTCATTTCCGCGCTCGCCGAGACCAACCGCGCGCCCTTCGATCTGGCCGAGGCCGAAGCCGAACTCGTCTCCGGCTACAACGTTGAGTATTCGGCCTTTCCCTTCGCGCTCTTCTTCCTCGGCGAATACATCAACATGATCGTTATGAGCGCGATGATCACGATCCTCTTCCTCGGCGGCTGGTTGGCGCCCCTGGAGGTCTCGTGGCTCACCTGGATCCCGGGCCCGATCTGGTTCGCGCTCAAGATCACGTTTTGCCTCTTCGTTTTCCTATGGGTGCGTGCGACCTTCCCGCGCTACCGCTACGACCAGCTCATGCGCCTTGGCTGGAAGGTCTTCCTGCCGGTCTCGCTCGCCGCCGTGGTCATTGTCGGTGGCGTGCTGATGGCGACCGGCTGGGTTCCGGGCAAGTAGGCGGGGCAAGGAGCACGCGTCATGGCAGCATTCGACCGCAGCGCCCGCAGCATACTTTTGGCCGAGCTCGCCTCGGGCATGTGGCTGACGCTCAAATACTTCTTCAAGCCCAAGGTGACGGTGAACTACCCCTACGAGAAGGGACCGCTTAGCCCGCGTTTTCGCGGCGAGCATGCGCTGCGCCGCTATCCGAGCGGCGAAGAGCGCTGCATCGCCTGCAAGCTTTGCGAGGCGATCTGTCCGGCCCAGGCCATCACCATCGAGGCCGAGCCGCGCGCCGACGGCCAGCGCCGCACCACGCGCTACGACATCGACATGACCAAATGCATCTATTGCGGCTTTTGCGAGGAATCCTGCCCGGTCGATGCCATCGTGGAGGGGCCCAATTTCGAATTTGCGACCGAGACCCGCGAGGAGCTGATGTACGACAAGGCCAAGCTGCTCGAAAACGGCGACCGCTGGGAAACCGAGATCGCCGCCAATCTCGCCGCCGACGCGCCCTACCGCTAGAGCGATGGCAGGACGGGGGGATCAGGGAATGCAGCGGAATCAGACAATACGGCCAAGCAGTGCGTGCCTGTGGCACGAACGCCGCGTCCTTCGACAAGCCCAGGATGAGGCTATTGACTGGATCACCACAACCCACAGCGCTCATGCTGAGCTTGTCGAAGCACGAGGGCGGGCTGCCGCACCGACGAGCACGAGGGCGCGCCCATGATCATCCAGGCGCTCGCCTTCTATCTCTTCGCCGTGGTGCTGATCGCGGCCGCGGTCTTGGTCGTCGGCGCCCGCAACCCCGTGCATTCGGTGCTGTTCCTCATTCTCTCCTTTTTCAGCGCCGCCGGACTTTTCGTCCTCATGGGCGCCGAGTTCATCGCGATGATCCTGGTCATCGTCTATGTCGGGGCGGTGGCGGTGTTGTTCCTCTTTGTTGTCATGATGCTTGACATCAACTTTGTAGAATTGCGCTCTGGTTTTCTTCAATATTTGCCGATTGGCGGCCTCATCGGATTGATCCTGCTGGTCGAGCTGGTGCTGGTCGTCGCGACCTGGGCGGCAGCGCCCGAGGCAGGCACTCTGGGCGCGCCGCAGGCCAAGTTGGGGGGGCTCTCCAACACCGAGCAGATCGGGACGCTGATCTATACCCGCTACATCTATCTCTTTCAGGCTGCCGGCATGGTGCTGTTGGTCGCCATGATCGGCGCCATCGTCCTCACTCTGAGGTCCCGTCCGGGGGTACGCCGGCAGAAGATCAGCGACCAGGTCTCGCGCAGGGTCGAGGACACAGTGGAGCTCAAAAAAGTGCCCACGCGGAGCGGGGTCTGACGATGGCCATGCGAGCGACGCGGCGAAGGCGCCTCACCCTTCGACAGGCTCAGGATGAGGCTTTGGGCAGGTCAACCAAATCAATGTTCCTCATGCTGAGCTTGTCGAAGCGTGACAGCTTCAGGGCGGGGACGTAGCCACCATGTTCGAGATCGGCCTCACCCATTACCTGACCCTCGCGGCGATCGTTTTCACGATCGGCATCTTCGGTATCTTCCTCAACCGCAAGAACGTCATCGTCATTCTGATGTCGGTCGAGCTGATGCTGCTCGCGGTCAACATCAACCTGGTCGCCTTTTCGTGGGCGCTGAAGGATCTGGTCGGCCAGATCTTCGCCATGTTCGTGCTCACCGTCGCCGCGGCCGAGGCCGCGATCGGGCTTGCGATCCTGGTCGTCTATTTCCGCAACCGCGGCTCGATCGAGGTCGAAGACGTGAATGTGATGAAGGGCTAGCGGGGGGCCATGTACGCAGCCGCGATTTTCCTGCCGCTTCTGGGCGCCGTCATCGCTGGCCTCTTCGGCCGTGCACTGGGCGCACGCTGGTCGATGGCCGTCACCTGCGGCGCCATGGTGATCTCCGCGATACTGGCATGCGTGATCTTCTACGAGGTCGTGCTGGCAGCAGAGGCGCGCAACAACACGGTCGAGATATTCACCTGGATCCAGTCGGGCACGCTGGCCTTTTCCTGGGCGCTCAAATTCGACCCGCTCTCGGCGATCATGGTGTTCACGGTGTCGGTGGTCTCCGCGATCATCCACATCTATTCGATCGGCTACATGTCGCACGACCCGCACCGGCCGCGTTTCTTTGCCTATTTGAGCCTGTTCACCTTCTCGATGCTGATGCTGGTTTCGGCCGACAATCTCGTCCAGCTCTTCTTCGGTTGGGAGGGCGTTGGCCTCTGCTCCTACCTCCTGATCGGCTTCTGGTACCACAAGCCCTCGGCAAACGCGGCGGCGATCAAGGCTTTCGTCGTCAACCGGGTTGGCGATTTCGGCTTCGCGCTGGGCATATTCGGCATTTTCCTGGTCTTCGACACGGTCGGCTTCGAAGACATCTTCGCCGCCGTCGCGAGCAAGAAAGAAACCACCTTCCAGTTTCTCAGCATGGAGGTCCATGCACTGACGGCGATCGCCATCCTGCTGTTCATCGGCGCGATGGGGAAATCGGCGCAGATCTTCCTCCACACCTGGTTGCCCGATGCGATGGAAGGCCCAACCCCGGTCTCCGCCCTCATCCACGCCGCGACCATGGTGACGGCGGGCGTGTTCATGGTCTGCCGGATGTCACCGCTTTTCGAGGCCGCGCCGACCGCGCTCTTCATTGTGACGCTTGTCGGGGCTTCAACGGCCTTCTTCGCGGCGACCGTCGGACTTTGTCAGACCGATATCAAACGCGTGATCGCCTATTCGACGTGCTCGCAGCTCGGCTACATGTTCTTTGCCGCCGGCATCGGCGCCTATTCGATCGCCATCTTCCATCTGATGACCCACGCCTTCTTCAAGGCGCTCTTGTTCCTGGGTTCGGGCTCGGTGATCCATGGCATGTCGGACGAACAGGATATGCGCAGGATGGGTGGGATCTGGCGCAAGATGCCGCTGACCTACGCGCTCATGTGGATCGGCTCATTGGCGCTCGCGGGGATCGGCATTCCGGGGCTCATTGGATTTGCCGGCTTCCATTCCAAGGACGCGATCCTGGAAGCGGCCTTCGGGGCCCATTCGGGTATCGGCATGGTTGCATATTGGCTCGGCATCGCCGCGGCTTTCCTCACAGCGCTCTATTCCTGGCGGCTGATCCTGATGACCTTCCACGGCAAGCCGCGCGCCTCGGACCAGGTCATGAGCCATGTCCACGAATCGCCCTTCGTGATGACCGGACCGCTCATCCTGCTGGCGGTCGGCGCGGTGATCGCCGGCTTCCTCGGGCAGGATCTCTTCACCGGGCACGGGGTCGAGGTCTTCAAACGGGCAGGCTTTGAGATGGCGCGGATGGAAAAGATCATCGAGGCCGCCCACCACGTTGCTCCGTGGGTCAAATGGCTGCCGTTGATCGTGGCGTTGGCGGGCATTGCCTGCGCTTATATCGCCTACGCATACTTACGGATGATCCCGGTCTTCCTCGCCTACAAGATGCGTGGGCTCTACCAGTTTCTGCTCAACAAGTGGTATTTCGACGAGCTCTATGACGCGATCTTCGTAAAGCCGGCCTTCTATCTCGGCCGCGGCTTGTGGAAGTCGGGCGACGGCGCGTTCATCGACGGGGTCGGGCCCGATGGGATAGCGGCGGCCGCCCAGAATATCGCCAAACGGGCAAGCGCGCTCCAGACCGGCTACCTCTATCACTACGCCTTCTCGATCCTGATTGGCGTCGCCGCCTTCGTGACGCTCTACGTCTTAGTGATCGCAGGGTAGGACGGCTCGCATGTCTTTCCCGATCCTTTTTCTGCTTTGGTTCCTGCCGCTGGTGGGGGCGCTGTTCCTCATTTTCGTGCGCGGCAACGAGACCGAGGTCGCCCGCAACGCGCGTAATTTCACGCTTTTCACCTCACTGGTCGTCTTCGCTCTCTCGCTTTTCCTGTGGTTCAACTTCGATGAGAGCGCGGCCGGCTTCCAGTTCCAGGAGCGGGTCGGCTGGTTCGAGCTGCCCGGCGGCTACAAGCTGACCTATCACGTCGGCGTCGACGGCATCTCGATCTTCTTCGTGCTGCTCGCAACGCTGCTGACGCCGATCTGCGTGCTCGCCAGCTGGCGCGCCATCCAGGACCGCGTGCGCGAATACATGATCGCCTTCCTGGTCCTGGAAACCTTCATGATCGGGACCTTCTGCGCGCTCGATCTCGTCACCTTCTACATTTTCTTCGAGGGTGTGCTGATCCCGATGTTCCTCATCATCGGTATCTGGGGCGGCAAGCGCCGGGTCTATTCGGCCTTCAAGTTCTTCCTCTACACGCTGACGGGTTCGGTGTTGATGCTGCTGGCGATTTTCGCGATCTACTACGCGACCGCCGCCTCGGGGCAGTTCGGCAAGGGTTCGGGCACCACCGACATTCCGGCCATCATCGAATTCGCCAAGACCCACGGGTTCGATCCTGAATTCCAACGCTGGGTCTGGCTCGCCTTCTTTGCATCCTTCGCCATCAAGGTGCCGATGTGGCCGGTCCACACCTGGCTGCCCGATGCCCATGTCGAGGCGCCGACCGCGGGCTCGGTCATCCTCGCCGGCGTGCTGCTGAAAATGGGCGGCTACGGCTTCCTGCGCTTCTCGTTGCCGATGTTCCCGGACGCCTCGGAGTTCTTCACGCCGCTCGTCTACAGCCTTTCGGCGATCGCAGTGATCTACACCTCGCTGGTGGCGCTTGCACAGGAGGACATGAAGAAGCTGATCGCCTATTCCTCGGTCGCGCATATGGGCTTCGTGACCATCGGCATCTTCACCGCCACCGTGCAGGGCGTGCAAGGCGCGATCTTCCAGATGCTGAGCCACGGCGTCGTCTCGGCCGCGCTATTTCTCCTGGTCGGTGTGATCTACGACCGTCAGCACAGCCGCGAGATCGACCACTATGGCGGGCTGGTGAACCGGATGCCGGTCTATGCCGGCGTCTTCATGCTGTTCATGCTGGCCTCGATAGGCCTGCCGGGCACGAGCGGCTTCGTCGGCGAGTTCCTGGTTCTTATCGGCGCCTTCAAAGCCAATACCTGGGTTGCCGCGTTCGCCGCGACGGGCCTGATCCTGGGCGCGGCCTATATGCTCTATCTTTACCGGCGGGTCGTCTTCGGCAAGCTGGAGAAACCCCACCTCCAGGACATTCTCGATCTCAGCCTGCGCGAAAAACTGGTCTTCGCGCCGCTGATCATCCTGGTGCTGTGGATGGGCATCTATCCTTCGAGCTTCCTCAAGCCGATCGACAAATCGGTGGCGAACCTCGTCACCAACTACCAGGCGGCAATCGCCAGGCAGGCGCCGAAGAAGACGGCGCTCACGCTTGCCGCTCCCAAAATTTCCTCAGGCGCAAAGTAGGGCGCGGGCGATGACCCAGACACTCGGAAACATCCAGCCGGCCCTGCCCGAGATCTTCCTCGCGGTTGCGGCGATGGCGCTGCTGATGATCGGCGTGTTCAAGGGCGACAAGGGCACCAGCACCGTCTCGAGCCTCAGCGTGCTGACGCTCGTCCTGGCGGGTATCTGCGTGGTCATTTTCACGCCGGTCGGGGTCAAGACCGCGATCTTCGGCGGCTTGTTCATCACCGACGCCTTTGCGGTGTTCATCAAGCTGCTCGTGCTCGCCGGCTCGGCGCTGGCGATCGTCATGTCGCTCGGCTTCAACAAGCGCGAGCGCATCGCACGCTTCGAGTTCCCGGTCCTCATCGTGCTGGCGACGCTTGGCATGATGATGATGGTCTCGGCCAACGATCTGATGTCGCTTTATGTCGGTCTTGAGTTGCAGAGCCTCGCGCTTTACGTCGTCGCCGCGTTTCACCGCGATTCGGTGCGGTCGAGCGAGGCTGGGCTCAAATACTTCGTCCTCGGCGCGCTGTCCTCGGGGATGCTGCTCTACGGCGCCTCGATGATCTACGGCTTTACCGGCACCACCAACTTCACCGAGATCGCCAAGATTTTCGGTGCGGTCGACCGCGCCGCGCCTTCGGTGGGGCTCGTCGTCGGCATCGTCTTCGTCGCCGCCGGGCTCTCCTTCAAGATCGCCGCCTTCCCTTTCCATATGTGGACCCCCGACGTCTATGAGGGTGCCCCGACGCCGGTCACCGCCTTTTTCGCCGCGGCCCCCAAGCTCGCCGCAATGGCGCTCTTCCTACGGGTTTTGATCGGCCCCTTCGGCGATCTCTCCGATGCCTGGGGTCAGATTATCTGGTTCCTCGCCTTCGGCTCGATGCTGCTTGGCAGCTTTGCCGCGATCGCGCAGACAAACATCAAGCGACTGCTCGCCTACAGCTCGATCGGCCATATCGGCTACGCCCTGGTCGGCCTTGCCGCCGGCACGGTGGACGGGCTGCGCGGCGTGCTGATCTACATGACGATCTATCTGGTCATGGTCATCGGTACGTTCTGCGTCGTCTTGTCGATGCGCCGCGGTAACCGCATGCTGGAGGAGATTGACGATCTGCGCGGGCTTTCGCGCACCAATCCGATGATGGCGGCCGTGCTGGCGATTATGATGTTCTCGATGGCCGGCATCCCGCCGCTCGCCGGCTTCTTCGGCAAGCTCTACGTCTTCCTGGCCGCGATCGAATCGGGGCTTTATGTGCTCGCCATCGTCGGCGTCCTGACCTCGGTGGTCGGCGCTTACTATTACATCCGCATCGTCAAGGTGATGTATTTCGACGAAGCCGGCGCGCCCTTCGACAAGCCGGTCGGCGGCGCCATGTCCGCGATCCAGGCCGGCACCGGTCTCCTGACACTTTTCTTCTTCGCTTTTCCAGGACCGCTACTTGCCGCCAGTGAGAACGCGATCCAGGCGTTGATCAATGGCTAAAGGCTGAGCGCGGTCTCCAGCACCGGTGACGGGCGCCCGTGGCCGGCGCTTCTGGCCGGCACATGCAGCCGGCACGTGGGACCGCCTTTTAATCCATGACAAGCACCGAAATTCCCGACTTCTACTCGCTCGTGCGGCGCGATCGCGTGACATCCACCAACGATGTCGCCAAGGATCTGGCGGCAAACGGCGCCGGCGAAGGCACGCTGGTGGTTGCCGAGACCCAAAGCGCCGGCCGCGGCCGACGCGGTAAACCGTGGTCGTCGCCGGCCGGCAATCTTTACATGTCGGTGATCATCCGACCCGACTGTGTGCCCGTTACGGCCGTCCAGCTGGGCTTCGTCGCCGGTGTGGCGCTGTGGGACGCAATCGCCGATTGCGACGATCCGGGCATAGCGCTCAAGCTCAAATGGCCCAACGACGTCTTGCTCGAGGGTCGCAAAGTGGCCGGTATTCTGTTGGAATCCGCCACCAAGGCCGATGGCCGGCTCGACTGGGTGGTGATCGGTATCGGCGTCAATACGGCCCACCATCCACCCGACGCCCAATGGCCGGCCGCCGATCTGCGCCAGACGCGGGACCGTCCGACGCCGCAGGAATTCCTGCCCATGGTCGCGGGCCACCTCCTCGACTACTATCTATGCTGGGATAACGAGGGTTTCGGCCCGATCCGCCGTCTCTGGCTTGAGGAATCCTTCTTCGCGCCGGGCGACCGGGTCACGGTGGGAGGCGGCGAGGCGGCGCTCGAGGGCGCATTCGAAGACATCGACGAAAGCGGTGCGCTCATCCTGCGCCTGGCTTCCGGCGAGACGCGCGCTATTTCCTATGGCGAAATATTCCCCGCCGGCTGAAATCGGCCAGAACACGGGCGGGGCAGGGGGGTAAGATGCTGGCGGCGATCGATAGCGGCAATACCAACGTCGTCTTCGCGGTCTATGACGGCGATGCGTTGCGCGGTGAATGGCGCAGCTCGTCCGATCCCAACCGTACCGCGGACGAATACGCCGTCTGGCTTTCTCATCTGATGGGCCTGGAAGATCTCACCTTCGACGATATCGACGAGGCGATCATCGCCAACGTCGTGCCGGCGGCGTTCTACGCGCTACGCATGCTCTGCCGGCGTTACTTCAATTGCGTGCCGCTGGTGATCGGCGAGGACAATGTCGATCTGGGCGTCGCCGCCAAAGTCGACCATCCCGAGGAGGTCGGCGCCGACCGGCTGGTCAACGCCGTGGGCGCGGCCGAACAGTATGGCGGCCCGTTGATCATTGTCGATTTCGGCACCGCGACGACATTCGACGTCGTCGACGCGGACGGCGCTTATGTCGGCGGTGTGATCGCTCCCGGCATCAACCTCTCGCTCGAGGCGCTTCATATGGCCGCCGCCAAGCTGCCGCGCATCGATGTGGCACGGCCGGCCCGAGTGATCGGCCGTTCCACCGTGCCGGCGATGCAGTCGGGCGTCTACTGGGGCTATGTCTCGTTGATCGAGGGTATGATCGCGCGCATCGAGGCCGAGTACGGCGCGGAGATGACGGTGGTGGCAACCGGTGGCCTGGCGCCGCTCTTTGCCGAGGCAACCCAGGCGATCCAGCATCTTGACCGCGAACTCACCATGCGCGGTCTCTTGTCGATCCATCGGCGAAACACCGCCAAATGAGCGCCAAGCGCGACCCGCTCAAGACGGGAAGGAACGATCTTCTCTTCGTGCCGTTGGGCGGCGCGGGCGAGATCGGCATGAACCTCAACCTGCTTGGCCATGCCGGCAAGTGGCTGATGCTCGACCTCGGCGTTACCTTCGGCGACGACCAGACGCCGGGGGTCGACGTCATCATGCCCGACCCGCAATTCATCGTGGGCCGCAGGGACGATCTGGTCGCCCTTGTCCTTACCCACGCTCATGAAGACCATATCGGCGCCGTGCCTTACCTGTGGTCACGGCTCAAATGCCCGATCTTCGCGACGCCCTTCACCGCCTCGATGGTGCGCCGCAAGCTCAAGGAAGTCGGCCTGGAGGACAAGGCGAAGATCACCGAGGTCGAGCCATCATCGAAATTCCGCATCGGACCCTTCGCCATCGAGCTCATCACCCTCACCCATTCGATCCCCGAACCCAACGCCGTGGTGATCCGCACCGAGGCGGGCACCGTGTTGCACACCGGCGACTGGAAGTTCGACCCTAACCCGCTGGTCGGCCCGGTCGCAGACGAGGATGCGCTGCGGCGCGTAGGCGAGGAAGGCATACTCGCGCTGATCGGCGATTCGACCAATGTCTTTCGCGAGGGAACCTCGGGCTCGGAGGCCGAGGTCCGTGCGAGCCTGATCGAGCTCGTCGGCAAGTACGAAAACCGTGTCGCCATCGGCTGTTTTGCCAGCAATGTCGCGCGTTTGGAGACGGTTTCCGTTGTTGCCCAGGCGACCGGCCGGCAGGCGGCGCTGGCCGGCCGCTCGCTGTGGCGGATTTACGACGCCGCCCGCGAGAACGGCTATTTGACCGAGATCCCACGTTTCCTAACCGATGAGGAAATCGCTTATCTCCCGCGCGACAAGGTGCTGATCGCCGCCACCGGCAGCCAGGGCGAGCCCAACGCCGCGCTCACCAAGATCGCCAATGGCAACCACCCGCATATCGTGCTGGAAGAGGGCGACACTGTCGTGTTTTCCTCGCGCATCATTCCGGGCAACGAGCGCCCCATCGGCCGATTGCACAATGCGTTCTTCAGGCTGGGCGTCGATGTTGTCTCCGAAAAGGATCATTTCGTCCACGTCTCCGGCCATCCCGCCCGCGACGAGCTCATCCACATGTATCAGCTCACCAAGCCCCGGATCGCCGTGCCGGTGCATGGCGAGGCACGCCATCTGGGGGCCCATGCGAGGCTCGCCGCCGACTGCCAGGTGCCCGAGCAGGTCGAGGTGTTGAACGGCCAGGTTGTGCGCCTGGCGCCGGGCCGCGCCGGCATTATCGAGACTGTGCCCTCGGGCCGCCTCGCCATCGACGGCGAGGTACTGGTGCCCCTCGACGGCCCGACCTTGCAGGAGCGCAAACGCCTGATGTGGAACGGCATGGCGGTGGCGACCGTGGTTGTCGATGCCATGGGCGGGCTGGTTGCGCCGCCACAGATCACCTTGCAGGGCATCGCCGACGACCCAAGCGTCGAGGACCTGCGCGGCGCCCTCGCGGATGCCATCGAGGACGCTTTGGCCGATCTGCCGCGTCCGCGTCGCGGCGATGACGAAGAAATACGCGAAACCGCGCGCCGCGCCGTGCGCCGAACGCTCCGCGACCGCCGCGGCAAGCGTCCGCCCACCGAAGTGCATGTGGTGCGGGTGGCGTAGGGCAGGGTTGCTGAAGCCCGAACAAACAACCCTCTCCCCCTGGAGGGAGAGGGTGGCCGCGTCAGCGGCCGGGTGAGGGGGACGCCACCGATGGTGGCGCAGCATATAGAGCAAACGCCTTTGGCGTTTGTTCCCCTCACCCTGCCCCTCTCCCTCAAGGGGAGAGGGGAAATTGCACTGGCCTCGAAAAAGAAACGGCGGCCCCGAGGGACCGCCGCTCCAGCGAAATCGTGAACTGGCCTGACGGGCGTCAGGTGATGTCCCAGCCGCCCTGCGCGTTGCGGCAGGCGGTGCCGTTACCGGTCTCCGTCTGGCCGGCCTTCGTCGTCACCGTAGTGGTGAAGCGACGGCAGGACCGGCCGCGATCGTTAGTATAGGTCTGGGTCGGCGTGGTGTTGCCGTGGGCGCCCGTGTTGGGGTTTTCCCAGCGCGACGTTGTGTGGTCGGGCTGACGCTCAAGCGCGCCATTGGTCGTCTCATTGTGGCGGCGCACGTCTTCGCAGTCGAGCGCGTTGCCGATCCGGTTGCCGATCAGGCCGCCAACCAGCACGCCGCCGGCGATGGCCGCGCCGCGCCCGGCACCGCTGCCGATCCGCGAGCCGATCAAGCCGCCGATCACGGCCCCGCCGATGCTGCCAATAACTTCCCTGGCGCCGGGATTGCCGGCCGCGCAGGCAGCGGCGGCAGGCGATGCGCCGCCGGCGCCGATAGCGACGGAAAGGACCAGCGCGGATGCAATACTAGCGAGTTTGATTTTCATCGAAAGTCTCCTGACTGTATCCGGGCGGCTCCGGTCCATGCGACGATCGCCGCCACTCGAGGTTTGCGGAGCCCAGATAAGCGGCTCCACCATCTGGACCGGACCATAGCCGGGCGCAATGACCCTCGTCTGTGATGGCCGTCACACCCCCTTGGTTAACAAGAGGTTAAGGCCCGGATCGGCGCGCCATATGGCGAAAGCTCCAGTGATCGGGTGCTCTGGACTTGCAGATGCGCCCATTTCAGTTAAAGAAGGCCCAAGAATTCCGAAAATGCGAGGCATTCACCATGATCGGCCGGTTGAACCATGTCGCAATCGTCGTCCCGGATCTGGCCGCCGCCACGGCGCTCTACCGGGACACTCTGGGCGCGCAAGTCTCCGAGGCCGTCGATATGCCCCAGCACGGGGTGACGACGGTCTTCGTCACCCTGCCCAACACCAAGATCGAGCTGCTGCATCCGTTGGGGGAGAGATCGCCTGTGGCGAGCTTCCTCGCGCGCAATCCAGGCGGCGGCATGCACCATGTCTGCTACGAAGTCGACGACATCCAGGCCGCCGGCGACCGCATGCGATCGGAAGGCGCACGGGTGCTCGGCAACGGCGAGCCGCGGATCGGCGCCCATGACAAGCCGGTGCTGTTCCTGCATCCCAAGGATTTCTGCGGCACCCTGGTCGAACTCGAGCAGGCCTGAGGCGAAGCGCTCCCATGTCCGCCGCCACCGGCCTGATCGTCTTCGTGATCGTTTGGTGGCTGGTGCTGTTCATGGTGCTGCCCTGGGGCATCCGCCGCGAGGAGAGCCCCGAGCCCGGCCATGAGCCTGGCGCCCCCGCCAATCCCCGGCTTTGGCTGAAAGCGGGGATCACGACGGCGATTGCCTGCATCGTCTGGGGCGCGATCTACTGGGCGATCGATGCCGATCTCATTCACTTCGGCCCGCGATGAACGCGGGATATTGCCATGCGCGGAGAGCGCGCCGCATCCTTCGACAAGCTCAGGATGAAGCTATGTCGTTCAATCAAACAATGTTCCACATGCTAAGCGCGTCGAAGCACGAGGGCCGCGGGCGAACACCATGACCACATATTGCGACATCGCGCCTGGCCATGAATGGCATGGACCGTATCACGACGAGGAATACGGTTTTCCGCTCACGGGCGAGACTGCTCTCTTCGAGCGTTTGGTACTGGAGATCATGCAGGCGGGCCTCAACTGGGAGCTTATCCTGAAACGCCGCGCCGGCATGGCCGATGCCTTCGCCGGCTACGACGTCGATCGGATCGCCGCTTTCGGACCCGGCGACGAGGCACGGCTCCGCGAGGATGCCCGGATCATCCGTAACCGCCTCAAGATCACCGCCATCATCGAGAATGCCCGGCGGATCCAGGCGATACGCGAGAGCCATGGCAGCTTTTCGGGGTGGCTGGAGACGCACCACCCTCTCGATAAACCGGCTTGGGTCAAACTCTTCAAGAAAACATTCAAATTCACCGGCGGTGAAATTGTTGGCGAGTTCCTGATGTCCGCAGGCTACCTGCCGGGCGCGCATGATGAAAGCTGCCCGGTCTTCGCCCAAATTGCCGCCTTGAATCCACCGTGGATGCGCCGCGGCGCCTGAGCATCGATGGAAACCCGAATGTTGAAACGGCTTCGGCGGATGATCGAACTGCCCGGTCTGCTGGCGGTATTGATCGCATTCTTCGCGCTCGCCGCGCCGCTCGGCGCCGCCACGTTCGATCCCGACCGCCTGCTGCGTCCCTGGCCCAAAGTCGAAAGCGGGGAGGGCGGAACGCCCGTGAGCTTCCCCAGCCGCAGCCCCTTCTCATTGGCCGACGCCGGCAAGGCGCCCTGGCGTAATCCCAAGGCGCGCGCCAAAGCAACGCTTCATCTGCCCCGGGGTGTGTCGGCGCGCGAGCCGGTTCCGGCGGTCATCCTGCTGCACGGAGCGGGCGGCATCCTCACCAACCGCGAGCCGGTCTATGCGGCCCAGTATGCGCAGATGGGCATCGCAGCCCTGGTGATCCATGTCTACGAGGCACGGAACCATCGCGGCTATGGCTTCGTCGGCCGGCTGCTCAACATCACCGAGTCGATGTTCATCGCCGATGCTTATGCCGGGCTTCGTTATCTTGCCAGGCGTCCGGAGATCGACAGCCGGCGCGTGGCCCTGATCGGCTTTTCTTACGGCGGCATGGCAACGATGTACGCTGCTTACCGCCAGGTGGCGCGCGCCTACGCGCCGGATGGCCCGCGATTCGCCGCCCATGTCGCTTATTATGGGCCATGCATCGTCCGCTTTGCCGACAGCCGCGCCACCGGCGCGCCCCTGCTGATGCTGATGGGTGACGGCGACGCCATCACCGACCAGAGGCGCTGCGCCAAAGTTGCCGGCGATCTGCGCGGCGGCGGCGCGGCCGTGCGCAGCATCGTCTACCGCGGCGCCTACCATCAATGGGACGGCAACTGGCGCGGACCCTTCAGCATCGGGCGCAGCCTTGCGCCCTGCCGCTATTGGGTCCATCGCGACGGCACGATCCGCGATTTGCGCACGCTGCTGCCGATGGCCGACCCATTCACGCGCAAGATCACGCTTGGCCTGTGTGCCTCCAAGGACGGCTACATGATCGGCGCCGATCCGGCCATCCGGGTCCGCTCCAACCGGGACGTCGGGCGCTTCCTGGCCCGGGTCTTCCGGCGCGGCGGTTGACGGATACCGGCCCTGAACCTGCTTGGATTTAGCCTCCCGGTAACCTGGTTGGGCTTAGGCTTGCGGCCATGACCAGCGCCGCCAAAACCCTGGCTTTCGCCGCCGTGCTTGCCGTCCTGACATCTCCCGCCGCGGGAGAAGCCGGCAAGCCGACGCCGCTCCACCCGGACGCCAAGGCCGAGGGGGCCACGCGGGGCAAGCACCCGACCCGCACGGTGATCGGGCGGATCAGCCAGGACGACTGCCGCCGGCTCGTCGTGGCGCATGTGCCCGATCCCGGCGTTACCTACCGGCCCGGCGTCGATGTTCGTGGCCGTTCGGTAAAGCCTGCCGATCTGCCTGGCAGCCCCCGCATCGCATTGCCGCGCGTCTTCCGCATCCGCCTCCAGGTCGATCTGGAGACCTATCTCGGCATTGTGCCCCAGCCCGGCGTCGATCCCGATGTCACGCTCGGTCAGCTCACGGTGCGCGGCAGCCAAGTCTATTTCAATGGCCAGCCGCTCGACGATCCCCATCGCAGCTTCATCGTCGCGCAGTGCCGGCGCCAGTTGCGCCGCGCGCCCTGAAATAGGCCGAGCCGCCGCTCCAAACATTGCCAGCAGCGCGCGCCTGGACGATACTCCGGCCATGCGGTCCTGGGCGTGATAGCAAGACGGACGGCCTGTTGGATATTTTCGGCGGTTTGATCCGCAGCGATCAGGTGATCTGGCTGGGCAGCCTCCTGATCGCCTTCGCCTTCGTGCTTTGGGGCGGCCGGCTCTTCAAGATCTTCGTCGTCCTGCTCGGCATCGGCGCCGGACTGGTGCTCGGCTTCTTCCTGGGCTCAATCGTCGGTCTCGGCCCGCAGGGCGGCGGGGCGGGGGCCATTATAGGTGCGATCGTGCTGGGCTTGCTCGCCTGGCCGCTGCACCGGGTTTTCGTCTTCCTGATCGGCGGGCTGTTCTTTGGCTTCGTCACGGCGTCGGTCGCCACCTCGCTGCAGGTGCCGGAGACCACATTGAATGCCGCGGCGATTGCCGGCTTTGTCGTCGGCGGCGTGCTGTCGATCCTGATCCACAAGACCTTCGTGATCGTGCTCATGGCCGCAGCCGGCGCGCAGACCATCCTGAACGTGATGCTCGGCAAATCCTTCGCGTCGCTCGTCACCTTCGAGGCGTTCATGCGCAACTATGCCGGCTTCTACGCCCAGCGCCTCGGCCTCTTCCTCACCATGATCGGCGTCTATGCCGCCTTCGCGCTCTTTTTGCAGATGCTGTGCGCGCAAAGAGAAAAGGACAAGCCCGAGCGCCTGGCCGCCAAGCGCCGGGTGCGGCGGGTCCTCTATCTCTTCGCCTTCCTGCAACTTGCCGGCTGGACGCTGACCCGCATCGCCCCGGCGGCGACTGGCTTTGCCCATTCCCCGGTCACGGGTCTTACATTGCTCTCCTGGCCGGCGGCGGCGATGCTGTCCGCGCTCGTGCTCAACTGGGCCTGGGAGGGCACGGTTCAGGCCGAAACCGCGCGAACCAGCCTGCGCTTCGCGGTGCGCTATTTTCTCTTTGTCGTTATCGGCGGCGTCATCCCGCCGCTCATTACCGGTATGCTGCACCGCGTTTTCTTCGGCCAAAGCCAGTTCCTCTTCCTCTACGAGGCGGTGATCGCCGGGCCGACCGCGTTGCTGATCTTCAAGGCGGCTTTCCTGCTTGTGGTTTTCCCTGCTCTCGCACTCATGGCCACCCATACGCCTCCACCGCCCATTCTTGCTTCAGACGAGGCGGCCGATCCCGCGACAGCCAAAGCGGCATGAGCATGAACGCGCGCCACCTCCGCAGTTCGGCCGGCGTTGATGTTGGCGAGCGCATTCCCTACAGTCGCCGCGCCCACAGGAGCGGCGCCCCAGTTTGCAGCTTCAGGGCGATCCGCCGACGCCAACAAGAGCGCCGAGAGCGCCCAGATTGCCGAGACCACACATGCGCCTGACGCATTATTTCCTGCCGACCCTGAAGGAAACGCCGACCGAGGCGCAGATCGTCTCGCACCGGCTGATGCTGCGCGCCGGCATGATCCGCCAGTCGAGCGCCGGCATCTACTCCTGGCTGCCGCTCGGCTTCAACGTGCTGAAGAAGATCGAGGCGATCGTGCGCGAGGAGCAGGACGCCGCCGGCGCCCAGGAAATGCTCATGCCGACGATCCAGCCGGCCGATCTGTGGCGCGAGAGCGGCCGCTACGACGACTACGGCAAGGAGATGCTGCGCATCACCGACCGGCACGAGCGCGATATGCTCTACGGGCCGACCAACGAAGAGCAGATCACCGAAATCTTCCGCGCCCATGTGAAGAGCTACAAGGACCTGCCCAAGCTGCTTTATCACATCCAGTGGAAGTTCCGCGACGAGGTGCGGCCGCGCTTCGGGGTCATGCGGGGACGCGAGTTCCTGATGAAGGACGCCTATTCGTTCGATCTCGATTATGAAAATGCTAAAAAGTCTTACAATCGAATGTTCGTATCTTACTTGAGGACATTCGCGCGCCTGGGGCTGCGCGCCATCCCGATGGCGGCGGAGACCGGGCCGATCGGCGGCGATCTCAGTCACGAGTTCATCATCCTGGCGGAGACCGGGGAGAGCCAGGTCTACTGCCACAAATCCTATCTCGACCGCGATCTCCCAGATGCGACCGTCGACTATGAGGGCGATCTCCAGCCGGTCGTCGATGATTGGACCGCGCAATACGCCGCTGCCGACGACAAGCACGACGCGGATGCTTGCCCGGTCCCCAAGGGCGATCTCATCGAGGCGCGCGGTATCGAGGTCGGGCATATCTTCTATTTCGGCGACAAATACTCCAAGGCGATGGGCGCGGAGGTCACGACAAGCGACGGCGAGGCTGTACCGTTGGAAATGGGTTCCTACGGCATCGGCGTCTCGCGCCTTGTCGGCGCGGTCATCGAGGCCAGCCATGACGAGAACGGCATCATCTGGCCCGACGTGATCGCACCCTTCCGCGTCGGGCTGGTGAACTTGCGGGTCTCCGATGACGCCTGCACGGCGGCCTGCGACGATCTTTACGCCAAATTGCGCGCGGCGGGCACAGAGGTGCTTTACGACGACCGTGACGAGGCGGCTGGCGCCAAGTTTGCCGATATGGACCTGATCGGCCTGCCCTGGCAGCTCGTGGTCGGACCGCGCGGGGTCAAGGCGGGCACGGTGGAATTGAAGCGCCGCGCCACCGGGGACCGCGAAGAGCTTTCGGCGGACGCCGCCCTGGCGCGGTTGCTGAACTAGGCGGCGAACGGACGATACGAGGGACCACGCCTTGGATATCGCCATATTCGTGTTCGACGACATGACCGCGCTCGATGCGATCGGCCCGATGGAGGTCGTGGCGTTGCTGCCAGGCGCCGCGCTCAAGATCGTCGGACTGCAAAAAGGCCCGGTGCGCGCCGGCAAAGGCGCGCGCAGCGTCGGGCTCGTCGCAGATTATGCGCTCGGCGAGGTTGCGGCCGCCGACGTGCTGATCGTGCCCGGCGGCACGGGCACGCGGGCGCTTGTAAACGACGCCGCGTTGACCAGTTGGATCAGGGATATCCACGCCACCACGCGCTGGACGACGTCGGTCTGCACCGGCTCGCTTCTCCTGGCCGCGGCCGGGCTGCTTGATGGCGTGCCGGCAACTACGCATTGGGCCGCCATGGACATGCTGGAAAAACTGGGCGCGGTGCCCACCGACCGGCGGGTGGTCGAAAATGGCAAGATCATCACTGCCGCCGGTGTTTCGTCGGGCATCGATATGGGGCTCACCCTGGCGGCCAAGATCGCCGGCGATGACGTCGCCCAGGCGATCCAACTGATGATCGAATACGATCCCGAGCCACCCTTCGATGCCGGCGCGGTGAGCAAGGTCTCGCCCGCGATCAGGAAGCTCGCCCTCGAGTTTATCAGCGCCGGATGATCTTCTCGCCCTTCGAGCGCATGGTCGCCAAGCGCTACCTGCGGGCGCGCCGCCAGGAGGGCTTCATCTCGGTGATCGCGGTCTTCTCGCTGCTCGGCATTGCGCTCGGCGTGGCGACGCTGATCATCGTCATGTCGGTAATGAACGGTTTCCGCCACGAGCTTCTGAGCCGCGTGCTCGGCCTCAACGGCCACATCGCCGTCATCGGCGCCAGTGGCAGGATCACCGATTTCGATGCGGTAGCGCGCCAAGTCGCGGCGGCCAAGGGCGTGCGCCTCGTTACCCCGCAAGTCGAGGCCCAGGTGATGGCAACGAAGGGGGAGCGCGCCTCGGGGGCCCTGGTGCGCGGCGTGCGGCCGGCCGACTTCGCCAAGCGCAAACTGCTCGCGAACAACATCAAGCGCGGCAAGCTTGCCGACTTCAAGGGCGGCGATGCGGTGATCCTGGGCGACAAGTTGGCCGCAACGCTGCGCGTCAAGGTGGGCGAGGGGGTGACGCTGATCTCGCCGCAAGGCAATGTCACCGCCTTCGGCACGGTTCCGCGCATCAAGACCTATACCTTGGTTGCGACCTTCAATGTCGGCATGCATCAATACGATTCGAGCTTTATCTACATGCCGCTGGAGGCCGCGCAGACATTTTTCCGCCTGCCAGGAGCGGTCTCCAAGATCGAGGTGATGATCGACAAACCCGACAACGCCTTCCCGATCGCCCGGGCCTTGCGCATGAAACGCATCAAGGGCGTCTACCTCGTCGAATGGCAGCGCACCAATGCCAGCTTCTTCAATGCGCTGCAGGTCGAGCGCAACGTCATGTTCCTGATCCTCGCGCTGATCATTCTGGTGGCTGCCTTCAACATCATCTCCAGCCTGATCATGCTGGTAAAAGATAAAGGCCGCGACATCGCAATCCTGCGCACGATGGGCGCGACGCGGGGGGCGATCATGCGCGTCTTCTTCATGACGGGCGCTGCCATCGGCGTGACCGGCACGCTGACGGGACTTGGCTTGGGGCTGCTGTTTTGCTGGCGGATCGACGACATCAAGCGCGGGCTGGAGGCGTTGTTGAAACGCGACCTCTTCTCGGCCGAAATCTACTTCCTCTCGCAACTGCCGGCGATCGTCGATCCGGTCGAGGTCGCCCAGGTCGTCGGCATGGCGCTGGCGCTTTCCTTCCTGGCGACGATCTATCCCTCCTGGCGGGCCGCGCGGCTCGATCCGGTCGAGGCGCTGCGCTATGAATGATGCCTTATGAATGATGCCTATGAGTGATGCTCATGAATGATCCTGAGCAAGCCTCGCTGCTGGAGCCGATGAGCGGCACCGGCGCCCGCGTTCTGGCGCTGCGGGCGGTGGAGCGCGCCTTCCTTCAGGGCGGCGCCCGGCTGGAGGTGCTGCGCGGGGTCAGCCTTGCCGTCAACAAGGGCGAGATGGTGGCGCTGGTCGGCCAGTCGGGATCGGGCAAGTCGACGCTGCTGCAGATCGCAGGATTGCTCGAGCGGCCGGATACCGGCCACGTCATCATCGACGGCCGCGACTGCGGGCGCCTCGGCGATGACGAGCGCACCCGCGTGCGCCGCAACGCGCTCGGCTTCATCTACCAGTATCACCATCTGTTGCCCGAGTTTTCCGCGCTCGAAAACGTCATCGTGCCGCAGATGATCGCCGGTCACACCAAGCGGAACGCCCGCAACCGCGCGCTCGAGCTCCTAGGCGCGCTGGGCCTTTCCGGGCGCACCAGCCACCGGCCGGCGCGGCTTTCGGGCGGCGAACAGCAGCGCGTGGCGATCGCCCGCGCGGTGGCGAATGCGCCGAAACTGCTGCTCGCCGACGAACCCACGGGCAATCTCGATCACGACACCGCCGACAACGTCTTCGCCCAGCTCCGCAAGCTGATCCAAGTTGCCGGCATCGGCGCCCTCGTCGCCACCCACAATCTGGAACTGGCCGGCCGCATGGACCGCATCCTGACGCTCGAGAACGGGGTGGTTGTGCAGCGGTAGACAACGTCCTGCGTGAGCAGGATCGCGTCACAGTGATCTGGTGTGACGCGTGAATCGTGCACTAAACATATGTGATCGATCAAGATTCACGTCTCAGATCGCAACGATCTGAGACGATCTCGATCTAGGGCAGGAAATCCTCCAAATTCACGTCGTCGAAGTTCTTCGGCATGGCGCGCTCGAAGCGGGCGCGCTGCTCGGGCTGGGACAGCGCCGGCTTGGTGGCGTCGATCAGCCATTTGGTGCCGACCCGGTGAAAGCTGTTCTGGCCTTCGGCGATCGGCGAGACATTGTCGAGCGGGAAGACGCGCGTATTGGGGATCATCACCACGTCGCGCTCGGCGTGGACGCGTGTGGTCATCGACCACATGATCTGGCGCATATCGGAGGCGTCGATATCGTCATCCACCGCAATGGCGAGCTTGGGGTGCAGATAAGGCCCCGATAGCGCCGCCATGAGCGCGGTCTTGGCCTGACCCTCAAAGCGCGGGCGGAGCTTGATCACGATGGCCAACAACCCGGCCTCGCGCACGCTGCGCACATCGAGCAGGTCGAGCCCGCCCTCGACGTTCTTGATGTGCTCGCGGGTGGCGATCTCGATGCCGAGCCCGGTCGTCGCCTGGGTATCGGTCACCGGAAAGCCGCAATGGATGGCGTAGTAGATCGGTTTCTTGCGGCGGGTGATGCATGTCACCTTGAAGACTTCCGACTCGCCGCGCTCGGCATAGGTGCCGGGCACCTCGCCGAAGGGGCCCTCGGGCTCACTGTGATTGGGCAGGATCTCGCCTTCCAGCACGATCTCGGCCTCGGCCGGGACCCGTGCGTCGATGGTCTCGCATTGCACCATGCGCACAGGCTCGCCCAACAGGCCGCCGGCAACCGACATCTCGTCGATGCCAAACTCGGTGGTGAAGGCCGAACCATACCAGATCGCCGGATGGGCGCCGATCGCGACCGCCGCGGGCATGGCCTCGCCGCGGGCGCAGTATTTGTCGTAGATGCGCCGTGCATGGCGCGGCAGCATGAGGAGGCCGGTCTTGTCCTTGCCGGTGATCTGCATGCGGTGGACGGAGACGTTGGCGATACCGGTCTCCGGATCCTTCACGAAGACCATGCCCGCGGCGAGATAGCGCCCGCCGTCCTTGTCGGAGGTGATCATCGCCGGGATGTCGCCCAGATCGACCTCGCCGTCCTTGAAGATCAGCTCCCTGACCGGCGCCTGGTCTTTGCCGACCTCGACGCTGGCGATGTGCTGGTTGACGCGCCGGCCCATCTCGGCCAGCAGTTCGTCCTCATCGATGCCGAGGCCGATCGACCATTTCTTGCGGTCGGCCAGGATCTGGCTGCAGGCCTGCCAGCCATCGTGCCCGGCAATATTTGTGAACAGGCTCGACTTGCCGAGCGCGTTGTAAGCCTTCCACTCGACCGCCGCCATGTTGGTCAGCGGGTCGACCTGCTTGTCGAAACGGATCATCTCGCCCTGCTGCTCGAGATTACCCAATAAAGTGCGAATGGATTGGTCCGGCATGCGTTTCCCCCCGATGGCCGGCTCGCGGGATTGGTCGCGGGCCGTTTTTGCCGTGTGATTTCTACTAGTAGAAGACCTAGTAGAGCTTTCCGTAGCCCCGATCGATGCGCGTATCGGCTTCGTCGGCCGTTAGCTCCAGCTCGGTGATCTGATCGGTGATCATTTTTCCCAATGTCGGAAAGCTCTTGCGATCGATCTGCGCGCCAACGTCCCACAGCTTTGCGCGCTTCAGCGCCTTGGCGCAGTGAAGATGCGCATGGTCGATGCGCACCAGAATTCCGGTCTCCGGCACGCTGCCGTTTATTGCACAGTCCTGCAGGGCAGGGTGTTCCGCCACGATCTCGGCCTTGCCGTCGATACGCAGCGTCTCCTCCATGCCCGGCACGAAGAAGATCAGCCCGACAGAGCCGGTGGCGATGATGTTGGAAAACGTATCCAACCGGTTGTTGCCCGAACGGTCGGGGATCAGCAACGTCTCATCGTCGAGCACTTGCACGAATCCGGGCGGATCGCCGCGCGGGCTGACATCGGTCTTGCCGTCCGCCGCCGTGGTGCCAATGCAGAGAAACGGCGAAATCGCAATGAAGGCGCGGCAATGCTTGTCGAGCCGCGTCACCACCTTCTTCTTCGCCAGCTCGGAGACATCGCGGTAGCGCGCCCGCAGCGCCGCCTCGTCCCTGACCGCGTGATCGCCATCCGCCATCGCTCGGTATCCCGTCTTGCTGATGTGTCTTGTCGATGTGTCTTGTCGATGCGTAGTGGGCGAGCCTAATCCGGGCGCCAGATCAGGTCAAAAGGGATTCAAAATGCGGGGCCGCCTGGCCGCCCATATATTGTCACCACTTATCCACAAGATTTTGGGCTGGCCATAGTGACATGCATTGCATGTTGTAGGATTACTGGGGGGCGCCGTGACACAGAGCCTTGCAAACATGCCCCACGCCGATTTCGTCCATCTTCGCGTTCACTCGGCCTACTCACTGTCCGAGGGCGCGCTCAAGATCCCGGATATCGTTACCGAATGCCGCGCCGGCGACATGCCCGCGGTGGCGATCACCGATACCGGCAATCTCTTCGGCGCGCTGGAATTCGCGCAAGCCTGCGCCAAGGCCGGCGTGCAGCCGATTATCGGCTGCCAGATCGGCGTCGCGCGCGGCGCTGCGTCCGGCGAGCGAGCGAACGGCGGCGCGTCGGGATATCGAAACGGCAATGGCAACGTCCATAAGCCCGCAGCGGCGCCCGACCAGATCGTCCTGCTGGCGCAGACCGAGGCCGGCTATCGCCATCTTCTGAAACTGGTTTCCAAGGCATTTCTGGAGGGCGACCCCGGCGAAAAACCTCAAGTCGCGCTTGACGATCTGCGGGCGCACAACGACGGACTGATCGCGCTCACCGGCGGCCCGGCCGGTCCGGTTGGCCGCCTGCTGCTCGAAGGTAAAGCCGAGGCGGCCGCGGCAATGGCGAAAGAGCTCGCGGAAATCTTCGACGGCCGGCTCTATGTCGAGCTGATGCGCCACAATATGCCGGCGGAGACCGCGATCGAAGCGGGGCTGATCGATATCGCCTACGCCCAGAACCTGCCGCTGGTCGCCACCAACGAGGCCTTCTTCGCCGATGCCTCGATGTACGAGGCCCATGACGCGCTGCTCTGCATCGCCGAAGGCCGCACCATCGCCGAACAGGAGCGCCGCCGCCTGACCCCTGAACACAGGTTCAAGTCGGCCGCGGAAATGAAGGCGCTCTTCGCCGATCTGCCTGAGGCGATCGCCAACACGCTGGTGATCGCCCGGCGCTGCGCCGTAATGCCAGAGCCGCGCGCGCCGATCCTGCCCACCTTCACCACCGAGAGCGGGCTCAGCGAGGCCGACGAACTCGCTGCCCAGGCCAGGGAGGGGCTGGAAAAGCGCCTGCAATCTGCTGTGTTCGAAGAGGGCATGGACGACGAGGCCCGCGAGGCCGCCGCCAGGCCGTATCGCGAACGCCTGGAGTTCGAGCTCGGCATGATTGCCGATATGGGCTTTCCGGGCTACTTCCTCATCGTCGCCGATTTCATCCAGTGGGCGAATGCGCACGGCATTCCCGTTGGGCCAGGCCGTGGCTCGGGCGCCGGCTCGGTCGTCGCCTGGGCGCTCACCATCACCGGCCTTGATCCCCTGCGCTGGGGCTTGCTTTTCGAGCGGTTTCTCAACCCCGAGCGCGTGTCGATGCCGGATTTCGACATCGACTTCTGCCAGGACCGGCGCGACGAGGTGATCGCCTATGTCCAGGACAAATACGGACACGACCGGGTCGCCCAGATCATCACCTTCGGCAAGCTGCAGGCCCGCGCAGTGCTGCGCGACGTCGGCCGCGTCATGGGCCTGCCCTGGGGCCAGGTCGACCGCATCTGCAAGCTGGTGCCCAACAACCCGGCCGCCCCGGTCACGCTGCAGCAGGCCATCGACGGCGAACCCGATCTGCAAAGACAACAACATGAAGACCTCGAGATCGGCCGCCTCATCGATATCGGCCTCAAGCTCGAGGGGCTCTACCGGCACGCCTCGACTCATGCCGCGGGCGTGGTGATCGGCGACCGGCCGCTCGACGAGCTGGCGCCGCTTTACCGCGACCCGCGCTCCTCGATGCCGGTGACCCAATTCAACATGAAATGGGTCGAGATGGCGGGGCTGGTGAAGTTCGATTTCCTTGGCCTCAAGACCCTGACCGTACTGGCCCAGGCGGTCGCGT
Source organism: Alphaproteobacteria bacterium (assembly GCA_035527975.1). GTDB lineage: Bacteria > Pseudomonadota > Alphaproteobacteria > JAPULJ01 > JAPULJ01 > DATKZM01. Next base: position 25,879 of record DATKZM010000012.1, on the reverse strand, counting down.
TGATCCGGGCGCGCGGCGAGGCAATCGACCTCGAAGCCATCCCCCTCGATGACGCCAAAAGCTATGAGATGATGGGCCGAGCCGAGACGACCGGCGTGTTCCAATTGGAAAGTGCAGGCATGCGCGACGTGCTGCGCAAGCTGAAGCCCGATCGTTTCGAGGACATCATCGCCGTCGTCGCGCTCTACCGGCCGGGGCCGATGGAGAACATTCCCAGCTACATCAAGCGCAAGCACGGGCAGGAGAAAGTCGCCTATCTGCACGATGACCTGGCACCGGTGCTGAAGGAGACCTTCGGCATTCCGATCTACCAGGAGCAGGTCCAGCAGATGGCGCGCGACCTGGCCGGTTATACGCTCGGCGGGGCCGACCTCCTGCGCCGCGCCATGGGCAAGAAGATCAAGGCCGAGATGGACGCCCAGCGCGCCACCTTCGTCGACGGCGCCAAGACCCACAGCGAGGTTGGCGCGGCGCTTGCGGGCCGGGTCTTCGACCAGATGGCGGCGTTCGCCGGCTACGGCTTCAACAAGTCGCACGCCGCCGCCTATGCGCTGGTCGCCTATCAGACGGCCTATTTGAAGGCCAATTACCCGGTGGAGTTCCTGGCCGCCTCGATGACGCTCGATCTGGGCTCCATCGACAAGCTGAACGGTTTCCGCCGCGAGCTCGACCGCCTCACGATCAAGCTGCTGCCGCCCGACGTCAATGCCTCGGGGCCGACCTTCACGGTCGAGACGCTGGCGGACGGCAGCAGCGCGATCCGCTATGCGCTTGCGGCGCTGAAGAATGTCGGCCATCAGGCAATGGCCGATCTCGCTGCCGAGCGCGAAGCGGGTGGGCCGTTTGCGTCGATAGGAGATTTTGCAGCCCGGCTCGACACCGGCATCCTCAACAAGCGCCAGATGGAGAGCCTGGTCTCCGCCGGCGCCTTCGACACGCTGGAGCCCAACCGCAAACGGGTTTACGACGGCATCGAGCGCATCCTTCGTCACGTCAGCGCCGCGGCCAACGAACGCTCGAGCGCCCAGAGCAATCTCTTCGGCGGCGCCGACACCAGCGACGCGCCCGCGGTTGTATTGCCCGAGACACCCGAATGGCTGCAGGCCGACCGCCTCAAGCACGAATTCGAGGCGATCGGCTTTTATCTCTCCTCGCATCCGCTGGAGGCCTACGAGACGGGGCTGGAGCGCCTGGGCGTCGTCGCCAGCGCCACATTGGGCGATCACGTCAAATCGGGCGAGAGCCGCACGCTTCGCCTCGCCGGCGCGGTGATCGGCCGCAAGGAACGCACCACGAGCCGGGGCGGGCGGATGGCCTTTGTCCATCTTTCCGATCGCAGTGGTGCGTATGAAATCACTGCATTCTCGGAAGTTCTTAATCTATCGCGCGAAATGCTGGACCAATCGATGGAGGCCGGCGCGCCGGTGCTGGTGACGGCGGAGGTTCGCTCCGACGAGCAGACCCTGCGGATTACCGCCGAGCGGATCCAGCGCCTCGACGATGCGTTGGCCGGCACCACCTCGGGCTTCCGTATCTACCTGGAGGACGACAGGGCGCTCGCGCCGCTGATGAGCCTGATCGAGCGCCAGTCGAAAGGGAAGGGCCGCTTGCGCCTGATCGTCGATGCCGATGAGGACGAGGTCGAGATCGCCCTGCCGGGCGCCTTCGCCCTGTCACCCGCGACACGCGCGGCGATCAAGGCAATCCACGGCATCGCCCAGGTGGCCGAGGTTTAGTTAGGCGGCTTACTAACACCCTAGCGAGTGCCGTGCCGCTCAGACTTTTCCCAGCTTCCGCGTCAATTCGTCGAGCACCGCCCGCGCGGTTTCGATCTGACCGGCATCCATGTCGGCCGCCAGTTCGGCGCACAGCGCCAGCATCGCCGCCCGCAATTCGCCGTAAACCGCCTCGCCCGCGGGCGTCAGACGCACGAGCTTGGAGCGCTTATGCGCTGGATTGTCGGCGAACTCGACCAGCCCATCGGCGGCCATCTCATCGGCCAGCTTTTGTATCCGTTGCCTGGAGACCGGCCGCGCCCGCGCAATCTGGGGCACCGTCTGGGCCCCGCCCCATTTCAAACCATGCAGCATGCCGAGCAGCCCGCCGCCCCACGAGGTCACCGCGCCGATCTTCGAACCCGCCGCGCGAAGGCGGAAATATGCGCGCGTGGTCGCGAAGACGAGATCGAACAGCGCTTCGCCGGCGGGGGACAATCGGTCCGGAGCGTTGGCGTCCTGGTCAGCGTTTTGCAAAGGACCGGTCATACACGCTGTGGAAATATTCACTGTTGAAATTGGCGCTGCCGAAATTCACAGGCTGACCGCTTGTATCCAGGATTGGTTGGAATAAATGGCACTATGACAATTTTATTGTCATAGTGCAAATGACCGGTCGATACCGAACAATCACAGATTGGCGATAGCGAGCCCATTGTGCCGAACACCCCACCGAGCAACCAGCCTACTAACAGCGGCGGCGAAGGCACCGACCATGCGCAGGTGATCGCCCACCCCCCGCTGCTCGCACTCACCGGCATCCTGGTGGGGCTTGGGTTCGACGCGATCTGGCCTGCACCCCAGTTGCTGGCGCCAGTGCAATACGTGCTCGGCGGCGGGTTGTTCCTGGCCGGCCTGGCGATCGTGCTCACCTGCGCCCTGACCTTCGCCCGGGCCGGGACGAGCGTGCCGACCAATACGCCATCCACCGCCCTGGTCACAAACGGCCTTTACCGCTATTCGCGCAATCCGATCTACATCGCCCTGGCCTTGGCCCATCTGGGCATTGCCGCCGCGGTCGACAGCCCCTGGATCCTCGCGACTTTGCCCCTTGTTCTGGTGGTCATTCGCCTTGGCGTGATCGCGCGCGAGGAGCGCTACCTGGAGGCCAAATTCGGCGATGCCTACCGCGACTACAAGGCCAAGGTTCGACGCTGGCTCTAACGGCGCAAGAACGCCAATCGGTCCACAGCCCCGGCAATGCTTGTAATCCGGCGTTTCCTTCGCTATCTAACCGCCATATCCCACACGCGGAGAGGCGGCCACCGGGGAGATCCCGGCCGGTCGATCCGGTGTCCGGACCCATAATGCCAAGAGTTGGCATCAGGGACACTATTCGGGCGTTGCTCCGCGGAGGCTTAACCGGAGAAGGATACGCGGCCCATGACGGCGCCCACCTTTACGATGCGTCAGCTGCTGGAAGCTGGCGTCCATTTCGGACACAAGACCCGGCGTTGGAACCCCAAGATGGCCCCCTACCTCTTCGGGGTCCGCAACAACGTCCACATCATCGATCTTCAGCAAACCGTGCCCTTGCTTCATCAGGCGATGGAAGCCGTGCGTGCGGTGGCGGCCAGCGGCGGGCGGGTGCTCTTCGTCGGCACCAAACGCCAGGCAAGCGCCCATGTTTCCGAAGCGGCCAAGCGCTGCGGTCAGTATTTCGTCGACCATCGTTGGCTCGGCGGCATGCTGACAAATTGGAAGACAATCTCCAATTCTATTAAACGCCTCAAAGATTTAGAGGCGCAACTTGGAGAAGGTTCTGAAGAAGATCAAGCGGGCCTCACCAAAAAGGAACTGCTGCGACTGACCCGCGAGCGCGACAAGCTCGACCGGGCGCTCGGCGGCATCAAGGATATGGGCGCGCCGCCAGACATCATCGTGGTGATCGACACCAACAAGGAGGCGATCGCCGTCCAGGAAGCCAACAAGCTCAAGATTCCGGTGGTAGCGGTGCTCGACAGCAACTCCGACCCGGCCGGTATCAACCATCCGGTGCCGGGCAATGACGATTCGCTGCGTGCGATCGAGCTTTACTGCGAGCTGATTTCCGCCGCTGTGCTCGACGGTCTCCAGGAAGAGGCGCGGTCGACAGGCGTCGATATCGGCGAGTCGGAGGACGCACCGACCGAGGATCTGGGCCTGGAGGCGGCGGTCGTGGCCGAGGAAGCCACCGCGCCGGCCGAAGCGGCAGTGGGCGAAGCTGCTGTGGACAAAGCGGCTGTGGACAAAGCGGCTGTGGGCGAAGCGCCGGCAGCAATACCGCCAGCCGCTCCGCCGGTCGAAGTGGCGGCGGTCGAAGCAGCCCCTGCCGCAGAAGCCGACAAGGCTTAAACCGATCGAGAACGAACCGGCCGCCGCCCCCCCCGGGCACGGCGGCCGGACTGACAAGCTGATTTGGAGCGATCATGGCTGAGATCACCGCCACACTCGTCAAGCAGCTGCGCGAAAAAACCGGCGCGGGCATGATGGATTGCAAAAAGGCGTTATCGGAAACCGAAGGTGATATCGAGGGCGCCACCGACTGGCTGCGCACCAAGGGCCTTGCCGCGGCCGCGAAGAAGGCCGGCCGCGTGGCTGCCGAGGGACTGGTCGGCGTTGTCGTTGATGGCGATGTCGGCGCCGTCGTGGAAGTGAACTCCGAGACCGACTTCGTCGCCCGCAACGATGCTTTTCAGGATTTCGTGCGCAAGGTCGCCGCGCTTGGTCTTGCGTCCGGCGGCGACCTGGAAGCACTCAAATCGGCTGACTATCCGGGCAGCGGCCACAGTGTCGGCGACGAGCTGACCGAGATGATCGCGACGATCGGCGAAAACATGGGCGTGCGGCGGGTCGCCAGCCTTTCGGCCGATGGCGGCGTGCTGGCGAGCTATCTGCACAGCGCGGCCGCGCCGGGGCTCGGCAAGATCGGCGTGCTGGTGGCGCTGAAATCGACCGGCGACCGGGACAAGCTCGAGGCCTTCGGCAGGCAAATCGCCATGCATATCGCCGCGACCAGCCCGCAATCGGTGTCGGTCTCCGAGCTCGACCCGGCGGTGGTCGAGCGCGAGCGCGAGGTGCTGAAGGAGCAGGCGATCGAATCCGGTAAGCCGCCCGAAATCGCCGAAAAAATGGTCGAAGGCCGGCTGCGCAAGTTCTACGAGGAGGTCGTCCTCCTGGAGCAGACCTTCGTCATCGACAACGAGACAAAGATCGCCGATGCGGTCGAGGCGGCGGCCAAGGAGGCTGGCGCCCCTGTTGAGGTTACCGGCATGGTGCGCTTCGCCCTTGGCGAGGGGATCGAGCGCGAGGAAAGCGATTTCGCCTCCGAGGTTGCGGAGATGACGGGTTGAGCGCGGCTAGACGCGCATGCGCTCACCCGGCCATCATTCGTTAAAGCCTTCCGGGGTATAGGTTTCTGACTTCACTGCCGCAAACCCGCCGATCTCTTAGGCGCGCCGACGAGCGCACCCCCGCGATGACCGAGACGAAAACGCTGAAGCGCCCCCTCCTCAAACTCTCCGGCGAGGCCCTGATGGGCGGGCGGGACTATGGTCTCGACCCGGCGACCCTCGACCGTGTCGCCGCGGACATCAAGACGGTGCATGACGGCGGCGTCGAAATCTGCATCGTGATCGGCGCAGGCAACATCTTTCGCGGTGTCTCCGAGGCCGCCGGCGGCATCGACCGGGCCAGCGCCGACTACATGGGCATGCTCGCCACAGTGATTAACTGCCTGGCGGTGCACAGCGCGCTGGAAGGCCTGAATGTCCCGGCTCGCGTGCTATCGGCCATCCCGATGGCGACGGTCTGCGAGCCCTATGTCCGGCGCCGCGCCCTACGGCATTTGGAAAAAGGCCGGGTCGTCATCTTCGCCGCGGGCACCGGCAATCCCTTCTTTACCACTGACACCGCCGCCGCGCTCAGGGCGTCGGAAATGGGCTGCGACGCGTTGCTCAAGGGCACCAAGGTCGACGGCGTCTACGACGCCGACCCGGAGAGCAACAGCGATGCAAAGCGTTTCGAGCGCTTGAGCTTTCACGAAGTGCTGTCGCGCGACCTCAAGGTGATGGACGCCGCGGCAATTTCCTTGGCGCGCGAAAATCAAATTCCCATTATGGTATTTTCAATTCGCGAGGCCGGCGCCTTCGCCGACGTCGTGCAGGGCCAAGGACGGTTCACGACCATCGACGATGGGGGCTCGTCAAATGACTGACCCGAACATCAAGGATTTGGAACGGCGGATGCAGGGCGCATTGGAGGTGCTAAAGCGCGAATTTTCTGGTCTTCGCACCGGCCGCGCCTCAATCAGTCTGCTCGACCCGATCACCGTCGAAGTCTATGGCCAAAGCATGCCGATCAATCAGGTCGGCACGATCAGCGCGCCCGAGCCGCGGCTGCTCACGGTGCAGGTCTGGGACAATGGCAACGTGCAATCGGTGGTCAAGGCGATCCAGGAAAGTGCTCTCGGCCTCAACCCCCAGCCCGACGGCCAGTTGGTGCGGGTGCCGATCCCCGAGCTGACCGAGGAACGTCGTCTGGAAATGGCCAAGATCGCGCACAAATACGCCGAGCAGACGCGCGTTGCCATCCGCAATGTACGGCGCGACGGCATGGAAGATCTCAAGCGCAAGGAAAAGGAGCGTGAGATCAGCGAAGATGAGCACAAGGCCTGGTCAAGCGACATCCAGAAGCTGACCGACCGTCTGATCGAAGAGGTCGACGAGGCGCTCAAGCACAAAGAACAGGAAATCACCCAAGTCTGACATGCCAAGGGCGCTGCCGTCTCAATCGCAACCGTCGTCGTCTCCGGTCCACGTCGCCATCATCATGGATGGCAATGGCCGTTGGGCGAAATCGCGCGGCTTGCCTCGGGCCGAAGGGCATCGCCGGGGTGTCGAGGCCGCGCGCAATGTGGTGCGGGCCGCGCCCGATCTGGGCATTTCCTATCTCACATTGTTCGGCTTTTCCTCGGAGAATTGGCAGCGGCCCCAGAGCGAGGTCCGCGATCTGATGGGGCTTTTGCGGCTCTATCTGCGCAACGAGGTGACCGCGCTGCACAAGAACGGCGCGCGGCTGCGGGTGATCGGCGACCGCTCGCGTCTCTCCGACGACATCCGGGCGTTGATCGACGATGGCGAGGCTCTGACCGAGGCCAATACGCACCTACAGTTGATCATCGCGCTCAGCTATGGCGCGCGCGCCGAAATCGTCAGCGCCGCACGCGCTCTCGCCGAGGCGGTGAGGGATGGGCGCCTTGATCCAGCGGAGATCGACGAAACAGCGTTCAACCGCCAGCTCCTGACCGCCGACATTCCCGATCCTGATCTTTTGATCCGGACCAGCGGCGAGTTGCGCTTGAGCAATTTCCTGCTGTGGCAATGCGCCTATACCGAGCTGGTCTTCACCGACCGGCTGTGGCCCGATTTCGACCGTTCGGATCTGGAGCAGGCGATCGAGGAATTCCATCGCCGCGAGCGGCGCTACGGGGCATCGAGTGGCTGACGCCGTTAACCGCAAGCTCACGCTTCGGGTTGTCTCTTCGTTGATTCTCGCCGCCGGCGTTGGCGCCATCGTCTGGTATGGCCCACCGGCCTTCGATCTCTATATCGTTCTCGCCGCGGCGGTGCTTGCGCACGAATGGCGGCGGATGTGCGGGGAGGCAGCGTGGAGCATACCCTCGCTCGCGCTGCTGCTCGCCGCGGTCGGCACCGTTGCTGTGGCCATCTTCATGCGCCCTTTATATGCACTCGTCGCCTGCGGTGCGGGTGCGATCGCCGTCTATGCGGCCGGCGCTCTTCGCCGCACCGGCCGCGCTAGCTGGCTCGCCATCGGCGCCATCTATATCGGCCTGCCGGGCCTGGCCCTGATCGGGATAGCTCATGACCCTGAATGGGGCCGCCAGACCCTGGCAGTGTCGATCGTGGCGGTTGCCGCAACGGATATGGGTGCTTACTTCACAGGACGGACCGTTGGCGGCCCAAAGCTGGCGCCGACGATCAGCCCCAAGAAAACCTGGGCGGGGCTGGGCGGCGGCATCTTATGCGGGATCCTGGCCGCGGCGGGTCTGGGCCCGCTCCTGGGGTTCCCGGCGCTGCTGGGAGCGGTGCTGGGGGCCTTGTTGGCGATAATATCGCAGTTGGGCGATCTCTTTGAATCAGCCATGAAACGTCGATTTGGCGTTAAGGACTCCGGTGATATCATTCCTGGCCATGGTGGACTTTTCGACCGTCTCGACAGCCATATCGCGGCGTCTTGCGCGGTTGCTGCGGCGCATTGGGCAACGGGAGGCAGCGTTCTGACATGGCGTTGACGGCGAAGATTCCGCGTGCCGAACCGCGCCGCATAAGCATTCTGGGCTCGACCGGCTCGGTCGGCGCCAACACAATCGACCTGATCGAGCGCGATCCGGAGCGCTATCAGGTTGTGGCGCTGACAGCCAACCGCAACGTCGAGGCGCTGGCCGCACAGGCCCGGCGCCTCAAACCCTCGGTCGCCGTGGTCGCCGACCCTGATGCCTACGCGCCGCTCAAGGAAGCGCTTGCCGGAACCGGCATCGAGACTGCAGCGGGCGCCGCCGCGGTCACCGAGGCGGCGGGGCGGCCCGTTGACTGGATGATGGCGGCGATCGTCGGTGCGGCCGGACTGGAATCAACTCTGGCAGCCGTTCGGCAGGGCGCCATCGTCGGGCTCGCCAACAAGGAAACCCTGGTCTGCGCAGGCGATCTCTTCATGGGCGAGATCGAAAAGGGCAGCGCCACTTTGGTTCCCGTCGACAGCGAGCACAGCGCCATATTCCAGGTCTTCGAGACCGATCACGCGCGCCATGTCGAGCGCATTATCCTGACCGCCTCGGGCGGCCCCTTCCGTACCCTGTCGCGCGCCGCGATGGCCGGCGTCACGCCGGAGCAGGCGGTCGCGCATCCAAATTGGGACATGGGCGCCAAGATCTCGGTCGACAGCGCCACCATGATGAACAAAGGCCTTGAGGTGATCGAAGCGCATCATCTCTTCCCGGTCTCCAGCGAGCAGATCGAGGTCGTCGTCCATCCGCAATCGGTCATCCACAGCATGGTCGAATATGTCGACGGCTCCGTGCTGGCCCAAATGGGAACGCCCGACATGCGCACCCCGATCGCCTTTGCGCTCGGCTGGCCGGAGCGAATGAAGGCGCCGTCGGCGCGGCTCGATTTCAAGACCCTCGGCCCGCTCACCTTCGAGAGCCCCGACCCCGACCAGTTCCCCGCTTTGCGTCTAGCGCGCGAGGCACTGGAGGCTGGCGGCGCGGCGCCGGCGATCCTCAATGCCGCCAATGAAATAGCGGTTCGCGGCTTCCTCGACGGCGTGCTCCCGTTCCTCGCCATCACCGAGATCGTGGAGGCGTGCCTTGAGCGGCTGCCGGCCCGTGCGGTCACCAGCATCGAGGATGTTCGCGCGATCGATACCGAAACTCGCAGCATGGCCGCCGAGGCGATTGCCGATCTTGGCCGCCGCCGGAGCGCCGCCGCCGGTTAGAGCGGCAGCGTAGGAGAAATCTCAATGCCGGTCGTGGAATTCCTGCTCAATTGGATAATCCCATTCTTGGTTATCCTCACCGTTCTCGTGTTCGTGCACGAGATGGGGCACTACACCGTGGCGCGCCTGAACGGCGTGCGGGTGGAGACGTTCTCCATCGGCTTCGGCCGCGAAATATTCGGCTGGAACGACCGCTCGGGAACCCGCTGGAAGTTCAGCCTGATCCCCTTGGGCGGATACGTGAAGATGTTCGGGGACGCCAATGCCGCGAGCGCCGGCAGCGAGGGCCTGGAAACGATGACCCCAGCCGAGCGCAAAGTGTCGTTCCACCACAAGAGCGTCGCGGCGCGATCGGCGATCGTCTTTGCCGGCCCGTTCATCAACTACCTTTTCGCGCTCCTGGTTTTGATCTGTCTGTTCATGTTCTACGGACAGCCCTTCACGCCGCCCAAAGTGGGCGTCGTCACTCCGGGCGGGCCGGCGGCGACAGCGGGGCTCAAGCCTGGCGATCGTATCGTGTCAATCGACGGGCGGTCGGTTGCCCGGTTCGAGGAGGCGATCCAGCTGATCCGGCTCAACCCGGAGATCAAGCTGGTGGTGGGCGTCGAACGCGATGGCAAGCGCCTCGATATTCCGGTCACGCCGAGCCGGCAGGTCGTCACCGACCGGCATCAAAACAAGCATGTGATCGGCCGCATCGGCGTGACCCCGTTTTCCGCCGCGGTCGTTGACAAGGTTCAAGCAAAATCGGCGGCGGCGGCGGTTGGCATGCGGTCCGGCGACCGAATTGTTTCGGTCGCCCGGAAGCCCGTACGCAGCTTTGAGGAAATGGCCCGGGTGATCCGTGACAATCCCGGGCGCACCGTGGCATTGGGCATCATTCGTGACGGCCGCCGGATAACGCTTCGTCCCGCTTTGGCAAGCATCAAGATCAAGGCCCGGTCCGGCGGAACCATGACGATCGGGCGGCTCGGGATCACGCGCAAGCGCGTGGAGTATGTGCAGCACGGTCTCGGCGCCGCGGCCTGGCAGGCGGTCCGGGAAACCGTTGCAATGACACGGGCGACCGCCACGGCGATCGGCCAGATGATCGACGGCACGCGTTCCACCAAGGATCTTGGCGGCCCGTTGAAAATCGCCGAAATCTCAGGCCAGATGGCTCAGCTCGGAATTCGCGAATACATTTGGTTCATGGCCATACTTTCGCTGCATCTTTGCCTGATAAATCTGTTTCCAGTGCCGATGCTCGATGGTGGTCACCTAGTGTTTTACGCCTATGAGGCGGTTGCCGGAAAACCTTTGGGCGAACGTGCGCAGGAATATGGTTTCCGGATTGGTTTGGCTCTGGTATTAACGCTGATGCTGTTCGTCACCTGGAACGACATCGTTCATCTGACGGATAAGATCGGTCTGCTTAAGTAACGGGTCGGCAGAACCGGCACCAAAGCAACGTTAACACCGGGGGGAGTCCTTGGGTTTTCGGCGGGTTTGTTTAATAGTCGCGGCCCTGCTTCTGGTGTGTACCACGAGCGTGGAGAGTTTCGCGCAGCGCGCTCGCCGTGGCGGCGTTGAGCGGACCGATATCGTCCGTGCCATTCGCGTGGAAGGCACCAACCGCATCGAAGTCGAAACGGTGGTGTCCTACATGCTGATCAAACCGGGCGATCCCTACGACATCGCCCGCGTCAACTCGTCGATCAAGACGCTTTTTGCCACCGGCCTGTTCTCCGATGTGAGCTTTCGGCGCGAAGGCGACACGCTCGTCGTGCGTGTGGTCGAAAATCCGATCGTCAACCGGGTCGCTTTCGAGGGCAACAAGAAGCTCGATGACGACGACCTCCTGAAAGAGATCACCCTGAGGCCGCGCACCGTCTACACGCGCACCAAGGTACAGCGCGACGTCAAACGGCTGCTCGAGGTCTATCGCGGCAGCGGCCGGTTCGCGGCGACGATCACGCCGAAGATCATCCAGCTCTCCCAGAACCGGGTCGATCTGGTCTTTGAAATCAACGAGGGCGATATCACCGGCGTCCGGCGCATTGTATTCGTCGGCAACAAGCGCTTCAGCGACGGCCGGCTGCGCGACGTGATCCAGACCGAGGAAACTGCCTGGTGGAAGTTCTTTACCACCCAGGACACATACGATCCGGACCGGCTCAACTTCGACCGCGAATTGCTGCGCCGCTTCTATTTGGGGAGCGGGTATGCGGATTTCCGCGTCGTTTCGGCGGTTGCCGAGCTGACGCCAGACCGCAAGGATTTCTTCGTCACCTTCACGATCGAAGAAGGCGAGCGTTACAAGTTTGGCGAAATCGAACTGCGAAGCGCCATCAAGGGCCTCGACGTCAAGACACTGCGGCGCAATCTGACGGTCAAGAAGGGCGCCTGGTACGATGCCCGCAAGATTGAAAGCACGATCCAGAACCTGACCAATGCGGTCGGGACCCTCGGCTTTGCCTTCGTCGAGGTTCGCCCGCTGATCCGCCGCGATCGGGCCAACCGGGCGATCACGGTGGTTTTCCTGATCCGCGAAGGCCCCAAGGTTTTCGTCGAACGCATTGAAATCGTCGGCAACAACCGCACCCGCGACGAGGTCATCCGGCGTGAAATGCGCCTCGTCGAAGGTGACGCGTTCAACACCAGCAAGATTCGCGCCTCGCGGCGACGGCTGCGCAACCTCGACTATTTCAAGAAAGTCGAGATCAGCAACAAGCCCGGCTCATCAAGCGACAAGACGGTTATCAAAGTCGAAGTGGAGGAAAAGGCGACGGGCGAGCTTTCGTTGGGTGCGGGCTTCTCCACCGAGGAAGGCGCGCTTGGTACGGTCGGTCTTCGAGAGCGCAATTTCCTCGGCCGCGGCCAGGATATCAGCGTCGCGTTCACCCTGTCGCAGCGGTCGACGGAAGCCGACCTGAAGTTCACGGAACCCTATTTTCTCGACCGCAACCTGGCGGTCGGCTTCGATCTCTTCCGGGTTACCCGCGACCGAACCGACGAGAGCGGGTTCAACCTCAATACCACCGGCTTCCGCCTGCGCGCGAGCTATGAGATCATTGAGGATCTGAGGCAAGGCTGGCGCTACACCATCCGCAACGACGTCATCCGCGATTTGGATAGCGGCGTGTCGTCGATCATCCTGAGCGAGGAAGGCTCATCGGTAACCTCGGCGATTGGCCAAACGCTGACCTATGACAAGCGCGACGACCGGTTCGACCCGACCGAAGGCTATTTCCTCCGCCTGGAAACCGATTTCGCCGGTCTCGGCGGAACCCAGCGCTACGTTCGGGCGAAGATAACCGCCGGCTATTACCAAAACCTGGGCAATGACCTCGTGCTGAGCTTCGTCGGCGAATACGGGATCGTGCATGGTATTGGCAAAGATGTCGGCCTGGCCGACAGGTTTTTCCTCGGCGGCAACAACTTGCGCGGATTTGAGCGCGGCGGCGTCGGTCCGCGCGACGGTGCGACCGACGATTCGCTTGGCGCCAACCAGTTCTACGCCGGCACCGTGGAATTGACCTTTCCGCTGGGACTTCCCAAGGAATTTGGTCTGCGCGGCCGCGTTTGGACCGACGCCGGCAGCGCCTTTGGAATCGATAGAACGAACTCGACTGTGGTAGATGTGCGTACAATTCGGGTCAGCGCCGGTGTCGGGGTGTCCTGGAAATCGCCTTTTGGACCGGTCCGGTTGGACATTGGCCTCCCGCTCAAGAAAGAAGGCTTTGACAAGACACGACTGATAAACTTCAATTTTGGTGCCAGGTTCTAGGACACACATGAAGAAATCATTCTATTTGCTGCTGGCGGCGGCAGCGGCGTTTGGCGTCGCCGTTCCCGCATCGTCGGCGGTTTATGCCCAGGCCACTAAATCCAAGCCGGCCCCGGCAAAGCCCGATAGGCTTTCTATCGCGGTGATCGACATGCAATTCATTATTCGAGAATCCGCGGCGATGAAGGGCGTGCGCGAGGAAATCGCGCAATTGCGGGAAAAGTTTCAGGCCGAAGTGACCGGTGAAGAAGGGCGGTTTCGCGAGGAACGCACAAAGCTCGTGCGACAGCGAGGCGTTCTGACGCCGCAGGCCTTCGGCCGCCGCCGCAATCAATTGGTCAGCAAGTTCGCAGCAGTGCAACGCCGCCTCCAAGCGAAAAGCCGGAGCCTTGAAGCGGCATCGGCCGCTACCCTGCGCGATTTTCAGAAATCGCTGTTCGTGGTCGTCGAAGAACTCGCCAAGGAACGCGGCTATACGCTGGTTCTTACGCGTGCCCGGGTTCCATATGCCCATCCGACCTATCTGGCAACCGACGAGGTCCTGAAGCGTTTGAATGCGAAACTGCCTGTCCTGAAGCTACAAATGGCGGAGCCGAACAAAGTGAAGGTCAAGCCGTCCGAAAAGAACTAAGTGGCAAGACCGACGCGCTTGGCGGAAAACGATCGGGTGGCGGGCGCCGCGCAGATGGAGTAGGTGACGCGCCGGAGCGAGAGTTGGGGGCATCCGGCATCGACGCCGACGCATCGCATTTCGGCGTGACGTGAGGTTGGCGCCGGATGGAAATTGGTTCGGGGTTTAGCGATGGCAGGCGAAGCGGCCGCGGCGGGCACTACACGTACGATGGGACATATCGATATTGTGCGGATCATGGAAATGATCCCGCACCGTTATCCCTTTTTGATGATCGACCGGGTCGAGGATTTGGTGCTCGATGTAAGCGCGGTGGGGATCAAGAATGTATCGATCAACGAACAGTATTTTCAAGGACATTTTCCGACCAGCCCAGTCATGCCAGGAGTGCTGGTCATCGAAGCGATGGCGCAAACCGCGGCGGTTCTGGTGGTTGCGACACTGGGCCCTGACGCCGAAGGCAAGCTCGTCTATTTCATGCTCGTCGATTCAGCGCGTTTCCGCCGTCCCATCGTTCCCGGCGATCAGGTCCATGTTCATGTCAGCAAGCTGCGCAGACGCAAGAACGTCTGGAAGTTTCGTGCCGAGGCGCTGGTCGACGGCCAACTTGCGGCCGAAGCGACCTATGCGGCAATGATTCTGGACCGCAACGAGGACGCCCCCGGCGGCATCTAGATGACCGAGATTCACCCGAGCGCCATCGTCGATCCGGGCGCCAAGATCGCCGACAACGTCAGCATTGGTCCGTACTGTGTCATAGGTCCGGATGTCGTGCTGGCGGACAAGGTTGTTCTGCACTCCCACGTGGTCGTGGCCGGGCGCACCAAAATCGGCGCAGAAACAGAGATCTATCCATTCGCCTCGATCGGCCATCCCCCGCAGGACCTCAAATACGCCGGCGAGCCGTCCGAACTCGTGATTGGAGAGCGCAACCGGATTCGCGAGTATACGACGGCCAATCCCGGCACCGCCGGTGGGGGCATGATCACTCGGGTTGGCAATGACTGCTTACTGATGATGGGCGTTCACGTGGCCCATGACTGCCAGATCGGTAACCATGTCGTCATGGCCAACAACGCCTCGCTCGGCGGCCATGTCACCGTCGGCGACCATGCTGTTTTCGGCGCACTGGCGGGCGTGCATCAATTCACCCGCATTGGCGATCACGCCATGATCGGCGGTCTTTCGGCGGTGGTGCAGGACGTGATCCCTTACGGCTCAGTCGTCGGCGATCGCGCATACCTGGCGGGCCTCAACATAACCGGCCTCAAGCGGCGTGGATTTTCCCGCGGCGACATACACGGCCTCAGAACCGCCTATCGCCTGCTCTTCGCAGAAGAAGGGACCAAGTCCGAACGTCTTGCCGATGTCGGCGAAATGTACTCCGATAATGCGACGGTCATGGAGATCGTCGGCTTCATGAGCTCGGACTCGCACCGTGGGATCTGCCAACCCAACCCGGACCAACAATCCTGACGGCGCGCCTCGGCCGGCTTACCCGCCCGCGGCCATGTTAGGTATTATCGCCGGCGGCGGACCGTTCCCGGGTTATGTGATCGGGCAATGCGCTGCGCGCGGCATCCCGCACTTCGTGCTTGCACTCAAAGGGTTCGCCGATCCCGATCTGCTCAAGAACGCACCGCAGGGCTGGGCCCGTCTCGGTGCGGGCGGCCGGGCGCTTCGATTGCTGCGCCAGGCGGGCGTGCGCGAGCTGACCATGATCGGCAGCGTCTGGCGGCCGAACCTTCTCCAGTTCTGGCCCGATCCGGTGATATTGGGCGCCATGGTGCGGATCGGTTGGCGCGCGCTTTTCGGCGGTGATGACGCCCTGATCAAGGCGGTCATCGGCGTCATCGAGGCAAAGGGATTTCACGTAGTTCCAATCGAAGCAGTCCTGCCCGAATTGCTCGCAACCGAAGGAAGTTATGGCCGCATCGCGCCCGACGCGGCGGCCGAACGTGACATCGCGCACGGCTTTGAGATTGCCCGCGAGGTTGGCCGCGCCGATGTCGGGCAGGGGGCCGTGGTCGAACAAGGCGTGGTGCTCGCGCGCGAGGATGCCAGCGGCACCGACGCCATGCTCGCCAGACTGGCCGGACAGGACAAGCACGAACGCAAAGGTCCGGGCGGCGTGCTCGTGAAGGCCGCCAAACCGGACCAACAGCGCAAGGTCGATCTGCCCACGATCGGCGCCGGCACGGTGGAAGCGGCCGCCGCGGCCGGTCTGCGCGGCATTGCGATCGAAGCCGGCAGCGCTCTGGTCGTCGACCGTGATCGTGTCGTCGCCGCCGCCAACGAGGCGGGCCTGTTCGTTGTCGGCGTGCGCGCGGACGAACCGTGAGCGATCAAGACGAAAATGACGATAGGCACGTTCCGCTCATCTACCTGATCGCGGGCGAACCTTCGGGCGATCTCCTGGGCGCGCGGCTGATGGCTGCGCTTGCGGCGGAGACGGATGGCGCCATCCGCTTCGCCGGTATCGGCGGCGCTGCCATGGAAGCCCAGGGGCTCAAAAGCCGGATACCGTTGAGCGCGCTCGCGGTGATGGGCATCGTCGAAATCGTTCCTCACATCCGGCGCATCGCCCGCATCATCAATGAGACCGCGGGCGATGTGGAGGCGCGGGCGCCGGCCGCCCTGGTCACGATCGACGCGCCGGCCTTCTCGCTACGGGTTAGCCGGACAATCACAAACCGATCGATCAAGCGCATCCACTACGTCGCCCCGTCCGTCTGGGCATGGCGGCCGGGGCGGGCGCGCAAGATCGCCGCATTCCTCGACCACCTGCTGGCCCTGTTGCCATTCGAGCCGCCTTATTTCGAGGTCCATGGTCTGCCGACAAGCTTTGTCGGTCATCCCGCGCTCGAGCCGGAGGAAACCAAAGCCGACGGTAGAGCGTTCCGGGCCCGTCACGGGCTTCCCGCCGATGCGCCCGTGCTTTGTGTGCTGCCCGGCAGCCGCGCCGGCGAGGTGCGACACCATGCGCCGATCTTTGGCCGCGCTTTGGCCCAACTCAAGGGCACCCACCCGGATCTGTGGGCCATCGTGCCGACCGTATCGACGGTAATCGATCATGTCAGGGCAGCAACGGCCGCTTGGCCCGTGCCGACGGTGATTGTGGAAGCGCCGGAGAAATCAGAGGCTTTCGCCGCCGCCAATGCCGCGCTCGCCACATCCGGTACGGTTTCCGTCGAACTGGCCGCAGCAGGCGTGCCAGCGGTCGTCGCCTACCGGGCAAACTGGCTGAGCGCGCTCATTGCCGGCGTCCTGCTCAAAATCAAATATGTCAGCCTGGTCAACATCCTGCTCGACCGGCCCGCCCAGCCCGAGTTCCTCCAGCATCGCTGCACACCGGGCCGCCTCGCGCGCGCTGTCGCGAATTATCTGGACAACCCGGCGGCCTGCGCCGAGCAGATTGCAGCCTGCAAGGAGGCACTCGGCCAAATGGCGCCGGGCGGGGCGCCGCCCAGCGTCCACGCCGCCCGCGCGATCCTGAACACCATCGGCGCTGGTGGGGATAGGCAAAATACCTATACTGGGCCGCCCGCCGCATCGGAGCGTTGAGCCCCAAGCTCGCGGGACATCGGCGGCCAGGCCAACAACAGAATGCAGTCCATGAAGCTAGAGGACGTTGCCAAGGCGATCGATGGTCGCGTGGTCGGCGATGGCACGATCGAGGTCACGCGCCCCGTCGATCCGGGCTTTGCCGGCGCGCCGGGCGATTTGGCGGTGGCGATCGAGCGGCCGGCCTTCCGCGCGCTCAAGGACACCAAGGCCAGGGCGGCCGTGGTCGCCGATGGCGCCGAGGTCCCAGACGGCCTGCTCGATGGCTACATCGTGGCGCCGCGACCGCGTACCGCGCTCGCCGAGCTCACTGTTCTTTTTGAACAGCCGCCAACGCATGCCAAGGGTGTTCACGCCCTGGCGGCGATCGATGCCTCGGCCACGCTCGGCAAGGACGTATCGATCGGCGCCTTTGCCGCGATCGGCAAGGATGCGCATGTCGGCGACGGCACGATAATCGCGGAAAACGTTACGATCGGCGAAGGCGCGCGGCTCGGCAAGCGCTGTCTCATCCATCCGGGCGTGCGGGTCTGTCACCGGGCCGAGATCGGCGACGACGTCATCATTCACTCCAATGCCGTCATCGGCGCCGACGGGTTCAGCTATGCCACGCCGACCCAGTCGAGCTTCGAGGCCGCCAAGCTGCTCGGCCGCGTCGACAGCACCAATGAGGAGATTGTCCGCGTTTCCTCGCTCGGCCGTATCATCCTTGGAAACGAGGTCGAGATCGGCGCCTCGACCACCATCGACCGCGGCACCTTGAAGGACACGGTTATCGGCGACGGCACCAAGATCGACAATCAGGTCCAGATCGCCCACAACGTGACCATCGGCCGCAACTGCATGATCTGCGCCCAGGTCGGCATCGCCGGTTCGGCCGTGATCGGCGACCGGGTGGTGCTGGCGGGCAAGGTCGGCGTTGCCGATCGTGTTCATGTCGGCGATGATTCGGTGATCGGCGCCGGCTCGGGGCTCTACACCAACGTGCCGGCAAAATCGATCATGTACGGCTATCCCGCGATGCCGATGGCCGAGGCGGCGCGCCATTTCAAACATATCCGCACGCTCCACGAACTGTTCGCGGATGTCGAGGTTCTGAAGGAAGCGGCCGCCCGCCGGAAATCCAAACAAAAGGACTGACCGCCAAATCGGGAGGAGACGGCGAATGAATGACACGGCGACACAATCAAGCGACACGGGCACGGCCGGCGCCGGCAGCTACCGCATGCTGCACACGATGGTTCGGGTCCGCGACCTGGAAAAATCGCTCGACTTCTACACCCGCTTGCTCGGCATGACGCTGTTGCGCCGCAAGGATTTTCCGGGCGGCAAGTTCACCCTTGCCTTTGTCGGCTATGGCGAGGAGGGCGACACGGCGGTCCTGGAACTCACCCACAACTGGGACCAGGAAGAACCCTACGATCTCGGCTCCGGCTACGGCCATATCGCGATCGGCGTGCCGGACATCTACGGCACCTGCGCGCAACTTGAACAAGAAGGCGCCACGATCCCGCGCCCGCCGGGCCCGATGCAACACGGCAGCACGGTCATCGCCTTCGTCGAGGACCCTGACGGCTACAAGGTCGAGCTGATCGAGCGCGCATGACCGGCATCGTGGCATATGGCGGCTACGTGCCGCGGCTGCGCCTCAGCCGCCAGGCGGTGGTGGAGGCCAATTCCTGGTTCAATCCCGGCATCGCCCGCCTGGCCAAGGGCGAGCGTGCCATCTGCAACTGGGACGAGGATGCGCTCACCATGGCGGTGGAAGCCGCGCGCGACTGCCTGGCGGGCGCAGACGTAACATTAGGCGCGGCCCATCTTGCCTCCACGACGCTGCCGTTTGCCGACCGCCAGAATGCGGGCATCCTCGCCGGCGCGCTCAATCTCGACGAGGCGATCCAGACCATCGACGTCACCGCTTCCCAGCGCGCCGGCACGTCGGGGCTGATCGCTGCGCTTGCCAGTTCAAATAACGGGCAGGGGAGCCAGACCCTCTACGTTGCGTCAGAGGCCCGCCGTGCCAAGACCTCGGGCACCCAGGAGCTGATGATCGGCGACGGCGCGGCGGCGCTGCTGCTGGGGTCGGAATGCGTGATCGCCGAGCTTGTCGCGGCGCATCAGATCGCCGTCGATTTCGTCGATCACTACCGCGGCCAGAACGAAGAATTCGACTATGCGTGGGAGGAGCGCTGGATCCGCGACGAGGGCTACCTCAAGATCGTGCCGCGCGCGCTCGAAGGTCTCTTCGCCAAGACCGACATTGAGCCCGGCGCGATCGACCATTTCGTCATGCCATCGGTCATGCCGGCGGTGCCGCCACGCATCGCCAAGATGGCGGGTATTCCCGAGGGTGCGGTGCGCGACACCCTGCACGGGGCAATGGGCGAGGCCGGCACGGCGCATGCGCTCGTCATGCTGGTCGATGCGCTTCAGGACGCCAGGCCCGGCCAGACCATCCTCGTCGTCGGCTGGGGCCAAGGCTGCGACGTCCTGCTCTTCCGCGCCACCGACGCCTTGGCCGATCTTCCCCCGCGCCAGGGCATCAAGGGCTATCTCGCGCGCCGTCGCGAGGAGACCAACTACAACCGCTATCTCGCCTTCCGCGGTTTGATCACGCAGGATAAGGGCATCCGCGCCGAGGCCGATATTTCGACCCCGCCCAGCGCGCTCTACCGCAAGCGCGAGATGATCACCGGTTTCGTCGGGGGCCGCTGCCGAACCTGCGGCACCGCCCAGTTCCCGAAATCCAATGTCTGCGTCAACCCAAATTGCGGCGAATTCCATAGCCAAGAGCCGATGCCCTTTGCCGATATTCCGGCCAAGATCCTGAGCTGGACCGCCGACAACCTTACCTACTCTCCCGACCCGCCGGCGCATTTCGGCATGGTCACCTTCGAGGAGGGCGGTCGCCTGATGGCCGACCTCACGGATGTCGATGTCGGCGGCGTATCCGTCGGCATGCCGATGCGCATGGTCTTCCGGGTCAAGGACCGCGACGAGCGGCGCGGTTTCACCAAGTATTTCTGGAAGGCCGCCCCCGACCACACGAAGGTGTAGTATGTTGCGGATTAACGCCTTGGCCCTCGTGCTTCGACAAGCTCAGCATGAGGAATAGCGGGGCACTTAGACAAGGAAAGCCTCATCCTGAGCTTGTCGATGGATGGGGCGGTGTTGACCCGGGCGGAATATCGGCAAAAAGGTGCAAGACGGCTTCGCATAGGAGACACACGAAAATGCCTCAGGGAATCAAGGACAAGGTCGTCATCCTCGGCATGGGCTGCTCGAAGTTCGACGAGCATTGGGACAAGGACGCCGACGACCTCATCGTCGAGGCCTTCGAGGAAGCCGCCACCGATGCCGGCATCGAGCGCAGCCAGATCGACGCCGCCTGGCTTGCCACCGCCATCGAGGAGGTCAGCGTCGGCAAATCGGGCATTCCGCTGGCGATGGCCTTGCGCCTGCCGTACATCCCGGTCACGCGGGTGGAGAACTACTGCGCTTCCGGCACCGAAAGCTTCCGGGGGGCGGTTTATGCGGTCGCCTCCGGCGCGGCCGATATCGCGCTTGCCGCAGGCGTGGAAAAGCTGAAGGACACCGGCTATGGCGGACTGCCGCAACGCAGCCGCGGCGTCGTCCAGGACATGTTCTGGCCCAACGCCTCGGCGCCCGGCTCCTTCGCCCAGCTTGCCACCGCCTACCAGACCAAGCACGGCGTCGATGCCAAGGATCTGAAGCGCGCCATCGGCCAGGTCTCGGTCAAGAGCCATGCCAACGGCGCCAAGAACCCCAAGGCGCACTTACGCAAGCCCGTCGATATCGACACTGTTCTGAATGCGCCAATGATCGCCGAGCCCCTCGGGCTTTATGACTGCTGCGGCGTCTCCGACGGCGCGGCCTGCGCGATCGTCACGCGGCCGGAGATCGCCCGCGAATTGGGCAAGACCGATCTCGTCGGGGTGAAAGCGTTGCAGCTCGCCGTCTCCAATGGCGTGGAGGCCTCGCACAACTCCTGGGACGGCAGCTACTTCATGACCACGCGGCACGCCGCCGCGCGCGCCTACCGCGAGGCTGGCATCGAAAAGCCGCGCGACGAGGTCTCGATGTTCGAAGTCCATGACTGCTTTTCGATCACCGAGCTGGTCACCATGGAAGACCTCTTTTTGTCGGAGGAGGGCCAGGCCTGGCGCGACGTGCTCGACGGTTTCTACGACGCCGACGGCACGATCCCCTGCCAGATCGATGGCGGCCTCAAATGCTTCGGCCACCCGATCGGCGCCTCGGGCCTGCGCATGCTCTACGAGATGTACCTGCAGCTCCTCGGCCGCGCCGGGAAACGCCAGCTCAAGGACCCGCGCATCGGCATGACGCACAATCTGGGCGGCTTCCCGCACCAGAACGTCTCGTCGGTCTCGATCGTCGGGCGCTACGAGGGGTAGGGGGTCGCCCCCTATTTTCCGCGGCGGATTACCCGGCCGCGTTCATGACCGCCACTAAGGAAGCGGTGACGCCGACCACGGGTCTTCCTTCTCGGCGATCGCACCGAAGGTTTCCATGAGTTTGGCGAGGCCCTGGCGGTCCTGACCGAATTCTCCGCTATGGTCCAGCTCGCCGGCACGGTCCCAGAGGAGGGCGAACACGACGATCCCCGGATCACCCTCCGGAAAGGCGGAGAATTCCTCCATCGCCTCGACGCGGCGCTTCAGATTGTCCAGGTAGTCGAGCGCGCTCGACTTTGTCGTCGGCAGCACGAATGCGTCGCCGCCACCGTCGGCATATTCATCAGTCAGCCGCTTTACGATGTTGCGCCAGAGCGTATCGAAGTTCATTGCCACGGGACAATACCTCCCCGGTATCGGAACGACGGAAAATCTGTGCGGAGGACGGTTAGAACCCTGTTCCGATGACAGCGGCGATCGCGGCAAACCCTGCCGCCATCATCACCCAGGCCACTATCCGCCGGCTAACGACGGGGCCGTTGTCATTGGCCGGTAGATGGAAGGCCGGCCGGCGCTCGTTTCGCCAAGCATCCGACGAAGCTGCCTTCCGACGAAGCGCGCGCGCCGTCATTTGCGCTTCGAGATCGGCACGTAAGGCCGTTGCGGCTCGCCGGTATAGAGCTGGCGCGGCCGGCCGATCTTCTGGTGCGGGTCCTGGATCATCTCGTTCCACTGGGCGACCCAGCCGACCGTACGTGCCAGCGCGAAGAGTACCGTGAACATCGAGGTCGGGAAGCCGATCGCCTGCAGGATGATGCCCGAGTAGAAATCGACATTGGGGAAGAGCATCTTGTCCACGAAGTACTCGTCCTCCAGCGCGATCCGCTCGAGCTCCATCGCCAGCGCCAGCAGCGGGTCGTCGCGGATATCGAGCGCGTCGAGCACCGCATGCGCGCTCTCGCGCAACACCATGGCGCGCGGATCGTAGTTCTTGTAGACCCGGTGGCCGAAGCCCATCAGCCGGAAGCTGTCGTCGGGATCCTTGGCGCGCTTGATGAATTCGTCGATCTTCGATTTGTCGCCGATCTCAATCAGCATGTTGAGAACCGCTTCGTTGGCGCCGCCATGGGCGGGACCCCACAGGCTGGCGATGCCGGCGGCGATGCAGGCAAAGGGATTGGCGCCCGACGAGCCGGCAAGACGCACGGTCGATGTCGAGGCATTCTGCTCGTGATCGGCGTGCAGAATGAAGATGCGGTCCATCGCCCGCGCCACCACGGGGTCGACCTTGTATTCCTCGCACGGCACCGCAAAGGTCATATAGAGGAAGTTTTCCGCGTAGCTCAGCTCGTTGCGCGGATACATGAAGGGCTGGCCGATCGAGTACTTGAAGGCCATCGCCGCGATCGTCGGCATTTTCGCGATCAAGCGGTGCGAGGCCACCATGCGCTGGTGGGGATCGTCGATATCGGTGCTGTCGTGATAAAAGGCCGAAAGCGCGCCGACGACACCGCACATGATCGCCATCGGATGCGCATCGCGGCGGAAGCCCCGGTAGAAATTGGCAATCTGCTCATGTAGCATGGTGTGCAGGGTGATCGTGTGCTGGAACGTCTTGAATTGTTCCTTACTCGGCAGCTCGCCGTTCAGCAGCAGATAGCAGACCTCCGGGAAGGTCGAATGTTCGGCCAGCTCCTCGATCGGATACCCGCGGTGCAGCAGGATGCCCTTGTCGCCATCGATGAAGGTGATCTTGGACTCGGTGCTTCCGGTCGCGGTGAAACCGGGGTCATAGGTAAAGTATCCGGTACTGGCATAAAGCTTGCGGATATCGACGACCCGCGGGCCAACGGTGCCGCTCAGCAACGGCAGATCGACCGAATTGTTCGTGCTGTTGTCGATCAGCGTAACGGTGTCTTGCCGGCTCGCTGCTTCCACATTCGCCTTAACCTTGCTCATCCACGCTCCGTTCCTTGGTGCCGCACCCACCCGCCACATGGCGCCGCAGGCCGCCGCGCGGCCGATGTTCCGATATCCAATGCGCTCATATCGGATCCCGCGGGCGGCCGGAGTTTACACCTTTTCCCAGGCGGTCCAAAGTTTCGTCCTTGCCCAACACCGCCAGCACTTCGAACAATCCCGGAGACGTCGTCGAGCCGGTAACCGCGGCGCGCAACGGTTGCGCAACCTGGCCGAATTTGACCGGCGGATCAGAGGTTTCCACAAAATCACGCAGGGTCGTCTCTATTTGGGCTTCGTCCCAATCGGACAGCGCTTCCAGATGTGGCAGGACGCGTTCGATGATGACCTTCCCGTCATCGTCCAGTAGCTTTGCGGCTTTCTCGCTCATCGGCAGCGGCGCCTTGCGGACGTAGAAGACCGCGCCTTCGGCCAGGTCGATCAGCGTCTCCGCGCGCGGCTTCAGGCCCGGCAGCCCCGCGACCAAGCGCGCCCGGCCGGCACTGTCGATCGGCCCACCCAGTTCGGCTTCCAGACGGGGAACAACCGCCACGGCGAGTGCGGCATCGTCCATCTCGCGCAGATAATGCGCGTTTAGATTGGTCAGCTTCGCCAGATCGAAGCGCGCGGGCGACTTGCCGACGCCGCCCAGATCGAACCATGCGACGGCCTGCTTGGTCGATATGATCTCGTCGTCGCCGTGGCCCCAGCCGAGGCGCAGCAGGTAGTTCCGCATCGCTTCGGGCAACATGCCCATGTCGCGATAGGCATCGACCCCCAAGGCCCCGTGGCGTTTGGAGAGTTTGGCGCCGTCGGCCCCATGAATGAGGGGGATATGGGCGAATACCGGCGGCTCCCAGCCAAGCGCGCGATAGATCTGGGTTTGCCGAAAGGCGTTGTTGAGGTGATCGTCGCCGCGGATAACGTGGCTGATGCCCATATCGTGATCGTCGACCACCACGGCGAGCATGTATGTCGGCGTGCCGTCGGCGCGCAGCAGCACCATGTCGTCGAGCTGGGCGTTCTCGACCCGCACCTCGCCCTGCACGGCATCGGCGATCACCGTCTCGCCGGCGCCCGGCGCCTTCAGGCGCAGCACCGGATCGATGCCCGCCGGCGCCTCCGATGGATCGCGGCCGCGCCAGCGCCCGTCATAGAGCGCGCGCCGGCCCTCGCGTTTTGCCGTCTCGCGCATCTCGGAAAGTTCTTCAGGCGAGCAATAGCAATGATAAGCGTTGCCGCCAGCGAGCATCTCTTGCGCAACTTCGGCATGCCGCCCCGCCCGCGCCGACTGGTAGACAACATCGCCGTCCCAATCGAGACCGAGCCAGGTCAGCCCGTCGAGGATCGCCGCCTTGGCCTCCTCGGTCGAGCGCTTGCGGTCGGTGTCCTCAACGCGCAGCAGGAATTGGCCCCCATGATGGCGCGCGTAGAGCCAGTTGAAGAGCGCCGTACGCGCTCCGCCGATATGGAGGAAGCCGGTGGGCGAGGGGGCAAAACGGGTGACGACGGTCATGCGGAAGCCGCCTTTGGGCGTGAATTCAGTGCGTTCGTCATTGCACCGGCGCTGATGTAGCATACCGGCGCAGATGTTGCATCCGGAGGCCGCATGGATCGCGCGCGAGGCGCAATCGGCCCGCAGTTCCTCCCCGCCCGTCCGGGCCGCATCCGGACCGGACTTGGCGCGCTCGGGCTCGCCCTAAACGAAGAGCGCGAGCGCTGGGCGCTTTGGATCCCGGTCGGCCTCGGGCTCGGCATCGGGCTCTATTTCGCGCTGCCGGAGGAACCGGCGGGCTGGCTTGGCGCGGCCGCGTCGATCGCCGCACTTGCAGCGGCGATTGCCATGCGCGCCCGGCTGGTGCCGCTGCTCGCGGCGCTGGCTGCGCTTACGGTGGCGCTTGGCTTTGCCGCCGCGCAACTGCGAACGGCGACGGTGTCCGCACCGGCGCTTCAGAAGCGCATTGGCCCGGCCGCAGTCAGCGGGCGCATTGTCGCCATCGAACGTCTCAAGACCGGCCGCCGTCTGGTGCTTGACGCCGTAGCGATCAGCCGCCTTGCCAGCAACCAGACACCCAAACGCATTCGCGTCGTCGACCGCAAGGGCACGCCGGAAGGCTTATCCCGTTGTCCCAGGTAGTTAGGTTTCATCGGCCTCGGCGGGTTCGGCGCCGTCCTGACGCATGCCGCTGATGGTCTTGCGTCGGCGGGGTTTCCGCCGTGTTGGTGTCGCGTCCTTGCGGGGGTTCTGTTG
>DATKZM010000011.1:0-3271 GCA_035527975.1 Alphaproteobacteria bacterium | reverse complement strand
GAATCTGGCGGAATACTTGCTAAATTTTGTATTAAACGGTTCCTTTGCTTAACAGTTGATTATATGCTGCGCGGTATATCGGTATGGTCCGTCGACGTTCAAAAACAAGCGACGGCGAACGGGTCCATGCAAAAGCGCCGTCATTTTGGGGATCGGCGCAGATAACAGGGTGAGAGAATGCTCAACCAACGAGTTTCAGCGAGGAAGACATTTCGTTTTTCGGCGCTTGGGGCGATTGCCGCGGGCGCATTGGTCGCCTGGACGGGCATCGTACAGGCGGCGGAATCTTATACGTTCGCCGGGCTGCGTTGGGGCAGCTCGCCAGGCCAGGCCAAGAAAGTTCTGTCGGCCCGCGGCTTCAAGGTCCGACGCGTCATCAAGGGCCCGCAGCGCGAGCTGGCCGAGAACGGCGCCTGGGGCGAATGGGTCAGGCGCGACCGCGGCAAGCGCATGGTCGCGCGCGGTAAGGTCGGCGGAGCGGTCACCGATGTCGATCTGGTCTTCGGCAGCAACAATGCGCTGCAGCGTGTGATCGTGCGCTGGCCGGACTGGAACGGCACCATCCCCCACGCCAAGCGGCTGACCAAGACGGCAAACGTCGTCACCAAGCAGCTCGAGGGCCAGTATGGCCGCTCCAACGAGCGCCGCGATCCCTTCGGATGGATCGATACGGCGCGCTGGCTTCCGGCTGAAGACGGCAGCCGCATGGAGCTGATCGTTCGCGGCACCAACGGCATGCTGTTCTATCCGGGTGACCGCACCGGCGTGCGCCTGCACTTCTGGAATGCCCGCTACCGCAAGGGCGGGGCCCAGACGGCGGGCGGCGGCAGCGCGGCGCCGAAATACGGCCCGGGTCATACCCAGGAGATCAAGTCCAAGCCCCGCGCGACCGGGAAGTCGAGCAGCTCCGGTGGTCTGAGCTTCGGCGACGACCGCTAAGGGGGCCAGCCTCGCCGCAAGGCGGAGCTGACCACGAACGAACAAGCGGGGCGCCTCGGACGAGGCGCCCCGTTTTCGTTGGCCGCTTCTGATGTCATGGCCCTGGAGCGCCTCCCAGCGCCTGCTCGCACCATGAGCCCCGTCGCCGGCCCCGATAGCGGCGGCCCAGCCCGGCGGCGATCAGCGCCTCGCCCAGATCCACGCCGCGCGCGGTGATCACGCGCGCCACCACGCGGCCGGCATACTTGCCATAGCGGATGTCGCGCAATGTCACCTGGCGGTCGTTGATCTTGCGCGCAACGAATTCGCGCGCGGCCTCGGCCATGTGCCGCTCACGACGGCAGCGCCCGCGCAGCTCGGGTGTGTCGACCCTGGCCAGACGCACTTTCGTGCCGATCACCTGGCCCAGCCAGATCCGCGCGCGAACCTCCAGCGTGTCACCGTCGCGCACTTTGACGACATCGGCCAGGACCGGGCCGGGCAGGCGTTCGCGCGCTGCCACCGGGGCGGATGAAACCGACAACAGCACGGCCGTCAGAACCGCCGCGATAGTGGGCGATCGGCTGGTCCGGGCGGCGGTGCGCCTGGGCATCATGGGCGAAAAGTCTCCTGTCTCCGCATCACGCGTCGATAAAATTGGAAATTTCACACCAATACATTAGGCGGCGGGTGCATATGGAGTTATTTATCCCATTTCCTCAAACTATCCAATGAATCGAAACAAATCAAGAACAAAATGGGAAAGATCCGACCCTGGCGGCATAGCGCACACGCCGCTTGTCACGCCAAGTGCGACGTCACCGCGGCACTGTTGCGAAAGCGCGGATTTGCGTCAGAGACGTGTCGCCAATATGGCGGGCTCAGAAGTCGACGCAGCGGCCATTCTTCTCGTAGTCGCCGTACCGGGTCGGGTCCGGGCCGTCGCGTCCGCCGATTTCCTCGACGGTCGGCGCGTGCGGCTTTGCCTGGCCCGATTTTGGCTCGGCCGGGACCTTGGCGCGCGCCGTCTCGCGCTTGCGCGGCTTTTCTGGTGCGGGGTCGCTGGATTGTTCGGTCATGACAAAGATATGGACGAGAACGCTTCCTGTGCCAAGCCTTGAATGGCGCATCGCATTCCGCCTACCCTTGAAGGTCCGCCTTTGAGGAACGCAGCTGTGGGACGCGTCGCCGGACCGATCACGGTGCCGGCGCGGGAGGAGGGGAGCGTTGTCAGAAGAAGTCAAAACCGGCGGGTCGTCCGGCGGGCACGCTGCGCTTGTCATGCCTTCGGGCCGCCCCGCCGGCGACAAGATGCGGCCGTGACGGTAAAACCCGCCGATGCGGGGCAAGCGCGCGACGTCACTGCGCCCAACGTCACCGCGCGCGACGTCGCCCTCGATCTCATGGCCGCCGTGCTGCATCGCAAGCAGGCGCTGGGCGACGCGCTGGCGGACCATCCGGGCATGGCCTTGCTCGATCCGCGCGACCGCGCCTTTGCGCGGCTGATGGTGGCGACGGTGTTGCGCCGTCTGCCGCAGCTCGACGCACTGATCGGCCGATGCGTGAAAAAGGACATTCCCAAGCACGCCGATGTGGTTCGCGACCTGTTGCGGCTGGGCGCGGCCCAGCTTCTGTTTATCGGCACGGCGCCCCACGCTGCCGTCGACGAGACGGTGGCGATGGTGCAGGCGGCCGGCCATCGGCGGCTCAAGGGGCTGGCGAATGCGGTGCTGCGGCGGCTCGCGCGCGAAGGCGGGGGCTGGGCCGCCGCGCAGGACGCCGAGCGCCTCAACACGCCGGACTGGCTGTGGGACGATTGGTCGGCTAGTTTCGGTGAGGCAACCGCCCGGGCGATCGCGGCGGCGCATCTGGGCGAGCCGCCGCTCGACATCACGCCGCGCGCCGATCCCGAGGACTGGGCCCAGCGCCTTGACGCAAAGCTTCTGCCCACGGGCAGCCTGCGCCGCCCGCATATCGGCGACGTCGCCGCGCTGCCTGGATACGACGAGGGCGCGTGGTGGGTGCAGGACGCCGCCGCGGCGCTGCCGGCGCGCCTGCTCGGCGATCTCGCGGGAAAGCGCGTCGCCGATCTCTGCGCGGCGCCCGGCGGCAAGACCGCGCAGCTTGCTGCGGCGGGCGCCGAAGTGATCGCGGTCGACCGCTCGGCCCCGCGCATGACCCGCGTCGCGGCGAACCTTGCCCGGCTCGGCCTTCAGGCCGAAACCGTCATCGCCGATGCCGCAACCTGGCGCCCTGCCGAACCGGTGGATGCGGTGCTGCTCGACGCCCCGTGCAGCGCCACCGGCACGGCGCGGCGCCATCCCGATATCCTGCGCCTCAAATCGCCTGGCGA
>DATKZM010000010.1:0-61818 GCA_035527975.1 Alphaproteobacteria bacterium | reverse complement strand
CAACAGAACCCCCGCAAGGACGCGACACCAACACGGCGGAAACCCCGCCGACGCAAGACCATCAGCGGCATGCGTCAGGACGGCGCCGAACCCGCCGAGGCCGATGAAACCTAACTACCTGGGACAACGGGATAAGCCTTGAATTTCTGCTCAAGTTTGTTGTTGCTTGTATGAATTCCACGCCCGTTCATTGGTATATGAGGCAAAATTTCGGAAAATACAGAAGTGGCTATTTGCTAATAGAAGTTGGTGCATTAAAGAAAGTACCTATTCCAAACCCAGCATCGATCAAGTCGGGTGCAATGATGCCATTGATGGAATTGATTGATCAGCGAATGAGCATAAATGATAATCCAAACCTTGATCAAGAAATTGATAGATTAATAATGGACGCATATGGAGTCGAAAAAAGTGATTTTGACTATATGATTGGAGGAGAAATAGATTGATTGTTGTCAGTGAAAAGTCGTTGGGCAAACGACGCACGCGAATTCAAAAGATATTGGAACCTTTGTTGCCGAAACGGCCCGAAGTATCTATGGTATCCAATACATCTGGAGCAACATTTCAACTTGGCAGATCAGCAAGATCTCTTCGGGATGGCCGAATCCGAACTCGTACACCCTCAGTGGCATTGAATTACTTTGAAGTTTGGATTGCAGCAAGTCTCAAAGGAGATGTCACCTTAGAAAAATGGTATCTGCATTTGGACGCAGAGGAAATAAGTGGGTATTCTGAAATACTTGCTTTACATTGTGATCCAAATATAGACAAGAATGATGCAAGTTATATGTACAAAAAGGGTCCTCACGTGCATCCAAGCGGCTGGAACAGCAATTTTACTAACAGTCACATTGCTGTATTTTTGGATCGAGTCGAGGCAGTATGCCAGTCAGATGTTGCATTGGATGAAGCGCTCAGTGTCGCAATTCGGATGATCGATGATGAATTTCTGCCAAAGTGCTAGAAACATACTTGCTCACGGATGGAGATAGCTTGTGGTCTATTTCTACACCACACCCTTCAACGTCGCATAATCGATCTGGCCCAAATACGGCGCGATATGGCTCGCTTTTGCCCATTTGCCGGCTCGCTCGCTGACGGTCGCCACCTCACTCCGCCGCCAACTTCAGCGCCTGACGCCTGAACTCCGAGAGATTGCCCAGCGTCACCACCGGGTCGTCGAAGACCGGCCGCGAGATCATCTCGACGAAGGCGTCATGCTCGGGGTGGTCCGGCTCCCAGACGCATTTCTCCTTGTATTCGGCCTGCGTCCAGGTGCCCCAGAAGGCGGCGCGCGAGAAGTAAATCACGTCGGGCGAGAAGCGCTTGCCGAGCTTCACGAATTCTTCCATCTCGCGGAAATTCACGTCCTGCACCACGTAGTCGAGGCGGAGGTATTTCACCGTGCCCTCGCGCCGCAGCGCGCCGATCATCTCCATGTTCTTGATCAGCTCGTCCCAGCTGCCGCCGCGCCTTGTGATGGCGTAGGTCCCCGGCCGCGCCGCGTCGAAGGAGACGATCACGGCGTTGACGTTCTTGTGCAGCTTGGCGAGGCGCTGCCATTCCTTGGCGTTCAGCAGCACGCCGTTGGTCTGCAGGTTGAGCTTCATGTTGGGGAATTTGGCGCCGTCGAACTCGCGCAGGAACTCGCGGTAGACCCGGCTGCCGAAGGGATCGCCCGAGCCGGTGACACTGAGCGTGAAATCCTGGTCGGAGGGCTCGGTCAGGAACTCGTCGACCAGTTTGTCGTGCAGCTTCTTGGTCAGCGTGTAGGCGGCGCCCTTCACATGGCTGATGCGCTGGGTGCGGCATGAGGGGCAGGTAAGATTGCACGAGCGGTCGTGCGACATGTTGATGAAACGCGGGATGCCGTCGATGACGGTTTTCTTCTTATCGATGATCTCCCGGTGGCGGGGGTTCTTTCGCGCCTCTTTGATCGTCGGCAAGGTGCCCGCCTGAATTTCCGGGCACATCTCCTTGTTGCAATAAGAGAAACTGCCGTCGAGGATCGCCGCCCGCGCGGCCTGGGCGCGGTCCGAATTCCAGATCTCGCGCGCATTGCCCGCGACCAGATTGCCCGCCCGCGTCGGCAGCCAGACCGGACAGCAAAGATAGATGCTGCCGTTCTCCTGTATCTCGATCGATTCGAACGGCTTGGCGCAGAAACGGGTCTTCAGGTCCGCATCAAGATCGCGCGGCTTCTTCTTCCTGAACCAGTGGAAATGGCTTTCGCGCACCTGCTCGAAGGCGCGCGCCACCAGCCCGCCCAGCGGCGTCGCCACCTTGCGTTCCACCAGGCTTAAAAGAAAGACGGTCGGTTTCAACGCCATCCGCGTGGCTCGTCATCGAAGTCCATGCCCCGATCTAGTCCCTATGCGAGGGCGTGGCAAGCGGGCAGGGGGCGGGACCACCCGTTGCCTTCGGAATAGTCGACGGGTCGCCGCATCCCCTCTCCCGCTTGCGGGAGAGGGTGGGCCGCCCGTCAGGGCGGGTCGGGTGAGGGCTGTGCTCGGACGTGTTGGCTCTACTCTAATGGGATTGGCGGCATGCGTTGCCCTCACCCTCCCACCGCCCCCACTCGCGTGGGGCCGGCGGGCCCCTCCCTCTCCCGCACGCGGGAGAGGGTGCGCGCGGGACCCTCAAGCGTCCGCGTCGTGCGCTTGCCGGTGGCGCTGCCAGAGATCGGCGAAGTTCTCGTCGTCCTTGAGCTTGGTCGGGCCCGCCCAATGCATCAGCAGCATCTGGCGGCCGTCCTTGTCGAGGAAGCGCTCGCCCTCGCGGGTGATCCCCTCGCCCTTATAATAAGTCTCGTCGGACAGGTCGGCCGTCACTTGCGAGACCGCGCGTACGGGAATACCGGTCGTGTGGACGACGAAGTTGAGGATCGGCTGGGTGTAGACGCGCGACTGGCGCACGGCGCGAAAGGTCTTGAGGTTCGCGCTCACCGTGTCGATCAGCAGCCGGGTTGAGACGAACCGCCGCGCCGTGACGAAGAAGCCGTCGCTGAACTCAGTTGCCTGCCCAAGGCCGGCGACGCTGCGGTAGCCCGGCCGGTAGACATAACCCGGCGAGCGGCTGGCATAGATGAGCTCGGCCTCGCCGGCCCGCAAAAGACCTGCGAGCCGGTCAAAGTCGTGCAGGACCACCGTGTCGATATCGGCATAGATCACCGCGTCGAGGTCGAGGTCGAGCGCGCCGAATTTCCGCACCCGCCGGCGGCGCACCGGATGCAGCGGATAAAGCCGCCGGGCAAACCCGTCGAGCGCGGTGAAATCGTGGTCGACGAAGGTGAAGCGGTAGCGATCGGCCAACGCGCGGACCTTCGTGGTGCGGTCGTCGTAAGGCAGCACGAACAGCGCGAGATCGGGGTTGTGATGGCGGAAGCTCTCCAGGAAAGCGATCAGCCAGTCGTGCACCCGGTCGTTGGCCAGGACCGCCACGCCGATTCGGCCCGGATCGGGCTTTGTGCTGCCGCCGGATGCGGGCATGGCTCGTCTCGCTCATTCAACGGATGCGCGCCCGGGAAGGCGGCGGCGGACGATATCAGCTAACCCTCGCTTTGCAATGCCGGGCCGGGCGGGCCGGGCGAGCGCGCGTCTTGCCTGTGCGCGCGCGCCGCCCCATCTAGGCAGATGACGGGGCGATAGGAAAATCCACGATGCGGGGCATGGCAAGCGAGGCCGATAACGAGCGCCCGTCCGGCCACCAGCGCCGGGCCATGCGCACGCTCCTGCCTTATCTTTGGCCCAAGCGCGGAACCAGCGAGATCTGGGTCGAGATGCGCCTGCGCGTCTTCGTCGCGCTGGTGCTGCTGGTCGGCGCCAAGCTCGCCAATGTCACTGTCCCGGTCCTCTACAAGCAGGCCGTCGACGTCCTGACCGGCCAGAACGGGACCACGCTGATCCTCGCCGTGCCCATCGGCCTGCTCGTCGCCTACGGGCTCGTCCGCATTTTGACGGTGGCGTTCAGCGAGCTGCGCGATGCGATCTTCGCCAAGGTTGCCCAGCGCTCCATCCGCACCGTGGCCTTGCGCACCTTCCAGCACCTCCATCGCCTGGCGCTGCGCTTCCATCTGGAGCGCAAGACGGGGGGCCTTTCCCGCGCCATCGAGCGTGGCACCAAGGGCATCGAGTTCCTGCTCTCCTTCATGCTGTTCAACGTGATCCCGACGCTGGTCGAGATCCTGATGGTCTGCGGCATCCTCTGGTACCTCTACAATGTCTGGTTCGCGCTGGTCACCTTCGTCACGATCTTCGGCTACATCGTCTTCACGATGACCGTCACCGAATGGCGCATCAAATACCGCCGCGCCATGAACCGCACCGACGAGGAGGCCAACACCAAGGCGGTCGACAGCCTGCTCAACTACGAGACGGTCAAGTATTTCGGCAATGAGGACCACGAGGCGCGGCGCTTCGATAATGCGCTGGAGCGCTACGAGCAGGCCGCCGTGCTCTCGCGCACCACGCTCTCGGCGCTCAATGTCGGCCAGGGCGCCATCATCGCCATTGGGCTCACCCTGGTCATGTACATGGCGGGGCGCGGCGTCATCAACAAAACCATGACCGTCGGCGACTTCGTGCTGGTCAACACCTACATGATCCAGCTCTACCTGCCGCTCAACTTCCTCGGCTTCGTCTACCGCGAGATCAAGCAGTCGCTGACCGACATGGAGCGCATGTTCGGGCTGCTCGATATCAATGAGGAGGTGAGCGACGCGCCCGGCGCCAAGGCGCTTGTGGTCGACAAGGGCGAGATCCGCTTCGACAAGGTGAACTTCGCCTACGACGAGCGCCGCCGCATCCTCCACAAGCTATCGTTCGTTGCCGCCCCCGGTTCGACCGTGGCCATCGTCGGCCCGACCGGCTCGGGCAAGTCGACGATCTCGCGGCTGCTCTTTCGTTTCTATGACGCCACCGACGGCACGATCTCGATCGACGGCCAGCCGATTACGGCGGTGACGCAAGCGAGCCTGCGCGCGGCCATCGGCATCGTCCCGCAGGACACCGTGCTGTTCAACGACACGATCTATTACAACATCGCCTATGGCCGCACCGACGCCACCAAGGACGAAGTCGAGGAGGCCGCGCGCCTGGCGCAGATCCACGACTTCATCGAGAAGCTGCCCGACGGCTACGAGAGCATGGTCGGCGAGCGGGGCCTCAAGCTCTCAGGCGGCGAGAAGCAGCGCGTCGCCATCGCCCGCACGATCCTCAAGGACCCGCGCATTCTGCTGTTCGACGAGGCGACCTCGGCCCTCGACACGCATACCGAAAAGGACATCCAGGCGAGCCTGCGCCAGGTGTCGACCAACCGCACGACCTTGATCATCGCCCACCGACTCTCAACGGTGGTCGAGGCCGACGAGATCCTGGTGCTCGACCACGGCCGTGTCGTCGAGCGCGGTACCCACGCCAAGCTGCTCGCCGAGGACGGCGCCTATGCGGCGATGTGGCGGCGTCAACAGGAAGCCCAGGAAGCCGGCGAGCCAATCGAAGACGAGGAGACGGCGGCGGCGGAGTAGGGGGCGGCGGGATACTGCTTTTCCAACGCGGCACATCCACACGTTCATCCTTCGACACGCTCAGGATGAGGGTGTTGTTTTGCATTTAAGGGAGGCCCTCATGCTGAGCTTGTCGAAGCACGAAGGCCAGTGGGCAGGGACGAATCGAAGTCCTCACCCAGCCTCGATCGGCAACCTCTCGTCGGTTGCCCATTCGCTCATCGAGTTGTCGTAGACGGTGATGTCCTCGTAGCCCAACTGGTGGAGCAGGAAGGCGTCGAGCGTCGCGGCGATGCCGCCGCCGCAATAGGTGATGACGCGCTTGTCCGGTTCCGCGCCGACAGCCGCGAACGCCGCGGCCGCTGCATCGGGCGCGGCCAGCTCTTTGGTTTCGGGATCGAATAGGGACCCCGCTGGCACGTTGACGCTGCCGGGGATGCGGCCGGCCCGGCCGTAGCGCGGGCTCTCGCCGCGGTGTAGCTCGGGCGAAAGGGCGTTGATCGTGCAGATGCCCGCATCGCCAATTGCCGCCTCGACGCTGTCCGGGCCGACGAAGAGGTCGGGCCGAGGCTTTACGGTCAGCGTTCCGGCCGGGTAGGTCGAGGGCTTGGCCGAGGCGGGACGGCCCTCCGCGCTCCATTTGTCCCAGCCGCCGTCGAGGACCGCCGCGTTGTCGAAGCCGACCGCACGCAGCATCCACCACACCCGCGTCGCCCAGACCGGGCTCTTGCGGCTGTAGAGCACCACCCGGACGCCGTCGCCCACTCCCATTTGCCCGAACCGGGCCGCGAGCTCGCCCGGCGGCAGCATGGTGAAGCGGAAGCGGCTCGCCTTGTCGGAAAGCTGCTTCTGAAGATCGAGGAAGCCCGAGCCCGGAATGTGCGCAGCCTCGTAGTCGGCGCGGCCGCTGACGATCGTGTAGGGCCGGTCGGGACCGTCCTTCAACGCGAGATAGGTGGTGCAGTCGTAAATCCGAAGTGGGACCGGCACCGCCGGGTCATCCAAATTCGCCGCCAGCCATTCGGTGCTGACAATCGCCCCGGGATGCCGATATTGGGTTTCGCTCATATGCGTCCCCCGTGCGTTGATTACCTTGCCGATAAGCCGTGCGCTACTTGCCGAACAGCTTCGACACAGGCACCGAGTAGACGAGCCAGAAGTTCTCTATGCCCGGATTGGGCTGTTTGATGCCCGCGTTCGAGATGTGCTCAAAGCGCACGCCGAGACGCGACTTGTTGCCGAATTCGTAGGAGAGTTCCAACGCCGAGCGGAACTGGATCACGCTGCCGACATCTTTGCCGCCGCCGCGATGATAACCGCCCACGGCGAAGCTTGGGGTGAACCAGAACCGGTCGATCACCGATACGTCGAAGAGAATGCCGCCATAGCCGAACACTCCGGCACGGCTGTTTGCGTTGAGGCCGATGAAGGGATGCACGACCCAAAGATGCGCGCCCCAGCGATACTCTGCGCCGAAGGCGCCGGCCCGCTTATTGTGGTTGCCGTTGATACCGCTGTCCCAGACACCGGCCTGCAGCGCCAGATGGGAGGTATTGTGCTCAGGGAATAACTGCTCGGCCCGCGCGGCGCTCGTCGACAGCACACACAACCCAATCGCCAAAGCCGCAAGGCCGCGCATTGCGAACATCCACACCCCCTTTTTTCGAGCTTGGACCGTATCATAAGCGAGCATCCGTGGATGACAATCCGCCCCGTGCGCGCACAATGTTTTTCTGTTGCATTGGCGCAAGCGCGCCACAGTTATTTGGGCGCGCGCCAAATCGGACACGAATGCTTGTCATCGAACACGCCGATCGTGCACCATTGCAACCATGTCGCGGCCGCTTCTCTCGATGGCCTTGGTGCTCGCCTTCAGCCTGGTCCTGCCGGGCGGGAGCCACCGCGCGTCCGGCGCGCCCGCACATGTTTCGCACGCCGGCAAGTTCCTTGTCGCCGCGCCGTCGATGCCCGATCCGCGCTTTGCCGGCACGGTGATCCTGCTGGTCGAGCATGGCCAGAAGGGCGCGCTCGGATTTGTCATCAACCGGGTGAACGGCCACCGACCGATCGCCGAGATCCTGACCGCGCTCGGCCGCGAGACCGCGGGCGTGAAGGGCGATATCGACCTTCACTGGGGCGGGCCGGTCGAGCGCAACGTCGCCGTCGTGCTGCATTCGCGCGACTATAAAGGCGCCGACACACGCCCCGCGCCGGGCGGCATGGCGCTGACCGGTGATCCGGGTGTGTTGCGGGCGATCGGCCAGGGCAAGGGGCCCAAGCGGTTCATCTTCCTGCGCGGCTATGCCGGTTGGCGCGCGGGCCAGCTCGAGCGCGAACTGGCCGCCAAGGCCTGGGTGGTGGTGCCGGCCGATCCGGCGCTGGTCTTCGTGCGCAATCATCATCAGACCTGGAAGCGCGCTTACGCCCGGCGCGGCCACGATCTCTAATCCCGCTCGTTGCCGGGCGTGCTTGCTATACTGGTGCGATGACGTCTCCCGCGAAATCCCCAAAATCCTTGGCGGCTGATCTGGCCCCGCAGGTCGCCGGCGGCGACCGGCGCGCGCTCGCCAAGGCGATCACGCTCGTGGAGTCGGCCAAAGCGGACCACCGCGCCGAGGCCGCGGCCCTTTTGAACGCGCTGCTGCCGCGCACGGGAAAATCGGTTCGGCTCGGCATCACCGGCGTGCCCGGCGTCGGCAAGTCGACCTTCATCGAGGCGTTCGGCAGCCATCTGATCGGCGAGGGCCACCGGGTGGCGGTGCTCGCCGTCGATCCGTCCTCCAAGCGCGGCGGCGGCTCGATCCTCGGCGACAAGACCCGCATGGAGACCCTGGCCCGCGATGAGGCCGCCTTCATCCGGCCGTCGCCCGCCGGCGCCACACCGGGCGGGGTGGCGCGGCGCACCCGCGAGGCGATGCTGGTCTGCGAGGCTGCCGGCTTCGACGTGGTGATCGTCGAGACGGTCGGCGTCGGCCAGGCCGAGACCGCGGTCGCCGACCTTGTCGATATGTTCATCCTGCTGCTGGCCCCGGCCGGCGGCGACGAGCTCCAGGGCATCAAGCGGGGCGTGATGGAGCTGGCCGATCTTCTGGTCGTCAACAAGGCCGACGGCGAGTTTAAGGCCGCCGCCCAGCGCACCGCCGCTGAGTACCAGAATGCCCTCGGCCTGATGCGCCCGCCCTCGGCCGCCTGGTCCCCGCCGGTGCTCCAGGCCTCCGCGCTCAAGGGCGAGGGCGTGGCCAAGGTCTGGGACACGGTGGCCGACTATCGCCGCGTCATGGATGCGGCTGGCGCCATCGAGGCGCGCCGCGCCGCGCAGGCCCGTGCCTGGATGTGGAGCGAAATTACCGAAACCCTGATGGGGGCTTTTCGCGACCATGCCGGGGTCCGCCGCCAGGTTGCCCGGTTGGAAAACCAGGTTGCCTCGGGCAAGCTCGCGCCGACGGTGGCGGCGGAAAAGCTGTTGAAGTCATTCCTCAATGGCGCCGGCAAGCCTTGACGCATATCGTGAGCCGCGCCGGCAAGCCTTGACGCTGGGGGCCCCATCTCCTAAATAGCGCTGCGTACCGGGCCGCCATGGGGTTGGCCCGAATCTTTTTGCATTTCCGCATGTTCCAGGAGAGCGAGCCATGGCGCGACGCTGCGCGATTACCGGCAAGGGCGTTCAGACCGGCAACAATGTCAGCCACGCCCACAACAAGACCCGCCGGCGCTGGCTGCCCAATCTGCAGACGGCCTCGCTCCAATCGGACGCGCTCGGCCAGACGGTGCGCATGCGCCTGTCCACCCGGGCGATCAGCTCGATCGACAAGAATGGCGGGCTCGACGCTTATCTTCTGGGCGCCAGCAACACCAGCCTGGCCCCGGAAGCGCGGAAGCTCAAACGGCGTATCCTGAAGGCGGCAAAGGCCAAGGAAGCCACCGCCTAGCGTCTTTTCGGGTCTTATTCGTAACAGGCCGGCCCGCGAGCCCCGCTCGCGGGCTTTTTGTTGTGTGCGAGGGGTGGATTGGCCAGACGCATTACTTCCCTCTCCCGCAAGCGGGAGAGGGTGGGCCGCCCGTCAGGGCGGCTCGGGTGAGGGCAACGGCGGAAAACCCCAGCCTCCCTGTTTGTGAATTGCGTCGTCAGCAGCCCTCACCCTCCCATCGCGCTTCCGCGCAACGGGGCCCTCCCTCTCCCGCAAGCGGGAGAGGACAAAACGCGCATCTCCACCGTGTTCCGTGCTACGGCAGCGCGAACATCATCAGCAGCGTGCGCTGGCCGGCCCGGAAATTGTCGTCGGAGACGATGTAAATCAGCGTCTCGCCCTTGGGGCCCCGACGGGCCGCGATGCCTTCGAAATTGTCTACCGTCATGGGGCCGGCGAGCGTTGCCAGCTCCACCGGCTTCATCGTCTTGCCCGGCCTCACGTCGGCGAGCGGCAGGTGCATGATCCGGGTCTGGAAACCCGCGAACAGGAACAGCGCCCGCTCGACCACCAGCACGTCGCCGGCATGGCGCGTGCCGGCCGGAAAAGTCGCCGCCCCGGTCGGCCGCCACACGCTGCGCCGGTCATAGGCGAGCGCCGTCCAGCCGCGCCCGTTCTGGATCCAGCCCGCATGGGTTCCGACATCCGCGCCGCCATTGGCGGCCAAGTCCTCGGCGAGCGCGAAAAGTCGTCCGCGGGAAAGGGCCGTCAGCGCCTCCAGCCCGGCATTGCCGGAAGCGAAGCTCAGCCCCTTGGGGACCTGGATCGCGCGGGGCGGTGCGGCGAAGGGCGTGCGGCTGCGCGGATAGACCCAGATCCGGGGCTTGCCTTCGAAGCCGACCGCAAAGCGCCCACCCGGTAGCAGCGCCAGAGCCTCGGCATCGCGCTCGCGCCAGCGCAATCTGCCGCCGCCGGGACGCAGCAACCGGTCCATCCGCACCCGCTCCAGCCCCGTCAGCTGGCCGCGCTTGTCGTAGGTCAGGCGCCCGGTGATCCAGCGTCCGACGTCGGAGACGGCGACCAGGCGCCTCCCGTCGGCACTGACATGCAGGCCGGAGATGCCGCCGAAACGCTCGTGCCGCGAGCGCAGCTCGATGCCGCCCCGATAGACGAGACGTCCGACCTTGACGCGTCCCGGATTGTCCGCTTGCAGCGCTACGGGGTGCACGAAGACCCGCACTGCCTCGGCGCCGGCAGGGTCGATGGCCAGCCCGCTGAACAGGCAAATGAGGCGGAAAAAGCCGTAGAATGGTCGTTTTCGTCGCATGCGCCGGTTCATACAACGAAGGCGACCTTTTGTCGCCTGTGGTCGGTTCTCAACTTTTTTCAAGAAATATCGCTCCCTGTGACGGCCGTCACAGCGCCTTGGGGCCCGAAGGCATAAGTTCGCTTCCAATGAACCCGTATTGGGAGTGAATTTGATGTATTCCGACGACACATTCTGGGGCGGCCTCGGCCATCGGGCCTTCAATATTTTCGCATTTGCGATGGGTGTGTTGGTTGCCGCCCCGTTCGGGCTGCTGATTGCCCTGCCGTTCTTTTCGTAAGCGACGCTGCCGCGCGCCGTATGGCGGCGCTCTTCGGCCTGACAGTTTCAGAGCTTAGCGCTAGGCTCCAAACGCGCCGTGACGGCATGGAGCCCCGCCAGCATCACCCGCTCGGTCTCTCCACCGTCGCCTTCGATCCCGCCTTCGATAACGGTGTGGATCGCCCGGACATGCAACTCCAGCGCCTCGATCTCAGCGGCGCCGAAATTGCGCGCGCGTTCGGTCAGCCCGCATAGCGAATTTCCGATCTCGGTGATCAACGGATAGCCGAATGTACCGGCCTGTCCGCGCATCGCATGGGCTGTCTCGCCGATCGATCTCACATGGGATTCGGCGTCGCCCAGGTGCAGCCGCGCCGCGTCGAGGGCGCGGTAGAGCGCTTTGAGGTCCGCCTCCGCCCAGCTCATGTACTTCTTCTTCAAGCCGGCGATGCCGGCCTCGATCCGGGCGAGCAGCATTTCCGGATCGGGACCGTCGAGCGGCCCCAGCGTGTCGACGAGCTTGTTGGGGGGCCGGAACAGTTTCGGTGTCGATGGTTGATCCTCGAAGGCAAGCTCGTCATCGGCGCCGGGTGCTTCAAATTCCAGTTCATCAAGCGCCGCATCGACCGGCGCGGTGGTTCGATTGTTCGGGCCGTCATAGTCGGGGTCGGCGCGCTGCCGCCGATCAGGCCCGAAAAAGTCGGGGGTCTGGATGAAGGGACGCGGGTTCTCGATCAGCCCGGTGATCCGCGCGACCACGCGTTTGGCCGATACCGGCTTGACGAGGAAATCGGTCGCGCCGGCGTCGCGCGCTTCGTTGATGCTCGTGCGATAGGCATAGCCGCTCAGCACGACGACGGGCAGGAACTGGTCGGGGCTTGCCGGGTCGGTCCTGACCTGCCGCAGCAGATCGATCCCGTTGCCGCCGCGCATCTCCCAATCGGTGATCACAAGATCGGGGCGGAAGGACTGGACGATTTCATAGCCCTGGGGTCCGTTCGAGGCGACTTTCAGGCTCTTGAAGCCGCACGCCTCCAGCGTCATGCGCAATATCGTCCGCATGTTGGGATCGTCGTCGACGACCAGCGCACGCAACCGCGAAAAATTATAAGAGCCCATCGATCCAAAATCCGCTGGAGTTGAGTATCGCTTTCGGGCCCAGCGACCACAGTCGGGTATGGTAATCAGACATAAAGTCCGCACGTTAGGGCGTGGTCAAAGATTGAGGCAACAGTACTGCGGAAATCCGTTGGGTGAACAGTCCCGATCAGGGGCTGAGCTGTCCGTCATAGGCCGCAAGGCCCGTCGCCTCCATCGAGGGACGCTTGGACGTTTGCGCGACCCATGCGCCAAGTTTGGGAAAACGCTCGCGCCAGGCGCGGTCGGGATAGCGGAAATCGAGATATGAAATTGCGCAGGCGGTCGCGACATCGCCGATATCGAACCGCCGGCCGGCGGTCTCGATGTCCTCGGCCTCCAGCGCGGCAAGACAGCGGTCGATGGTGCGCTCGTAATACGCCATATAGCCGTCCGAGCGCTCACCGTCGGGCCGATAGCGCTCGCGGATATTCCAGGTCGCGGCCTGTCCCAGCCCGTCGCCCAGCGCGTTCCGCCGGAGCGCTTGGATGCGTGCCTCGCCAGCCGCCGGAAACAGCCGGTTCTGGCCATCCTGGGCGTCGAGCCATTCGCAGATCACGGTCGAATCGTACAGCACCGAGCCGTCGTCGCGGATGAGCGCCGGCACCTTGCCCATCGGGTTCTCGGCGAGCAGGGGCGTCTCGGGGTCGAAGACATGCGCTTCGACAACCTCGATCGCGTCGATCATGCCGAGTTCGTGTGCGGCGACCACGACCTTGCGGGCATAGGGCGAATGGGGAAGAAAGCGCAGGATCATGGTCGTCGCCCGTTCACCTGTGGCGAAGTGTGAGCCCGTTCGGCGGCGAGCGGAGCATCAAAGTGGACGATAACACGCGCGGCGCCATCCGTTGACAGCGATCGGGCGCTGATGGGAGCATTGCCCGCCACACCGCTCCCTGCCGAGTTACCGGAGAACCCAATCGACATGACCGCCCGCCCCGCCGCGCTCGCGCGTTTGCTGCAAATCCTCATGGCTCTCACTGCCATCATGGCGCTGCATTTTCCCGCCTTGCGGCAGGCGGCGGCGGAGACGCCCTTTACCCTCACCGTCATTCACACCAACGACGTTCACGACCGGGTCGATCCGGTGTCCGCCTTCAACAACACCTGCGGCGCCAAGGACCGGGCGAAGAAGCGCTGCTTCGGCGGCTATTCGCGCCTGATGACGTTGATCCACGACATGCGCAAGACATCGACCAACCCGGTCGTGCTCTCCGGCGGCGATCAGTTCCAGGGCTCGCTCTTCTACCGCACCTATAAGGGCAGGTTGGCGGCGAAGGCGATGAACCTGATCGGCTACGATGCCACGGCGATCGGCAACCACGAATTCGACGACGGCCCGGCGGTGCTCGCCCGCTTCATCAAGTCCGCCCGCTTCCCGGTTGTCGCGACCAATATCGATGCCGCGCGCGAGCCGGGGCTGAACGGGCTGATCCGGCCGTTCGTCGTGCTGCGCGTGGGCAGCCGCAAGATCGGCATCGTCGGCTACACGACGGAAGATACACCGGAGCTTTCCAAGGTGGGCAAGCGGGTTCGCTTCACCCGCGCCGAGGACGCCCTGTCCGCCGCCATCGCGATCCTGAAGACGATGAGGGTCAACAAGATCATCGCCGTCAGCCATGCCGGCTTTCGCCGCGACAAGCGCGTCGCCGCCGCGGTCGAGGGCATCGATGTGATCGTCGGCGGCCACACCAACACATTGCTGTCCAACAGCGCGCGCGGCGCGGAAGGCCCCTATCCCGTGGTGGTGAAATCGCCCGCGGGCAAGCCGGTCCTGGTGGTTCAGGCCTTCGCCTTTTCACGCTATGTCGGCAAGCTCGAGGTCCGCTTCGATGGCAGCGGCGTGCCGGTCAAATGGCAGGGCGATCTGGTGCCGGTCGGCTTTGAGGTGCCCAAGCATCCGAAGATGGAGGCGCTGATCAAGGCGATGCGCGGGCCGGTCGACGCGCTCCGCCGCAAGGTCGTGGGCGAGCTCGCCACCGGTCTCGATGGCAGCACCCAAACCTGCCGCTCGCGCGAATGCA
This sequence comes from Alphaproteobacteria bacterium, assembly GCA_035527975.1. Lineage (GTDB taxonomy): Bacteria > Pseudomonadota > Alphaproteobacteria > JAPULJ01 > JAPULJ01 > DATKZM01. Next base: position 47,655 of record DATKZM010000010.1, on the reverse strand, counting down.
CCATGGGCAACATGGTCGCCGACGCGCTGGTCTGGAAGACCCGCGCCCAGGGCACGCAGATCGCCTTCATCAATGGCGGCGGCGTGCGCGCCAGCATGGGGGCCGGCCCGGCGACGATGGGCGCGATCCTGGTCGTGCTGCCGTTCCAGAACGCGCTCGCCACCCTCAAGCTGAGGGGCCGCGATCTGCGTGCCGCGCTGGAGCACGGCGTCAGCCAGGTGACGGAGGGCGCGGGGCGCTTCCCGCAGGTTTCGGGCATGCACTTCGTCTGGGATCCTGCGCGCCCGCGCGGCAAGCGCATCGTCTCGGTTGAGGTTCGCGCGGGGCAGGGCTGGTCACCGCTCACGGATGACGCGGTCTACAAGGTCGCCACCATCGATTACCTGCGCGGCGGCGGTGACGGCTACAAGGTCTTCAAGGAAAAGGCGATCGAGCCCTACGACGGCGGCGTCAATCTCGAGGACGCGGTCGCCGAATACGTTGCCGCGCACTCGCCCTTGCGCGGCAAGCGCGACGGCCGCATTCGCCGCGTCGGCGCGCCTGGGCGGTAGGAGATGTTACTCCGCCGCGGCGCCTGCGGTGCCCGCGGCTTCCTGCCATTCGTCCAGCGCGTGCCGCACGATCGAAACCGAGGCGCTCAGCGCCAGCGCCGCCATTACCGCGCCGACAGCCAGATCGGGCCACACGCTCGCGGTGCCGAAGACGCCCAGCGCTGCGGCCATCACCGCGATGTTGCCGATGGCGTCGTTGCGGCTGCACAGCCAGGCCGAGCGCAGATTTGCGTCTCCGCCGCGCATCCTGAACAGCATCACCGCGACGGCGACGTTGACTGCGAGTGCCAGCAGGCCGATGCCGCCCATCATCGTATGGTCGGGCAGCGGCTGGCGGATCGCGCTTAGCACCGTAGCCACCGCCACCCAGGTGCCCAACGCGCCCAGCGAAATCCCCTTCAGCAAAGCGGCTCCGGCGCGCCAGCGGACCGGCCGGGCGAGAACCGCCAGGCTGATCGCATAGGTCGTGGCGTCGCCCAGGAAGTCGAGCGCGTCGGCCTGCAGCGCCACCGACTTGGCGGCAAGCCCGGCGCTGATCTCCACCGCGAACATCGCGGCGTTGAGCGCCAGCGCGATCCAGAGCACGGTGCGCGCCCGCGGCGGCAAGGCGCGGTTTTCGGCGGCCGCCGGCACGCCGTGATCGTGATGGGCGCCCATGCGCTCAGGCCTCGCTCGGCTGCGGTTCGACCAGATGCTCGATCATGTCGCGCAGCACGCCACTGATATGCGCGTCGGCTGCGGAGTAGTAGACGTGCTTGCCGTCGCGCTCGGCCCGAACGATGCGGGCGGCGCGCAGCAGGCGCAGATGATGGCTCACCAGTGATGGCGAAAGCCCTAACCGCCTGGCGATATCGCCTACCGCCGTCGGGCCATCGAGGCATTGCAGCACGATCCGCAACCGGCTGTGGTCGCCCATCAGCCGGAACATGTCGGCGAGCTCGTGGGTCTGGTCGTCCGTGATCATAAGCAAACATATAAACAAGTATTCATATGTAGTCAAGTTCGAATCTTCCGTCCCGGCGGGGCAAAACCATTCTCCGCGTGGCTGGAACCGCCCCGCCGCTGGGCGTCTACCGGTTGGTGAACTTCTTCCGGCCGCGCCCGATGCCCGGGTTCAGCTGGACCGGGCGCCGCATTTCCAGAACCGGGAAGCACACGCGCTTCTGCACCATGCTGCAGACGCGGCGGACCCCGCCGGTCTTTGGGTGGCCGATCGTTTGGCAAACCTGGACGGTACGCGTCGAGCAACGCTGGTTTGCTCCGGTGACCGAGGCGAGGTTCACGGTGCTGTACCCCGCCGGCTGACACGCCTCGCGGGTGTTCGACGCGGCGTTGGCGGCGGTCGAGGCCGAAGCCGCTAATACGACCGCGGCGGCTAAAAGGATCGTTTTCATGGTCTGTCTCCTAAGTAAGGTTGGTTTCCGGGGACCGGATCCCGAGGGTTGAGAGCAGATTGCGGCAAGCCGGGCGCCGCCGCAGTGACGCAGCGCACAAGGCGGCGCGGAAACCGTGCGTCGGGCTATTGCGGCTCGCCGTAAGCCGCCGCCACAAAGCGGTCGAGCATCGAGCGGAGCGGGAAGGGCGCGTTGAGCGGCGCCCAGCGGATTGTGTGCGCGCGTCCGCACTCTTCCGTTCGGGTCACGCCATGACGGATATGGATATTACGGGCGCTGAAGCCGCCCGAGGGCCGGCTGCTGGAGACCGCGACAAGCGTGCAGCCGTCATGGGGTTTGACCGTGAGGCTGACGGCGGCGCGGGTTGTCGACCAGGCCACGAAACCGCCATCGAGCGGCGTCCAGCGCCCGCCGCTGTCGGATGCGTATAAGTCGTAGCGATAAAGAAAGCGCGGCGCGTTCCGGTCGCGGCGGTTGGTGACGGCGAGAAGGAACCGCGTGCCATCGAATGTGAGCACCGGCCCCTGCACCGGCGCCAGATAGATCGGACGTCCGCCTCCCGGTTTTCCGGCACGGCGCGGGTCGAAAGGCGGCGACCAGCGCCGGCCATCCTCTGAACGCCGCATCTTGAGAAGATGCTGGCCTGACCTGCCTGGCGCGGCGACCACGTATGCCAAAAGGAACTGCCCGTTACCATGGGCGAGCGCCGGCGGCGTGATCCAGCCGCGTCCGCCGGCGACGGCGCTGAAGGTCCAGCCGCCGCGCCGGGCGTCGGCTACGGCAAGGGTAATGCGCCCGGCTTGTTGGCTGCCATAGGCAAGCACCCAGTGCTCGCCGTTGAAGGCCGCGGCCGGCCGAACGGAAGGGTCCGCGAAGGGCCGGTGCCCAGATGGGATTTGCTGCAGACGAACGGGGCCGAACTTCACCCCGCGCCGCGCATTGCCGTTACCGCGGCTGATACCGAGCCGGGCACGGTCGGGTGTGAACCAGAACAGCCGCCAGCCGGCGCGTGCATCGAACAGCAGCGCCGGTCCGTTCGCCGAGCGGATTGCCGCGCGGTGCCTGACCGGCGGCGCCCAGCCGCGCCCGTCGGGGCTGACCGAAACCAGCAGCCGCCCATCGCGGCCGAACCAGGCCAGCGCGAAGGTCGGCTCGGCCCGGGCCAGCCCGACCGAAGCCAGTAGCATGAGGACGGCGGCTGTGGCCGATCGTCGGCAGATCGCGCTGACCCGTTGCGAACGTTCAGACATGGCCGCTCCGAGTTACCGCCGACGATTATACCGGCGCGACCATACCCGCGCCGCGCGGCCGACGGAACCGCTCCATGCAACGCGGCTTGCCGGGCCGAATGCTCGTCCCTATCATCCTTCGCGCGAAAGAAGGGCGACCGCCATGTCCGTCACCCAGGATCAGATCGACGCTTACGATCGCGACGGGGTCGTCATCTTGCGCGGCGTCATTGATCAAGATTGGCTGGGCCAGGTCGCCGCCGCCATCGAGCGTGACATCGCCCAGCCTGGCCCGTTCTGCCACAGCTATATTCCCGCCAGTGGCAAGGGCCGTTTCCATGGCAATCTGCGGATCTGGCAGAACGATCCGGCCTTTCGCGCGTACTGTTTCGAATCGCCCTTGCCGGCCTTGGCCGCGCGGCTCCTTGGGACCAGCAAGGTCAACCTTCTTTACGATCAGCTCTTCGTGAAAGAGCCCGGCACGACCAATCGGACGCCCTGGCACAACGATCAGCCCTATTGGGCGGTGCGCGGCTGGCAGGTCATGTCCTTCTGGTTGGCGCTCGATCCGACCACGGCGGAGAACGGCCGGCTCGAGTTCGTCCGCGGCTCGCATCGCTGGGAGCGCTGGTTCCAGCCGGAGACCTTCGGCGAGAAGCAGGATACGACCCGGTATGCCCAGAACACCGCGTTCGAGGCGATGCCCGATATCGAAGCCGATCGCGCGGCCCACGACATCGTCGGCTGGGATATGGCGCCGGGTGATGTGGTTGCCTTTCATTCGCTGACCGTGCATGGCTCGGGCGGCAATCGGCGCGACGATGTGCGGCGGCGCGGCTATACCGTGCGCTATACCGGCGACGACGCCGTCTACTGGGCCCATCCGGCGACCGCAACCGGGCTCAGCGATCCAGCGCTTGCCGACGGCGACCCACTCGACGGCGCTGTGTTCCCGGTGGTCTTGTGCGCCTGAGCGCCGCAGGATCGACCTTCTGACACTGCTTGCCCGGGCGGGCCGGGTTCCCCTATGATCCGGTCGCCCAGGCACTTCTCGGATAATGTTTACGGAGATCGACCATGCCGAATGTGTTCCAAGGCCCCCTTCGAGTTGCTGTCATCGCCACTGCCGCCACGCTTGCTTTGACCGCCTGCGGCGACGGAGGCGGCGGTGAGACGGGCCTTCCGGGTTCGTGGAAAGTCGCCGAAGCGTCCGGTCCGATGGCCAAGTCGAACAAAGGCGTGTCGTACAAGTTCGACAAGGACGGCAAAGTCCTGCTCGGTGGGTTCAACAAATGCACCTATACCCACGCCACGCCCGACCTGGCGATCAAATGCGGCCCGGTCACGATCACGTGGAAGGCCGAACTCAAGGACGGCGGCAAGACCCTCGTCCTTACCAATCCGAGCGGCAAGCAGGTGCTGACGCTGAAACGGGGCTGAGCGGGCGGCTAATTTCCGATCCGGCGGCGCAAAACCCATCCGCCAAGAGGGATTCCCCCCGGCACCGCGCCGTAGATTAACGGTGATAGCAGGCCGTTGTTGCCTGGCGGCGGTCATTTATGCACGATATTGTCGGGTGGGGCAGAAACGGATATTCGGAACTGACATGCGAGCAGGACACTTGGGCGCCCTGACGGGGATTGCCGGTTTGACAGTCGTGGCTGCGGCGCTCCTGTCGACGCCAACGCTGGCGCAAAGCGGGCGCGACGAGCAGGATTGCGTCGGCAGCCGGAACGACCGTCTGGTGATATCGGCCTGCTCGCGGCTTCTGGCCTCCGGACAGCGCGATCCCCATAACCGCGCCGTCACCTACTACAACCGCGGGCTCGCTTATTACCGCCGCAAGATGTACGAGCACGCGGCCTCCGACTATTCCCAGTCGATCCGGCTTAATCCGACCATGGCGACCGCCTACTACAACCGTGCCGTGACTTACCACCACATGAAGCGATATCGCCAGGCGATCACCGATTACAGCCAAACCCTGGGGCTCAACGGCAAGGCCAGTCTTGCCTATTACAGCCGCGGGCTCGCCTACAGCGCCATCAAGGACTATCCCAAGGCGATTGCCGACTACGACAGAGCGCTTGAGATGAACCCGAAGGCCGACCCGGTCTATTATGTGCGCGGCATTGCCCATGCCGGGTTGCGCCAATACGACAAGGCCATCGCGGACTTTACGCGCGCGATCACCATCAGCCCCGATCAGCCGAATTATTACGGCAAGCGCGGACTTGCCTATTACCGGCGCGGTGCGGTGCGCGATGCGATCAAGGATTACAGCGAGGCGATCCAGTTGAAGCCGAGCGAGGCCAGCTTCTACGTCCAGCGCGGCCGTTCCTTCTTCAAGCTCAAGCAGTACGGCCGGTCGATCCAGGACTACAGCCAGGCGATCAAGATCGACCCGCGGCACAACCAGGCCTACGTCAGCCGGGGCTTGGCTTATGAGAAGCTGGGCCGCAGGGCGCGGGCGCTTGAGGACTTCAAGCGCGCAGTGGCGCTGAAGAAAGCGCGGCTGCGCAGTCTGCGCACCCAGAGACGCTGAAGAAAGTCTCGTTTCCGAATCGAATGGTGCCCGTGCGTCAGAGCGAGCACGCCGGTACACATTATATCGCCGTCATATCGCCGTCATTCCCGCGCAAGCGGGAAGCCATGGATCGTATGGCGCCAGTCTTGCGGGCTTATCTGGATCCCCGCCTGCGCGGGGATGACGGCGGGCGATCAGGCGCTCTGCCCGCCATCGACCGGCAGGATCGCGCCGGTGATGTAACTGGACTCGTCGCTGGCCAGGAAGAGGCAGGCGTTGGCGATGTCCTCGGCCTCGCCGACGCGGCCCAGCGGGGTCTCGGCGATCAGGCGCGCATAGGCGTCCTCCGACATTGCCTCGAAGAGGGCTTGCGTCATCTCGGTGCGCGTGGCCCCGGGCGAGACCAGATTGACCCGAATGCCGTCCTTGCCCAGGCTGCGCGCGAGTTGGCGGGTCATGGCGTGGACCGCGCCCTTGGCTGCCGTGACCGAGAACCGCATCGGCCAGCCCCGTGTCGCGGCGGCCGAGCCGATCAGGACGATCGAGCCGCCATTCGGCATCGCCGGGATGGCGGCGCGGGCGGCCAGGAAGGATCCAGTGGCGCTTGCTTCGATCGTGTCGCGGAACGCCTTGAGATCGGTTTCGGCGATGTCGGCGCGGCTTGGATTGATGCCGGCGCAATTCACCAGCACATCGATACGCCCGAACTCGGCGACGACATTCTCGACCAAGCGGATCACCGCGGGCTCGTTGGTAACGTCGCAAGGCAGCGCCAGCACGTCCTCGCCGATTGCGCGCGCGGCCTTTTTCAGCACACCCTGGCGGCGGCCGGCGATGGCGACTTTGGCGCCCTCTTTGTGAAAGAGCGCGGCGGTTGCCCGTCCCATGCCGGTGCCGCCGCCTGTGATCAGTGCGACCTTGCCAGCGAGGCGCATCAGTGCATCCCGGCGCGCCGCCGCCTGGGCGCGCCCATGCCCTCGCGTCGCGACCGGCGACGGCCGCGGGCGCCGGTGTCACCCTCGTCAAAGAGCTCGGCCATCTTCTCCATCATCGTGCCGCCAAGCTGTTCGGCATCGACGATGGTGACGGCGCGGCGATAGTAACGTGTGACGTCGTGGCCGATGCCGATCGCGATCAACTGCACCGGCGAGCGGGTCTCGATGTATTCGATGACCTCGCGCAGATGCCGCTCCAGGTAGTTCCCGGGATTGACCGACAGGGTGCTGTCGTCGACCGGCGCGCCGTCGGAGATGACCATCAGGATCTTGCGCGATTCCTGCCGGCCGACGACGCGGTTATGCGCCCATAGCAGCGCCTCGCCGTCGATATTCTCCTTCAGGATTCCTTCGCGCAGCATCAGGCCGAGATTCTTGCGCGCGCGCCGCCACGGCGAGTCGGCCGATTTGTAAACGATGTGGCGCAAGTCGTTGAGCCGGCCCGGATGCGCGGGCTTGCCCTCCGAAAGCCAGCGCTCGCGCGACTGGCCGCCCTTCCAGGCGCGCGTGGTGAAGCCGAGCACCTCAACCTTGACGCCGCAGCGCTCCAGCGTTCGCGCCAGGATGTCGGCGCTCATCGCCGCGACGGTGATCGGCCGTCCGCGCATCGAGCCCGAATTGTCGATCAGCACGCTGACGACGGTATCGCGAAATTCAGTGTCCTTTTCCATCTTGTAGGACAGTGGGTGCATCGGGTTGACCACCACCCGGTCGAGCCGGGCGCTGTCGAGCATGCCCTCCTCGAGGTTGAACTCCCACCAGCGCGACTGTTTGGCCAGCAGACGCCGCTGCAGGCGGTTGGCGAGGCGCGCGATTACGCCCTGCAGGTGGTTGAGCTGCTGATCCAGATGATGGCGCAGCCGCGTCAGCTCGTCGGCGTCACAGAGGTCGGGCGCCTCGACCACCTCGTCGAACTCGCCAGTGAAGGCGTGATAGATCGCCTGCTCGGCGCGGTTGCCGCCAAGCTCGTCGGGCCGCATCGCCTTGCCGGGACCGGCGGGCTGATCGTCGCCGGTGCCGGGCGTGTACTCCATGTCGGCGTCCTCAGCCTGGCCTTCGCCGTCTTCGGCGCCCTCGGCTTCCTCCATCTCCGCGGTCATCGCCATGTCGGCAGCCGCCTCGGCACCTTCCGCGCCTTCCTCGCCGCTTTCCGACGAGGACTGCTGATCGTCGCCCTCGCCGTCGTCCTGTTGCTCCTCGCCTTCCTCGGCGTCTTCGTCCTCGATCTGCAAGTCCTTGATCAGCCGCCGGGCGATGCGCGCATAGGCATCCTGGTCCTCGACCACCTTGGACAGGGCCTCGATATCCTTGCCGATCTTGCCTTCGAGCCACGGCCGGAAGGCGTCGACCATTTTCTTGGCGGCTGCCGGCGGCGGCGTGCCTTGCAGCGCCTCGCGGGTCAGCAGGCCGATCGCGTCCGCCATCGCCGCTTCCTCACGGGTGTCGACGGTGGCATAGCCTTCGTCAATGCAACGCCGGTCGAGGGCAGCCTCGAGGTTGAGCCGCACGCCGACCATCCGGTTCGCTCCCAGCGCCTCGCACCGCGCCGTCTCCACGGCATCATAGATGGCCCGGGCGACGGCGCCCTGCGGCCGGCGGCGATTGTGGGTCCCCTCGTCGTGATGGCGGAGCTGCAGCGCCAGCGAATCCGACTGGCCGCGCAGCTCGGCGACTTCGTCGGGCGGCAGATCGCGTGTCGGCAGCGGCAGGCGCGCCTCGGTCCCCGCCATATGCGGCGGGTCCGGCGTGAAGGCGAGCGTCAACTCCGGCCGCCGCGCGATCGCGCGCAGCGTCGCCGCGGTGACGATCCGCATGTCTTCGACCGGATTGTCGTCCTTCGCCATCGGTAATTCCCGCACTCTTAATCTTTGGCCGGCTCGTCTTTGGTCGGCTCGGCTGCCTTAGTTCGCCGAGACCGCGCGCGCCGAGGAGGGTAGCTCGTTGCCCAGGCAGCGTTGGTAGTACTCCGCCACCACGGGCCGCTCGATCTCGTCGCACTTGTTGAGGAAGGTGACCTCGAAGGCGGTGCCGACATCCTTGAAGATCTCGGCGTTCTCCGCCCATGTGATCACCGTGCGCGGCGACATCACGGTGGATATATCGCCATTGATAAAGCCGTTTCGCGTGAGATCGGCGACCGCAACCATGGCGCTGATAAGCTCGCGCCCCTTGGCGTTGTCGTATGACGGCGACTTCGCCAGCACGATATCGGCTTCTTCCTCATGCTCCAGGTAATTGAGTGTGACCACAATATTCCAGCGGTCCATCTGGCCCTGGTTGATCTGCTGGGTGCCGTGATAGAGCCCAGTCGTGTCGCCGAGGCCGATGGTGTTGGTGGTCGAGAACAGGCGGAACGCGGGGTGCGGACGCACGATTCGGTTCTGATCGAGCAATGTCAGCTTGCCCTCGACCTCCAGCACGCGCTGGATCACGAACATCACGTCCGGGCGGCCGGCGTCGTACTCGTCAAAGACGAGCGCCGTTGGATGTTGCAGCGCCCAAGGCAGCAGCCCCTCGCGGAACTCGGTGACCTGCATGCCGTCTTTCAGCGCGATGACGTCCTTGCCGACCAAGTCGATACGGCTGATATGGCTGTCGAGGTTGATACGGATGCACGGCCAGTTGAGGCGTGCTGCAATCTGCTCGATATGGGTCGACTTGCCGGTGCCGTGATAGCCTTGGATCATGACGCGCCTGTTGTGCGCGAAGCCGGCTAAAATCGCCAGCGTTGTCGGCGCGTTGAAGCGATAGGCCTCGTCGACGTCCGGCACGTGGTCGGATGTCTGGCTGAAGGCCGGAACTTCCATGTCGCTGTCGATCCCGAAGAGTTGGCGGACCGAGATTTTGATGTCGGGCTCGCCGGTCGGCATGACGTCGCTGACAACGGCAGAATTTTCTTGGCTCATTGTTGTGACTTTCCGTCTTAAGTGATGCTTCGTGTAGCGAGAAACCGTGGTGTGGGTGTGTTGCTCAGTGAGGGGCGTGCGGCTGCCTCGCGACGATGGTTGTCTTGAGCGTGGCGTAGGCTTCGATCACCAGTCGCAATCGCTCCTCGGCCTCCTTGTCGCCTCCGTTGGCGTCGGGATGAAGTTTCTTGACCAATTCCTTGAAGCGCGATTTTAGCCGGTCCGGCGTCACTGGCGGGGATAATTCGAGCGTCGCCAGTGCTTGTTCCTCGCGGCCGTGCCGAGCCGCTGGCGCCTCTTGGCGGGCGCGCCGTTCCTGGGCCCGCGCGCGCGCTTCGATGAACATCTCGAATGGATCATCGAACCCGTCGTTCCGGCGCTCGAAATCGAAACCGCCACGCCCGCCCAGCGGCCAGGTTGGCCGCTGCCATTGGGTGTCGAACCGAATCTGCGCCTCGATCTCTGTCTCGTCCATATCGGCATAATAGTTCCAGGCGCGATTATACGCCTGCACATGGTCGAGGCAGAACCAATAGTAGCTTTTCAGATCGTCCGGCGAGCGCGGCGCACGGTAATCGCCCGGCGCCAGGCAGCCCGGATGGTCGCAGTAGCGCACCTCGTCGGTGCGCATTTTGCGAAGCGGGTCGAACACATCATCGAAAGATTTCTTGCGGGCCATTGTCATTAAGTATGGGGATTCGCCGTCGATTTGCAAACACGCAGCCAGCGCCGTTCAACGTAAAAAGCCGCGCAACCGGGTTGCCGTTCGGGAACGAAAATCGTTCCGTGAACACCCATATTTGTTGATATTTTTTGAACCAGGCTCAAGTTTTACTGAAGGGCCAAAGAAATGATCCGTATACTGTTGACTCGTGCGGTCCACAACCCCAACTGTGTGGGCGGTTACCAATGCACTCATGCTCGGAGACCGAGTTGTCCGTTGCGGAGACGATACGCACAAAGCTGACAGAGGCGTTGTCGCCAGCGCAATTGGAGATCGTTGACGAGTCGCATCTGCATGCCGGGCACGCCTCGGCCCCGGAGGGCGGTGAAAGCCATTTTCGTGTTGCAATTGTTGCGGCGGCGTTCGAGGGGCAGTCGCGTATCGCGCGTCAGCGCCTCGTTTACGGAACACTGAGCGAGGAGCTTGCCGGGCCGATCCATGCGTTGGCGATCACGGCGCTCGCGCCAGGGGAGGCCGATCCGGGACGTTAGCGCCAGGCCGTGGAAATCCGGCGAAAAAAAATTTGTGTGCACGATGTCATGGCTTCGTCACAAAAATGCAACGTTTTCGTAACAATACTGCATACTATGACGTGTATCTAACATGATATGCAACTTAACCGTTTGATAATTTTGAGCCGCCAAATAGAATAGCGGAATATTGAAGGCCGGTTGGGTTCCAAGAGACGCGTTCATCGATCACAGAATAGCGAGTAGAAAACCAAGTATGACGTGGGGAAACGAAGAGCTCTTCAAGACGAGCCGGCAGGTGAGCCGCAACGTTGTGGTGTCCGGCCGTCGGACCAGCATGCGATTGGAGTCGAGCCTGTGGGATGCGCTTGAGGAAATCGCGCAGCGCGAAGGTGGTAGTGTGAATGAGCTCTGCGGGCGGATCGACGCGCGCCGCGGGGATATGAGCCTTACGGGCGCCGTGCGTGCTGCGCTCGTATGCTACTATCGGGACATGGTCGAAACAGCCGAGATGCCCGTTTCCAAGGGCTTCGGCGTCAGCTCTCCCTAGCCCGATCGGCCTATTCGGCGGCTTGTTCTCCGTCGCCGCCATCTTGCGATTCTCCGGATCTGTAGTATTCCGGCCAGTATCGCTTGACCACCGGGCCGTCGACCGCCAAAGCGTGGCAGGCACCGATCATCATCGGCCGCGTTCGCGGCTGGTCCGATACGCCATCGACGGTGCGTTTGCGGGATTCCTCTTGCCGCTTCTTTACCATCGTTTGAAACGCGACGGTGGCCACCTGGCTTAAAAGCTCGGTGATATGCGTGCAACCGGCGCTTCCGCCAACCCGCTGGCGCAGCGCGCGCGTCCATCCGGGCCCGATAGTGAGGCCGACCAGCGCATCATAGTTGACCGCCGCTTCGTGGCACGGCGGAAAGGGCGAGCGATCGGTCACCGTCGCAACGCCATGGACCTTCAACCGGTCGTCAATGGTCAATCGGATCGACATGTCATGGACCGGTGTGCCGGGCTCGACCCGGCCGTGCCAGTCGCTGTCATAGGCGTAGGTCTTGGTATCGACGATGTGGCCCTCGATGTCGTAAAGGCCGTCTTCGCGTTCGAAGCCATCGATCGTCAACCGGCGCTCATGCAGGGGCGCGCGGGCGGCGGGCGTCGAGAGCGGCATGGGCAATATCCCGAAAATTGTGCAGTGCGATAGCTTGCCGCTGATATAGGCAGCAGGCCTGGGGTCGGTCAACTGGCGCGGCGGGCAAGGCCGTCATGCGCCAATCGTCGGACGGCAGGCGGATGGCAGGCGGACGGTCTTAATCTGTGGCTCAACCAGGCTTCTTGGCCTTGCGGCCACGCGGCGGCTCGGAACCGCTTTCCGCCGCCTGCGGTGTCTCGCCGTTGAGCGGCGCGAGGCGCAGCAGGACAATACGGTTCTTGCGCCGGCGCACGACCTCGAAGCGAAAGCCGTGGAAGGCGAAGACCTGGCCGGTCTCCGGGATCCGGCGCGCCTCGTGCATTACCAGCCCGGCGATCGTTGCCGCCGCTTCGTCGGGCAGGTCCCAATCGAACTCCCGGTTGAGATCGCGGATGGTGACCGCGCCTTCAACCATGTAGGTGCCGTTGCTCTCCACCCGAACGCCGGGCAGGTTCGCGCCCGGCCGCGACCTGTCATGCTCGTCTTCGATCTCGCCGACGATCTCTTCCAGGATATCCTCCAGGGTGACGACCCCCATTAGCGCGCCATATTCATCGACGACGATCGCGAAATGCTCGCGCCGGGCGCGGAACTCGCGCAGCTGGTCGAGCAAATTGGTCGTCTCTGGAATGAACCAGGGCTGCTGCCAGCACTCGGTGATGTTGAGCTTGTCGAGCGCGCCGCCGGCCTTCTGCGTGGCCAGGAACAGCGCCTTGGCGTGGATCACGCCGACGATGTTGTCGGGCTCGTCGCGCCAGGCAGGGATGCGCGTATAGGGGCTCTTCAGCACCGCCTCGACGATCTCGCCCATCGGCGCATCGGCGTTGACGGTCTCAAGCTCGCTGCGATGGGTCAGCACCTCGTCGACATCGACATCGCCCAGATCGAGGATCGAGCGCAGCATCCGCCGCTCGTCCTCGACCTCATCCGCCTCCGGACCCTGGTGCAGTTCGATGGCGCCGCGCAGCTCCTCCTCCGCGGCGGTGAAGCTGCGGCCCGCCTGGATGCGCACGCCGCATAGCTTGAGTACCCCGTTCACCACGAACTGAACCGACCGCACTGGCGGGGTCAGCGTGACCACGATCACGCGCATCACCGGGGCGACCGCGAGCGAGACCTTGATCGGGTTGTGGATCGCGTATGTCTTGGGCAGAACCTCCGCGAAGATCAGCACTAGCAGCGTCATGCCCAGCGTCGCGTAGAGGATGCCGCTGTCGCCGAAGAACTCGACCAGCAGCCCCGTCGCCAGCGCCGAGGCGCCGATATTGACCAGGTTGTTGCCAAGCAGGATCGAGCCGATGAGCTGCTCGCGGTGATCGGTGAGCGCGTTGACCCGCGCAGCGCTGAGGTCGCCCTGGCGTTCGCGTTCGTGCATGCGCAGCCGCGAAACGGCAGTCAGCGCGGTCTCCGAGCCGGAGAAGAACGCCGACAGGAGAAGCAGAACGACAATGATGCCGACAATTGGCAGGATGTATTCGATGATCATGGGGCAACGTCCATTGGACAGGCGTCACACAGCAGAGGTCAGGCCGCCGCCGCGCGGTCGAGCAACTCGCGCACGGCTCCAAGCGCGACATCCTCGGCGACGAATGCTTTTCCGATGCCGCGCGCCAGCACGAAGCGGATCCGGCCATCCTTGACCTTCTTGTCGGCGGCCATGTGGTCGATCAGCCTCGCAGGGTCCGGCGTGTGTCCCGTGAACGCGCAGGCATCGAGTCCGGTCGGCATGCCGTGTGCGGTGAGATGGCGCCGAACCCGCCCCGCATCCTCCGGCGGGCACAGGCCGAGCGCAACGGAGAGGTCGAACGCCATCACTATGCCGATGGCCACCGCCTCGCCGTGCAGCAATGCATCCGAATAACCCGCCGCCGCTTCCAGAGCGTGGCCGAATGTGTGTCCGAGATTGAGCAGCGCCCGCGCGCCGGTCTCGCGTTCGTCCTCCGCAACGATGCGCGCCTTGGCGCGGCAGGCCGTGACAACGGCGTGCCGGCATGCGGCAATGTCGCCGGCCAGCAGGTCGGCGGCATTGTCCTCGCACCAGGCATAGAATGCCGGATCGTCGATCAACCCATACTTCATCGTCTCGGCGTAACCTGCGCGCAACTCGCGGCCATTGAGCGTTTGCAATGTGCCGATATCGGCCAGTACCAGCCGCGGCTGATGGAAGGCGCCGACCAGATTCTTGCCGGCGTTGGTATTGATCCCGGTCTTGCCGCCGACCGAACTGTCAACCTGGGCCAGCAGCGTGGTCGGGATTTGTACGAAGTCGAGCCCGCGCAAGAGCGTTGCGGCGAGGAAGCCTGCAAGGTCGCCGACCACGCCGCCGCCCAGCGCCACCACCACCGTCCCGCGTTCGACGCCTAGCTTGAGGGCGCCTTCGGCCAACCGGGCAAAGGCACTAAAGGATTTGGTCGCCTCGCCGGGCGGCACAGTGATGCAATTGTGAGGTATGCCGCTGGCCTGAAGGGCGCCCACCAGCCGATCGAGATAGATCCCCGCCACCGTCTTATCGGAAATCACCAAGGCCGGGCGGCGCCCGGTCACGGGCTTCAGCCGTGCACCCGCCTCGTCGAGCACGCCGGCGCCCACGACGATGTCGTAAGCCCGCGTGTCCAGTGCGACGGTGACGGTCTCGCTGGGACTCGGACCGTCACCGCTCATGGCACGCCGTCGTCGGAGCGTTCAGCCTCATCGGCCTTGTCGGCCCGATCGGCCCGATCGGCCCGATCGGCCCGATCGGCGATGAACGCGTCCAGCGCGTCGGTGACCCGGTCAACCGTGATGCGCGGCGGCCCATCGGTGCTGTCGACCGTGATATCGGCCCCGGCATAGATCGGATAGCGCTCGTCCATCAGCGATTTCAGGATTTTCTCAGGATCGCCGTCCTTCAGGAGCGGCCGGTCGTTGCGACGCGCCACCCGGTCCAGCAGCGTGGCGAGATCGGCGCGCAGCCAGACCGAGATACCCGACTTGCCGATGGCCTCGCGCGTCTCGGGGTCGATGAAGGCGCCGCCGCCGGTCGAGAGCACATGAACCGGTCCGTCAAGCAGCCGTTTCATGACCCGCCGCTCGCCCCGGCGGAATTCCTCCTCGCCGTAGCGCTCGAAATAATCCTCGATCGAGCAGCCGGCCGCCGCCTCGATCTCGGCATCGGCATCCACGAAAGGCAGGCCCAGCCGTTCGGCAAGCCGCCGCCCGATACTGCTCTTTCCAGACCCCATCAGGCCGACCAGCACGATGGTCTGGCTCGTTCTGGAACGTGTGCCGCTCATTGTATGTTCGCTGACATCAGGGGATATATGGTCTCCTATCGGACGACTTGAAGGGCTCGGTGTGCCGCGGGCCGGGCGGCAGGCTCACCGTCCAGCGCCGGACCGTTTGTCGCACCGCTCGTAATTCGCTACAGCGGTTCCTTAATCATAATGCGGTAAGGATTGTTGCCAAACGGTCAATCGCTCGGTTGTATGAGGCTCCCAGGAGCGCCCAGGCGGGGCAGGCCGCATCGACGTCAAGATCTGCGCCAAGCGCTCGAGCTGAATATGAGAGCTACTTCAGTCGTTATTGCTTTGTGTTGTGGCGTCGCTACAGGGGCCTCGATGGCCCTTCCGGCGTATGCCGCCGAGCCGGCGCGCGCTTCCGCTCCGGCGCAGCTTTCAGGAATTCAACTCGCCCAGGGTGGCCCGCCGGTGCGTCTGGCGCCGCGTGATCTCTCCGGCGGGACGACGGCCCGGCCGCCCACCGAGCGCCGCGGCGGCATTCGCGAAGAGCGCCTCGGCCATGTCAATCCCGAATCGGTGGGCGTACTCGATGACGGCAAGGGCGGTCTCGGCTCCGGCTTGTGGGCCGGCACGCCGCGCGCCACCGTCGTGGCCATGATGGGACGTCTGCCGCTTCGCTATCGCTCGCCGGCCTTGCGCGACCTGGCGCGCCGGCTGTTGCTCACCCAAGCCACGGCCCCGCAAGGTCTTATCGTCGGCCAAAGCCTGGTCACCCTGCGCTTGGAGAGACTATACGGCATGGGCGATCTGAAGGGTGCCGAGGCACTCGTCAAGGCTGCGCCCAGCACGCTGTCCGGGCCGCGCCTGGCCATGTTGCAGGTCAACACCGCCTTGCTCGCCGGTGACGCCAAAAACGCCTGCGCCGCCGTCGACCGCCATCTGCCGGCGCACGACACCCTGCCCCTGCAGCGCGCGAACGTAGTCTGCCTGGCGTTGGCCAAGGAAACCGACAAGGCGTCGCTGGCCCTGAGCCTGCTGCGCGAGCAGGACGGCATTCCGGACGAAATCTGGGAGCGGCTCGTCGAGGCCGCGGCGCAAGGACAAAAGCCTACTGGCAAGACGGCTGAGCCTGCGGTACTGAAGCTACCGACGCCCGGCCAGTTGGCGTTGCTGGCGGCACTCAAGCTGCCGCTGCCGGCCGGCGCCGCGAAGACGGACGATCTTGCCATCTTGCGCGCGATCGCGATGATGAAGGACGCACCGCCCGCGCTGCGCCTTCAGGCCGGCGAGAAGGCCGCCGACGCCGGCGCCTTGAGCGCTGCGGATCTTGCCCGCGTCTACGCCGCCGTGCCGATCGAAGCCGATGAGATCGCCAAGGCCGTCGCGCTTGCCCGCGAAACCTTCGATGCGCGCGCCCGGGCGCGGCTCTTCAAGGCCGCGGCCCAGGCGCGCGATCCGCGCAAACGCGCGAAAATCCTGCGTGCAGTGTGGACGCTCGCCCGCAAGCATGGCGGCTACGCGGTGGCGGCGCGGGTCTTCGGGACCTTCGTCGCCGACATGGCGCCCGATCCCGATCTGCGCCGCTTTGCGCCCTATGCCGCGCGTGCCCTCTACAGCGCCGGCGAGGTGCAGCTCGCAACGGCCTGGTACCGGCTGCTGCTCGCCGGTCCGCCCAACGATGCCGCCGCGCATCTCTGGCCAATCGCGCGCCTCGCCGCGCCGGATCAGATCTTGTGGGACGACGGGCGGTTGCAGCACTGGGTGCGCCTGCAGCGCCGCGACGGCCGCCGCCCGGCGGCCCGGCGTATTACCATTCTGCGCGCGCTCTTCACGGCGACGGGCGACGCCGATGCGGCGGCCACCGATTGGCAGGCGTTGTTGCCGAGCCTGACCGCCGCGCGTACCGGCGGTGCGATCCCGCGCCTGTGGCGGGGCATGCGCGCGGCGGCGGTCGCGCAACGCCGCGGCCAGACGGTGCTGGCCTTGCTCACCGGGATCGAGAGCGGCGATCTCTCAAAGCTCGACGGGGTTGATCTTCGCCTCGTGCTTCGCAGCTTGCGCGACGTGGCGCTTACCGGCGAGCTTCGCGCCGTGGCGCTCGAAGCTGCCCTCGCGAACCGGCTGTGAGCGGGGCCACGCCGAGCTCAACCGGGGCGCCTACACCGCCCGACCTCCGCCATGTCGATGCCTTCCTGGAGATGTGCGCCGCCGAGCGCGGCGCCGCGGCCAACACGCTTGCCGCCTATGCGCGCGACCTCACAGCTTTCGCCGGCTTCGCGGTCATGCAGGGCCAGCCGCCGGAGGCCGCCGACACCGAGACTATCCGCCGTTACCTGGAAACGCTCGCGCGTTCGGGTCTGTCGGCGCGGACGGCGGCGCGCCAGCTTTCGGCGATCCGCCAGTTCCACCGCTTTCTCTTCGCCGAGGGCGTGCGCGGCGACGATCCCTGCCAGACCATCGACAGCCCGCGCCAGGGCCGCTCGCTGCCCAAGCTGCTCTCCGAGGACGACGTGGGAGCGCTCATGGCTGCCGCGCGCGCAGAGCCGGGCGCTGACGGCATCCGCCTCGTCGCGCTGGTCGAGACGCTCTACGCCACCGGCCTTCGCGTCTCCGAGCTCGTCTCGCTGCCGCTCGCCGCGGTGCGCCGCGATCCGCGCTGGCTCACCGTCACCGGCAAGGGCGGGCGCGAGCGCATCGTGCCGCTCTCGGTTCCCGCGCGCGACGCCGTCGCCGATTACCTCGCCGCGCGCGACCATTTCCTCAAACCCGGCGCCAGCTCGGCTTACCTCTTTCCTTCGCGCGCCGGAGCGGGATATCTGACCCGCCAACGCTTCGGTCAGATGTTGAAGGCGCTCGCGCACGCTGCCGGCCTCGACCCGGCCAAGGTCTCGCCGCACGTCATGCGGCACGCCTTTGCCACGCATCTTCTGTCGCACGGCGCTGATCTGCGCTCGGTCCAGAAGATGCTCGGCCATGCCGACATCTCGACGACGCAGATCTACACCCATGTGCTCGAGGAACGCCTGAAGACGCTGGTCCAGCAACATCATCCGCTGGCCAAGCGCGGGGCCGGCAGGTAGAAAACAACTCGCGCGGATGCGCCGCCTCCACGCGTTGGCCCGGGCCCCCATGCTTCGACAGGCTCGGCATGAGGGCCTTTAAGAGCGTCAATACAGTTGGCCTCACCCTGAGCTTGTCGAAGGACGAGGCTGCCCTCGCGAGGACCGATTCCATGAGCTTCACCCCATGAGCTTCATCCCATGAGCTTCACCATCGTCGACCAGGCCACGCCGCGCCTCAACCGCTCGGAGCTCGCCGTGCCGGGCAGCAGCCCCAAGTTCTTCGAGAAGGCGGCCAAGGGCAGCGCCGATGTGATCTTCCTCGATTTGGAAGACGCGGTTGCCCCCGACGACAAGGAACAGGCGCGCAAGAACGTCATCGAGGCGATCGGCGATGTCGACTGGGGCGACAAGACGCTTTCGGTGCGCATCAACGGTCTCGACACGCACTACATGTACCGCGACGTGGTCGACGTGCTGGAGCAGGCCTCCGAGCGGCTCGACATGATCATGATCCCCAAGGTCGGCACCGCCGCCGACATTTATGCGCTCGACATGCTGGTGACCCAGATCGAGATAGCCAAGGCGCGTAAGAAACGCATCGGCTTTGAGATGATCATCGAGACCGCGCTCGGCATGGCCAATGTCGACGCGATCGCCAAAGCCAGCCCGCGCAACGAGAGCCTGCATTTCGGTGTCGCCGATTACGCTGCCTCGACCAAGGCGCGGACAACCCAGATCGGCGGTCCGAACGCCGATTACGGCGTGCTCTCCGACAAGCCCGAAGATGGCGGCGACGGCGGGGCGGGCGATCGGACATATTTCTGGGGCGATATGTGGCACTACCCGATCTCGCGCATGGTGATCGCCGCGCGCGCAGCCGGCTTGCGGCCGATCGACGGGCCGTTCGGTGATTTCGGCGATGCCGAAGGCTACCGCGCCCAGGCGATGCGCGCCGCCGTGCTCGGCTGCGACGGCAAATGGGCGATCCATCCAAGCCAGGTCGATCTCGCCAACGAGTGCTACAGCCCGTCGGAAAAAGAGGTCACCAAGGCCAAGCGCATCATCGAGGCGATGGCGGCGGCGCTGAAGGAAGGCAAGGGCGCGGCCACCCTCGACGGCCGCCTGATCGACATCGCCTCGATCCGCCAGGCCGAGAACCTCGTCCAGATCGCCGAGCAGATCGGTGCTGGCGGTTAGGGCGCCAAACCACTATCGATGTTGACGAAACCTTAGGGCTGGCGGAGGCATGCTTTGGCTCTTGCGTCCGCCATTCGCTCTTACCAAGTGACTCCGGCCAGCATGAGTAGGCCGATCGAAGGCCTGCAGTCTCATCCTGGGTGACCTGCCGCCCCGCAGCGTGATAATCTAGCGCCCATGCCCACCTTCCTCGATTTTGAAAAGCCGATTTCCGAGATCGAAGGCAAGATCGAGGAGCTTCGCCATCTGACCGAGGCGGGCGAGCTCAACATCGCCGACGAGGTCGGCAAGCTCCAGGAGAAGGTCAACCGCCTCCTGAAGCAGACCTATTCCAAGCTCACACCGTGGCAGAAGGTGCAGGTCGCGCGCCATCCCGATCGGCCGCATTTCTCCGACTATGTCGAGGCGTTGGTCGAGGACTTCACACCGCTCGCCGGCGACCGTGCCTTCGCCGAGGACAAGGCGGTGATTGGCGGGATAGGGCGGTTTCGCGGCCAGTCGGTGATGGTGATCGGAAATGAAAAGGGCGCCGATACCGAAGCGCGCATTGCGCATAACTTCGGCGCCGCGCGGCCCGAAGGCTACCGCAAGGCCCAACGCCTGATGCTGCTCGCCGATCGGTTCAAGCTGCCGGTCATCACGCTCATCGACACGTCTGGCGCCTATCCGGGCAAAGGCGCCGAGGAGCGCGGCCAGGCCGAGGCCATTGCGCGCTCAATGGAGGTCTGCCTCAACCTGCGGGTTCCGATTGTCTCGGTCATCATTGGCGAGGGCGGCTCGGGCGGCGCCATCGCGCTCGCCGTCGGCAACACCGTGCTGATGATGGAACATGCGATCTATTCGGTGATCTCGCCGGAAGGCTGCGCGTCGATCCTGTGGCGCTCGGGCGACCAGGCCAAGGAGGCGGCCGTGGCCTTGCGCATGACCGCCGAGGATCTGCTCGAGCTCGGCGTCATCGACGCCATCGTCCCCGAACCCCTCGGCGGCGCCCACCGCGAGCCCCATGTCGCCATCTCGGCGCTGGGCGATGCGATCGAAGCCGCGCTGAAGCCAATGCTTGCGAAGGAAGGCGGCGTGCTGCGCCGCGACCGCCGCGACAAGTTCCTGGCAATCGGCAAAACGGGGCTGGCGTAAGCGACGGCGCGTGCGCGCGGGGTTACCTGCATCCATCCATCGAGGCCGCCTCGTGGCGGCATCTCAGGATGAGCAGTCTTTTTCAAACCGACAACCGAGGCTCATCCTGAGGTGCGAGCGCGCTTCGAGACGCCGCCTTGCGGCGGCTCCTCGGGGGGGATGAGGGCGAGCCTCGAAGGAAGGCAGCGTGACCCGTTCCCGCCCGCCGTTGGCCTACTTCACCGGCGACCAGGACAGGGGCAGCATGATCTTGTTTTCCATATTGGTGAGCAGGGGCACCGCGGTCTGCAGATATTTTGGCCAGTCCTTGTTGGCGGCAAGCTCGGCGCGCCGTGCCGCGCGGTCGGCCAGGTCCTCATAGCCCCACAGGTGGACGATCTGGTTGAGCGGGCCGAACTCGGTGGTGAAGGCGCCGACCAGCCCGCCGAGGATCGGGACCTGCACATCGCGGCCGAGCTCCTCATAGGCCTTGGCGAATGCGGGAACCTTGCCGGCGGCCGTGGTGTAGGTACGCATCTCGACGATCATCTTCGCTCTCCTTGCTTGGGCGTTTTCGCGCGCGGGCCGATCGGCCCGCGTGTCGCCGGAGAGCGTAGGGCATTTGCCGTGGGGGAGGGAGTGCGCCCGGGGGGCGATTTGCGTGGAACCCCATGATCCCCGCGCATGCCTTGCTGTCAGACGGCTCACCTGAGGCATGGGGCCGTCGCGGAATCCGTGACTTCCCAGCGATAGTTCAGGCGCGTTTGCGCCCGCGCACGCCGCCGCGCTCGACGGCGGCGGGCACCGATTTCTCGTTGAGCGGCGCCATCAGATGGGCTCCGGCGACCCCCGGGATCTCTGCCAGTTCCTGCAAAAGCTCGGCGCAGATCGCCACACCCTCGGCCTTGGGGTCGGCGGCGCCGTCCATGCGCTCCACGATCTCGTCCGGGATGATCGTGCCGAACAGATTGTCGCGCATCCAGCGCGCCGAGCGCGCCGAGGCCAGCGGGCCGATGCCGATCAGGATGCCGACACGCTCGGTGATGCCGTGCTCGCCGAGCCGCTCGGCGTAGCGCCGCACCACGCCCATGTCGAAGCAGAACTGGGTCTGCACGAAGCCGGCACCCGCATCGATCTTGGCGACGAGGCCGTCGGGCTTCCAGTCGGCGGGCGGATCGATCGGCAGATCGGCTGCCCCAAGGAACAGCGCCGGCGGCGGCTTGATCTCGCGGCCGGACGGCAGCTTGCCCTGGTCGCGCATCATCGCCGCCACTTCGATCAGCTCCTTGCTGGCGAGATCGAAGACCGGCTTGGCGTCGGGATGGTCGCCCGCCTTGGGATCGTCGCCGCTGAGGATCAGCACGTTGTGCACGCCGAGCGCCGCCGCGCCGAGGAGATCGCATTCGAGCGCGATGCGGTTGCGGTCCCGGCAGGTCATCTGCACGACCGGCTCGATCCCTTCGCGGGCGAGGATCGCGGCGGAAGCCACGCTCGACATATGCACCCGCGCGCTGGCGGCGTCGGTGACGTTGACCGCGTCGACCACGCCCTTGAGGTGCAGCGCTTTTTCAAGCAGCACGTCGGCCGAGGCCGATAGCGGCGGCGTCACCTCCGCGGTGATCGCGAACCTGCCCTCGGCGAGGGTCTTTTGCAGCCCGGAGGCCGCGGCACTGCCGCTCATTGGTCGTCCTTTCGCCTGCCGACAACAATTCCAACGCCGATCGCCGTTTTCACGTCGGCTGCGTCTGTCGTTCCGATGTGGGGTTTTTGTCGCCCCGCGCGCCCCGCGCGCCCCGCGCCCCCCGGGGCCCCCAGGACCCCATGTGGCATTTTCGGGTTGCCGCCCGGTTTCCTCAAGGCTTTTCCTCCCGATCCTTCGGCGCCCGAACTCACGCCTCCAACTGGTGACGTAAGAACGGCACATTGGTCATGGCGGCTCCCTCTTCCTTGGCAGGTCTGCCCCAACTCTAGCCATGCGGCCCGGTCCGATCCAATCACCGCGTCTGTCTACCCGGGCTTGACCCCGCCGGGCGCGCCCGTTCATATCGCCCCTCTTGCCGCCCCTCATCGTTTCGGCAAGCTGCCACGACAGCACAGCGGAGCGCATGGATGTTGGAGGTCACCGTCGAATCGGCCCAGCGGTTCTTTGCCGAGGCCTTCGCGCCCTGGCTGCACGGCCTCAATGTCACGATCGAGGAAATCGGCCCCGAGCGCGCGGTGCTGCGCATGGCGTTCGGTGAGCATCTTTGCCGCGACGGCGGGATGATCTGCGGCCAGGCGCTGATGTCGTTGGCCGACACGGCGATGGTGTTCGCGATGATCGGCGCGTCGGGGCGCGTACGGCCGATGACCACGGTCGGTCAGACGACGTCCATGATGAAGGCGATCATGGATGCCGACGTGATCGCCGAAGCACGGGTGGTGCGGCTCGGCCGCACGCTGGCTTTCGGTGAGATATTCCTTCGCCCGGACGGAGTGGACGAGCCGGCGGTGCACGCCACCTCGACCGTGGCGCTGCTCCCCGAGAAGTAGTCCGCCCCGAAGCCCAACAGAAAATCAGCCTGAGATCTGAAGACAATGTCGAATGAAACCATTGTGATCGTGGGCGCGGGCCATGCCGGCGGGCGAGCCGCGCAAGCCATGCGCGCGGCCGGCTTTGCCGGCTCGGTGATCCTGATCGGCGAGGAAGCGTATGAGCCCTACGAGCGCCCGCCGCTATCGAAGGAGCTGCTGCAGACCGATGACGGGCTCGAGCGCGCCCGTCTGCACGAGCCCGCCTGGTACGCCGAGCACGACATCGAGCTCCTGACCGGCCAGGCCGCGACGGCGATCGATATGGGCGCCAAGACCGTGACGCTCGTCGATGGTGGCACGCTCAATTATGACAAGCTCATGCTCACCACCGGGGCGCGGGTGCGCGTGCTGCCGGTTTCAGGCGCCGACCTGCCGGAGGTCCATTATCTCCGCGATTACAAGGACACGCAGGCGATCCGCGCCCGGCTCACTGCCGATGCCCGGGTCGTCGTCATCGGCGGCGGCTTCATCGGACTTGAATGCGCCGCTTCGGCGCGTAGCCGCGGCTGCGCGGTCACCGTGCTGGAGGCGGCCGACCGGCTGATGGGCCGCGCCGTGGCGCCGGAGATCGGCAAATACTTCGAGGAGCTCCATCGCGGACACGGCGTCGATCTTCGCCTCGGCGTGAAGATCAAGTCGATCGATGGCTACGGCAAGGTGGCGAGCGTTGTGCTCGAGGATGATGCGCCCGTGCCCGCCGATCTCGTGGTCATCGGCATCGGCATCATCCCCAACGTCGAGCTGGCGCAGGCCGCCGGCATTGCCTGCGAGAACGGCATCACGGTCGACGAATTCGGCCGCACTTCCGATCCGCATGTCTGGGCCGCCGGCGATGTCGCCAACCAGCCCAACGTCTTCCTGGGCCGCCGCCTGCGGCTGGAGAGCTACCAGAACGCGCAAGACCAGGCGATGGCGGTCGCCCGCAACATGGTGAGCGACGAGCCCGCGCCATATGAGGACTCGCTGTGGGTCTGGTCGGACCAGTACGACGTCAACCTGCAGATGCTGGGCATGCCCGAAGGCTATGACGCGCTGGTC
The DNA here is from genome assembly GCA_035527975.1 of Alphaproteobacteria bacterium. Classification (GTDB taxonomy): domain Bacteria; phylum Pseudomonadota; class Alphaproteobacteria; order JAPULJ01; family JAPULJ01; genus DATKZM01. The sequence continues at coordinate 23,467 of DATKZM010000010.1, read as the reverse complement.
TGGCGGGGCGACCGCGCCGCCGGGACGTTCACGCTCTTTTATCTGGCGGGCGGCAGGATCGTCGCCGTCAACACGGTCAATTCAGGCCGCGACATGGGCGCCTGCAAGCGCCTGATCGCCACCGGCAAGAGCTTCGATCCCGTTCAGCTTGCCGATCCCGAGGTCAAGCTGATCAAGCTGGCGAAGGGGTAGGACGATCGAGGAAGCGATCCTTGATTGAGAATCAATATGGGTGTTCAATTAATTCTGTGGTCAGCGCAATCGCGAGGCGGATCTTGCGATGGAAGGCTACGTTCCCGATTTCGACAATCCGTATCCGGACGTTGAATGGCGTGAGATCACGGCATTCGCATATGTCGACCCACTGATCCTACGCCGCAATGCCAGGGGGTTGGTCTTCCGGCGCAATAAGGAAAAGGACGCCGACTACATCCTTGCCGAGAATTATCGGGTCAAGTACCGGCTCGACGGCGAGAATGAGGACCGCTTCATCACAGCGCCGCAAGGGATGCTCACCGACCTTGCCTCGGTACCTGCGATCGGGCGCGGGATTGTCGGCAAGGTCGGGCCGCACCTCGAGGCTTCGATCGTGCACGACTTCCTCTACATCGCCTGGCACGACGTCGAGGGCCGCGGCGCACGCAAGGCGGACCGCAAATTCGCCGATAAGCTTATGCGTGCGGCGATGTCCGCGGCGGAGGTGAACGTCTTCAAGCGCGGCATCATCTATCTCGCCGTGCGCTCCTTCGTTGGGTGGTGGGTCTACAAGGAAGAGAACGCGCACCGCTACCGCAGGCCTCCGGATTTCGAGGACGAAGTCGATCCGGCTAACCCAACCTGACCACCACCCCGTACCAGACAACCGCCGCCCAGCCGGCGATGAAGGCGATCCCGCCGAACGGCGCCACATGGGCGAAGGCGCGATTGCCGGTGAAGGCCAGCAGATAAAGCGCGCCCGAAAATAGCACGATCCCCGCGGCCCAACTGATGACAGCGACGCTCAACGCCGGTCGGGGCTTCCAGGCCATCAGCGCCGCCCCGCCCATGAGCGCGAGCGCGTGCCACATCTGGTAGCGCACCCCGGTCTCGATCCAGTCGAGCGCTTGGCGGTCGAGCCGTTTTTCCAGCCCATGCGCAGCGAAGGCGCCGAGGAGCACCGCGGCCGCGCCGGCGAGGCCGCCAAAGATCAGCGCAAAACGGAGCATGGGTTACGGATTCCTTCCCTTAGTTCCCGGCCGGCGCCGCTGCGCCCGACAGGCGGGTTTGAAACCCGCCCCTACAAGACTGACGCCCGATCCTATTTGTAGGGGCGGGTTTTTAACCCGCCCGCAGACCTCGTCCCCTCACACCTTCTCGATCACCATGGCGATGCCCTGGCCGACGCCGATGCACATCGTCGCCAGCGCGTAGCGCCCGCCATTGGCGGCGAGCTGGTGGGCGGCCGAGCCGGCGAGGCGCGCGCCCGACATGCCCAGTGGATGGCCGAGCGCAATGGCGCCGCCTTGGGCGTTGACGTGTCCCGCGTCGTCGGGCAGGCCGAGCTGGCGCAGCACCGCAAGCGCCTGGCTGGCGAAGGCCTCGTTGAGCTCGATCACATCCATGTCGGTGATCTTGAGGCCGAGGCGGGCGAGCAGCTTTTCCGTTGCGGGGGCAGGGCCGATCCCCATGATGCGCGGCGGCACGCCGGCGGACGCCGCGCCAACCACGCGCGCGATCGGCACAAGCCCGTGCCTCTTTGCCGCCGCTTCGGAGGCAACCAGCATTGCCGCCGCCCCGTCGTTGACGCCCGAGGCGTTGCCCGCCGTCACCGTGCCGCCCTCGCGGAACGGCGTCGGCAGCTTGGCCAGCTTTTCCAGCGTCGTGTCGGCGCGCGGATGCTCATCCTGCTCGACGATGATCGGATCGCCCCGGCGCTGGGCGATCGTCACCGGTACGATTTCGCGCGCCAGGCGGCCATCGCCCTGCGCGGCGACCGCGCGTTGTTGTGATCGCAGCGCAAAGGCATCCTGATCCTCGCGGCTAACCTGGAATTCCTCGGCCACGTTCTCGGCGGTTTCGGGCATTGAATCAATGCCATGCGCCGCCTTCATCAGCTTGTTGACGAAGCGCCAGCCAATCGTGGTGTCGTAGATCTCGGCCTTGCGCGAGAAGGCAGCATCGGCCTTGCCCATGACGAAGGGCGCCCGGCTCATGCTCTCGGACCCGCCAGCGATGACAAGCTCGGCGTCGCCGGTCTTGATCGCTTGGGCAGCGCTCGCAACCGCATTGAGCCCCGAGCCGCAAAGCCGGTTGACCGTCGCGCCGGGCACTTCGGCCGGCAGTCCCGCCAGCAGACCCGCCATGCGCGCGACGTTGCGGTTGTCCTCTCCCGCCTGGTTGGCGCAGCCATAGACGATGTCGTCGACCGCCGCCCAGTCGACCGATTTATTGCGTGTGATCAACGCCTTGATCGGCTCGGCCGCGAGGTCGTCGGCGCGCACGGACGACAGCGCGCCGCCGTATCGGCCGATCGGGGTGCGCACGGGATCGCAGATAAAGGCTTCGCTCATCACCGGAATCCTTGGTTGGTGGGGACGGATGTTGGCCCGCAATATAAGGCGTCGCTGGCGCCGCGTCAGGCGTCGGGGAACGGCAGGTCGCTAACGGTGCGGGCATGGCAGCGCAGGATCGCGATGGTCTTGCCGTCCTGGTTGGTTATGGTGACGTCGTAGACGGCGCTGCGGCGGCGGCGCAAGGTTTCCTTGGCCACCGCGGTCAGCACGTCGCCGGCCGTCGCCTGCGCGGCGTAGGTGATGGCGCATTGCTCGGCCATGGCCGGGATCTCGTGGGCATTGCAGGCAAAGCCGAAGGCCTGATCGCCCAGCGCGAAGGTCACGCCGCCATGGGTCGTGTCGAAGCCGTTGAGATGGCGGTCCTCGATCGCCAGCGAAAGGCGGGCATGGCCGGGCCGCACCTCCTCGACGACCATGCCGAGGCCCTTCAGCACACGGTCGCGCTCCACGAACGTTCGATTGATGGGCCCGAGCTGTTCCAGCGTTTCACCTGTCCCGGACGGGCGTCTCATGTGTTTCGCCCGGATGTCCCGCCCGTCCCATATGTCCGATCCGTCTTGGATGCCTGTTCAGCTGTGAAAATTGGCCGGGCGCTTTTCCAGAAAGGCGCGGATGCCCTCCTGGTAATCGGGCGCCTTGCCGGCCTCGCGTTGGAGCTCTGCCTCAAGCGCCAACTGGGCTGCGATATCGTTGGTCGCCGAGGCGTTGATCGAGCGTTTGATGAGGCCGAGGGCCACGGTCGACATGGCGCCGAAGCGCGCGGCCAAGGCGTGCGCTTCGGCGAGCAGCTTGTCGTCGTCGACGCATTTCCAGATCAGCCCCCAGTCGGCGGCTTGCGCGGCGTCGATTGGATCGCCGGTCATGGCCAGCGCCATCGCCCGCGCGGTGCCCAGGCTGCGCGGCAGGAAGTAGCTGCCGCCGCAATCGACGGTGAGGCCGATCTTCACGAAAGCCTGGATGAAGCGCGCCGACCTGCCGGCGAGCGCGATGTCGGAGGACAGCGCGAAATTGCAGCCGGCTCCGGCCGCCACGCCGTTGATGGCGGCGATCACCGGCATCGCCAGCCCGCGAATGCGCAAGACCAGAGGATTGTAGTTCGCCTCCAGCCCGGCGCCGGTATCGCGCGGGCCTTCGCGCTCCTGCAGCACCCGGTCGCTCAGATCCTGCCCGGCGCAGAAGCCGCGGCCGGCGCCGGTAATGATCAGCGCGCGCACGCCCTTGTCGGCCTCGACCAGATCGAGCGCGACGCGCAGCTCGGCATGCATCTGCTCGTTGAAGGCGTTGAGCTTGTCGGGCCGGTTGAGCGTGATCACCGCATAGCCGCCTTGCGCGCCATCCACAGGCTCGTAGAGGATGGTTTCAAAGTTGTGCGCCATGCGCCTGGCCTCCCCCCGGTTGATTTGTCAGGCGGTCGGACCGCCGCTCTCGGCGCGCACCATGCGGCGGCGCAGCAAGCGATGCAAGAGGGCGCTCCGCCCGCCTCCGGCTCCGATGATCTCCCGGCGCGGGCGGTTGCCGGCCGGTGCACCGGCGGCTTAGGATGGTCCGTGGGATGATGCTCGCAACGCAAATGGACCATACGTCATGCTCGCTCTACGCCGCTCCAATTCGATCCGCCGCGCGCCCGCCCTCGCAACCGCCGCCGCCATTGCCCTCGCCGCTGGGATCACCGCCGTGCCGGGCGGCGCAGCGGCGCAAAGCTTCCGGCCATTCGACGAGGGATCACGCGACCGCAGCTTCGCTGGCTTCCGGCGGGCGCTGATCAAGATCGTCGATGCGCGGAACCTGAAAGCGCTGCAACGGCACTTCCACAAGGATATTCGCGTCGGCTTCGGCGGCCAGAACGGGCGCGCCGAGGCGGCCAAGGCGATGCGCGGCGATCCCGCCCGCTGGGCCACGCTGGCGCGCATTCTGCGCCGCGGCGGCCGCTTCGAGCGCACCAAATGGCAGTGCCGGACGAAGAGTGGCCCCAAGCCCTGCATTCTGCCGGGATTCATCGCGCCCTACACCTACTACGCCAATCCGCCCAAGGGCCGCGACGCCTTTGAGACCATGGTGATCACCGCGTCGGGGGTCAATGTGCGCGCCGACCCGCGCCGCTCGGCGAAGGTCGTCGCGCGGCTCAGCCACCGCATCGTCACCACGCCCAAGACGCCGCGCAAGAACGTGTCCCCCAAAAATGTGCTTAGGGACTGGGTCGAGATCGAACTGCCCGGCGGCAAGCGCGGCTTCGTCGCCCGCCGTTTCGCGGTCTCGCCGATCGACTACCGCGCCGGCTTCGTCAAGGAAGGCGGGCGCTGGCAGATGACGTTCTTCCTGGCCGGCGACTGAGGCTGCGCATCTGTCTGTCTGACATGCGCCGAGCGGTATCGGCGGTTGGCGCCAAGGCTTGTGCGGCCGGGCGCGGCGTTGCATGACTGGAGCCATCCCGCGCGGCGGATGAAAGAGGGGGCTCGCAGACATGGCGCATATCTACTCGTTCCAGGGCATCCGGCCGGTGATCGACCCGTCCGCTTACGTGCATCCGGCGGCGACCATCATCGGCGACGTCCATATCGGGCCCGACGTCTATATCGCGCCGAACGCCAGCCTGCGCGGCGATTACGGCCTCATCATCGTGGAGGCGGGGGCCAACATCCAGGATTGCTGCGTCATGCATGGCTCGGCTTTCGGCGAGTGCCGGGTCGAGCCCGACGGGCATATCGGCCACGGCGCGATCCTGCACACCTGCCGCATCGCGCGCGGGGCGCTGGTCGGCATGAACGCGGTGGTGATGGACAATGCCGTGATCGGCGAGGAGGCGTTCGTCGCCGCGATGGCCTTCGTGCGCGCGGGCACCCAGATCCCGCCGCGCACGCTGGCGGCCGGCATTCCCGCGAAGGTGCTGCGCGAGCTCAGCGACGCCGATGTGGCGATGAAGATGGAGGGCACGCGCCAATACCAGGAGAACGCGCGCCGTGCGCCGCTGGAGCTTGAACCTTGCGAGCCGCTGACGGAGGCCGAGCCCAATCGCGGCCGCATATCGTGGGAACACGACGCCAAGCCGCTTTATGGGTTGAAGAAGACGTAATTGGTCGACGCTGTCCCGGCAATTGAGGGCTGTCACCTTAGCCGATACGAGCCTGTGTCAGCGCGGCCAACGCCGTGACCATCCAGAGGTGCTCGATCGACCACTTGTGCCTGTGCTTCGTTTTTCTTTTATCGGTGAAATAGTCACTGAGCAGGAATTCCTGCAGGGACAGGGCGCCCTTGGCCTCGTTGCATGAACGGCAGGCAGGAATGGTTATGGAACCGCCGTTATGCTTTTTTGGGATGACGTGGTCCCTCGTAGCCTTGTGGAGCGGAATAGGCTTGCGTTTCGCACACCGTAATTTCATCGCGATACCGCAGTAAGAGCACCATCTGCGCCGTTCGTCCTTCCACCAGTCTCCGAGCCCGACGCGAAGCTGCCCGCTGGCGGCTTCCATCGGATCAATTGCTTTCCTCGGCATTGCGATTGTAGCTCCACTATGAATTTCAATCGAAAACAACTATTCGATCAGCTTTGCAAGCGCGGGTTAAGCATGTGTTAATCAGCCGTAATTGCAACATCGTGGCGGCGGCCGGTGTTGCCGAAACCGGTCGAACCGCGTAGAGCGTGAGGCGTGGTACAGACTGGCTTTCGGTGAGGAGCGGACCCATGACCGACATGAACGCCATCGTCGACGAGGCGATGAAGAAAATGAAGGCCGCGGCCGATCTCAGCGAAGCGCAGGAAGCGGCGCTGCGCGAGGTCGTCGTCAAGGCGGTGATCGCCGCCTCGGAGACGACCTCTAAGACCTGCGCCGAGGTGGCGCGGTCGCACAAAAAGCTCGACCCCGGCTCGGCAAACCGCGTCTCGTCCGATATCGAAGGCAGCATCGTCGCCCTGATCGCAAACCTGGAAGCGATGCGTTGAGGGCCCGTCTCTGCGTGCCGTCGGTCTGAGCCGCCGTTCTCGTCCCCGCGAAACGGACCTGCCGCGTATGAGTTCTGCCCTACCCGAACCGCGCGAAACCCTCGACATCGCGATGCCCGACGGCGCGCATATCCTGGCGCGCGTGCACGGCAATCCGAGCGGCCCGCGGCTCATCCTCGCCCACGGCAACGGCTTTGCCATCGACGCCTACGTGCCGTTCTGGGGACGGCTTCTGGGCGGCTATGAGGTTGTCGTCCACGATTTGCGCAATCACGGGCGCAACCCGCTTTTCGGCTCGCCCGGCCACAATATCGAGGGCTTTGCGCGCGACCATGCGGCGCTGCTGGCCGCGATCCCCGAGCGCCTGGGGGCCAGGCCGACGGCCGGGCTCTATCATTCGGTCTCGGCAATCGCGGCCCTGACCCACGCAACATCGCTGGAGGACGGGGCGAGGCTGCCGTGGGACGCGCTGGTGCTTTTCGATCCGCCGATCGTGCCGGCGCCCGGCCACGAGCTGCATACGATGGCGCAAGGCATGGAGCTGTTCCTTGCCAAATGGGCGATGGGCCGGCCAGACCGCTTTGCCGATCCGGCCGAGCTGGCCGCGCAGTTCTTGGGCGCCAAAGGATTAAGTCGCTGGATTGCCGGCGCCCATGAGGGGATGGCGCGGGCGGTCTTGCGCGCCGAGGGCGATGGCTGGGTGCTGTCGTGTCCGCGCGCATTGGAGGCCGCGACCTATGTCGGCAACGCCTATTCGCGGCTCTGGGAGGCCTTGCCGCGCTTGCGCGTGCACCGCGAGCGCGTGCTGTTGGTGTGCAGCGATCCCGAGATCGAAGATGCCCGCGCGCCCGCCTTCACCGGCCGCGCGGCTGCCGAGAGCTTCGGGATCCAGCGCGTGGCGATCCCGGAGACGACGCACCTGCTGCAAATCGAAGCGCCCGAACCTTGCGCCGAAGCGGCCGCGGCGTTCCTGACCGGACTGGGGCTCGGCCCGGCGGGATAGAGATCGGCGGCGTGCGGCCGGACGGGATGCGGGCGGGTTTCAAACCCGTCCGTATGCGCCGCCGATTCCTAGGGCCAGATCCGATCGAGCCAGTTGGCGGTTTCGATCGCCCCCCACAGCGCCGCCCCGGTGATCGCGAGCGAGCTCATCGCGGCGAGCAGCGCGAGCATCAACACGATCCCGTCTTCTTCGAGATAGGCGAGCGCCAGCATCATGATGACGATGGCCGGAAGGACATGGCTGAACGGGAAGGGCGAGACCATCGAGATCCCCAACAGCAGGATGATGATGCCGGTCAGCCGCCGGGCCGCACGAAATCCGGCGGTCCAACGGGGCCGGATCAGTTTTTCCATCCAGCGCAGCTTGGGCGTGACGATGCGAACCGCGCGCGCCAGCTTGTCCACCGCGATTTCGCGGCGCGCGACATAGCCCGGCAGTACCGGCGTGTCGTACCGCAGGATCAACTGAATGGCTGGCCAGGCGATCAGCACGCCGACAAACGTCGATGCGCCGGGCACGAGCGCAATCAATGCCATCATCAGAAGCGTCAGACCGAACGACCGATCGCCAAGCGCCTCGACCAGCCAGCGAACCGAGACCCGCGCGGTTGTTGCCGTGCCGATGACATTCGCGAGGTGCACAGAGGTCGGGAGGTAAGCCGATGCGGCGTCACGATCGCGCCGGGACGCACCCGCGATGGCGGCGCGCCCAGCTTGATTTTGGCGCTCGGCGCTGTGATCCTGGCGCTCCGCGCCGCTATTGGCCCGGTAATCCGCGGCCGGCGTCACGGCCTAACCCCCGCGTATCGCGGCCCAACCGCAGAACCGTTGTCGGTCGGGCAGCCACGCAATTATCGGATAAAAGCCGAACAGGCGACAATGCCGCTTGGCGACAGCGCCGGCGCCGTCCCTCCGCATGGCGCAGATGTGACGGATGCGCCGGTGCGAAGCTTGGATGTCAGGCCGCGATGGCCTGCGTGCCGCCTGCCATGATTTTCGCATTCTTGCCGTACCGGGCAAATCGAAGTCGCAAAATGATGTCCGTGCTGGGCGACCGATCAGCGTCGCGCAACCTATATATAGCCGAATCTGTCTATGGGAAACGCCTGAAATTGGAACGGCTGGCCGTTTTCGGCGGGGTAGCCGATCTGCGAAGCTTCTTCATCGGCGGCGCCGCGCCGCAATTCGGGCAGGTGACGACGTCCTTGTTGAGGTCGTAGTATTTGGTCGCACATTCCGGGCAGAGATGCTTGGAGCCACGGTCTGAAATGCTCATTTCTTTAGGTTCCTTTGTTCTGCGATGCGGCAGGTCCATCCGTCGGTGCCGCACGGTTTTGGCCGACAGGATGTCGGGATCGAAATCGCGCCAGATAGCGGTGCGCGGCGCGAGCGGGTTAAGGCAAGGCGCACCTACTGCTCTTCTTCTGATACGGCCGGTTACAGTTCCAGTCGTCGCCGGCATAGCTGAGATGGGCGTTCTGCGGCACCTTTACCGGGAGGCAACGCTTGCCGGTTGCCTGATATCCGCGCTCGCATTTCCAGCCAGTGCCGTATGACGAATCCACCAGGTATCCCCATTTCGGCACATTGATGGTCAGGCAGGCCTCCTTTTCCTCACGGTAGCCGCGATCGCACCGCCACCCGTTGCCATGCGATGTGTTGGTCGGGTAGGCATTGGCGGGGACTTTTATGGCGACACAGGCCTCATCGGTCTTGCGGTAGCCGCGGTTGCACTCCCAGCTATCGCCAAAGGCCTGCAGATAGCCGTTCGCCGGCACGGTGACGGCGACGCATCCATCGTCGACCCGGCGATGGCCGCGAATACAGTCCCAGCCATCGCCGTATGAGCGCAGATAGGCGTTCGGCGGCACCCGCATGAGTACACACACGGTTGCGTCCAGGCGATAGCCCCAATCGCATTCCCAGCCGCGTCCATAGCTTGTTTGCGTCGGGAATGCGTGCGCCGGCACCTTGACGGCGATGCAGGCCCCAGCGATTTCACGATATCGCGTTTTGCACTCCCAGCCGCTGCCATAAGGCTTGCGGAGCGCATTTCTGGGGATCTGCGCCGTCTCGGTCTGAGCGAACACGGCCTCGGGCGCCGCGACCAGGAGCAAAAGAGAAAAAACCGACAAAATCGGAGCGATGAGCAGTCGTCTTGCGTCAATCACGATGCGATCCTTCCCTAGGAATGCGTGCGCAGCATGGTGCGCGCCGTTCCGCATGGTTGAGGCGATCGGCGATCGTCTCCAGTCAAATTCCGTCGACCATCGCGCCAGGCTTGATGAAAACAGGCATTCAGACCTATTGCGCGGCCGCGTTATTCCGCCTTATCCGGCTCGTCGATTGCCATTGACGCTTGGGCCTGGCTGAGGGCGATCTGAGCCTGCTCCAGGAATTTCAGGCAAGCCATCTGGTTGCCCTTGGCGAGCGCGGCGGCGGCAGAATTGCGATGCGTCTTCGCCTCGGCGATCTTGGCGTCCTTGCCTCCGGCGATGGCCGCGCGATCGTAGCGCTGCATCTTTGTTTGGCATTTTTGGCCGGCCGCGGCGGCCGGGCCGGCGAGCATCGTGATTGCCGCAGCACCAGCCAGAAACGCTCCAATCAGTGACATACCCGTGAAAGAGGAAAATCTTTCATAACTCATGAAAATTCCTAGCGTTAATATGTGCTTATTCGTTTACTTGAAATATGTGGTGACAGCCCAGTTAAATGTCAATTGATTATTTATTGTATATTTTTTATAGTATTTGTATTGAGAAGGGAAGATTAAATAAATCGAATACAATTCTGCTGTAAATATCGCTTTTTATCTTAACGTATATTTTCATTACGATTCAAGACATCGCACATAGTGACGCTTTGGCGCGCAGGGGCAACGGGCGCTCGATCTTTGTACCGAAACGTATTGGGCCAGGATTCACGGTAGAGTTGCCGTTGAAGCGGGCCGGATGCGCCGTACTCTCGCGCCCGGCGGCCACCGTGCTGACGACTTCCTGTTGATTTGCGGCGAGTGGTGATTAGGATTTCCCGGAGCGCCGTGCTTTGTCTGTCGTGGGTTCGACGATGGAAACTTCGAAACTCGCGAGTATTCGCGATGCATTGGAAAGCGATGGCGAAACGCTCTACGAGGAGCTGGCCAGCGCGCTGATCCATGTCGTCGGCGCAGTGATGGCCGCAGCGGCGCTCGCCCTGCTGGTCGTGCTGGCATCGTTCACCGGGAGCGCCAAGGCGGTCGCGACCTGCGCGATCTATGGCGCGGCGGTCATTTTGACCTTCCTGTTCTCGGCGATGTATCACGGCATCTGGCATCGCACGACCAAGGCCGTGTTTCTGCTACTGGACCATTGCTCGATCTTCGTGCTGATCGCCGGTACGTACACGCCTGTCGTGTTGCTGGCGCTTCCCCCGGCATTGGGCTGGACGCTGTTCGGCGTGCTTTGGGGGTTGGCGGTCCTCGGTATCGCCGTCCGCCTGTGGTTCGGCCACCTGCACTGGGTGCTGATCCCCATATTCGTTGCCATGGGTTGGCTGGGGCTGGTGTGGGGCGACACGCTGTTCACGCATCTGGGAAACGGCGGGGGATGGCTGCTGCTTTCGGGCGGGTTCGCTTACACCGGTGGGCTGATCTTTTTCGTCTGGCGGCGGCTGCCCTTCAATCACGCGCTTTGGCATCTTTGCGTGCTGGGCGGCGCGGTGTGTCATTTCCTTCTGGTCGCGCTCTACGCCTTGCCCGAAACGCCGTGATCTTGAGCCAATTGCCAAGGCAAGCGCCGCATCGGCGGTCTGCAACGTCGCCCGCACCTACCGCGCGGGGGTAGCGCAGGTCTGCCCCCGCGAACGGCAACTGCGTCCGTCGGGATACCAATAGGTTCCGTCGGAGCGATTGCCCATCGACCACTGGCCGGAATAGCGCGCGCCGCCCGACCAGTAGATGCGCCCGTAGCCGTGGAACTTGCCGTTCGCGAAGCTGCCGACATAGCGCGAGCCATTGCGCCAGTAGAACGTGCCCTGGCCGCCCAGTTGATTGTTGAGGAACTGGCCGACATAGCGATTGCCGTTGGCCCACCAATACCGGCCCTGGCCGGTCCGGCTGCCATTGACCCAGCGGCCTTCATAACGGTCGCCGGTATTCCACCAGTATTTGCCAATCCCGTGGCGCCGGCCGTCCTTGAACGTGCCCTCGTAGCGGCCGCCGGCATAGTTTCGCCGCTGAATGCCGCTGCCCGCGGTGCGGCGTTCCGCCTCCGCGCGCCGCTTTGCTTCCTCCGCGCGCCGGCGCGCTGCCGCGCCCGCCGCCCGCCTACGTGCTGCTTCCAGCTGATTGCGCCGCTGGACCTCCGCCTCGGCGCGCCTTCGCGCTTCCTCCGCGCGCTGGCGGGCGAGCTCCGCCTCGCGCCGCGCCGTCTCCACGGCGATCCGCTCGCGCTCGGTCGCCTCATACGCGGTCCAGGCCCAATAGCCGCCACCCGCCAGCACGCCGATAACGACTACGATGGCGCCGATGATGAGGCCGGCGCGCGCCGATGGCCGGCTCGCCGGCTTGGCGGTTTGCGATTGGCCGCCCGCCGACCGGCCGCGCCCCGCCCCGGCTTGCGTCGAAGCCGCACCGGGCGGCGGTGCCGCGGCGATCGGCATATCCGGTTGAGCCGGCGGCGTTGTGGCCGCCGCCAAATTCGCCGTCGCCGATCCCGCTGGCGTTGGCGCCGGCGATGGCGCGGCGGCGTGGATCGCTTCGCCGCCGGGCTGCGCCAGGAACATGGCGCGCCATTCGGCGATCGTTTGCGGCCGGTCGGCCGCGCGCATCTCCAGCGCTTCGTCGATTGCGTGAAGAAATCCGGGGCTGAAGCCGGGCGGCGCGGCCATGGCGACCGGCACATAATTGTCCTGCTCGATCCGATCGGTGGCTTCCGGCGGCTTGGCGCCGACGATCGCGCGGTAAAGCGTGGCGCCAAGCGAATAGATATCGGTCCACGGGCCCTGATTGCCGCGCGTGGCGTATTGCTCGAAGGGGGCAAAGCCGGGCGTGACGATGCCGGTAAAGGATCGGCTGTGCGCGCCCAGCGCGTGGCGGGCGGCGCCGAAGTCGAGCAGTACCGGCGTGCCGTTGGCTTGGATGAAAATATTGCCGGGCTTGATATCGCGGTGGAGGAAACCGGCGGCGTGGACCGCTTCGATGCCGTCGAGCAGCGGGAACAGGATTTCGCGGGTTTCGCCCTCCGCGAGCGTGTCGCCGACCCGGAGCAGCTCTTCCAGGCTTTTGCCCTCGACATATTCCATGACGATGTAGGCGGTGCCGTTGGCCTGCAGATACCGGAACACGCTGACGATGTTGGGATGGCGGAAGCCGACCAATGTCTGCGCCTCGTCGCGGAAGCGCTTGAGGCCGTACTCGAACTCCTCCACGTCGCCGCTGCTGATCGGGTGGACGCTGGAGCGGTCGTCGCCGCGCACGGCCGCGCGGGGCAGGAATTCCTTGATCGCGACCTTGCGGTCGAGCGTGCGTTCGTGGGCGAGATAGGTAATGCCGAAGCCGCCCGCGCCGAGTACCGATTCGATGGTGAAATCGTCGAGCTGAAAGCCCGCCGGCAATGCGTTCAGTTGGTCTGTCGCCACGGCAAATCCCAGGATGGTCGGAACGCCGGCAGCCTATGCCAGCTCGGAGACAAGGGCAATCGGACGGCGGCGGCGGCTGGTACCGCAGCGATCAAGATTCCGCTTTATTATTTAACAAATACGTTAAGTATGAGATTGTCTTGTTGCAATCCGCAATCGGCGTCAGTTTCAAACGCTGCAACAAGGACAAGCGATGGCGCGATCCCAGCAGCCCGAACAGGTATTGCGCCTGACGCGCATTCTGAACGCGGCGCCCGAAGTGGTTTTCGATGCCTGGACCGATCCGGCAAGTCTGCGCGCCTGGTTTCTGCCGGGCCCCGTCGAGGCCGCGGAGATCGTGTGCGAGCCCCGGGTCGGCGGCACGCTCAAGATCGTACTGCGGGGCGAGCACGGACCGCTCGTGCACGAGGGCTCGTTCGTGGCCGTCGACCGGCCCCGCCTGCTGGCCTTCACCTGGCGCTCGCATGCAACGGGCGGGGCGGAAACGTTGGTGACGATCGAGCTCACGGCGAAAGGCGAGCGCACGACGCTCACCCTCAGCCACGAAAAGCTGCCCGATGGCCAGGCTTTGGCGCTCCATGAAAGCGGCTGGAACAACGTGCTCGATGCCCTGTCGGGGCATATGTCGTCTTGAGCATGCTGCCGCGCGATTTCGTCAGGTGATGTGCGGGCGGCGCTTTGGGGGCTATGATCGCGCCGGCAAGGACCAGCGCGAGGCCGCCGATGCGCCTGTTCCGAAGATATCGTCCGCGCGGGGTAGAGACCCTGACGTTGGAGCGCGAACTGCCGGCGCCGCCGGCGGCGGTGTTCGCGGCCTTCACCGACGCCGACGCGCTGATGCGCTGGCTGCGGCCTTTCGGCGCCGAGCCGGTGGCCGCCGCGGTCGATTTCGAAAGCGGAAACTGGTTCCGTGTGGAACTGGCGACGCGGCGCGGACATTGGGTGATCTCGGGCAAGTATCTGGAGGTGGACCCGCCGCGCCGGCTGCGCTTTTCCTGGGAATCACCGGTTACATACGACCGGCCGACCATCGTGACGCTGGCCATTCTGGGGCTGGGCGCCGATGCGGCTCATAGCCGGTTGGAGCTTGTCCATGAGCGCCTCGCGGGCGCGCTGGCGTGCGAGCGTCACGAGGCCTTCTGGTCCGACGTGCTGGCGCGGCTATCGGCCGATCTGGCGGCGCGTGCCGCCGCGGTGCAAGCCGCACAGGATTGACCGACATCTCGTAGCCGTGGCGGCGCTGCGCCCGATTGTCGACGCGTTGTCGGCGGGTCTATCATGCGGCTGCAAGAATGGAATATGAGGGGAGGTTGGAATGACCGGGGTTCGCTCGATCAAGGCCGCGTTCGCGGCGTTCGCGGTACTGTTGTTCGCCGGCACCGCCGCGGCGCAGACGATCAAGGACTTCGAGGGCCATTATGTCGGCGTGGGGGTGACGCGGGTAAAGCAGTCTGCCGGCCGCGTCGCGGCGCGGGACCGCGATCTCGACGTGGTGATCATCGCGGGGCCCGACGGCGGTTTCTCGCTGAGCTGGAAGACCGTATTTCTGTACCGCTGGACGAAATCGGAAGAGAGCAAGAAGCGCTTGTCCTCGCTGACCTTCAAGCCGACCGGCAAGCCGGGCATCTGGCGCGCGACGCGCTCGGGCGATCCGTTGGCGGGGCGCGCGATGATTTGGGCGCGGCTCGCCGGCAAGGTGCTCTCCGTCTATGTCGTCGCGGCCGATCCCGGCGGTGGTCTGGTAACCGCGATCTATCAGCGCACTCTCACCAAGACCGGCATGCAGCTTCGCTTCTCCAGCCAGCGCGACGGCAAGCAGCTGCGCACGGTGGACGCGGTGCTGCGCCGGGCGAAGGCGGAGAAGAAGTAGGGCCGGCGGGCCGGGGTCTAAAGCTTCGTTGGATTCGGGGCGTCGCCATAGACCTCTTGCGGGTCGAAGACCTTCTCGGTCTCTTCGAAGGTCAGCGTGAGCGCGCCGCCTCCATACGCCTTGCCGAACGGCACCGAGCGGTAAAAGCACGACCGGTAGCCGACATGGCACGAGGCGCCGCCCTGGACATCGACGCGCAGCCAGACCGCGTCCTGGTCGTCATCGATGCGCAGCTCGACCAGCTTCTGGACCAGACCGCTGGTGGCGCCCTTGTGCCACAGGGTCTGGCGGCTGCGGCTCCAGTAATGCGCCTCGCCGGTCTCGATGGTGCGGGCGAGGGCCTGGGCATTCATGTAGCCATGCATCAAGACCTCGCCCGAGGCAGCATCGGTGGTGACCGCCGGGATCAGCCCGTCGGCATCGAATTTGGGCGCCAACTCGGCGCTTTCCTCGACCTGCTCGATGCTGACCCGCTCGGCGAAGACCGGTGCTTGTTTGCTGGACATCTGGGATCGATCCCTGGCTTGCCTGGTTCCCGCCGATATAAAGCGCGAGGGTGCCGCGTTCAAGGCAGGACCCGGCCAATCCGGCCCTCTCCGGGGCCACGGCCGGTGGCTATGGCCTTGAAATCCCGCCAGTTTAGGCGCCCGGGGGCGGTTAACGATTGCGTGTAATTTTTGCTGGAAACTAGGGTGCGAAAACAAGGAGATCCATCGCGTGCCGATCACCCAGCTCAAGACCGCCCTGCCCAAGACCGCTACATTGGCGCTGGCCGCGGTGTGCATCGCCGCCGGGTCCGCTTGGGCGGCCGAGCCGTCCGATGCCTATCTCCGGATCGTCGACGCCAAGGTCGCCTATGCGGCCGAAATCGTCATGTCGAACGGCAAGGTAAGCATCGAGGGCCGGATCGCCCACCGGCCGGGGGTGACCAGAACCCATCTCGGCCGCACCGTCGTCATTCATGACCACAAGCGCAAGCAGTTGCTGCAATTCGTGCCGGGGCAGAAGCACTATCTGCAACTGCCGGCGCTAGGGCAGGCACGAGCCGTCTACCTGCCGCCGGGGCTGAAGCGCGCCGAGCTCCGCGCCGAGACGCTGGGCAGCGAAACGGTTGCGGGCGAGAAAACCCAGAAGATCAAGCTCCGCTTTCCAACCGGCGTGCTGACGGTGTGGCAGACGACGGACGGTATTGTCGTCAAGATGGAAGGCTCCGCGACAGTGCACAAGCGCAAGCAGACCGTGACGATGGCGCTGAAGAACCTGAAGCGGGGTCCCCAGGACCCGGCGCTCTTCCTGTCGCCGCCGGGCTCCACGCCCTTGAATGCGGCGCTGTCGAAGACGGCGCCCAAGAAAAAGTAGGAAAATCCTTTGAGGGCCGGCCGCCACTAAGGCCTCCGGATGGACAGCCCCCATGGACAGCCTAGTCGGCCGCCGCTAGAACGGGCGGGCCATGGCGATCCAGATCCACAACACGCTGACCCGCAAGAAAGAGGTCTTCACGCCTGCCGATCCGGCGTGCGTGACGATGTATGTCTGCGGGCCCACCGTCTACAACTTCGCCCATATCGGCAATGCGCGGCCGGCGGTGGTCTTCGACGTCTTCTGGCGGGTGCTGAAGCGGCGCTTTGGGCAAGTCATCTACGCGCGGAACATCACCGACGTGGAGGACAAGATCAACAAGGCGGCGCTCGAAGAGGGCGTGCCGATCGACGTGATCAACGCGCGCTACACCAAGGCCTATCACGAGGATATGGGCGCGCTGGGCGTGCAGGCGCCCACGATAGAGCCGCGCGTCACCGAGCATATCCCCCAGATCGTCGACATGATCGGCCGGCTGATCGAGGCCGGTAATGCCTACGAGAAGGACGGCCATGTGCTGTTCAACGTGCCGTCTTTCGAGGCTTACGGCACGCTCTCGGGGCGCAACCGCGACGAGATGATCGCCGGCGCCCGGGTCGAGGTGGCGCCATACAAGAAAGATCCCGCCGATTTCGTGCTGTGGAAGCCGTCGGACGAGACCCAGCCGGGCTGGGACAGCCCCTGGGGATTTGGCCGGCCGGGCTGGCATATCGAGTGCTCGGCGATGGCCGAAACCCAGTTCGGCGAGACCATCGACATCCATGGCGGCGGGCTCGATCTTACCTTTCCGCACCACGAGAACGAGCTTGCCCAGAGTACCTGCGTGCATGGCGGGGCGCCCTTCGCGCGCTATTGGATGCATAACGGCTTCGTCAATGTGGATGCGGAGAAGATGTCGAAGTCGCTCGGCAACGTGTTGCTGGTGCGCGACCTGCTGAACGAGGCGCCGGGTGAGGCGATCCGCTTCGCGCTGCTCACGGCGCATTACCGCCAGCCGCTCGACTGGTCGGAGGAGGGGCTGCGCGAGGCCAAGCGCACCCTCGACCGTCTCTACCGGACGCTGCGGGCTTTGGGCGATGTCGAGGCGCAAGGCTCGGATGACGGAGTGCCCGAGGCGTTCGGTGTGGCTCTGGAAGACGATCTCAACACGCCCCAGGCCATCGCCGAGCTGCATGCGCTGTCAACCGAGGCCAACAAGGCCACCGAGCCCGCCGAGCGCAAGCGCCTCAAGGCCGAGTTGCTTTCGGCGGGCGGGCTGCTCGGCATTCTGCAGGCCGATCCCGAGGCCTGGCTGCACGACGCGGCCGACGCGGATGCCATCAACGGCGATGCGATCGAGGGTATGATTGCCGCGCGTGCCGCGGCCCGCTCGGCCAAGGACTTCGCCGAGGCCGACCGCATCCGCGACGAGCTCGCAGCACAGGGCGTGCAGATCGAGGACGGTCCGGGCGGCACGACCTGGCGGCGCGCGGGGTAAGCGCCGAATGCGTATCGGCCGTTCCCCTCACGCTCCCGGCGCTCCGCACGAATTCCCTCTCCCCTTGGGGGAGACGGTTAGGGTGAGGGGGCCTTCGGCGGTGACGAAGCTAACGATCCTGAACGGGCGCATGAGGAGCCAAGCCCCATGAAAGCGGTGCTGTGCACGGACTTCATCGGAACCGAGGGGCTGGAGATCGCCGAGATCGACGCGCCGGTGCCGGAGCCGGAGGAGATCCTGGTGGATGTCCATGCCGCCTCGGTCAGCTTCATGGATTACCTCATGGTCTCCGGCGGCTATCAGATGCGGCCCGAGCTGCCTTACGTGCCGGGCACCGAGAGCGCCGGCGTGGTGGTGGCGGTCGGCGACAAGGTCACGCAGTTCAAGCCCGGCGACCGGGTCGCCTGCTGCGACTGGATCGGCGGCTTTGCCGAGCGCATGACATCGAAGGAATGGAAGGCCGTGAAGCTGCCCGACGGCGTCGAGTTCGCGGCCGCCTCCACCATCCTCCACAACTACACCACCGCTTATTACGCGCTGATCGAGCGCGCCCGGTTGAAAGCTGGCGAGACCTTGCTGGTGACCGGCGCCAGCGGCGGGGTCGGCCTGGCGGTCGTCGATGTCGGGCGCAAGCTGGGCGCGCGGGTGATCGCAGCGGTCGGCGGGGCGGACAAGGCCGCCTTCGTCCGCGACTATGGCGCTGCCGAAACGATCGACTACGCGGCCGAGGATCTGCGTGACCGGGTCAAGGAGCTGACCGATGGGGCGGGGGTCGATGTCTGCTTTGAAAATCTCGGCGGCGCGACATTTCAGACGATGGCGCGGCTGATGAACTGGGGCGGGCGGCTGATGCCGATCGGCTTTGCCAGCGGCGCCATCCCCGACGTGCCGATGAACCTGCCGTTGCTCAAGAACTATTCGATCGTCGGGGTTTTCACCGGCGCCTGGACCGAACGGTTCCGCGAAGAAAGCCGGCGGGCCAACGAGACCATCATGGAATGGCTGCGGGCCGGTGAAATCCGGCCTCATATCGATCGCGAGCTGCCGCTGGAGCGGGTGGCCGAGGCGATGCAGGCGATCGCCGACCGCACGGTACGCGGGCGCATCGTGCTGAAAGTGCGTTGAGAAATATGTGCTGAAAGTGCGTTGAGAAATATGTGCTGATAGCGCCGTGAAAACCGAGGCCCGCTGCCGGGTTCGAAATATCAGCTAATGGTGATGACGAAGACGTAGGACGAGTTCGCGTCGCCGGCGGTAATCCAATTCTCGCCGGGTTCGAGCCCTGCCACGTTGCTGGGGAATTTCCGGCCGATCGACACGCCATTGACCGTCGTGCCGAGCGTGCTCTCAAGGTCGCGCACATAATGCGCGCCGTCTTGGGCGTAGATCAGGAAATGGCGCCGCGACAGGTGGTGCGGCGGCGGCTCCTTCAACGGCAGGTCGGGCTCGACGATCATGTCCTGCTCGTGCTTGTCGGCCATGCGCCCGACCATGAAAGGAAGTCGCACCACAGGGATCGGATCGGCGCCGATCAGGGCGACGAGGCTGGCGGTCGCCGCCTTGATCTCGATTGTGGGGGTCGCCGGTGAGGGCCGCGCTTGGGTGCCGGAGGCCGCGCCGGATGCGGTATCGGGGCTCGATGCTGTTACCGCTGGCGTGCGTGCTTGCGAGCGCTGGGCGATGCCGTCGAATTCGCGCCGCAGCGTTTCGAGGAGCGGATCGTCGACGCCGCGCAGGCGGGCGCCCGCGCGCGTGAGCAGAGCCTCGGTGGCGGCGGGATCGCGGCGGGCGTGGTCCAGAAACTCCTCACGCGAAAGCGTCTCGACCGTAACCGTGGATGCCGCCTGGGCGGTGGCGCCGCGCGGCCGGTGAAGCAAAATGTCGAGCTCGCCGACGAAACCGCCGGGCGCCACCGTTTCGATCAGGACCTGGCTGCGACCGATCCTGCGGACGACCTCCACCGTGCCCTCCACGACCCGGAGCGCCTCGGCGGCGTCATCGCCCTGCTCGAACAGAAACTGGCTGGCCTTGAATGATTTCAACATGAACGCGCGCGGTCATTGCAATCGGAGGAAAGTATTCCACGAGCCGGCGCCGAGGGCCAGCGATGGACGAACCGTGCGAAGACGTAATAGGCGAGCGGTCGCCGGGCAATGGTCCGATGCCGACCAGCACCCCATATAGCGTGTCAACAAGATGTCAATCGCGTCGCCGAGTTCCCGCTTTGCGGCGCAGTGCGGACAGGATGATGAGATGCAACAAACAATCGATATTCCAGCCGGGGTGCCGGAGCGCGTGTCGCATGCCGGGTACCGGGTCGTCATCGAGCCCAGCGCGACCCGGGTCCGCGCGGTATTCAATGGCGAGACGATTGCCGATAGCGACCGGGCGCTGGTCATGCGCGAAACCCGGCTGCGGTGGGTGTATTATTTTCCGCGCGCCGATGTCCGCATGGATCTGCTGACCCGCAAACCCCAGCGGACCCATTGCCCGTTCAAGGGCGATGCATCCTACTGGTCGCTCGCGGTCGGCGACCGGGTCGCGGAGGACGCCGTCTGGAGCTACGAAGACCCATTCGACGAAGCCATGAGCGTGCGCGACTATGTCGCCTTCAACTGGAAGGTCGTCGACAGTTGGTACCAGGGCGAGGACCGGATCACGGAACAGCCGGTTGACGCCGCTTCGGCGAAAGCCAATCCCTATGTCGATTGGCTGGTCGAGGATGCCTGGAAGGCGACCTCGGCTGAAAACCTCGTCCATCGGTTCGCCAACGCGCTCAGCGAGGGCGGGTTCCCATTGTGGCGTCTTAGGCTGCTGGTTCGGACGCTCAACCCCCTGCTCATGGGGCGCGGCTACAGTTGGACGCGCGGCGTCGATGGGGTCGAGGAATGGGAAGCGACTTACGAGGCGGTTCAAGGCGCGCAATTCCAGGACAGTCCGTTTGCCGCGATCCTCAAGGGAGAGGGCGGTATCCGGCGGCGGCTCGAAGGGTCCGATCCGCTGCTCGATTATCCGGTCCTGGAGGACCTCGTGCAGGAGGGCGCGACCGACTACGTCGTGATGCCGCTGCGTTTTTCCGATGGGCAGGTGAACATCATATCGATGGTTTCCGACCGGCCAGGCGGTTTCTCGACCGACGAGCTCGGCCCGCTCTACGAGATCCTGCCCAATCTCGCCCGCCAGCTCGAAGTGCACGCCCAGCGCACCACCTCGACGACGCTGCTGCAGACCTATCTTGGCCGCAACGCGGGCACGCGGGTCATGGATGGCTTGATCAAGCGGGGCGACGGCGAGGATTTGCACGCGGTGGTCTGGTACTCCGATCTGCGCGGATCGACAGGCCTTGCCGAGACGCTGTCGCGCGAGGACTATCTCGACGGCCTCAACGGGTATTTCGACAGCGTCGCCGGCGCCGTGATCGAGCATGGCGGGGAAGTCCTCAAATTCATCGGCGATGCGGTGCTGGCGATCTTCGCCATCGACGATCCCGAAAGCCCCAACCCCGAAGCCTGCGCGCGGGCGCTCGATGCCGTGCGCGATGCCGCGGAACGGATGGCGGTTGTAAACACAGAGCGCGCGGCGCGCGGCCAGCCGGTCCTGCGGTTTGGCACCAGCCTGCACCGGGGCGATCTGACATACGGTAATATCGGCACGATGAAGCGGCTCGATTTCACGGTGATCGGCCCGGCGGTGAACGAGGCCGCGCGCATCGAGGCGCTGTGCAAGACGCTCGACACTCCGGTCCTGATTTCCGAAGCCTTCGCCAAGAGCATCGACGGGCGGCTCGAACCGCTGGGTCTGCACGCCCTGCGCGGGGTGCGCGCCGAGCAGGCAATCTTCACATTGCCGCCGGTCGAGGTCGAGGTGGCGGCCGTCTGAGCGCAACCGGCGACCATGCCATGACCGTGATTTGACTGTGCCGGCCCGGCCGCTGGGGACGCCGCGGGCATGAAGAGTTCAATTTCGCGCTTGTTAATTTTGATATTTTCAATATGTTCAAAATATGAAAACGGACACTGCTATCGAGGCGCTGGGCGCCCTGGCGCACGCAACCCGCCTCAAGGTCTTTCGCCTGCTGGTGCGGAAGGGCCCGCAAGGCCTGCCCGCCGGCGAGATCGCGAGCCGGCTGGGGGTCCACGCGGCGACCATGTCGCATCATCTGGGATTGCTGGAGCGGGCCGGTCTTTTGCGGTCCTGGCGGGTGGCGCGGCAGGTCTTCTACGCTGCCGACTTCAAGGGCATGCGCGGGCTGATCGCCTATCTGGCCGAGGATTGCTGTGCGGGGTTGCCCGAATTTGCGGCCCCCGCGCCGGCGAAGGGCGAACTCAAGGTTAAGCTGAAAGAGGAGATCGAGGCATGAAACGCCTGCACGTCCACATCCATGTGAAGGACCTTGAGGACTCGATCGCGTTCTACGGCGCGCTGTTCGGCGAGACGCCGACGGTCGAGAAGCCCGATTACGCCAAGTGGCTGCTCGACGATCCGGCGGTCAATTTCGCGATCTCGGCGCGGGGCGGCGATGCCGGGATCAGCCATCTGGGCTTCCAGCTCGACGACGCGGCCGAACTCGGTGCGCTCACCGGGCGGCTGCGCGCCGCCGGCCGTGGCACGCTCAATCAGGAGGACGCCAAATGCTGTTATGCCCGCTCCGACAAGGCCTGGGTGTCCGACCCGCAAGGCGTGGCCTGGGAAAACTTCGTCAGCCACGGCGCCATCGAGACCTTCGGCGACGACTTGGAACCCGATCAGGCAGGTGCCGGGGTCTCCACCGAACGCTAAGCCGACGTTTAGCTTGCGTTGAGCGCGCAGTGGGCGGCCGGTCATACGAGGCCGCGGCGGCTGGGTCGGCCTTTCTGCTCGAGCCGCTGGCGGCCCAAAGTTAACCCTCAGTTAAGCTTGTCGTGGATTGTCGCGGCGTTTTTGCCGTACAATTGACCAAGTTGCCGAACAATCGGCGTGGCTGGGCTGCCGCAACTCCGGTGAACCAACCGGAAAGCTGTCAACTGCGGTGCCTTGGGTGGTCATGTAAATTCGGCCAAACGCGATCATGTGAGGCAGGGGTGGCGCAGCCAGAGCGCAAACACGCATTGCCGCGAGGCACGGTGCTTCGGGACAGCTATCGCATCGAGAGCATCCTGGGCGCGGGCGGTTTCGCGCTGACGTATCTGGGCAGCCATACCGGGCTCGACCAGAAGGTCGCGATCAAGGAATACATGCCCGACCAGTTCGCCGTGCGCGAGGCCGATCGCGCGACCGTGCGGCCCCGCGCCGATGCCGGCGACGACTACAAGCACGGGCTCAGGCGTTTCGCCGAAGAGGCGCGCACGCTAGCCAAATTCAGGCATCCGGGCATCGTGCCGGTGACCGATATCTTCGAGGAGAACGGCACCGCCTATATGGTGATGGAGTATGTCGAGGGTGAAAGCCTGCACCAGCATCTGGGCCGTGTCGGCACGCTCGACGAGCCGGGCTTCCGCGCCATCTTCGATCCGATCCTGGCCGCCTTGGCCGAGGTCCATGCCAACGGCATCCTGCACCGCGACATCAAGCCGGCGAATATCTATGTCCGCGCCGACGGCAGCCCGGTGCTGCTCGATTTCGGCAATTCGCGCGAGGCGCTGGGCACCAAGGCCCAGAGCCTGACCGTGGCGCTG
>DATKZM010000009.1:0-114005 GCA_035527975.1 Alphaproteobacteria bacterium | reverse complement strand
GTAACGCGGCCGGAGGGCCAATCGGCCCCACCGAAGGCCGCCATCTTTTGTCCGCCGGCGTCGTTGCGCGCGGCTTGTGGTGCGCCGCACCACGGCGCAACCCGCGCCCAACCGGCGGACAAAATCTTGGCGGTCAAATAGCTCAATATCACTGAGATTTGGTATAAGTCGTTTGGCGAGTGCCGCAATCGTCATTGCAACCGAAGTGAGAAATCTGGTTTGGCGCCGCACTAACGGCGCCCGGATTTCTCCCCCACTGACGCTCACTTGAAATGACGGTTAGGAGATTGCTGGCAGCATCGTTACTTGGCTTGCGCCGTCTGGCGGCGCTGGTGCAGCCACCAGGATTGCTCGTTGATCGAATAGATCGGGCGGTAATGCGCGATCCGGTCGTGGGTGACGACCTGGCTGATCTGGTTGTCGAGCACGTAGATGCGGCCCTTATGGTAGACCGCGAGCACCGCATGGGCGACGCGCAGGTTTTGGTCCTGCAGCACCACGATGCGCATCTTTTCGGTCGGCCAGCCGAGCGAGCGCAGCGACATGTATTTGGCGATCGCATAGTCCTCGCAATCGCCGTCCTTGACGAAGAACTGGCGCGGCGTGGCCCAGTAGTCGGGAACGCCGTAATTCACCGGGTCGGTGATGTAGGGCGCGCGGTTCATATACCGGTTGACGGCATCGAGCTGCGCCATCGCCTGCTTGCCGCGCAGGTCCCCGACGAATTTCTTCCAGTCCTGCAGATGGCACTTGTTGAACAGCGTCGACTGGCAGGACCCGAGCTTCAGCTTGCGCTCCTGGAAGTGGCGTTCCAGCGTGCCGCGCCATTTGGTGAAGGGCTTGATCGAATCAAAGCGCTTCTCGTCCCAACCGAACAACGATGGGTTGGCGGCGCGCGCCTGGTTGAACCCGTTGACCAGCGCCAGCACCACCAGGAGCGCCAGGGCGACGGCCAGAAGCCAGATGAGGACACGTCCCCAAACCGGCTCCTGGGAGAATTCGTGATCGAAGGTACCCTTGTGGTGCGCCATTTGTTGTTCCTAGACCGCAATTATTGTTGGTTCTTCCGACCTTGCCGTGGCCGGTGTGGGGCGGTTTGCGGCAGTTTCAACCAAAACGCGACCGGCACGCATCCGCGATCGCCGCCACGCTATGCCAACGCGCTTAAGGCCCGCTTAACGGAAATGGTTAACGGCTCTGGCGGGGGCGGAAATGACGCGGGCGGGGGCGGCCGGCGTCTAAGGTTAATCAAATATTAACGCCTGCGGCCTTAGGGTTTTGGCCGATTGCTGGGCCAATTCCGCCCGGCGCAACCGATCGCGGCAGGATCAAATGGCAGTTCATTCGTCGGCCACGGCCAAGCCCAGTACGTTCGTCAACAGGACCGGCCCGCAGTTCGATCTGAAGGGCGAACCGCGCATGGTGCTCAAGATCGGCGCGACCTTCGCCGGCATCGTCGCGGCCGTGGCGGCCACGGTCTATCTGATCCTCAGCTTCGTGAACGATGCGCGCGACCGCGACATTCAGTCCTGGCAGGTCCGCCTCGGCATCATCGCCGACAGCCGCGCCTCGGCGGTCGAGGCCTGGATCGGTCGCCAGCACAACACCCTCGAAGGCCTTGCCGACAATCAGGCGCTCAAGCTCTACTTCACCCGCCTCAACATCGACAGGCGCAGCGGCGCCGGAACCCAGCCTGCCGAGGCCCAGTATCTCGGCACATTGCTGACCGTGACCGCGGCACGCACCGGCTTTCAGGCGCGGCCGCTTGGACCGGATGCACGCGCCAACGTGGCCCGCACCGGAGTGGCCGGGCTGGCGTTGATGGACATGACCGGCCGAATGCTGGTCTCGACTGGTCATTTCCCGGCGATCGAGAGCGATCTGCGGACCTTCATCGGCCGCCTGCCGCGCGGCAAAAGCGCCTTTTTCGGCCCCTTCCGCGCGCCTTCGGGGAAAGTGTCGATCGCCTTCGTGCGGCCGATCTTCGGCATCCAGCACAACCGGCAGATCGGCATCGTGCTTGGCATCAAGCCGGTCGCCGCCGAACTTTTCCCACTCCTGAAACAGCCCGGCCTGCCCGGCGGCACGCAGGAGACCATCCTGATCCGTCGTCACGGCTCGGTGATCACTTATCTCTCTCCGCTCGCCGACGGCACCAAGCCGCTCGCCCGCAGCCTCGCGCAAAACACACCCAAGCTCGCCGCCGCCTTCGCCATCGGCAATTCCGGTGACTTCGCCATCCGCCGCGACTACCGCGGCACCGATGTGCTGGTGACGAGCCGGGCGCTTAAGACCGCGCCGTGGGTGCTGATGCACAAGATCGACCGCGACGAAGCGCTGGGGCCAAGCGACTCGCGCGCCCGGCGCATGCTGATTCTGCTTCTGCTCGGTGTCGTTATCGTCGGTGCGGCAATTCTGGGCCTGTGGCGTCATGGCGCCTCGCGCCGCGCCACCGCCGCCGCCGCGAAGTTCCGCGACATGGCCGATCGCTTCGAGCAGCAGCGCAACTTCCTCAGCCTGCTCACCGATGCCCAGCCGAACGCGATCTTCATCGCCGACGCGGCGACCCGTATTCAGTTCGCCAACGCGGAGGCGGCGCGCCGCTCCGGCATGCAGAGCGCCGACATGATGGGCAAGTCGCTGGACGCCGTGCTCGGCCCGATCCGCGCCAAGGTCCTGCAACGCCTCAACCGCGAGGCCGCCGAGGAAGGCCGCCAGATCGTCGACGTCCACCGGGTGGAGGTCGATGGCGACGAAATGGTCTACCAGACCAAGCACATTCCCCTGGCGCTCGAACGCGACCTGCCGCGCGGCGTACTGGTGGTCGAGGAAGACGTGACCGCCGCCGTCACCGAACGCGAGGGACGCTTGAAGAGCCTCCGCGCCCTGGTCGGCACGCTGGTCGCCGTCGTCGACCGGCGCGACCCCAACGCTGCGCACCATTCGGCCCGCACCGCCTTCATCGCACGCGCCGTCGCCGAGGAGATCGGGCTCGATCGGGATCACTGCGAGGCCGCCGAATACGCCGGCCAGCTTATGAACCTCGGCAAGATCCTGGTGCCCCAGGAAATTCTCACCAAGCAAGGCGCGTTGACGGCCGACGAGATGCGTCAGGTCCACGAGGGTATCCAGGCGACCGCCGATCTGCTCGAGGGCGTGGCCTTCGACGGCCCGGTCGTCAAGACGCTGCGCCAGGTTCAGGCGCATTGGGACGGCAGCGGCTATCCCGACGGCCTGAAGGGCGCGGAAATCATCGTCAGCGCGCGTATCGTCGCAGTCGCCAACGCCTTCGTCGCCCTGACCAGCCAGCGCGCCCACCGCGAAGGCATCAGCGTCGACGAGGCGATCGAGACCCTGCTCGCCGGGGTCGGCACGGTCCATGACCGCAAGATCGTGGCGGCGCTGATCAGCTTCCTCGACAACCACGGCGGGCGCGAGCGTTGGGCGGCCTTCAAGCCCGGCAAGCCCGCAAAGCCGGCCAAGCTGGATAAGCGCGCCCCCGCGGCGAAGCGTCCGGTGGACAGCGATGAGAGCCCTGCCCGATAACCGTGCCCCGGCCTTCCAGGCTGGCGCGGCGGCGGGGCGATCCCTACATTAGCGGGATGTCCCGAGCGACCGCGCCCGCCGGCTCCGAGCGGGCCGATTTCCTGAACGACGCGGATACCAAGCCGCCTTACCGGGTGCCCGAGGGCACGCGCGTCTATGCCGTGGGCGATATCCATGGCCGCGCCGATCTGCTTGCCACACTCCGCAAGAAGATCGTGAAGGACGCGAAAAAGGCGCCCAAAAAGGCCGGCATCGAGCGCAAGGTCGTGGTCTATCTGGGCGACTATATCGACCGGGGGCCGGACAGCTTCGGGGTCATCGAGATGTTGCTCGACGAGCCCCTCGACGGCTTCGAGGAGGTCTACCTCAAGGGCAACCATGAGGATTATATGGCCAAGTTCCTCATTGGCGACGGCGACGGCCTGGGCTGGCTGTTCAATGGCGCGGAGAACACGATCGCAAGCTACGGCGTGGAGCCCGGCAACTGGATGGATTTCGAACCGGAGAAACTGCGCGCGCTTCGCGCCGGGCTCTTCGAGGCAATACCCGAACGCCACCACGCCTTCCTCGATCGCCTGGCGCTGCGTCATGCGGAGGGCGGCTATCTCTTCGTCCATGCCGGCATTCGTCCCGAGGTGCCGCTGGCGGCCCAGGACGATGAGGATCTCATGTGGATCCGCGAGGACTTCCTCGATTCCGAGGCCGACCACATGGCGCGCGTGGTGCACGGCCACACGATCAGCTGGACACCCGAATTCCTGCCCAACCGCATCGGCATCGACACCGGCGCCTTCGTCTCCGGCGTGCTGACGGCGCTGGTGGTCGAGGGCGCGGAAACCCGCGTTATCACGGCGATACGATAGGTCTTATCGACACGCCCTCGATGTCTACTCGCCCTCGATCACCGTGGCCGATACGAGCATGTTGACGGTCTTGCCGTCGTCGCTCATCGGCAGGGTGAGCGTCTGGTAGTACAAGTCCGGTTTCTCCGACCAGACGAAGGCGTCTACCACGAAATACGGTCGGCAGTTGCGCACGCACGCAACCATGCGCTCGACCGCCACCTCGCTATTGGGAAAGTCATTGAAGTAGCGACCGGTCGGATCGACGCCGGCGCGCTCCGTCGCCGCGGTGCCGGCGAGGCGGAACTTGAAACGCGGCGGCTCTCCCTCGACGTCGAACAGCACGGCAAATGGCAGAATTTTTGTGATGTCGAGTGGCTCGAAGTCACGCCGGGCGGGCATCGGCCGGCCTTCGGCGATGCGCCGCCAATAATCTCGCAAGCCCGTCAGTGCGGGGTGCGTAAGCGTGTCGAGATCGAATTGCGGGCCGCTCATATGGTCCCGCCACAGCGCCGCGAACGGCCCTCCAGACTGCCGCCGGTGGCCAACAAGTCGCACGCGCAAGTCATCGGGCTTCGTCTTCCCGCATAACTGCACATATTAGCGCATCTGCGCCACCGCTGCTACCGCGTCGGGACGGGAACGTCGCCGGAATAATCGTAGAAGCCTCGGCCTGCCTTGCGGCCGAGCCAGCCGGCCTCGACATATTTCACCAGCAGCGGACAGGGCCGGTACTTTGAATCCCCGAGGCCGTCATACAGCACCTGCATCACGGCAAGGCAGGTATCGAGCCCGATGAAGTCGGCAAGCTCCAGCGGCCCCATCGGGTGGTTGGCGCCCAGCTTCATCGCCACGTCGATCGCCTCGACCGAGCCCACTCCTTCATAGAGCGTGTAGACCGCCTCATTGATCATCGGCAACAGGATACGATTGACGATGAAGGCCGGAAAGTCCTCGGAAACCGCGACGGTCTTGCCCATCGCAGCAGCCAGCTCGCGCACCGTGGCGAAGGTCTCTTCGTCGGTCGCAAGTCCCCTGATCAACTCGACCAGCGCCATCATCGGCACCGGGTTCATGAAGTGCATGCCAATGAACTTGTTGGCGCGGTCGGTGGCCGCCGCCAGCCGCGTGATCGAGATCGACGAGGTATTCGAGGCCACAATGGCGTCGGGGTTCAGATACGGGCAAAGCTCCTTGAAGATTTCGCGCTTGACCGCTTCGTTCTCGGTCGCCGCCTCGACGACGATGTCGCAATCCTTGAAGGCGCCATAGCCCGTGCCGACCTTGATGCGCTTGAGCGCAGGAGCCACTTCTTCGTCCTTGATCAGGCCGCGCCGGGCCTGCCGCATCATGTTGCCTTCGATGGTGTCCACCGCGCGGGACAGCGCTTCCTTGGAGATGTCGGACACCTGCACGTCGTAGCCGGCGAGCGCCGCCACATGGGCGATGCCATGGCCCATCTGGCCCGCACCGATGACGCCGATCTTCTTGATGCTCATCTGGCGACGATCTCCTCCTGGGCACCGGCGCTCATGCGCCGGCCTTGCCGAGCTCCTCGGCGAGCTCGGGCAGCGCCTTGAACAAATCGGCGACCAGCCCGTAATCGGCGACCTGGAAGATCGGCGCTTCCTCGTCCTTGTTGATCGCCACGATGACCTTGCTGTCCTTCATGCCGGCAAGATGCTGGATCGCGCCCGAAATCCCGACCGCGATGTAGAGATCCGGCGCCACCACCTTGCCGGTCTGGCCGACCTGGTAGTCATTGGGCACGAAGCCCGCATCGACCGCGGCGCGCGAAGCGCCGATCGCCGCGTTGAGCTTGTCGGCGACCGCCTCCAGCAAAGCGAAATTCTCGCCCGACTGCATGCCGCGCCCACCGGAGATGATGATCTTGGCCGCGGTGAGTTCGGGCCGGCTGGACTTGGTGAGCTCCTGGCTGACAAAGCTTGAAAGCCCGGCATCGGCGCCCGCATCGACGCTCTCGACCGCGGCGGAGCCGCCCTCGGCGGCGGCGCCATCGAAGGCCGTGCCGCGCACGGTGATGACCTTGACGGCGTCGGAAGACTTGACCGTGGCAATGGCGTTGCCGGCGTAGAACGGCCGCTCGAATGTGTCCGGGCCCTCGATCTTGGAGATCTCGGATATCTGCTGCACATCGAGCAGAGCGGCGACGCGCGGCATGACGTTCTTGCCGAACGTCGTGGCCGGGGCCAGCACGTGGCTATATCCCTCCGCAAGCCTGGCGATCAGCGGCGCGACGTTCTCCGCAAGGCCATGCGCCAGATGCGCGCCGTCGGCCTTGAGGACCTTGGCGACGCCGGCGATCTTGGCGGCGGCCTCCGCGGCGCCGTCGCAGCCTTCTCCGGCGACCAGCACGGTGACATCCCCGCCGATCTCGGCCGCGGCGGTCACAACGTTCAGCGTCGCCGGCTTGATGCCGGCATTGTCGTGTTCGGCGATGACCAGCACTGACATCAGATTACCTTCGCTTCGTTCTTGAGCTTGGCCACCAGGGCGGCCACGTCCTCGACCATTACGCCCGCTTCGCGTTTGGGCGGCTCGGAAACCTTGAGTGTCTCCAGGCGCAGCGCCGTATCGACGCCGAGATCGCCCGGGCTCTTCTGGTCGATCGGTTTCTTCTTGGCCTTCATGATGTTGGGCAGCGAGGCGTAGCGCGGCTCGTTCAGCCGCAGATCGGTGGTGACGACGGCCGGCATCTTGAGCGTGAGCGTTTCCAGCCCGCCATCGACCTCGCGCGTCACATTGATCTTGCCGTCGGCCTTGTCGAGCTTGGAGGCGAAGGTGCCCTGCGCCCAGCCGAGCAGCGCCGCCAGCATCTGGCCGGTCTGGTTGGCGTCGTCGTCGATCGCCTGCTTGCCGAGGATCACCAGCTCCGGCGCCTCCTCGTCGACGATGGCCTTCAAGAGCTTGGCGACCGCGAGCGGCTCGAGCGGATCGTCGGTGAGCACGTGGATGCCGCGGTCCGCGCCCATGGCCAGCGCCGTGCGAATGGTCTCCTGGCACTGCTGCGCGCCCATCGAGACGACGACGATCTCGCTCACCGCGCCGGCTTCCTTCAGGCGGATCGCCTCTTCAATGGCAATCTCGTCGAACGGATTCATCGACATCTTGACGTTCTGCATCTCGACGCCCGTGCCGTCGGATTTGACGCGGATCTTGACGTTGTAGTCGATCACGCGTTTGACCCCGACCAGGACCTTCATCGCATACCTCCGGACGCCCCGATCAGGGCCCGCGCTCGCTGCTTCGAAAGGAAATGCCGGCGCCTCCCCCGCGAAGCCCGGCGACGTCATGCCCAACCGATTGTCTTTGCGGAATCGCACCTTCCGCAGTTTGTTGCGGCGCAACATTAGGATTATGACAAGGGCGTGTCAACGGAACTGGATCGAACCCGGAAACCACCGGGCACGAGCCAATTCGCGCCAACGTTTCGCCTCCCAGCTAGTGTCCTGCCCCGGAAATTCGTCCCACGAAGTTCCGGGACAAGCAGGCCACTGAATATATGATTCTAGTGTGATTCAGCCCCCGAAGTTCGTCGCATTGGATGCGACGAACTTCGGAACCATCACACTAGTCCGGATCAGGGCCGATACGGACCATGCGCTTGCCCAGATTGTCGCCGTGCAGGAGCCCGATCAGCCCCTCGGGCGCGCGTTCCAGCCCCTCGAGCACGTCCTCGACGATCTTGAGCTTTCCACCGGCCGTCCAGGTCATGAGATCGCGGCTGGCCTCGGCGTCCTTGTCGGCGAAGTCCATCACGATGAAGCCCTGCATCTTCAGGCGTTTGAAGACGATCACGCCGGGAATGCCGCGTGGGCTGGTCATTTCTGTCGTGTCGTATTGCGAGATTGCGCCGCAGCAAACGACCCGCCCGAACTGCGCCATATTGAACAGCGCCGCCTCCAGGATGTCGCCGCCGACATTGTCGAAGTAGATGTCGATGCCGTCGGGCGCCAGCTCGGCGAGACGCTTTCGGACATGCTCGGCCTTGTAGTCGATCGCGCCGTCGAAGCCGAGATCGCCCGTCAGGAAGGCGCATTTCTCCGGTCCGCCGGCGATACCGATGGTACGGCAACCCTTGAGCTTGGCGATCTGCCCGACATATTGGCCGACCGAACCGGCGGCGGCAGAGACCACGACGGTGTCGCCTTCCTTGGGCTCGCCGATCCAGATGAGCCCGTGATAAGCGGTGCGGCCGGCAATGCCGAGCACCGAATGGAAATGGCTGAGCGGCCGATAGCCCTTGGGCAGCTTGATCAGCGCGCGCGCCGACAGTGCCGCATACTGCTGCCAGCCAAATGCGCCGCCAACGATATCGCCTGGGGCGAAGCCATCGTCCTCGGAGGCCACAACCTCGCCGACCCCGAAGCCATCCATCACCTGGCCCGCGACCACGGCCTTGCGGTAGGTCTCGCCCTGCATCCAGGCACGGTTGGCGGCATCGAGCGAGAGCAGGATGTGGCGCACCAGCACCCTGCCTTCGCCCAGCGCGGGCATCGGCGCCTGCGCGACCTCGAAATGCGCCGGCGTCAGCGCACCCGTCGGTATCTCGCGCACCAGTATCTGCGTGTTTGTTTGTTCGCTCATCGGTTTTTCCCCGGGACCCACAGCACATCGTCCGAGCCCTTGTTGTTCAGATAGCGTCCCATCACGAAGAAATGGTCCGAAAGACGGTTCATATAAGTCACCACGTGCGGGTTGACCGGCTCGGTCTCGGCGAGCGCGGTGATCAGCCGCTCGGCGCGCCGCGCGGTGGTGCGCGCCAAGTGCAGCCACGACGCGGCCGCGCCGCCGCCCGGCAGGATGAAAGAGTTGAGCGGTTTCAGCTCGGCGTTCATCTCGTCGATCTCGGCCTCGAGCCGGACAACCTGCGCCGCTGAAACCCTGAGCGGCGGATAGGCGGGGCTGTCCTGCTCCGGTGTGCAGAGATCGGCGCCGACATCGAAGAGGTCGTTCTGGATCCGCCCCAGCATCGCGTCGGCCGCGCCTGCGTCGCTGAGCCTGGCTGTCTCCAACCTTGCCAGCCCAACGACCGCATTGGTTTCGTCGACGGTGCCGTAGGCGGCCACGCGCGGGGCGTGCTTGGGCACGCGCGAGCCGTCGCCCAGCCCCGTTTCGCCCTTGTCGCCGGTCTTGGTGTAGATCTTGTTGAGCTTGACCATCGTGTTGGGATTTCCCGGTTCGAACCCTCGATAACACCGATAACAACGCCGCCGATGGCGCCGGCGTTCAGGCGCGCATCGCCAGCCAGATGATGCCCAGAACGACGATCGCCAGCGCCTGCAGCGCCACCCTGGCGCGCATCAGCTTGTTCGCATACTTGGCGTTGAAGACGCCGCCGCGCGCCATCGCAAAGACGCCAACGAGCAACACCGCGAGCACCGCGATCAGCAGCACCACCATCATGACAGGTGCGATCTTGGACATCGCCAAAGACTACGCCGCAGCCACGGCCGCCGCCAGCGCGCTCACCGGCGGGAGGCGGCCTCAGGCGTTCGCCATCGCCGTGATCGCCCGGTAGGCGCCCACCGGATAGAATTCCAGATCGAGCAATTTGGCCGCGACCAGCGGCAATTTGCCGAGCCGCTCCTGCGCGCCTTCTAGGCTGTCCGCCTCGACGACCAGCACGGCGCCGCGGCCGTCCTTGCGGCTATAGATCTCGCGCACGAAGTCATCGGCAACCATCTGAAGCGCGATCTTGGCTTCCGGTTCCAGCAATTTGGCGATCTCGTCCGGATCGCCGCTTCGCGTCGCTATCACGAATATTTTCATCGCACCCGTCTCCCCTGTTCGCATTCGTATCGGCCAGGCTGCCATCCTGCCGAAAGCGCCCGGCCGACGCCAGCGCGCGCGTTCACCATCCCAGCGTTCGCCCGCGGGGCGCGGCCGGACCGCTGGTTTTTCTTGCCTCCTCTCCGCAAATGGTTGTTCCCTTACGCCTAGATCCGCAAACCCATCGCGGGAGGCGGCCCTGGCGAAGGGCGACAGAAAGGACGCACCCCGGTTCCGTTGGCGCCGGCCGCTGCATGGCGGCGCGGGCTACGAGCGCATGCCCGACGGCTGCATCTGGTCGGTGCTTGCCTGGTTCGTTGGCGGCGCAGCGACGTTCGCTTGGATCGTCGCCCGCGGCTGGCCGGACTGCGGCAATCTGGGCGACTGTCTTGGCGCATTCCTTTGGCTCGGCATCAAGGCCGTTTTCTTCGCCATGATCTGGCCGGTTTACTGGCTGCTGCAGATTTTCTAGATCAAGATCGTCTCAGATCGCAGCGATCTGAGACGTGAATCTTGATCTATCACATATATTTAGAGCACCGGTCACGCGTCACACCAGATCACTGTGACGCGATCGTGCTCTAGCGTCGCACCACCCCATTTGAGTTCGGTTCTGACCGTCCGATCCGCCCACTCCCGCGCGAAGAAACTGTGTTGATTGCCAATTTGCAGGCGAGCGCGGCGGTGGATTGGCACCGCAACAACGAAAAAAGCAACTCGGATGCGAAAAATTCCCCGCCGACGATTGTCCAAGGCCGGCGGCATTGCCTATAGTTTCGAATGATAAGAAACGACAAATCGCCATCGATCGATTGGCGGGACCTTAGGCGCCGGACCCTCGGCGCAATTGAAATCGAAAGGGATAGCAGGATGCGGATATGGTCGCGGACCATCACGCTCGCCGTGGCCGGCGCATGCGCGGCTTTTGCTGGCGGCACGGCGTTGGCGCAGAGCACGAACTACAAGCTTCAGATCATCAACAAGTGCAATCGCACCATCTATGTCGCCCGGCGTGCGAAGGCGTTTTCCGGCGAGTGGACCACACGAGGCTGGATCGTGGTCAAGGCTGGCCAGTCCCGCACGAGATTGCTCAATTCGAGAAACCGCATCTTCTACCTCTATGCCGTCAGCGCCGACCGCCAGATATCCTGGCACGGTTACCGCAAGCCGAACAGCGCGCGCCGGCCGGTTGTCATGCGGCGCTTTACGCATACCACGGGACCGATTGACGCCGCCGAGGTGATCTTCGTCCATTTCGACCGCAAACGCATTCCGCAGAACAAGGTCGGGTTCCGGCAGACTTATCTGTGCACCGGCGAGACCGGCGGCGCTCGCAAGGGCGGCGGCCGAGATCCCGGCGGCGGCGGTGATCATTTGCCGGAGATCGGACCGCGCGGCGATGGAAGCGGGCAATCAGGCGGCAGCGATGGGGCCGGCGGCGGCGGCACGCAGGTCGGCAGCATTCCTCCGGCGTTGGGTGCATTGCGCGGTCGGCGCGTCTGGCTGCTGACCAAGACGGTGCCGGCCCGCGACTACTGCGCCATGCTGACCCGTGCAGGGATGCAGGTGCGCTGCCGCTACGAGAAGCACGCCTCAACCTTGAACACCGTCATCCTGCGCTGTCCCGAGCACGACGCCGGCCACGCCCGAGCCCTGAAAGCCTATCTCGGGCTTGGCGATCTGCAGACCAAGAACTGGCAGCGCGAGAATGCCTGCGGCAAATATCATGAGATCACGATTTACGTGAACCGCTGAACGCGCCGCGCCCTTCGCATCGAAGATGACGGAACCGCCATGACAAAGTCCATCGCACCGCTGCCGGCCTTGGCGGCATTCTGCCTCGCGGCGCTCGTAACCTTGGGCGTGGAGCCGCGCCAAGCGGGCGCGCAGAGCTTTCCCTACACGCTCACCGTGGTCAATCGCTGCAATCGGCTGATCTATGTCGCGCGCAGGGTCCGCGATCCGGCGGGCCACTGGGTCACGCATGGCTGGATGGTGATGCGAGCCGGCGCCACGTTGAGCCGTAACTTGCGAACCCACAACAGGGTTTTTTATCTCTACGCTTTCAGCGCTGGTCGCCGTCTCACCTGGAGCGGCCAAAGCCGAACAGGCAGTATCCGCCGACCGGTTATCCAGCGCGCCTTCAGCCATACCAGCGGACCCCTGTCGGGACCGCAAATGCGTGTCGTCAGCTTCGCCAAGAAGGAGATCCGGCAGGGCGCCGCGCGCTTTACCCAGTCATATTCATGCCCCAATGCGGGCGCGGGCGGCACCGCCCGTGGAGGCCAGGGCGGAGGCTCACAGGGCAGAGGCTCACAGGGCGGCAGCCGCGATCCGGGCGCATCCGACCCCGGTGGCCGCGATCCCGGCGGCGGCGGTTCCAGCGGCGGCGGTGACGAATCCGAAGGCGCCGGAAACGGCGCCGGAAACTCGGGCGGCAATTCGCGAGGCAGTGGCGGCGGCACGCAACTCGGCGGCGTCTCGCCCGGGCTGGCGGCGCTGCGCGGCCGGCAGATCTGGGTATCGGTCAAAGCACGGACACCGGCGCGCGATTACTGCGCCATTCTGCGCCGCGCCGGCCTGAGGGTCGAGTGCGATTACGGCTACAACGTGCCGGCATCGCTCTACAAAACGATCATCGTCGAGTGCCCGACCTTTCGCGACGACGCAGCGGCATCGATCCTCAAGGTGGCCGGGCTAACCGGCCGCGTGCGCATCTACGATTGGCGAAAGCCGAGCAACGCCGGAAAGTGCAAGAATTTCTTCGGCATAAAGCTGCGCCTGGACCGATAAGCCTGGGACAATAAGCCTGGGGGCGATCAGCCCGGCCCGCGCCGGGCAAGCGCCAGGCCAAGCCCGGTGCCGATCAACAGCGAGCCCGTAAGCCCGGCGCGGATGCGCCCGCGCCGCCGGCCGAGCAACAGCGGCCGGATGCGTGCGGCCAGCAGCGCGTAGGCGCCGTCGAACATGATGGCGATCACAACGAAGGCGACGCTCATCGCCAGGAGTTGCGGGGCGATCGGCAGGCCGCGATCAATGAATTGCGGGAAGAAGGCGGCGTAGAAGAGGATCGTCTTGGGATTGGTGATCGCGACGACAAAGCCCTGGCCGAAGACGTTACGGCCGCGCGGCATCGCAATGGTCCCCGGCGCGGCGCTCGCCCGCACGACCTCGCGCCATTGCCTGAGGCCCAGATAAATCAGATAGGCGACGCCGGCCCAGCGCACATACTCGAAAATGTCGGCCAGCAGCGCCAGCAGGGTCGTGAGCCCCAGCGCGCCGGCCGCCACCAGGAGGGCATTGCCCGTGCTCGCACCAGCCACGGTCGCAAGCCCGGTGCGGCGGCCATGGGCGATCGCGTTGGCGATCACCAGCGTGACGATCGGACCCGGCAACAGCACAAGCGCCGTGGTGGCAAGACAGAAGGCGAGAAAGAGGTCGGAGTTCAGAGAACCCATCGCGGCATCACCTTGGGCTTGACTGCACGCCGGAGCATCAATCCCGAGACTGGCCGCAAGGTCAATCTTAGTGGGCGGGAAAACTCATCAATGCTGGGACATCACTGGATAGGCCCGGGGTTGCTGTTGAGCGACGCCGGCACAAAGACCAGTGGGCCAAAGCGTCCATCAATCAGACCGACATACGTACCGGCGCCATTCCGAACAACCGCCGGCACCCGTCTCGTCACATATTCAATACCTTTGGTATGTGCGTTGATGCCGCATGCGTGGCGCCGGCCCATTTTGTCTAGGCAGATTTCAACACCATAGTCACCACGCGGCCAAACGAAAGCGTAGCTTCCCTCACGCTTCACAAGTCTCTGAACCCAGCCCTCGCCAAGGCTGACGACGATCTGGCCGTGGCGATCCTGCGTCCTGAG
Source organism: Alphaproteobacteria bacterium (assembly GCA_035527975.1). Classification (GTDB taxonomy): domain Bacteria; phylum Pseudomonadota; class Alphaproteobacteria; order JAPULJ01; family JAPULJ01; genus DATKZM01. Next base: position 99,944 of record DATKZM010000009.1, on the reverse strand, counting down.
ATATGGGCCACCAGGCGCACTGCCAGGATACCAGTAAAGCTTGATGAAGGTTTGGCCTCCGGTATTCGCAAAAATGTCCTGCTTGAGGATCGACCCATCCGGCCTGACGATTTCCAGGCGCCGCTCGAACTCCGCGAGATAAGGGTGCGTGCCCCGCCGGTAGAACCGCAGCCGGCCGGCGTTGTCCGGAAGCACGATGCTCACGTTGGGCGTCTTCGGCCATTTGTCATAATCCGACGGGGTGACGCTCCAGCCGATATCCAAAGGGCCGACCGCAATCCCCACGATCGCGCCCAGCGCCACCGTACCTGCCACTATCAGCGCTGCCTTCGCCTCCAGGCGCATCGCTTGCCCCACGATCAATCCGTTTAGTTGGCTCCATTCAACCCCGCAGTTTGACGATTTTCGGGCGCTCGGGTGACGATTTCGTGCGCCGACGAATGTGCTAATGTGCCATGCAGACAGACGATTACCGGAGGGCAAGGCCCCATGCACACATTCGTACTGCCGCCCCATGTGCTCGACAACATCGCCAAGCGCCGCGGCGGACGCAGTCACCTCTTCGAGCGGCTCGATCCGGCCAAGACCGCGCTCGTCGTGATCGACATGCAGAACTATTTCGTCGCCCCCGGCATGGCGGGCGAGGTGCCGGTCGCGCGCGAGATCGTGCCCAACATCAACCGTCTCGCCGGTGCCCTGCGCGCCGCGGGCGGGCGGGTTGCCTGGGTGACCAACAACTTCCCCGACGACATCACCGAGAGCTGGTCGGTGATGATGATGGAGATGTTCTCGCCCGAGCGCCGCGCGGCGATGCTGGAGCATCTGCGCGAGGGCGGCGAAGGCCATCCCCTATGGCCCGAGCTCGTCACCGCGCCCGAGGACTGGCAGCTCTACAAGAACCGCTTCTCCGCCTTCATCCAGGGCTCGTCCGACATCGAGGCGCGGCTGCGCGCCGAGGGCCGCGACACGGTGGTCATCACCGGCACGCTGACCAATGTCTGCTGCGAGTCGAGCGCGCGCGATGCGATGATGCTGAACTTCAAGACGGTCATGGTCTCGGACGCCAATGCGGCGCTGACCGACGAGGATCACAACTATTCGCTGGGCGCCCTGGTGCAGGTCTTCGCCGATGTGATGTCGACCGACGAGGTGATCGCGCGCCTTACCGCCGGAGAGGCGGCGGCGGCGGAATAGATCTACGCCCTGTCATCCATCCTTCGAGGCTCGCTCGCGCTCGCACCTCACGATGAGCATACGAGGATGAGCATACGCGTTTGACGCAAGCACCGCTGCTCATCGAGAGGTGTGAGCCCGAGCGAATGCGAGGGCGAGCCTCGAAGGATAGACGAAGGGCCGCAGCCTCTACGCCGCCTCGCGCTGCGCCCGATCGACGATCTCGACGATGTCGGCGATGATCGCGGTCAGGTCGTAATCCTTGGGCGTGAATACGGCGGTCAAGCCCGCCGCTTTGAGCGCCTCGGCGTCGGCGGGGGGGATGATGCCGCCGGCGACAACGGGAACGTCGGTCAGGCCTTCCGCCGCGAGGCCGACCAGCACGGCTTCGATCAGCGGCCGATGCGAGCCGGAGAGGATCGAGAGACCGACGGCGTGGACACCCTCTTCGAGCGCGGCGGCGACGATCTGCTCGGGCGTCGAGCGGATGCCCTCATAGATCACCTCGAGCCCCGCATCGCGCGCGCGCACGGCGATCTGCTCGGCGCCGTTCGAATGGCCGTCGAGGCCGGGCTTGCCGACCAGCAGCTTGATGCGGCCCCCACCACGACCAAATATGCGCCCGCTGACCTCGTCGACGCGGGCGCGCAGATCGGCAAGGCGCTTGGCGCCCGCCTCGTCGCGTGGGGCAGGCGCGGCGGCGGTGACGCCCGTGGGTGCGCGGTAGTCGCCGAAGACTTGCCGCAAGGTTTCGCCCCATTCGCCGGTGGTCACGCCCGCATGGGCGCAGGCGATCGAGGGCGGCATGACGTTGGCGCCTGAGCGCGCAGCGGCTTCGAGTTCGCCGAGCGCGGCCGTGGCCGCCTTGTCGTCGCGGGCCTCGCGCCAGGCGGTGAGCCGCGCAATGGCGCGCGCTTCTTCCTTGGGGTCGACAGCGAGGAAGCCGCCGTCCTCATCACCGGCGTTGGCGGTGAGCGGCGAGGGTTCGCTCTCGGTCCATTTGTTGACGCCGACGACGACCTGTTCGCCCGATTCGATCGCGGCGACGCGCGCGGCGTTCGATTCGACGAGCCGCGCCTTGAGGTAGCCCTGCTCGACGGCCGCGATCAGCCCGCCGATCTCATCGATGCGGGCGAGCTCGGCGCGGGCGGCGGCCTCGATCTCCGCCGTCTTGGTTTCGATGACTTGCGAGCCGGTGAAGAGGTCGCCGAACTCAAGGAGATCGGTCTCGTAGGCGACGATTTGCTGCAGGCGCAGCGACCATTGCTGGTCCCACGGGCGAGGCAGACCCAAGGCTTCGTTCCAGGCCGGCAGTTGCACGGCGCGGGCGCGCGCATCCTTCGACAGGGTGACCGCGAGCATCTCCAGCAGGATGCGGTAGACGTTGTTCTCCGGCTGCTGCTCGGTGAGGCCGAGGGAGTTGACCTGCACGCCGTAGCGGAAGCGCCGCAGCCTGGGGTCGGAAACGCCGAAGCGCGTCTCGCAGATATCGTCCCACAGCCGCGCCATCGCGCGCATCTTGCACATCTCGGTGACGAAGCGGATACCGGCATTGACGAAGAAGCTGATGCGGCCCACCACGGTGGGGAAATCTGCCTCGGGCACCTGGCCGCCGGCCCGCACGCGCTCCAGCACCGCGACGGCGTTGGCCAGCGCGTAGGCGATCTCCTGCACCGGTGTCGCGCCCGCCTCCTGCAGGTGGTAGCTGCAGATATTGACCGGGTTCCACTTCGGCAGTTCCTTGTAGGTGAAGGCGATGACGTCGGTGGTCAGGCGCAGGCTGGGTTCCGGCGGGAAGATATAGGTGCCGCGCGAGAGGTATTCCTTGACCACGTCGTTCTGGGTGGTGCCAGTGAGCGCTGTACGCGCGGCGCCCTGGTCCTCAGCGGCGGCAATATAGAGCGCGAGCAGCCACGGCGCCGGCGCGTTGATCGTCATCGAGGTGTTCATGCTCGCCAGCGGAATGCCCTCGAACAGCGCCGCCATGTCGCCCAGATGGCCGATCGGCACGCCGACCTTGCCGACCTCGCCGCGCGCCAGCGCATGGTCGCTGTCATAGCCCATCTGGGTCGGCAGATCGAAGGCGACCGAAAGCCCGGTTTGCCCAGCCTTAAGGTTCTTCCGATAGAGTTCGTTGGAAGCCGCCGCCGAGGAATGGCCGGAATAGGTGCGGATGAGCCAAGGCCGGTCGCGGCTGGTTGGGCCAATACCGTTCTTGTGCGCCGCAGCGTCGTTGCGTTTCTTGGCGCTCATGCGCGCATCCCCACGAGCGGTTTGGCCGCAAGTCTTGGCAGAAATGTCGAAATAGATTGGTTTTCAGACATAAAGTTACAAACTAGGGCTAATGAGGGAAACATTCTGACGTATTGTGCGTTGCAATATAACCTGTGAAGCGCTAGAAGACAATAAATCCCTAAGGCAACATTAGGGGTGAATGATTGACAATGCCTGTGGTTTTGCCGGGCAGCGCCTTGCATTCGCGAGGCCGCCACCCCCGGAAGCGGCCGGCAAAGGAGACGCTGCGATGAGTGAAGCGGCCAAGGTTGTCGAATTCGAGGCCGATGAGCGGCCGCGCAAGGATCTCTACGAGATGGGCGAGATCCCGCCGCTCGGCCATGTGCCCAAGCAGATGTATGCCTGGGCGATCCGGCGCGAGCGCCACGGCGAGCCCGACCAGGCGATGCAGGTCGAAACCGTCGATGTGCCGGTCCTCGACAGCCACGACGTGCTGGTCATGGTGATGGCCGCCGGCGTCAACTACAACGGCGTCTGGGCCGCGCTCGGCACGCCGATTTCGGTCTTTGACGTGCACAAGGCCGACTACCATGTCGCCGGCTCCGACGCCTCCGGGATCGTCTGGGCGGTCGGCGACAAGGTGCACGCCTGGAAGATCGGCGACGAGGTCGTCATCCACTGCAACCAGGATGACGGCGAAGACGAGGAGTGCAACGGCGGCGATCCGATGTTCTCCAACTCGCAGCGTATCTGGGGCTACGAGACGCCGGACGGATCCTTTGCCCAGTTCACCCGCGTCCAGGCCCAGCAATTGATGCCGCGGCCCCAGCATCTGACCTGGGAGGAAAGCGGCTGTTACACGCTGGTGCTGGCGACCGCCTGGCGCATGCTGTTCGGCCACCGCCCGCATATCCTGCGGCCGGGCCATAACGTGCTGGTCTGGGGCGCTTCGGGCGGGCTCGGCTCGATGGCGGTGCAGATCTGCGCCGCTGCCGGCGCGAACGCGATCGGGGTCATCTCCGACGACGACAAGCGCGATTTCGTCATGCAGCTTGGCGCGCGCGGCGTCGTCAACCGCAAGGAGTTCGATTGCTGGGGCCAGATGCCGCCGGTGAACTCCGAAGAATACAAAGCGTGGTTTAAGGGCGTGCGGCAGTTCGGCGCCGCGATCTGGGAGCACACCGGCAAAGGCGTCAATGTCGACTTCGTCTTCGAGCATCCGGGCGAGGCGACCTTCCCGGTCTCCTGTTTCGTGGTCAAGCGCGGCGGCATGGTCGTCTTCTGCGCCGGCACCACCGGCTACAACATCACCTTCGATGCGCGCTATGTCTGGATGCACCAGAAGCGCATCCAGGGCAGCCATTTTGCGCATCTGAAGCAGGCCGCCCAGGCCAACCGCCTGGTCATGGCGCGGCAGATCGACCCCTGCATGTCCGAGCTCTTTCCCTGGCACGAGATCCCGCGCGCGCATATGAAGATGATGCGCAACGAGCACAAGCCCGGCAATATGGCGGTGCTGGTACAGGCAAAGCGCCCGGGCTTGCGGACCTTCGAGGACGCGGTCGAGGCGTGAGCAGCCTAGTTTGTGCATTAGGGGTTGGCGATCGGGCAGAGGGTCGAATGGATGAGCAGTATCGCAGCGGCGTGCAGCCCCGCAGAGCGCGTCGCACAGGTCTGGCAGAGGCACTGCTGGGATCGGCGCTGGCTTGTGCGCTCATGGCTGCGGGCGGGCCAGCGGGCGCGCAGAGCGAAGCCGCCTGCCGCTTGCCGAAAGACGTGGCGGTCTCCGCTCTCGGCGAGGGCGACAAACCGCGCAAGGGGCCACCGCCGATGATCCGCTTTTCGCATCCCTTCAGCGCCGACAAGGTGCTGACCGTGGCGGCGGTCGGCGATGTACTGCTGCACGACCGGCTGCAGAAGATCGCGGCCAAGCATCCCGACGGCTACGCCGATCTGTGGGCGGATCTGAAGGACCTGCTGCAGGCCGCCGACGTGACCTACGGCAACCTTGAAGGCCCCGCCGCGCGCGACGTCGCCCCCGGCGGTCGTTCGGTCAAGAAGCCCGTGAGCGTGCGCTATGACGGTCATGTCTATCGCGGCTATCCGACCTTCAACTACCATCCCCAGCTTGCCGAGGCGCTGAAGTCAGGCGGATTTGACGTCGTCTCGACGGCGAACAATCATTCGCTCGACCGCCACGCGCTCGGCGTCGACCGCACCATCGAGGCGCTCGAGGCGGCCGGGCTCAAATACACCGGCACCCGCCACCGCGAGCGGCCGGAGACGCCATGGTACGCGGTGACGCAAGTCAAGAGCGCGGTCGGCACGCACAACATCGCCTGGCTCGCCTGTACCTACGGGACCAACGATATCCGCGACCGGGCCAAGCAGGTGCTCCTTTGCTACAAGCAGCGCGCGGTGGTGCTGGAGACGATCCGCGAGCTTGCCGCACGCGAGGACATCCACGCGGTGATGCTGACCCCGCATTGGGGGGCCGAATACCGGCACTGGCCGACCAAGCAGCAGCGCGCGCTCGCCTACGAGGCGCTTGAGGCGGGCGCGACGGCGGTGATCGGCAGCCATCCCCACGTCATGCAGCCCTGGGAGCGCCATGTCACCAGCGACGGGCGCGAAGGGCTGGTGATCTATTCGCTCGGCAATTTCGTCTCCAATCAGCTCGGTGTGCCGCGGCGCAGCTCGGTGATCGGGCTGATCGGCTTGACGCCCGAGCCCGAGCGCGCGGGCAAGCTCGGCATCGTCGCCGCGCGCTTCGTGCCGATCCGCATGAACCTCAAATCCGGCAAGGGCGGCGTGCGCATCGCCGCCGAAACCGTCGAGCGCGGCGGACGGGGCGCGGCCAACCAGGCGCATATCCTGAAGCATCTGCCGGCGGACAATATTCATCCGGCCGCAACGCCCTTCTGGAAAGGGCTCGACTGCCCGGTTGAGCGCGGCTAGCGGTTGAACCGATATATTGATTTGCATGCAGCGATAAATCCCCTCCCCCTCTTCAGAGAGGGAGGGAACAACGGCGCGTCAATCTGGTGTTGCTCTACCGGCAAGTGAACGCAGGGAACAGGGGCGGATAATGAACCAAGCGGCGGCCCCGCATGCATCTGGAGGCGAAAGCCCGATCCTCGGCAATTTGATCGAGACCTGCGGCCAGGCGGCAGCAGCGGCCGAGGCGCTGGCGGATGCCGCGCGCGGCGCGGTCGGCGGCCGCGTCAGCGACGCCGGCAAGATCAATGCCGCGGCGCTCGAGGCCGAGCAGTTCGCCGCACACGGCTATGCTTGGATGCGGACCTATGTCGCGGGCCTGAAGGCCATGCTCGGTTGGGCCGAGCGGCTCGAGGCCGACGGCCGCTTTGGCGAGCTCGAACAACTCATCCTGCAGGCCGCCTTCGGCGAGTATCTGGCCCAGCTCGGAGGCGGCATCGCCATCAGCCAGGGCGAGGTGGTGCGGCCATCCGATATGGGACTTGGACCCGATGCACTCGTCGCCTTCGCGGTGCCGGCGGTGAAGACGCTGATCACGGCAGGCAACACCAATGCCGCGCGGATGCGCATCGCCGGCCTTATCGCCGATGGGCATTTCGGCGCGGCGGGGCTGGGCGACGAGACGCTGCGGATGATGCGCGAGCAGTTCCACCGCTTCGTTGAGGACAAGGTGCGGCCGAACGCCCATGACTGGCATCTGCAGGACACGCTGATCCCGATCGAACTGATCGAGGAGCTGGCCGAGCTCGGCGTCTTCGGGCTCACGGTGCCGGAGGATGCGGGCGGGCTTGGCCTTGGCAAGGTGGCGATGTGCGTCGTCACCGAGGAGCTGTCACGCGGCTATATCGGCGTCGGCTCGCTGGGCACGCGCTCGGAGATCGCGGCCGAACTCATTCGTCTAGCCGGCACGCAGGCGCAACAGGCCGAATGGCTGCCGCGCATCGCCAGCGGCGCGGTGCTGCCGACGGCGGTCTTCACCGAGCCCAATACCGGCTCCGATCTTGCTGCGCTCAGCACCCGGGCGGTGAAAGACGGCGACACGTACAAGGTCACCGGCAACAAGACCTGGATCACGCACGGTGCGCGCGCCGATGTGATGACGCTTTTGGCGCGCACCGGGGCGCCCGACGAAGGCTATCGCGGGCTGTCGATGTTCATCGCGCCCAAGCCGCGCGGCAGCGACGCCGATCCGTTTCCGGCGAAAGGCATGAGCGGCGGCGAGATCGGCGTGCTCGGCTATCGCGGCATGAAGGAATACGAGATCGCCTTCGACGGCTTTGAAGTGCCGGCCGACGCTTTGCTCGGCGGCGTCGAGGGCGAGGGCTTCAAGCAGCTCATGGTGACGTTCGAAGCGGCGCGCATACAAACCGCCGCGCGCGCCGTCGGCGTCGCCCAGAACGCGATGGAGCTGGGCCTGGCTTACGCGCATGGGCGCATCCAGTTCGGCAAGCCGATCGCGCATTTTCCGCGCGTTGCCGGCAAGCTCGCCTGGATGGCGGTGGAAACCCAGATCGCCCGCCAGCTCACCTATTTTGCCGCCCGCGAGAAGGACTCAGGCCGGCGCTGCGACATCGAGGCGGGGATGGCCAAGCTGCTCGCCGCGCGGGTCGCCTGGGCCAATGCCGACAACGCGTTGCAGATCCACGGCGGCAACGGCTACGCCCAGGAATACGAGATCAGCCGCGTGCTCTGCGACGCCCGCATCCTCAACATCTTCGAGGGCGCCGCCGAGATCCAGGCGCAGGTGATCGCGCGCGGGCTGCTGGAGCGGCGGAATTAGGCTCCACCCACCGCAGCGTCACCCCGGACGACCGTAGGCCGAGCCGGGGTCCATCGGTCGCGCGAGGACGAATGGCGGCCGGTACCGGGTTGCAAGCGCCGCATAGACCCCGGCTCTGTGGCCGGGGTGACAATGGTGGTAGAGGCGTAGAGGCGCGTTGCGCCGCCCTACGCCGCCTTCGCCTTGGCGATCACAGGCTCGCACTTCATCGGGAAGTTCACCGAGTTGGCGATGAAGCATTCGCGATGCGCGCGCTCGTGCAGCGATTTGGCGAGCGCGGCGTCGCTTTCCGCCGTGATCATCACGACCGGCCGCAGCGTCACTTGCGTAAAGCGGCCCTTGCCGGGCTCCTCGATCATCACGCCTTGGGCGGCGTCCTCGTAATGGGTGACGACCACGCCCTTCACGGCGCACAAATGCAGATACCAGAGCATGTGGCATGACGAGAGCGCACCGACCAGCATGTCCTCGGGATTGATGCGGCCCGCGTCGCCGCCCAGCGCCGCGTCGGACGAGGCCGCAATCGGCGGCTTGCCATCGATGCGGATCTCGTGGGCGCGGGCATAGTCCTTGTAGCCCGTCGTCGCTCCCGACCAGATGGTGGTGGCGGTGTAGCGGTGTTCCTTGGTCATGGGCGTATCCAGTGGTTGGCCGCGCCGGCGAGCGTCATCCATCCTTCGAGACGCCGCCTCCGGCGGCTCCTCAGCCATCCCTCGAGACGCCGCCTCCGGCGGCTCCTCGGAATGAAGGGCCCGGATTGGTGCCAACAATCCTGGCACCCTCAAAGCTTCACGGTGAGGAGCGCCGCGCGAGCGGCGCGTCTCGAACCATGAAAGGGCGGGCACCAGCCCCATCCGCCGACGCCGAAGCGCTCAAGACGGCGGGCCTGGCGGCGGTTTTCACGCCCAAGGATTACGACCTCATGGCAATCATCGCGGATATCGTGGAGATCGTCCAGCGCCCCAAGGGCGTCAAAGGCTTCCAGCCGCGGCCACGGCGATGGGCAGTCGAGCGCAGCTTCTACTGGCTCGGACGCTTGAGGCGCCATGCGCCCTTCGAGACGCCGCCTTGCGGCGGCTCCTCAGGGTGAGGGCGAGCCTCGAAGGATGACCGCAACGCGCAGAACCCGCCCCCACCCCCATTGACGCTCCCCGCCGCCCGCGCGATACAAGCGGCGGTCCATCGTCCCCGGGGGAACGCAGTCCCATGAAAGCCTACCAGTTCGACGAGCATGGCGGCCCGATCACCGCGCACGAACACGCCACGCCGACGCCCGAGGGGGCCCAGGTCCTCATCAAGGTCGGCGCCTGCGGCGTCTGCCATTCCGACGTCCATCTCTGGGAAGGCTATTTCGGCCTCGGCGGCGAGCGCAGGCTCGACACGCGCGGCAGCCAGCAGGCGCTGCCCTTCACCCTCGGCCACGAGATCGTCGGCGAGGTGGTGGCGCTCGGGCCCGATGCTTCAAGTGGGGCGTCGGGCGTTTCGGTCGGCGACAGCCGCGTGGTCTATCCCTGGATCGGCTGCGGCGAGTGCGCGACGTGCCAACGCGGCGACGAGCAGCTCTGCAACCGGCCGGCGGCGCTCGGCGTCAATGTCGACGGCGGCTACGCGGATCATGTTCTGGTGCCCCACCCGCGCTACCTCCACGACTACGGCGACGCGCCGGCCTCGCTCGCCTGCACTTATGCCTGTTCGGGGCTCACGGCGTTTGGCGCGCTGAAGAAGGTGCAGTCCCGCGCACAAGGCAGCTTCCTCCTCATCGTCGGCGCCGGCGGGGTTGGCCTTGCCGGCGTTATGATCGCGCAAGCCATCATGGATACCGAGATCATCGTCGCCGATATCGATCCCGCCAAGCTCGAGGCGGCAAAGGCGGCGGGCGCCGCTCATCTCATCGACAGCCGCGAGGCGGACGCCGGCAAGCAGGTCGCCAAGCTGACCCGCGGCGGCGCCCCGGCGGTGGTCGACTTCGTCGGCAACGATGCCTCGGCGAAATTCGCCACCGGCGCCGTCGCCAAGGGCGGGCTTGCCGTAATGGTCGGGCTGATGGGCGGCGAGCTGCGCATGGCGCTGCCGATGCTGCCGCTGAAGAACATGGGCATCCAGGGCTCCTATACCGGCCGGCCCGACGAGATGGCCGCGCTGATGGCGCTGGTCCGCGACGGCAAGGTCAAGCCGATGCCGGTCGCCGAACGCCCGCTGGCGGATGTCGCCCAGATGGTCGAGGATCTGCGCGACGGCAAGATCGTCGGCCGCGTCGTGGTGACGCCGTAGGGGTCTTCGACCCGCTTAACTACGCGCGACTTGGCCTCCGGCTAATTGCCGGCACGCGCAACCCGACCCACATTAGCGACCATGTTCACAATTCTCGGCCTCGATCACATCGTCATCCGCGCCAAGGGTGTGTCCGCGATGGTCGCCTTCTATCGCGACGTGCTCGGCTGTCCGGTCGAGAAAGTACAGGACGAATTCGGCCTCACCCAGCTGCGTGCCGGCTCGGGCCTGATCGACATCGTCGATGTGGCCGGCAAGCTGGGCCGCGAGGGCGGCCCGCCGCCGGGCACGCAAGCGCACAACATGGACCATTTCTGCCTGTCGATCCGGCCCTGGGATGAGGCCGCGCTGCTCGACCATTTGATGGCGCACGGCGTGGCACCTGGTGAAATCGGCCGTCGCTACGGCGCCGACGGCTATGGCCAGTCGATCTATCTGAAGGACCCCGAGGGCAACGCGGTCGAACTCAAAGGCCCGGGCGAAGGGCCCGAGGCCGGCTAGAGCATTTTCCGTTTAGTGGCCATTGTTCGCAGACGACGAACTCCCACCCCCCTTGAGGGGGAGGGCCCCCGGGTGGCGGGTGCGCGTCAGTAGAGCTTGCACACCTGGCTGGTTCTTTTCATGTAAGCCTCGTAGCCGCCGACATCCCGGCAATAGGGCTGTTTCTTTTCCGCCGGCAGTACCTGTTCCGGCCGCTGGGCGCTCTGCTTCGTCTTCCGGCGTGGCCCCGCCGCCGCCGCGCTCGCTTGCTTCTCTTTTTCCTTTTCTTTTTCCGCGCGGATCGTCTCGACGATCTTTTCGCGGCGCGCGATTGCCGCGTGCAGTCTTGCGCGCTCACTGGCGATGCGCGTGGCCTCGAGCTGCATCCTGTCGCCGTGCTTGGCGACCACGCGGTAGACCGCCTGAGCCTCCTTGTATTCGGTCCAAGTGAGATAACCAGCGCCGATCAGCGCCGCGAATATGGTCGCCGTCAGTGTGCCCTGCACCCGGCTCGTCCAGTTCGCCGCCGGCCGCGCACGGTTGACAATGGGCGCCAGCGCCTCCTCCTGGATATACGGCACCACTGTCGCTGGCCCGATGGCCTCGCCCGACCACATGCGCCGAAACGCCGTGACGTCCTGCGGCCGCTCTTCGGGCTTGACCGCCAATGCGTAGTCGAGCGCGTTGAGCAAGGCGGCGCTGTAGCCCTCGCCGATCAGCTCCGCGAAGGGCGAGAACTCATCGCTCAGCAGGCGGTCGGGCGCTTCGGGCGGATGGAAGCCCGAGATCGCCCGATAGATCGAGGCCCCCACCGCGTATATGTCGGTCCACGGGCCCTGCTTGCCCTTGCTCGAATACTGCTCGCCCGGCGCGTAGCCAGGCGTCAGGGCGACCGTCAGGTTCTGGTTTCGCTCGCCCATCGTGTGGCGCGAGCAGCCGAAATCCAGCAGCACCGCGCTGCCGTTCTCGCGAACCACGATGTTGGCGGGCTTGATGTCGCGGTGCAGGATGCCCTGGGCGTGGACCTCTTCCAGCGCATCGAGGATCGGCTCGAAGATATCGCGCATCTCGTCTTCATCGAGCGTCTTCCTGCGCTCCAGAAGCTCGGCCAGGCTTTCGCCCTCGACATATTCCATGACCATGTAGGACGTGCCGTTGGCCTCGAACAGGTCGGTGATCGGCACGATCCCCGGATGGCTGAACTGGGCCAGCAGGCGCGCTTCCCTGGTGAAGCGCGAGAGGCCCCATTTGAACTTCTGCTCCTCGCCGAGCCGCGGCCGCACGGTGATGCTGTCCTCGGTGCGCAGCGCCAGGTTGTCGGGCAGGTACTCCTTGATCGCGACCGGCTGCTCAAGGCCGGTGTGGTAGGCAAGATAGGTGATCGCAAAGCCGCCAATGCCGAGCACCCGCTTGATGCGATAGCAGTCGCGCAGCACCGATCCGCTGGGCAGCCTGTGCTTGCGTTTGGCCGCCGCGTTTGTGTCCTTTGTTCGAGACCGCTTGCGCGATTGCCCGCTGCTCAATTTGCGCTCCCGGCGCGGCCAATTTGGCCAGCACCCTTTATATTCTTTAATTTTAAATAATAATGAATAAAACGTTACCGATTTGCAAGTTGAAGGAAAATACATGGTTAACAATGCGCGGCGCATTTGCTTTGGCGGTATTGTCACGGCGTTCGACGAATCCAGCCCCTTTACGAGCGACGCCACAGGCGCTGTCTGAGCTGGAAGACGACGCGGGATCACAGAAATGTGATGCCCGCCGCAATGGCCGCGGCAGGCCGGCTTCGCCATTATCAGCGGCTGTTTCGCGGAGGGTCGGCCGACGCCGTTGTGGGCGCGCGAAGGATGAACAGGGCGCCCAGCCTTCAAGCGCCCGCAAGGAGTGGCAACGGCGGCGATGCAGTCCTTGTTGCAAGATCCGATCGTGCAAAGCACCGGACTGCCATTCGTGGCGGCGCTGGTGCTGGCCGTGGTGATCCGCTTCGCGCTCGGCGCGCAAAGGGGCCGGCTGCTTGCGGTGGCCGCTGCCGGGCTCGGTTTCCTGGCCTGCTACTGGAACCTGCTGGGCATTCCCGCTTTTCCGCCCCCCGCTTCAAGCCAGAAGGTCTTCTATCTCGCCCTCTTGGGTCTGGTGGCCGGTCTTGCGATCGACCTCACGGGGAGCGGACGCAAGGCGGGCCACGCCTTCAGTTTCACCTTCCCCGCGATCGCGCTCCTCTGGCTCGCCTGGCGCACGATCAGCGCCGGCCCCGGAATCGGCGACCTCCTCACAGTGCTGGCGCTTTTCGCGGGATCGATCCTGGTGTTCTGGCGCGTTGCGGCCGCCGCGCGCCAGGCCGATGTCGAGGCCGACCCCCGTCACGCGCTCTCTCCCGCGATCATGGTCTTCGTCGCCGCGACCGGTGCGGGGCTGGCGGCGCTGTTCGGCGCCTCGGCCTCGCTGTCGCAGCTCTCGATCGGTCTGGCCTTTGCGACCGCCGGATTTCTGTTATTGGCTTACATCGGCTATCTGCGCGGCGAGACGTTCGGCTTCGGCGGTACCGGCGCGTTCGGCGCGGCGGGTGCGCTCATCGTGCTCGTCGCGGTGATGGCGCTTTTCGCGGGCAGGGTCAGCAAGTGGGCATTGGCTTTGATCCTGCTCGTATTCGCGGCAGATTTTCTCGCCCGGCGCGTGGCGCTGAAGGGCAAGGCCGGCAGGCTGCTCAATCCCTTTCTCTATGGCGCGATCGTCGCGATCCCGGCCGCGGCCGGCGCTGTCGTGGCGGCGCTCTCGAGCGATTCGGGCAGCGGCTACTAGTACCCCCTCGAAATCTCACCATCCCCTCCCTCCCAAGCAAAAGGAAACCACCCATGAAGTTCAAAACGATATTCGGCGCGCTCGCAGCCGCCACAATCTTGACGACCCTGCCGGCAGGCGCCGCGGACAAGCTGACCATCGACCCCGACCACGCCAGCGCGCATTTCCGCGTCATGCATATCGGTTACTCGCGGTTGCAGGTTCGCTTCAACGACGTCAGGGGAAATATCGTCTTCGACCAGGCGGACATCACCAAGAGTTCGGTGAGCGTCGTCATCAAGACGGCGAGCGTCGACAGCAACCACAAGAAGCGCAACGAGCATCTGCGCTCGCCCGACTTCTTCAACGCCAAGGAATTTCCGGAGATGAAGTTCGTCTCCACCCGAATCGAGAAAACCGGCGCCAAGACCGGCAAGATCCACGGCAACCTAACGCTGCTCGGCGTGACCAAGCCGGTCACTCTCGACGTCACGTTCAACCGGATGGGCCCAAACCCGCTGCCTGGATACAATAAGATCCCGACCGCCGGCTTTTCGGCCTCGACCAAGATCATGCGCAGCAACTGGGGCATGAAATACGCGCTGAAGGGAATCGGCGACCAGGTCGAGATCTGGCTCGAGGTCGAAGCGCAAAAGAAATAGCGACCCGCACTTGATCGTGTGAACGCGGCCGCCCGCCGATCCGGCGCGGGCGGCCGTTTCATTAACCGCCGGGTGTTAGCGGGTTCGGCGATTTCGGCCCGCTGGCAGCTTGCCAGTGACAAGCGGCCAGAAACCCACGCCAAGGAGCGCCAGCGGCACCGCCGCAAGCCAGACAAATACCCGGCCCGCCTGCCAGAAACCGACCGCCATGGCGCCGCCCAGCACCAGCCCGGCCCCGATCATCACCAGCCCGCCGATCCGTGCTTTGCGCCGCGCCGTGGGCGATCCGGGATCGGCCCGTAGCGCCGCCATCCTGGCCTGCTGTTCCTGCCAGGCTTCGCGTATAGACTGTCTGGGCTTACGCGCCATGTTCGCTCCTCGGGTCCCGCCCTATACTGCTGCAAAAGAGGGAGGATCCGAAATGACGACCGTGCTTTCCGAGCGAAATGCAGATGTGCGTACAATCACGCTCAACCGGCCGGAGCGGCTGAACGCGATTAGCAACCAGTTGGTGATCGACCTCAATGATGCGTTCGGCGAGGCGATGGCGGACGACGCCACCAAGGTCATCGTCTTTCGCGGCGCCGGCCGCGCCTTTTGCGCCGGCGACGATCTGAAGGAATTCGACGACCAGCTCGGCGACAAGGCGCAGGTCGATGCGATGATCGAACGCCTGCAGGACGTGACCCGCAAGATCGTGCTGGGCGACAAGCTGGTCGTCGGCGCGATCCATGGCTGGGCCGTCGGCGGCGGGCTTGAATGGGCGATCAATTGCGATCTGCCGATTTGGGGCGCCGGCGCCCGCGGCTTCTTTCCCGAGATCAATCTCGGCCTCTTTGTCACCGGCGCGGTCACCACGCTGCTGCCGAAACTGGCGGGGCTGCACAAGACCAAGGAGCTGATCTTGTTCGGCGAGCGCTTCGACGCCGAGACGGCGCTCGAACTCGGCATCGCCTGGAAGGTCGTGCCCGACGCTCAACTGTTCGACGAGGCCCAGGCAACGGCCGAACGCCTGGCCGCGCTGCCGTACGAGCAGGCCTGCAACGTCAAGCGCGTCGTCAACCGCGCCTGCCATCTCGACGCCGAGGGCGCGATGGCGCTGGAGACCACCGCCACCATCGCCGCCGCGCTCGATCCGGAAACCGAAGCCCGGGTGAAGGCGTTCGGGGGGTAGGCAGGCTTTTTGCCCAATTCGTCATTCCCGCGAATGCGGGAATCCAGCGATCACAGGGCGCCCATCTTGCTGGCTTCTCTGGATCCCCGCTTTCGCGGGGATGACGGGTGGGTAACGTGAGCGCCCTTACTCCGCGGCGATCGCCTCAGCCGCCAGCCGCGTCACCCGGCAGCGCAGCCCGCGCGTATTCGCCGAGCCCGCCGCCGGATCGTAGGGCGGGCCGTAGGACATCGCGCCGTTGATATTGACGTCGAGCGCGCCGTGCTCGGGGCCGTCCGCCTCGGGCAGCCACCAGCCCATGCCGGTGGAAACCACACCCGCTTCCACGTCCTCCGTGAGCTTGGCGCGCAGCCGGCAGCGGCCGCTTCCGCCGGCCACTTCGACCGAAACCCAGTCATCCATGGCGATGCCAAGCGCCGCCGCCGTCGCGGGATGGATCTTGAGCCACGGATCGGGCGTGACCTTGCGCGCCCAGGCCTGATCGCGAAAGCGCGAATGGTGATAGGTCTTCTCGCGCGCGCCGGTCAGCAGCAGCAGCGGGAAGCGATCATCGTCCAGCGCCTCGCCCGCCGGAGCCAGGAAGCCGGGCAGCGGGTCGAGCCCGTGTTGGGCCAGGCGTTCGGAATAAAGCTCGACCTTGCCCGTCGGCGTGCGGAAGATCTGGTTCTCGAAATCACCCAGCGCATAGTCATAAGTGGCATAGCCGGTTTCGACGAGCGCGGCGCGGTCGATGCCGCTGTCGCCGAGCAGGAAATCGTTGAAGGCCGCATGATCGGCCCAGGGGAAGAGGTCGCGCTCGATGGCGCCGCGCGTCTGCAACCGGTCGATGAGGCCGCGCGCGATCTCCAGGTCCGAACGCGCCTCGCCCTGGCGCGGCCCAATCGCGGCGGTATAGGTGATGCACGGCCCCCCGACATGCAGCGACACCTCTTCTTCCTCCAGCGTCGTCGTCTTGGGTAGCACGATGTCGGCATAGGCCGCGGTCGGGGTCATGGTCTGGCTCGCCACGGCGTAGAAATCGAGCGACTTCAGCGCCGCGATGGTGCGCCGCGCATCGGGGTAGGTGACGACGATATTGACCCCGCTGGCATAGAGCGCGCGCACCGGATAGGGGTCGCCGGTCAGCATCGCCTCGATCACCGAGGGGTTGTGGCAGGCCGCCTGCCAGCCGTCCGGCCCGGCCCATAGGGGAAACTCTGGCGCGCCGATCGCCTGCTGGGCCACCGCCTCGTCGAGCTGGAAGGCGGGGTCGTGCAGCAGCTCCATATGGGTGCGGAAGCCGGCCGGCTTCTTGGCCCGCCGGTTGCCGCCGGGCCGGTCGAGATTGCCGCTGATCGCGACCAGGCAATGAAAGGCACGGAAGGTCTGCACACCGGCGGAAAAGGCGTCGATGCCATGACCCGAAATGAAGCTCGACGGGCCATCGCCATAGAGCCGCGCCGCGCGCTCGATATCGTCGGCCGCGACCCCGGTAAGCTCGGCCGCCACCGCCGGCGGGTATTCGGCCACGCGCGCCGCCAACGCGTCGAAGCCGTGGCACCAGCGCGCAACGAAGTCCCGGTCGTGTCGCTCTTCGGCAATCAGCACATGCATCATCGCCAATCCGATCGCAGCATCGGTGCCCGGCTTCGGCCGCAGATGGAGATCGGCCATGCCCGCCGCGGGCGCGCGTACCGGATCGATGACCACGATCTTGGCGCCGCTCGCCTTGGCGCGCTGCAGGGCCTGCCATTGGATCGGATCGGCGGCCTGGGGGTTGCGGCCGACAATGAGTGCGCAGCGCGTATTCTCGATATCCTCGCCGCCGGTGATCGTCAGCCCCGTCACCATGTCGCTGACGCCCCGGCAACCACCGCAGAGATCCTGGTTGATCATCCAGTTGGGCGAGCCCATCGATCGCATGAGGAAGGCCACCACCGGCCCGCGCGGGAAGAAGCCGCCTGACACCGCGCCCGCGAGCGCCAGCGGCCCGTGCTCTGCGCGGACTTTCGCCATCCCGTCGGCCATCGCGTCGAGCGCTTCGTCCCAGGAGACCTGCCGCCACCGGCCGGAGCCGCGCGGGCCGTCGCGCATCAGCGGATGGCGGAGGCGGCTTTCGTTGTAGGTCCATTCGGGAAGCGCGCGGATGCCCTTGACGCAAAAGGCGCCCTTGGAGGCAGGGTGCTTGGGATTGGGCGCGACCTTGACCGCGCGGCCGTCGCGCACGGTGACGAGCGCGCCGCACAGCGTGCCGCATTCCCAGCATGTCGTCGCTACCGTGGTGTCTCCGCCCATCGCCGCCCCACTGAAGCTAGTCGGTGAGCGACTCTAAGACGATCGCCAGGTTTTGACTACGGGCGCGCAAAAACGCCCCGGCCGGAGAGAGGGCGGCCGGGGCGCCGGATTAGGCCGTGGACGGCGGTCCTCGGGCCTAAAGCCTGCCTTTCTTGTGCTGGTCGTAGATGTAGCCACCGACTGCACCGGCGCCGGCACCGATCGCCGCACCGCAAGGAATGCAGCCGCCGGTGAGGGCGGTACCGACCACACCGACACCGGCGCCGATCGCGGCGCCGCCGCCAACACGCTGGCTGGTCTGCGAACAGGCGCCGAGGCCGATCGCGGCGACCATGGCGAGGGGGAGAGCCAGGGGGATAGTGAGTCTGCGCATTGTTCGATCCTTTTTTTTTAAACGGGCTGGCGGGACACCGGGCGAAAGCGCCCGCCGCATCTGGGAGTAACCATAAGGACAATCGGCCCCGCCGGATGTGACCGGCGTCACAGATCTGCCGTTTTCATCTCGTATTTTTCCAGGATCGGCCCGCGGCAGGCCGGCCAGGCGCTTCGCGCGCGGGCGCGGATGCGTTATGTCTGTCGTTCG
Organism: Alphaproteobacteria bacterium; assembly: GCA_035527975.1. GTDB lineage: Bacteria > Pseudomonadota > Alphaproteobacteria > JAPULJ01 > JAPULJ01 > DATKZM01. Next base: position 81,537 of record DATKZM010000009.1, on the reverse strand, counting down.
GCACCGGCTATCCTGCCAGGCCCGTATCGACCGGCACAGATGTCCTTTCTCGACCGCATCCACGATTGCAATCGCGCCAACCTTCGCCGCTTCCGGCCGATCATCATCGCCGGCGCGCAGGTGGGTTTCGTCCGTACCGACACCGCCGCGCGCCTCAAGTATTTCCGCGACACCTTCGATGTGACCCGCGAGGCGGTGATCCTCAATCCGGACCTCGCCAGCTTCGAGGACCGCAGTGCGGCGATGCTGCCCGTTGTCGCAGCGCTGGCCCATGATGGCGCGATCTCGGCCCCACGGGGCGAGCTCTATTCGGTCGCAACGCACTTCACCGCCGAGCCGTTGATGGCCCTGGAACGCGCCGCCGTGCCGGCTTTCGGCGTGCGCGCCTATGGTGTCCACATGAACGGCTTCGTGCGCCGCGGGGGCGGTATCGAGATGTGGATCGGCCACCGCGCCAAGGACAAGCCGACCTTTCCAGGCATGCTCGACAACATGGTCGCCGGCGGCCAGCCGATGGGCATCACGCTCCAGGACAATCTGATCAAGGAATGCGCGGAGGAAGCGGCGATCCCGCGCGAGCTGGCGATCCTGGCAACCCCGGTCGGCGCCATCACCTACCGCGCGGAATCACCCGAGGGCCTCAAGCCCGACGTGCAGTTCTGCTACGACCTCGAACTGCCCGCCGACTTCGTGCCAAGGAACACCGATGGCGAGATCGAGCGTTTCGAGCTGTGGCCGATCGAGCAGGTCATGGAGACGGTCGCCAACACGATCCGGTTCAAATTCAACTGCAACCTCGTCATCATCGACTTCCTGGTCCGCCACGGCCTCATCCCGCCCGACGACCCCGACTATCTGGAGATCGTGCGCGGGCTGCGGCAGTAGCCGGCGGCGCAAGGCTCCGTTGTCATTTCGTCACCCCCGCGAAAGCGGGGGTCCAGGGATGCCGGCATGAAGCGCGCCCGTCTTCTCTGGATTCCCGCTTTCGCGGGAATGACGGACAACACCAGCATTCCTCCTAAAAAGAGCAGACGCCGCAAGCCACGCTTGCTACCGTCGACGTCAACCAACAAGACCACAAACCGGGGGGCACCGACCATGAGCACGACCGACCTGGCGCTGGCACCGGCGACCGAGCTGGTCGCGCTCTATCGTGCAGGCAAGGCCTCGCCGGTCGAAGCCACCCAAGCCGCGTTGGCGCGCATCGACAAGCTGAACCCCGTGCTCAACGCCTTCGTCCTCGTCGATGCAGACAGCGCGCTTGCCGCGGCCAAAGCCAGCGAAGCACGCTGGTCCAAGGGCGAGCCCGCCGGTCCGATCGACGGCGTGCCGACCTCAATCAAGGACATCGTCCTGACCAAGGGCTGGCCGACGCTGCGCGGCTCCAAGACCATCGATCCCGATCAGCCCTGGGAGGACGACGCCCCCGCCACCGCGCGGCTACGCGAAGCGGGTGCGGTGCTGCTCGGCAAGACGACGACGCCGGAATTCGGCTGGAAGGGCGTCACCGACAGCCCGCTCACCGGGATCACGCGCAACCCCTGGAACACCGACATGACGCCCGGCGGCTCGTCGGGCGGCGCGGCGGCGGCAACCGTCACCGGTATGGGCGCGCTCCACATCGGCACCGATGGCGGCGGCTCGGTGCGCATCCCGGCGGGCTTGACCGGGCTCTTTGGTATCAAGGCAACCTACGGCGTGGTGCCGGCCTGGCCGGCAAGCCCCTTCGGCACGCTTGCCAATGTCGGGCCGATGACCCGCACGGTGGGCGACGGCGCGCTGATGCTGACCGTGCTGGCCCAGCCCGATCCGCGCGACTGGTACGCCCTGCCACCGCTCGGCCGCGACTTCACGCAAGGATTGGACGAGGGCGTCAAGAGCCTGAAGATCGCTTACGCCCCGGCCCCCGGCGGCGTCCCGGTCGAACCCGATATCGCTGGTCATGTGGAAAGCGCCGTCACGCTGCTGGAAGAGCTGGGCGCAACGGTCGAGCGCGCCGACCCGCCGATCGAGGGCGCCGGCGACATCTTCACCAATCACTGGTTCGCAGGTGCTGCCTATCTCGCGCGCGACTTTACCGACGCGCAGAAAGCGCTGATGGATCCGGGCCTCATCGCCTGCATCGAGATCGGCGAGCGGATCACGCGCGCCGATTACGTGGCCGCGCTCGACGGCCGCCAGACGATGGGCTTTGCGCTGCACGCCTTCATGAACGACTACGATCTCTTGGTCATGCCGACCCTGCCGGTCACCGCCTTCGAGGTCGGCGAGCTGGCGCCCAAGAAGACCGGCGAGGAGCAGTGGGTCGACTGGACCCCCTGGACCTATCCCTTCAACCTGTCGCGCCAGCCCGCCGCCACCGTGCCCTGCGGCATCTGCGGCAACGGCCTGCCGGCCGGCCTCCAGATCATCGGCTCTTTGCACGACGAGGAGACGGTGCTGCGCGCCGCCGCCGCCTTCGAAGCCGCGCGCCCCTGGGCCCTGCCGGCGATGGCGACGGGCTGAGATCGGTACGGAAAAAAAACAAAGGCTCCCCCACCCTCCCACGACCCTCGCGGGTCGCGGGCCCCTCCCTCTCCCCCGAGGGGCGAGGGAATATAATGACGGTCTCGCTGTGATCCCCTCTCCCCTTGGCGGAGAGGGAGAAAAAGGAAGGTCTCGCTTGAATTCCCTCTCCCCTTGGGGGACAGGGTTAGGGTGAGGGGTCCGTCGCGAAGCGACGCAACATACGCGCGCGGCCTATCCCCCGAACCCCGCCATCCCGATCACTTCGCCGGCGCTCTTGCCGGCCGCGCGCAGGGCATCGATGGTGATCGACTTGTCGCGCTTGGCGAGGCGGTTGCCCTCGGCGTCGGTGATCAATTCGTGGTGATGATACTCGGGCGTCGAAAGGCCAAGCAGCGCCTGCAGGAGACGGTGGATGTGGCTGGCGAACAAAAGATCATCGCCGCGCGTCACCAGCGTCACCCCCTGCAGCGCATCGTCGACCGTGACCGCGAGGTGATAGCTGCACGGCACGTCCTTTCGCGCCAGCACGACATCGCCGAAGATTTCCGGGGTTGCGATCTGCTCGCCGCGCAGCCGGTCGGTCCAGGTAAGATCGCCGGTGAGCCGGGTCGCGCGCACAACGTCGAGACGCAGCGCATGGGGCTCGCCCCGGTCGATGCGCCGCTGGCGTTCGGCGGGCTCGAGCCTACGGCAGATGCCCGGATAGATCGGCCCTTCCGGGCTGTGCTGTGGCACATGGGGCGCCGCCGCCGAGCGTTCGATCTCGGCGCGGATGTCAGCGCGCGTGCAGAAGCAGGGATAGAGCAGGCTCATATCGGCGAGCCGGCTGAGCGCCTCGCGGTAATCGTCGAAATGATCCGATTGCCGGCGCACCGGGGTCTGCCATTCCAGCCCCAGCCAAGCCAGATCGCGATAGATCGCCTCTTCAAACTCCGGTTTACAGCGGCCTTGGTCGATATCCTCGATGCGCAAAAGAAAGCGGCCTTCGCCAATGCGCGCCGCCCCCCAGGCGACCAGCGTCGCATGGGCGTGCCCCAGATGGAGAAGCCCCGTCGGGCTCGGCGCAAAACGGGTGGTGACGGTCATAAGATATTTCGCATGACGACCATCTATAGTACCCGCTGGCCTGCGCCGCCAGATTGCGCTATGGGGAGCACCCCATGCCCCGCTACACCAAGACTGCGCTGCGGCGCGACATAAAGAGCCTCGCAGGCGTCGATCCCGACATGGCCGACACGCTTGCGCGCTTCGGCTATCCCGAATTGCGCTCGCGCGAGCCGGGGTTCGAGGCGGTGCTGCGCGCCATCGTCGGCCAGCAGGTCTCGATCGCCGCCGCCGCTGCCATCTGGGGCCGGCTCGCAGCCACCGTCGATCCGCTGGACCCGGCAACGCTGCTCGCCACCAGCGAGGAGGCGCTGCGCGCGGCCGGACTGAGCCGCCAAAAGATCAGCTATGCGCGGGGCCTTGCCGGCGACATCGGCGCCGGCCGGATCACGCTCGAGCAACTGCCGCGCCTCGCCGACGAAGAAGCGATCGAGACCCTGACGATGCTGAAGGGCATCGGGCGCTGGACGGCGGAGGTCTATCTGCTCTTCGCGCTCGGCCGCACCGATATGTTCCCCGCCGACGACCTCGCATTGATGAGCGCGGCTGGACATATGAAAGGGCTTGCCGAGCGCCCCGACCGGGTGGGCGTGCTGGAGATAGCCGAAGCCTGGCGGCCCTGGCGCGGCGCCGCCGCCCACATGCTGTGGCACTATTATCATCACGTCATCATGAAGCCGGCGTCGCGCAAGGCGGATAAGACGGCATCGCAGGCTGCGCCATGACTGGCGGCGTCACGCTCGAAGGCCCCAGCGCCGCGCCGCGCGCGGACGGAGCTGCCAGGCAACTCGTGGTGCTGTTGCATGGCTGGGGCGCCGACGGCGACGATTTGATCGGTCTTGCGCCTTATTGGGGCGAGTTGCTGCCCGAGGCGGCCTTCGTCTCGCCGCATGCGCCCTTCCCGTGCGACATGGGCTTCGGGCGCCAGTGGTTCAGCCTCGCCGACCGCAGCCCGGAAACCATTCTCGCCGAGGTGCGTCTGGTGGCGCCGATGATCGACGCCTTCATCGACGCGCAGCTCGCGGCCTTCCAGCTGCCCCCGTCCTGCCTTGCCATCGTCGGCTTCAGCCAGGGCACGATGATGGCGCTCCACATCGCGCCGCGGCGTGACATTGAGATCGCGGCATTGGTCGGCTATTCCGGCCGCCTGATCGGCGCGGACTTGCTGGAAGCAGAGACCAAGTCGCGGCCGCCGATCGTCCTGATCCACGGCGAGCGGGACGAGATCGTGCCGGCCGGATCGATGGAAAGCGCCGGCGCCGCGCTCGCAGGGGCGGGGTTCGCGGTGGCGACCCATCTGCGCCCGGGATTGGGCCACGGCATCGACCCCGAGGGCATCGCCGTCGCCGGCCGGTTCATCGCGGAACGGTTCGCCTAGAGCACGATCGCATCACAGTGATCTAGTGTGACGCGTGAATGGTGCTCGAAATATGTGAGATAGATCAAGATTCACGTCTCAGATCGTTGCGATCTGAGACGATCTTGATCTAAGGGGAAATTTCCCCCGATTGATCCGTGAGGCCCCGGTTCCCGGCCGATTTTCCGCGGACATCATCCCCGCCGGCCGCCGCCAAACCCAAGCCCATGTCCAAGCCCATGTCCAAGCCCAAGTCCAGCAGCGCGCTTGAATTGTCGCCAAAAAGCCCAAGATTCATGTGATAATCGCGGCCGGCGCCAGGTTCCCCCCGGTAATGACTTCGTTATGGAACCTGTTGTAAGGTCCGGCCGCAATCGGAGGAGCCACGGGGCATGCAGCCGCCGCTCGAACGTTGCCATGCGTTGGTGCTGAACGCGGATTTCCGCCCGCTCAGCTACTTCCCGCTGTCGTTGTGGCACTGGCAGGACGCGCTGAAGGCCGTTTTCCTGGACCGCGTGAACATCGTCTCCGAATACGAACGTGTCGTCCATTCGCCGAGCCAGGAGTTCAAGCTGCCGAGCGTGATTGCGCTGAAGGAATATGTCTCCACGCATCGCCGGCCAGCCTTTACCCGGTTCAATGTATTCCTGCGCGACCGCTTCACCTGCCAGTATTGCGCCCATGAGGGCTATGCCGAGGAGTTGACCTTCGATCACGTGGTGCCACGCTCGCGCGGTGGCCGCACGAGCTGGGAGAACGTGGTCACCGCCTGCAGCCGCTGCAATCTCACCAAGGGCAACCGGCTGCCGCGCGAGGTCGACATGTTTCCGATGCACCGCCCCGACCAGCCCACGACCTACCAGCTTCAGGGCGCCGGCCGCGGCTTCCCGCCGAACTACCTGCACGAAAGCTGGGGCGACTTTCTGTACTGGGACAGCGAGCTCGATCAGGGCTGATCGCCGTCGCCGGCCAAGCGAGCAAGAGGCTCGGTTTCTCGCGGCGTCAGATCGCCGCATCGCCTCGCCCCGCTCGGCCCCTTAGATTGATGATGTGACAATGACCCCCTGCATCATTGGCGCCGCGGCCCTGCCCGTCGGACGCCATCAGGCGCCGCGCGACGCCGATCTCCAGACCCTCGAACGCGAGTTGCTGGCTGGGGTGGTGATCGACGCGATGGCGGATGCCGGCGTCGACAAATCCATGATCGACGCCATGGTGTTCGGGCTAGAGCGCGACTATCCCCGCCAGCGCTATTTCGGCACCTTCATGGCCAACTATCTGCGCCTGCCCGCCAAAGCCACGCTGGCGGAGGTCACCGGCAACGGCATGACCGGCGGGCTCGCCTTCGACCAGGCCGCGAACGAAATCATGCTCGGCCGGGCCCAGGTCGCGCTCGCGCTTGGTATCAATCTCGAGACCGGGATCCCCACCGCCGAGCATCTCGACAACACCATGCGGCACACCGGCGATGTCGATTTTCACACGCCCTTCGGCTTCACGCCGATCTCCTGGTACGCGATGGACGCGATGCGCTACATGCACGACACCGGCGCGACCCGGGCCGATATCGCCTCCGTCGCGGTCAAGAGCCGGGCCTTCGCGGCGATGAACCCGCTGGCCCAGTACCGCACGCCGCTGACCCTGGAAGACGTGCTCGCCCAGCGCATGATCGTGGAGCCCTTGGGGCTCTTCGAGGTGCCGGGCCGGGCTGATGGCGCGGTGTGCATCGTGCTCGCATCGGAGGATGTCGCCCGCAGCCTGGACACGCCCTATCTTCGCATGCGCGGCCGCGGCTTTTTCCACGAGGGCGCCCACCAGATCAACGAGGTCCCCAACGACATGACCGCCTATGTCGCCGCCGAGGCCGCGGGCAAGGCGGCCTACGCACAAGCTGGCATCGCGCCCGGCGATCTCGATTTTGCGGAGATCTACGCTCCCTGCACCATCACCGAGGTGCTTGCCAGCGAGGCGTTCGGGCTGGTGCCGCGCGGACACGGGGCCGCCGCCGCGGCCGCAGGCGAAACCGGCCCCGGCGGGCGCATCCCGATCAGCTCGTCCGGCGGTTGCCTCAGCCGCGGCCATCCGCCCTGGGTTACCGGGCTCTACAGTTTCGTTGAGGCTGCAGAGCAATTGCGCGGCCGCGCCGGCGCTCGGCAAATAAGTGATGCCCGCCTGGGGATGATCGCGGCCGAGCTGGGGAATTACAACGCAGCGCTCGTGCACATATTCGAGGCCGTCCGATGACCCTGCAGACGATCCGGCGTGCCGGAGCACGCCCCTATCCGCCGCGGGTCTCGGAGTTCACGGCCATCTTCTGGGAGACGCTCGCCAAGGGCCGCCTCGTCACCTCGCGTGGCAAGACCTCCGGCCGTCTCAGCTTTCCGCCCAAACCCTTCTGCCCCTTTTCCTGGGAGCGCGAGGTCGAATGGGCCGAGCTCTCTGGCCGCGGCATCCTCTACAGCCACACCGTCGTGCATGCCGCCCCCGGCGTATTTACGCATCTGGCGCCCTACCGGGTCTGCATCGTCGATTTGGAGGAGGGATTGCGCGTGGCCGGCGCGCTCATCTGCACCGACGAGCCCGTGATCGATGCGGGTGTCGAAGCCGCCGCCCTGCTCCACGATGACGGTCCGCTATTGGGATTCGTGCAATAGTCGAGACGAGCCCGCCGACTTCTGCCAAGGCTTGTAGCCAAGCCGGTGTAATATTGTTGTCGAAAATTAAGTATGTCTATTAACAATTGGGGCATTCAACTTCAGGGTAATTCTGCATATTTTCCTTAACCATGTTAATAATTATGGTTAATTACTCTAATTTACTTGAACTTAACCAAACAAAAAGGCATAGATACACGGCCTCATCACAAGCGCCAGCAATGATCAAGACGAAACGTATATGGAAATTCCGGGAGCGCGTCACGCCGTGGTCGCATTGGATCATCCAGACGCGCAGCACGCGGACATCAACGCTCGCCCAGGGACCAAGGTTCCTGCGGGAGACGGTGGGGCGATGAGCTCGACTGGCGAGACAGACAAGAATGGGCCGAAGAACGCCAAGCCGGCGGGCAAGCCCGCTGCCAACGAGCACGAGCGGCCCGATCCGGCCGCGCCGGGGCCGAACCCGCCCAGCGAAAGCGAACGCGCCGCCGCGGCCAAGGCCAATCCGCTGAGGTCACCGGGGGAAGCCAATCACTCCGATGCGCAAGACGGTTCCGCCGACGAGTCCCAATCCGATAAGGACGACGATGCCAAGTCATCGACCAGTGCAACAGGCGCGGCCGCCAACCGCGCGCCAGAACTGAGGATCTCGGCCAGCATGCTGTCAGCGCAACCGCCGGCCGATACCGCCCCGCACGCCCCACTGCCTTCCGGCTACAAAAGAGGTCGGCGCCGCGTGAAGAGACTGGCGAGGCCTGTCGATCCTGCCGTATTCAATCCGATCAGCCTGCTTTGGCCCCGCGCCACATCGCGCAAAGGGGCGCGCATTGCCAGCCGTTACGGGCTTACCGCCTTGATCGTGGCGCTGGCATGGACATTGTACGAAGTGGATGCAGACACCATCAACAAGGCCGTCAATTTCTCATCTTCGGCCGCGGCTATCGCCGCACTTGTCGGGGCCATTGCTGTCCTGGCCCTGATCGTGACCAGCTACTACTTCCATTCCCGCATTGCCGCGCTTCTGAGCCTGGTGGGCGTCACGGCACTGATCGTCCTTCAATTGCGATCACCGGGCGGCACGTCTTCGCTGGCGCTGGCAAGCCAGGCGATACTCGTCTACATGCTGCTTCACGGGGCTTATGGGACGATCGCCTACCATATTTACGGGCGGCGAAAGCGACGCAGATCCAGCAAGTACCGTTACAAAGGCCGCTGAAGAAGGCGTACTGGCCTGCGGCCCGCGCGGCGCGTCGACCAACACCACACCATGACTATCGATGACTATCGGCCTGTGTAGTTGGGCACGCGCTTCTCGGTAAAGGCGGCGAGCCCCTCGGCAAAGTCCGCGGCGGTCGCGTGGCCCTCCCATATCTTGGTTTCCGCGCGCAGCGCCGCCTCCAGCGAGCCATCAAGGCCATCATCGACCAGCGCCTTCATGCGGCGCAGCACCAGCGGGCTCTTCGCCGTCAGCTTGGCCACCAGCGCCTCGACCGCGCCCTTGAACTCCGCGTCGGGCACCACCTCGTTGATAAGTCCCCACTCGCATAATGTGGCCGCCGGCAGGAACTCTCCCGTATAGAGCAGATACTTGGCGCGCGCCGGGCCGATCTTGCGTGGCAGCCGGGCTGCGCCGCCGCCGCCGGGCAAGAGGCCAAAATTGGCGTGGGCATCGCCTATGGTCGCGCTTTCGGCCGCGATCACCAGATCGCAGGCCAGGATGAGCTCGCAGCCGCCCGCAGCGGCAATGCCGTTGACAGCGGCGATCAGCGGCTTTTCGCAATCGGCAACACGCGCGAATGCGTTGCGGGCGAACCTCATGAACCGGCGGATCGTCTCCGGATTTCCGCTGCTCAGGATACCGTGCACATGCTTGAGGTCCGCCCCGGCGCAGAAGGCGCGGCCGGCCCCGGTCAGCACGACGACGCGGGCCTCGTCGTCGCTCTCCGCCTGGGCGATCGCTTCGCAGAGCTCCTCGGCCAGCGTGTCGTCGATGCAGTTGAGATCGTCGGGCCGGTTGAGCGTGATCCAGGCCGCGCGGTCGCGGGTCTCGTAGATGATCCGGCTATAGCTCATGCGGTGCCTCCCAATGACAGCGTTTTACCAGTGAATGTTTTTACCTGCCCCGCGCGGCGTTCAAAAGCGCGTGGAAAGCCAGATCGCCAGGCGCGAGCCCGCCTTGACCGCGGTGGTCAGCAGCTCGTAGGCGGGGGCGCCTTCGGCGCCGTGCGCCAGCGCCTCGTTCCTGTGCTCGAGCTCGTCGGCGCGGAACTTCTCGATGGTGGCGCGCAGGTCCGCCTCGTCCTCGCCCAACCGCTCGGCCTGCTCGGCATAGTGCCGGTCGATCACCTCCTCGACCGCGACCGTGCAGGCCATCGCCGCACGCTCGCCCAGCAGCGCGGTCGCCGCGCCAAGTGCATAGCCGGCCACATGCCAGATCGGCTGGAAGGCGGTCGGGCGCACGCCGCGATCGGCGACCAGATCGTCGAAGCGGTCCAGATGCTCGCGCTCGGTGGCGGCCATGGCGCGGATCGCCTCGCCCGAGCCTGCACGCCCGAGCACGGCAAGCTGGCCCGCATAGATGCGTACCGCCCCATACTCGCCCGCCTGATCGACCCGGATCATGCGCGCGATCAGCTCCTCGCGCGAGGGATCGCCAGGCAGTGCATCTTCGCCGGTTATCTTCGGGCGCTCGCGCGGCGGCGCGTCCTGGCTTTGCGCGTCGGGGCTTTGCGCGTCGGGGCTTTGCGGTTGTTCGGGTTTGCTCATGCGGCGCGGCGCAGCATTGCGCGGGCGGCCAGGAGGCCGAACAACCCCGCGGCAAGGGAGATGAGGAAATTGTAGCCCGCCATCGAGATGCCGAAGAACTGCCAGGGAATGTCGCTGCAGCTTGCGATCGGGCCTTTCTTCAGCGCTTCGAAAGCGCCCTCCAGCGTGCCCGGCGTCTTGCCGCCGGCAGCGCAAGCCTCCAGCCCCTTCCACCAGCCCTGCTCGACGCCGACATGAAAAGCGGCAATGCCGGCGCCGACGAGCAGCGCCAAGGCGGCCAGGATCATCAGCCAGGGCACCGGCTTGGATTTGCCCGCCAGCCCGTGGCCCAGCGCAATGACGCCGAGCGCGATCACCACGCCGTGGGGGTAGCGCTGCCAGATACAGAGGGCGCAGGGGTAAAGCCCGCCCAGATACTGGAAGGCCAGCGCCCCCAGCATCAGCGCGACGCTGGTGCCGAAGACCGCGAGCGGGCCGAAGCGGGTCATCAAGCTGTTCATGGCCGGCATCATAGCCCGCCGGCCGCGCGGAAAAAGGGCGTCGTTTGGTCGCGGGGATTTATTCCCAATCCACTAAATCAAATACTTGATCAGCACGAAGCCGCCGACCAGCAGCACAACGAATATCGTCGCGGCGAGAGCCATGCGGCGCTCGATCCAGTCGCGGATCGGCGGACCGAAATGATAGAGCAGCAGCGCGACCGCGAAATATCGCAGGCCGCGCGAGAGCACCGAGCCGAGGACGAAGGTAAACAGGTCCTGCTTGGCGAGCCCGCTGGCAATCGTCACCACTTTATACGGCAGCGGCGTCAGCCCGCCGACCATGACGATCCAGAAGCCGTGCTTGTTGTAGAGCGACTGGTAGCGCGCGAACTGCTCGGCATAACCGTATAAGTCGAGCACCCATTTGCCCAACGTCTCGAAGAGAAAGAAACCGATGCCGTAACCGAACATGCCGCCCAGAACCGAGGCGACGGTGCAGGTGAGCGCGATGCGCCAGGCCTTCTCCCGGGTCGCGATGATCATCGGAATGAGCAGGATGTCGGCCGGCACGGGAAAGAACGAGGCCTCGGCAAAGGAGACGATTGCAAGCGCCGCCAGCGCGTGCCGGTGGGCCGCGAGACCCATCGTCCAATCGTAGAGCGGCCTCAGCATCCGGGCCGGATGTAGCAGGCGGCCACGCCCGCTTCAATCCCAACTTCGTTGGATTGATGTCAGCCGCGGCATTTCGCCAAGCATTCCGTCGCGCTCGGATGAACTTGTGCGCGGTAGCCTGCCGCCAGCACGGCCACCGTCGGCGCCGGCGTCAGCACCGTGACCGGACCGCTCGGCCGCCGCCGCGCTTCGCCATAATGGCCGAAGGCGTAAGGCAACAAGCGCTCCCCCAGCACCAGGAACGCCGTGCCGGGAGTATCGTCGAGCGCCACGAAGACGCCGTCGGGCAAATCCCCGAGCGCGCGCCGGTGGCGGATCTGCGCCCGCGTTCCGCGCGCCACCCGTGCCGGATGCAGGACCGCGTCCATGTCCTTTGCGTACACCCTGCCATCAACGTGGTACGCCGCCGCCCAGAACCCGCGGAAGCGATTGTAGTCGGCGCGCCGGCATTCCGCGCAAGGCCGGTGCCCGGCGGCCAGCGCCACCGCCTCGTCGAGAAAGAACAGCTCGGTGTAGCGCCTTGGGCTCATCACGGCGCGCTGCCGGCCCTTGAAGTCGAGCACGCAGGTCACCCAGTGCGGCATCCGCCAACGCGCCGCGCCAAGCTGTTGGTTGTCGTCATGCAGCACCCCGCGATTGCCCAGGAAGAGCCCCCGCGCCGGATGCGCGACGATCTCGCCGAACGGGGTGACGCGGTTCTGCAGCGGCATGGAAACCGCTCTAGCCGGTGCCAATCTCCGATGCAACCCGCAGCTTGCGCCGTTGGCTCGCGCCCGCGATCAGCAAAGCGCCCGGAACCGCCCCCACCGCGACGGCGATCAGGAAGGGCGACCAGGGCGCGGGGTCGAAATCGGGCCGCGTCAGGAAGGGCGGAAAGGCCAGCATCGCCACGCTGGCGCTCCACACGATCAGCGCCGCGCCAACCCGCCGGACCCAGTGCCGCCCGGCCCGCGCCAGCAGCAATATCCCCGGCCCCGCCGCCGCGAACAGCCAGATTGAGGGGAAGAGCGCGCCGTCGAGCATCTCCAGCCAAACCGCGCGCGACAGCCCGACCGAGCTGCCGCCCGCCTCGGCTACCACCATGCGCATTTGCAGAATATCGATATAACCCCGGTGGCCGAACACGGTCACGAACAGACCGACGCCGACCGCGATCAGCGCCGCGCCGGCGAGCCGGCGCAGCCAATCCTTGAAGCCGAAGGGGTGGAGCGCGGCAAACATGCGCGCAGCCTGCGCCGCGCCGACCTTACGCGCAGTTAAAGGTCACAACGATGTGAAGGCCGCCGACGCCCCCTCACCCTCCCATCGCTAACGCGACGGGCCCCTCCCTCTCCCACAAGGGGAGAGGGTAGGAAAAAAGAACCGCTCTCATTCCCTCTCCCCTTGTGGGAGAGGGAGGGCCCCGCGACCCGATAGGGTCGTGGGAGGGTGAGGGGACGGTCGTCGACGACAGACCCCGACCGGCGAATCCACCACGAACGTTGACCCCTCGCCCTAACCCTCTCTACCAAGGGGAGCGGGAACTAGGCTCTACATTTCCCGCATCACCTCACCGCTCCGCGTCCACCAGGATGAAGGCAATCTTGCAGGGCTCGGTGCCCCGGTTCGACCAGGCGTGGTTGGTGCCGCGCTGGATCAGCGTGTCGCCGGCGGCAAGCTCGATCTCGGTGTCGTCGAGCAGCATGGTGATCGATCCCGACATCACCACCGCATAGTCGATGGTCCGGGTGCGGTGCATGAAGGGATGGCGCGCGCCCTCGACCACCGCGTCGGCCGCGCCGATCGAGGCAAACGCCGCCTTGCCGTCGATGGTCTTCAAAAGCTCGGGGTCCTCGGGCGGGAATTCGACGACGCGGAAGATCGTGCCGCCGTCGGGCGGGTGCAGCGTGAACTGCTCGACCACCGTTTCCTCCGGGCCGTCGATCGCGGCCGGCGCCGCGTCGGTGCGCCAGAGATTGTTGAGCTGCGCCCCCGGCCGGCTCCCGCCGATCTGGACGGTGGCCGCATCGACGTCGGAGACCACCACCGCCTTGCCCGTGCCGTCATGGCCCGTGACCACCCGCCGCAAAGATCCCGCCATCGCCGCCTCCCGCGCTGTGTTTTTCCGTTGCCCGGATCATATCGCGCTTTTGAGCCGCAAATGACCTGCAAACACGGTTGAATGGCGCGGCGGTATTGACCATTTGGTTGACCGTGAGCGCGGCGCCCCGCATCATCCCGGCGCGCCAAGCAACGCCCCGGTGCCCCTGTGGCGGAACTGGTAGACGCGGCAGACTCAAAATCTGTTGTTCTTACGGACGTGGGGGTTCGAGTCCCTCCGGGGGCACCAAGTTTTAGTGTTGACCCGAGCCGAATAGCAGCCGCCAACTCCAGGCCTGCGGTCGTTTGAGCGCGCCGGTTGGCCGCGCCCACCTTTGCGCGATACCATCGCCGGTCATGGGAGATCACGCACATCCCGCGCCCCGCCGTCGCTCGTCGTTGCAACGCCTCGGCGCGTTCTATGACGGCCTGCTGAAAGCCATGATGGCGCTGGCGGCGATCTATGTGCTGGCGATCATGGCGGCCATCATCCTCACGGTGACGGCGCGCCGGCTCGGCATTCCCTATCCCGGCCAGGCCTTCTCCTTCATCGAATACGGCGTGCTCTACGTCCTGATGCTGGGCGCGCCGTGGCTGGTGCGCCGGCGCGCGCATATCCTGATCGAGCTGGTGACCGCCGTCCTGCCGGCGCGCGCGCGGCGGATTTACTCGCGCGGCGTGGCGGCGCTGGCGGCGCTCATCTGCGCCATCCTGGCCTGGTATGGCGGCGGGCTGGCCCTCAACGACTATCTCGACGGCACGGTCGATGTGCGCGTCGGCGATTTCGACCGTTGGATGGTGATGATCGCGATGCCCATCGGCTTTGCCTTGATGGCGACGGAGTTCCTGCGCTTCGTCTTCGGCGCGCAGTCGCTGCACACCGGCGAGGCGGGGCTCAACGAATGACGCCGCGGCCCAAGCCCCACCTGGCACATCGCCGCGCCTGTGATGCCCGGGTGATGCCGGCATGATCCGCGCATGATTATCGAGTGGTACTGGACGATCGCCCTCCTTTTCGGGGCGATCATCGCGCTGATGTCGGCCGGCCTGCCGGTGGGCGTGGCCTTCCTCGGAGTCAACATCGCCGCCGCCACCGCCTTCATGGGCGGCTCGGGCGGGCTCTTCGAACGGCTCGCCCTGGGGGTGACCCAGCTTTTGTCCAATGGCATGGCGTCGATCACCATCTTCGCCATCATCCCGGTGCCGATGTTCCTGCTGATGGGCGAGTTCTTCTTCCACTTCGGCCTGGCCGACCGGATGTTCAACGCGGTCGACCGGCTGACCGGGCGCCTGCCGGCGCGGCTCTCATATGTGACGGTCGCGGGCGGTACCGCATTCGCGACGCTCTCGGGCTCGTCGATGGGCGCCACCGCGCTGATGGGCACGCTGATGGTCCCGGAGATGACCAAGCGCGGCTACAAGTCGCACATGTCGATCGGGCCGATCTTGGGCACCGGCGGGCTCGCCATGATCATTCCGCCCTCGGCGCTGGCGGTGCTGCTCGGCACGCTCGCCCAACTCGATATCGGCAAGCTGCTGATCGCCGGCATCGTGCCGGGGCTGGTGCTGGCGGTGATGTATGTCGTGCTGATCTATATCCGCACGCGCATCGATCCGGGGGCGGCGCCCGCCTACGACGTGCCGATAATTTCGCGCACCGCCAAGCTGCGCCTCATCGTCACCGACATAGTGCCGATGATGGGCGTCGTGGTGCTGGTGATCCTGATGATCATGACCGGCTGGGCGACCCCGTCGGAATCGGCGGCCTTCGGCTGCTTCTTCGTGCTGCTGCTCGCCTTTGCCTACCGCTCGTTCAAGTGGCGCGCCTTCTGGAAGGCGGCCGAGGGCGCCGCGCGGGTCACGGTGATCGCCTTCCTCATCATCTTCGGCTCGGCGACCTTCAGCCAGATCCTGGCCTTTTCCGGCGCCAGCGCTGGCCTGATCGCCTGGGCGACCGGCTTTCCGGTCTCCGAGCTCACCATGCTGCTCATCATGTTCGGCGTGCTGTTGGTGCTGGGCTGTTTCATGGACCAGCTCTCGATGATGCTGCTGACGGTCCCGGTGTTCTTTCCGCTGGTCAAAACCGAGCTCTCCTTCGGCCTACCCGAGGAGGTGCGGCTGATCTGGTTCGGCGTGATCATGCTGCTGGCGCTGGAGATCAGCCTGACGACGCCGCCCTTCGGGCTCCTGCTGTTCGTCATGAAGGGGGTCTCGCCCCCGGGCACCAGCATGGCCGAGATCTACCGCGCCGGGCTGCCCTTCATGGGCTGCGCGGTGCTGCTGGTGGTCCTCCTGATCATCTTCCCCAAGATCGCAAGCTGGCTGCCCTTCCTGGGCACGGTGCCGGGCGGCTAGATGCGCGCAACGCCAAGGCGGACACCGGCCAGCGGCGGACCTATAATGGCCCGATAATCAACGGGTCGATAACGGAGAGGAGTGGGACGATGCGAAAAACGATATGGCTGGCGGCGCTGGCGCCGCTCTTGATGCTCATCTCGGGCCAGGCGGGCGCGGCGGCGGCCAAGACGACGCTGCATCTCGTCCACCCGCTGCCCAAGTTCCTCATTTTCACCAAGAGCTGTTTCCAGCTGGTGGACAAGATCAACAAGGCATCCGGCGGCGCGGTCGAGATAAAAGTGCGCGGCGGGCGCGAGGTCATCCCCAGCTTCGAGCAGGCGCCGGCCGTCTCCAAGGGCGTGGTCGATATGAGCTGCCTGCCGATCACCTTCTACAGCGTGCGGGTGCCCGAGCTCGACGCCATCCCGGCTTCGAACAGCTCGCCCGCGGCAGTGCGCGCCAATGGCGGCATGAAGATCCTCGACGATCTGCACCAGAAATATCTCGGCGTGAAGTTCCTCGGCTGGACCGATTCCGGCGTGCCCTTCCACATCTTCATGAAGGCCAAGCCGAAGTTCAAACCCGGCGGCATGCCCGACTGGTCGGGCGTCAAGCTGCGCGACAATCCGATCTACGGCGCCTTCTTTCGCGCCATGGGCGCCTCTACCCACGCCATGCCGCCGCCGGCGGTCTTTCAGGCCATGCAGAAGGGCGTGATCAACGCCTCCGCCTGGCCCTCGGTCAGCTTCGTGCAGACCCGCTGGTCGAAGTTCATCAAGTACCGGCTCGATCCCGGCTTCTACCAGACCGATCTGGTGATGATCATGAACCTCAAACGCTGGAAGGGCCTGGGCCCCAAGGCGCAAAAGGTTATCCAGGACACGGTCATCGCTCACGAGAACTCAAGCCGCGCCGCGCGCATCGCCGAGATGAAGGCGGAAACCGCATTGTCGGTGAAGAAGGGTCTCGAACTCGTCCCGGTCCCTGCGGCGGCGCGCTACCAGAAGCTAGCGGTCGACGAGATCTACAAGCGGATGGAGGCGCGCCTTACCAAGCGCAAGCGCCCGCTGACATGGGCCAAGGAGCTGCGGGCGAAGTTCCAGAAATAGGGCACGGACCGGCGGGCGTCGCAACGCGACGCCCGTTGCGTCTCGCAGTGAATCTGGCCGACGCGGCCGCCTCGATGCCGGCTGTCCGCAAGGACCGCGCGCGGTTCATTGCCGAAGCGCCTCGACAATCAGTTGGCGCTCTTCACCCGTGCCTCAACGGTTTGGGAAAGCGGATGAGGCAGTGGCTGCAATATTTTACTGCTTTGTGGACCTTTGTTGACTTTGGCGAGCCCGGCGCCCTCGGCGTTCCCGGCCACCTTGGCGACGAACGGCGAGGTCATGGCGCGTAGCAGCGCGCTGTAATTGAGTTGGAACGCGATTTCATCGCCAACCGGCAGAGCGCGGTTGCCCGGGTCGACGATCAGGTGATCGCTGCTGGCCGCGAGAATTTCGACCCCGGGAGGAGCGCTGAGACCGTCCGGATCGACGTCCTGGCGCCCGATGGCGAGGATCGTCTGCAATATCGGGCCCCGATCTTTACCCGGCTGCGTCTGGCCGAATGCAGTTTGCGCCAGCTCGCCCCATGGCTGTGACGGCTTGGCCTTTGCCTCGATCACCTCGGCGAAGAGTGTGATGGCATCGGTGTGGAGGCCGTCGATCGGCTGGCGATGGAGCGGCTCGCGGCCGAGCAGGATGGCTTCGCCCAGCCGGAGATTGTTGATCCGCCCGGTGTCCGCGCCGCTGAGCGCCCAAGGGACGTTGCCGGAATTGCCGCCGGAAACGGTATCCAGCGCGAGGTCAAAGGTCGTCTCGATCCGGTCCGCCAGCGCCGACAGTTCGGCCATGTTCGCGGCATCGGGCGACACGCCGCTGCGGCAGGCCAGATTGGCGCCGATGCCTTTGAGCGCGATGTTCGCAAAGCCAAGCGTCTGGCGTACGGCGTTCTCCAGATCGCCCGGCATGATGCCTTCGCGCAGATCGCCGAGCTCGACCATCAGCACGACCCCGTGCGTCCGCCCGGCCTCCCGCGCGGCCGATGAGAGCCTGGCGATGACGTCGAGCTCGGTGTTGAAGCTCACATCGGCATGCGCCACAACCTGGCCGGCCTGGCTCGGCATCGGCGAGCGGATGAGCGTCATCGGCGCCGGTATGCGCGCCCGTCGCATCGCCTCGATATTCTCGATGCGGGAGTCGCCGAGCCCGCTCACGCCGGCCCGCAACAGCGCGCCGGCGATCTCGGGTGAGCCGAGAGCCGCCTTGGTGACGCCCGTGACCGAGATGCCGCGCGCGCCCAGCCGCTCAACCAGCGTGCGGGCGTTGTGCTGGATCTTTTCGAGGTCGATTTCCAGTCGCGGGGCGGTCATTGAATGCTGACGGCGACTTTCCTCTCCAACGCAGGGAATGCGGACAGGACCATGTCCACCAGGCGCTCCGGTGAGCGGGTCAGCGCATCGGTGGCGGGCAGGCCGAGGTCGCGCTCATACCGCGTGATCGCCGTGCCGACCTCCGCGTCGGTCATGTTCTCGTGGTTTATCGTGAGGCCGATGACCTTCGTGTCGGCAAAGGTCTCGATGAGGTTGATCTCGCTGGCCGGCGTCGGCATGGGCATTTTCCCGAAGTCGCCGAGATTGGTCCGTCCCGGCGCGTGCTGCAGCACGACCCCGTCAGGGCGGCTGCCGCGCAGGATGAAGATCGACGTGAGGTAGGCGGGGTGGCTCAGCGCGCCCTGCCCTTCGATGATGATCACGTCGGGGTTCTCGCCTTCGAACGCTTCGACGACGGCCGCTTCCATCTCACCCGAGCAGAATTGCGATGGGATGGCGTCGAGCGCGACGCCGTAGCGGGCTCCCTGGATCAGGCCGGTTTGGCCGGTGCCGACCAGCACCGCCTTGATGCCGCGGTCGTTGAGGGCGCGGGCCAGGATCGTCGCCGTGGTGCGCTTGCCGATGGCGCCGTCGGTGCCGAGCACGGCGATCCGCGGACAGGTAACCTCGGAAATGCGGCCGCTGAACATCCGCAGGTCTTTCTTGGCGCGGGGCTTTCGCACATCGAGGATCACAACATTGTTGGCCGCGGCCGCCTTTGCGAACACCGGATCGTCGTTCAGGAATTCATGCAGACCGTTCACGATGTTCATCCCCAGACCTATGGCCTCGAGTACGAGGCCGCGTTCGTGTCCGGACAACATGCCGCTCGATGGCGCCATGCCGAAGATGTAGGTGTCGGGTATGCCGCCGGCCTGCCTCAGCGAGTCGGCAAGGTCGCGGCAGATCGGGATATCGTTCGGCTCGTCATCCAGCACCATGCCGGCGTCGAGACCGGCCTTCTGGCTGTCGATGACCGAGAGGATCTCGTACAGCTCCGAGTGACGCACGAGCCCGTTGGCGGTCTTTCCGTCGATGGCTCCGAAATTCGCTTCGCAATAGACAACTGCTGTGGCGACGCCATCAATTCTGCCGGGACGCCGCAACGGTACGGGCATTTCAGCAAGCATGCCCTCGGCCAGATGGCCCTCAGCGCCAAGCCTGGGCCGAGAAATGACGAGCGGGCTAAGAGACATTGGGCGGGACGGTATCGGGCTGACAGGTATCGGGCTGGCGGGCATCGGGCTGGTGGGCGTCGGACTGGTAGACATTAAGTCCCCTTGGGTTGAATTCCACGGCCGGAGACGAGGTCGTTCCGGCCGGATGTCCCTCAACGCCGCAAGCGGCCACGCAAGAGATGCCGTGCAGATCGAATGAACGCATGGCCGTTACGGCCCATTCACGACCAAAGTCGTTCCACCGGTATCGGAATACGGCCCGGCGTTCGCTCTGGACGGAAATGTCAGGAGCACGGTGTGCTCAGATATGCGCCTTCGGGGATATTCAAGAATGCCACTCATTGCGGAAACAATGATGCACAACGGAACATATGTATATCGAGCGCCGATATTTCAATGTTTATTTCATTTTTATTTTAGAACGCTGAAATAAAATCGGTAAATATTCAAATAGTCAAAATATAATAGAGAATCAATCATAATAATTATTTAGTTCGCATTTCGGAATGAAGGCATTTTTACACTCTTCAATACTAGGCAAAGGAGCAGTCGTCGGTTTCCTGGCGCCGTCGATCTGATCGGGTTCGCGGCCCGCCAACTCGAAGATCGAATGCCGGCGCATTTCGTATTTGAACCAATGGCTTCAGCCCCGCCCTCTCGGTGATCCGCCCTGCCCCTCCTTCAGTATCGCCACCAGCCGCGTTGATCTTCAGCGAGCCCGCGCCCCTGCGCCAAATCAGCGCCGTCTGGTGCGGTCCTGGCCAGGCGGCAGGGCGTGCACGCTAAGGCGTTTGGCTTCCGGGCAGGCGCCAAGCACGCTCGATGGCATGAGCGAGATCCCCATTCCCGCCCCCGCGCAGCCGAGAATGGCGTGATAGGAGCTCATCTCGACGGTACGCGACGGCATCGCGCCGCGGCGCTCGTACCAGCTTTCCAGACGCTTGCGGTGAACGGCTTCCCCGACGCCGGCGCTGTCTGACGGCGCATGGCCATCAAACCAACTCTCTCTTCAAGGAGCATCCCGACAATGACCCCCGAGCAGAACGACCTCCTCCGCGAGACCTGGCGCACGGTTGCGCCAATTGCCGACGACGCGGCAAAACTTTTCTATGACCGCTTGTTCGAAATCGATCCCGGCACGCGGCCGCTCTTCGCGCGGCCCTCGATGCCCGAGCAGCGCGCCAAGCTGGTGGAGGCGATCCGGCTGGCGATCGACGGCCTCGACGAGCTGGACAGGATTGCGCCGACGATCGAAGCGCTTGGGCGCCGTCATGCCGGCTACAACGCCGCCGACGCGCATTACTTTTCGGTCGGCGCGGCGCTGTTGTGGACATTGGAGCAGGGCCTTGGCGCCTCCTGGACGCCGGACGCCGCCGATGCCTGGTCGACCGCCTACACGCTCATCGCCGATACCATGCGCCGCGCCGCGGCGGAAAGCTTGGCTACCTGATGGCCCATCTGCCCGGCTTTGCCCAATGAACCCGCGCTGAACGGCCCGCTCAGGGACGGTTCAGCGCGGCTGGCCTAGAAACGGCGTCACGATCTCCAGGGATGGGCCCCGGAGGCGTCAATGCCGAAGGCCAGCGCCATGAACGCCATCGCCACGCACAACCGCCTCCTCAAACGCCGCGACCGCGAGGAGACCGCGCGGCTGCTGGTTCTCGCCCGCGGCTATCACGGCGCAATCGATACCTGCCTGCGCAACGGCTGGGAGGAGATCCTGGCGCTGCTGCTGCCCCGTGGAAATTCGGGCGCGGTGGGCGCGCGATAAGCTGGAACGCCGGCAACGTCCATCCAACTACCCCGCCACCGTCTCGCGAACGCGCACTTTGGTCTTAAGATCGGTGCGGCAGAGCGCGTGGAGGAAGCATGTGCCCTCGGCGACATCGAGGATCCGCCGCGCGAATGCCTCGTCCTCGGGGGTTTCGAGATAGACATGCGTTTCCACCGGGTCGGCCACGCCGGCCTGCCCGGTGCCGCCCGAGGCGCCACCGAGCGAGAAATGCGTGTCCTGCACGATCCGGTAGTCGTCCATCGTCTTCTTCATCATCGAAACGCAGCGCCCGAACTGGGTCATGAAGCAGAAGCCGATGCCCGCCGAGACATATGTATTGGCGTCGGGCGCGCGGCCCTGGCCGCCGGCGCCCGGCCCCTCCTCGGACAGGAAGGTGAAGCTGGTGCCGCGCGGGCTGTGCAGCAGCTGGGTGATCTCCTTGAGGCCGTCCGGCCGCAGCGTGCAGATACCGACCAGATGCAGCTCGCGCCGGGCCTCGCCATGGGCGGTCGAACCAGGATCGGTCGCATACCCGGCTGCCCCGTCGACCGGCGGCGGCTCGGCGGTCTTCCAGACCAGCGGGCCGTCAAGCACGGGCGGCTCCGGTGCCGAGACATCAAAATGATCTCCGGGATCCGGCAACGCCGGGCGACCGAGCGGGGCCGCATTGTCGGGCACAAGCGCGACGCCGTTGCGCGAGAGGGTGAAGAGGCTGGTCAGTGCGCCGCGCAAGAGCCCGTTGAGCGGCGCGGCGGCAACCGCCGACAGCACCAGGTCCTGGAGCGCCGCCCCCTCGGCGTCGCAATCGATCTCGACCGTCAGCTCCGGGGCCAAGGCGCCGCTCACCAGCGTGCCCTTCGGCATCGAGCCTTCCATCGTGTAGCGGTTGTCCTGAATGAGCTTCAAATGCCGGACCGCAACGCCGCGCTGCTTGGCCAGCGCGGTGATCTCGTTGGCGTAGGAGGCGATCATGCCGACGGTCAGGAAGGCGAGCGGACAGGGCGCCTCGTCATGGCCGGCCAGGTAGCTGCCCTCGTCGCTGGCGAGCCGCCAGATCGCGCCGGTCTGGCTCGAGGCAACCAGCGCATCCTTCTGCATCACCGACAGCGAGCGCACCCAGGTCGTCAGCGCATCGCCGCGGCGGTTGTCCGGCGGCGTTATCCCGGCGGCCTGCGGATTGGCGAGTTTGAAAAAGAGCGGCAATCCGCTTTCGCGCAACCGGTTGGCTTGGCTTTTGCTCATGACTTCGACTTTCCTCCCCGTCCGCGCCGACTTCAGCCCAGACTTCAGCCTATTGGCGATTCCGTCTATCCTGTCGTCAGACTGAGCCAAACCGCCCGGCCGATCAATCGGCGGGGGCCAGATGGGTTTCGGGCAAGGGACGCACCGTGGCAGAGCTTCGGACATGAGCGCCGCCAGCGGCATAACGATACGCCCGCTCTCCGGCGCCATGGGCGCGGAGGTGACCGGCGCCGACCTTACCGCTCCGCTCGACAACGAAACGGCGGATGCGATCAACCGGGCCTTCCTCGACCACATCGCGATTTTCCTGCCGGTCAAGAACTTGCCGGCCGAGCGCATGCAGGCCCTCGTCGCGCGATTCGGCGAGCCGATGGCGCATCCCTATCTCAAGCCCGTGCCCGGCGCGCCCTTCGTCCACGAGCTGCGCAAGACGCCCGAGGAAGAGATCAACTTCGGCAATGTCTGGCACCAGGATTTCACCAATCTGGAACGCCCCTCGCTGGCCAACGCGCTCTATTCGCGCGTGGTTCCGAGCCATGGCGGCGACACGCTCTTTGCCAATATGGTTGCGGCTTACGAGGGGCTGTCCGCCGGCATGCGCGCGCTGCTCGATGGGATGAAGGCCGTGCACGGCTTCTCGGAGAAGTACAAGCAGGATATCCGCGACCAGGAGGCGCGGGCCGGCGCCACCAAGGGCGACGAGGGACATGCCAGCTACACCACGAATGCCATCGAGCAGGAGTTCAGCCATCCGGTCGTGCGCATCCATCCCGAGACCGGCCGCAAGGCGCTTTACGTCAATCCCGGCTTCACGCTCCGTTTCGAGAACATGACGGTCGCGGAAAGCGCGCCGCTGCTGGAATTTCTCTACCGGCACGCCATTCGCCCGGAATATACCTACCGGCATCGCTGGCGCGCCGATGTGCTCGGCATCTGGGACAACCGCGCCTCGATGCATTACGCGATCAACGACTATCCGGGCCAGCTCCGCGTCATGCACCGCATGGTCGTGCTCGAAAGCGAGCGGCCGGTGTAATCAAGGGAAATTCGCCA
This sequence comes from Alphaproteobacteria bacterium, assembly GCA_035527975.1. Lineage (GTDB taxonomy): Bacteria > Pseudomonadota > Alphaproteobacteria > JAPULJ01 > JAPULJ01 > DATKZM01. The sequence goes on along the minus strand of DATKZM010000009.1, from coordinate 57,915 downwards.
TGCTGATCTTCCGGCAGCTCTTCGATCCAACATCGTCGACCTACACATATCTCCTGGCCGACGGCGACACGCGCCATGCGGTGCTGATCGATCCGGTCTTCGAGCAGGTTCGCCGCGACGGCGCGCTGGTCGAGGAGCTGGGCCTGGAACTCCGCACGACACTCGACACCCATGTCCACGCCGACCACGTCACCGGGTCGTGGGCGCTGAAGCAACGCTTCGGCTGCAAGATCGCGCTGTCGGAGGCCAGCGGGGCCGAAGGCGCCGACCGCACTCTGAAAGACGGCGATACCGTCGAATTCGGCACGCGTCACCTGAGCGTCCTGTCGACGCCCGGTCACACCGATGGCTGCGTGACCTACGTGCTCGACGACCGCAGCAAAGCCTTCACCGGCGATTGCCTGCTGATCCGCGGCAGCGGCCGCACCGATTTCCAGGAGGGCAGCCCCGAAGCCATGTACCGCTCGGTGCATGACAAGATCTTCTGCCTGCCGGCCGACTGCCTGCTCTATCCCGCGCACGACTATCGCGGGCTCACGGTCACCAGTGTCGCCGAGGAACGCCAGTTCAACCCGCGCCTCGGCGGCAAGCTCAGCGTTTCGGATTTCGCCGGCTACATGCACAATCTCGGCCTGCCGCATCCCAAGCAGATCGACGTTGCGGTGCCCGCGAACCTCAAATGCGGCCAGCCCGCGGACGGCGCGCTGCCGGGCGACGAGCCCGACTGGGCCCCGCTCAGCTTCTCCTTCGCCGGCATCTGGGAGATCCAGCCCCAGGCGCTGAACGAGATCCGCGACAAGGTGCAGATCGTCGACGTGCGCGAGAAGGACGAGTTCGACGGACCCATGGGCCACATCCCGGGTGCCAAGCTGATGCCCTTGAGCACGCTGGCTGAGGGAGCGAAGACGCTCGACAAGGATATTCCCGTCGTCGCCGTCTGCCGCGCCGGCGGGCGATCGGCCCAGGCGACGGTCATCCTGAAGCGCGAAGGCTTCTCCGCGCTCGCCAACATGACCGGCGGCATGCTGCTGTGGCGCGCCCAGCACCTCGACGTGGTCGGCGGCGAGGCGTAAGGACGCTCAAACGCTGGCTTCGCCGTAATAGAGCATGACGGCGTGCGTCGCCTCGGCGAAGAAGAGCCAGCGCTCGACCAGCACGCCCAGATAACCGATGAGCGCGGCCAACACCGCGAGCGCCGCACCGGTCCAGCCGCCCACCGCAAGCGCCAACAGCAACAGCGCCGCCGGCGCGGCAAACCCCATGATGAGCGCAATCCGGCGCAGCCGCGCCGCATGCTTGCGCGCAACCCGGTAGCCCATCTCCTGCTGCAGGTAATTCGGCGAGGTGTGCGGCGCATCGAGCAGGCGGACCTGGCCCTTGAGCCCCGTCGCGCTGGCCGCCGTTGCGACCGGCCGCGCGCCGTCGATGTGCCGCCAGTAGAGCAGCTTCAGCCCGGCACCGAGCACGGCGGCGGCGATGGCGAGCATCGTCACGGCCGGCCGCGCGGCGCCGAAGAGCCGCAGGACCGCGTCGAGCGCAAGCGCACCCGTCAGCAGCGACAACACCAGATAGACCGGCAGCACGAAGCCATTGTGCCAGCGCGGGATGGCGCGGATCGAGGCGTAGATCATCGCGGTGCAGGCAACCGTCACCACAGCACCCAAAGCCGCCAGCAGCCCGCACCACGCCCACAGCCCCCCCGTGGCGCCGAAGAAAACCCAGCCGACGGCAAAAATCCCGGCCGGCACATAGGTCGCGAGCGCCAGCACGCCTTCGCGCGAGAGCCAGGACGAGCGCCATTCGCGCATCGCCATCCAGGCGCGCTCGGGATGCCCGAGATGGAAAGTCGAGCTGAGGAGCCCCAGCGTCACCGCCCCCAATGCAAGCCCAAGCCCAGCCACGCCCAACCAGCGCTCGGCCGGCACGGTGCCCGCCGCGCCCGCCAGTCCAAGCAGCGCAAGAAGGCCGTAGCCCAGCCCCGACGCGGTGGTGAAGAAGATGATGGAATAGGCGGGATGCAAGGGCCCGCCTCAGTCGGAGAGCAGCTTGTCGAGCCAGCCCAGGAAGCCCCCTTCGGGAGCCGCATCCGAAAGCGCCGGCGCACCGATCGCCGAGCTGCCGGCCGCGCCCTCGCGGCGCGGGCGCGGCGGCAGGTATTGGTTGACCGGCCCGGTCTTCATCTCGGGCATGAGGTCGACCCCGCCGCGTTCGGCGACCAGCCTGGAGACATCCGAGTTCGGATCGCCCAGATCGCCGAAATGGCGCGCCGTGGCCGGGCAGGTCGACACGCAGGCCGGCACGCGGTCGATCTCCTCGAACGCCTCGTTGTAGATCCGGTCGATGCACAGCGTGCATTTCTTCATCACGCCCTCGGCGCCGTCATATTCGCGTGCGCCGTATGGGCAGGCCCACGAGCAGAGCTTGCAGCCGATGCAGCGGCTTTCGTCGACCAGCACGATGCCGTCGGCCGCGCGCTTGTAGGACGCCCCGGTCGGGCAGACGGTGACGCAAGGCGCATCCTCGCAATGCAGGCACGAGCGCGGGAAATGGACGACGCGGGCGTCGGCGCCGTCGCCGCTTTCGCTCACCTCGTATGTATGGATGCGGTTGAGCCAGACGCCGGTGGGATCGGCGTCGTAAGGCCGCTCGTCGGTCAGCGGCGCGTGGTAGCCGCCGTCGTTCCATTCCTTGCAGTTCACCGCGCAAGCGTGGCAACCGACACAGATATCAAGGTCGATCACAAGACCAAGGCGTGTGCCCGACGGTGCGCTCGGCAGGCTGGTCATGACGCGGGTGCCTTGCGCGCGCCGGTGCGCAGGATCCGCGGCCGCTCCGCCAGCCCGGGCGGCGGCGCCAGCGGCTCGAACTGCGGCGCGGTCTCGCCGACATCTTCGCCCGCCACTACCTTCTCCATGCGCACGCGAAGATCGTACCAGGCGGCCTGTCCGGTCACCGGATCGGAATTGGAATAGCGCATGCCGCCCGGCTGTTGCGGCAGGCACTCGTCGATCAGATGGTTGAGGAGGAAGCCCTGCTTGGTTTCGCCGACATCGGGCCCGAGCCCCCAGGCCCCGGCGCGCTTGCCGACCGCATTCCAGGTCCAGACCGTGTGGGGGTTTACCGCGTCCATCAGCCGCACCTGCACCTTGATGCGCCCGGTGCGGCTGGTCAGCCAGACCCAGTCGTCGTCTTCTATGCCTTTGGCTTGCGCTGCCGCGCGCGGCACGTAGAGCCGGTTGGCGCCGTGGATCTGGCGCAGCCAGGCATTGGGCGAGCCCCAGGAATGATACATCGCCATCGGCCGCTGGGTGACCGCGTGCAGCGGATAGTCGTCCTTCTCCGCTTTGTCCTCCGTGACCTGGTCTTCTAGCGGCGGATACCAGAAGGGCAGCGGATCGAAGTAGGTTTCAACCCGTTCGCGATGCTCCTCCGGCGGCGTCACGCTTCCATGTCCGCGCGCGGCAAGGCGAAACCGCTGCAGCTCTTCGGCATAAAGCTGGGCGATGATCGGCGCGTCGTCATGGATGAACTCCATCTCGACCGCAAAGCCGAGATAGGCCCTGTTCACATTGCGAAAATAACGCATCTCGGGGGCAAGCTCGCCGCGCCAGAAGCAGCCGTTCTCGACATAGCGCGCGAGCTGATCGGGGTTGGGTTCGCCCTTGCCGGTCTTCTCGCCCTTTTCTCCACGCCAGCCGGCGAGCATGCCGATGCCGGGCCGCCGCTCGTGGTTCGTAATGTAGTCGCTGTAGCCGCCGGGATAGACGGGCGTGCCGTCCTCCTTCGCCATACCCGGCAGGCCGAGCCGCGCGCCCAGATCGAGCAGCACGTCCTGGAACGGCCGCACATCGCGGTCGGGCGTAACCACCGGCTGGCGGATCGCATCGGCCGCCCCGTCGGCATCGGAGATCGGCCGGTCGAGCAGCGAGATGCAGTCCCAGCGTTCCAGATAGGTCGTGTCGGGCAGCACCAGATCGGCGTAGGCCACCGTCTCCGAGGCGAAAGCGTCGGAATAGATGATGCGCGGGATCTTGTATTCGCCCGTCGCCTCATCCTTGTCGGTGAGCATCCGGATCGTCTCCGGCGTGTTCATCGACGAATTCCAGGCCATGTTGGCCATGTAAAAGAAGAGCGTGTCGATCGGATAGGGATCGCCCGCATGGGCGTTGGCGATCACCATATGCATCATGCCGTGCACCGCCAGCGGCGCGCCCCACGAAAACGCCTTGTCGATACGAAAAGCGCGGCCGTCCTCACCGAGCAGCAGATCCTCTGGCCCCTTGAGGAAGCCCAGATGCGGCCCGGGCAACGGCGCCTCGGGCGCCACATCCTCCGGCCGGCCCGTCGGGCGCGGCAGCGAGGCGAGCGATTTGGGATAGGGCGGCTTGTAGCGCATGCCCCCCGGCGCATCGATGCTGCCGAGCAGAAGCTGCAAAACGTGGATGGCGCGGCAGGTGTGAAACCCGTTGGAATGCGCCGAGATGCCGCGCATCGCGTGCATCGCGACCGGCCGGCCGATCATGCGCTCATGGCGCTGGCCGGTCCAATCGGTCCAGGGCTGCTCGACCACGACTTCCTCGGCGAAGGCGGTGTGGGCGATCTCCGCGGCGATGCGCCGGATCGCCTCGGCCGCGATGCCGGTCGCCGTCGCCACCGCATCGGGGCTGTACTGGTCGTCGAGATAGCGTTCCGCAAGCAAATGGAACACCGGCCGCGCGCGCTTGCCCCCGGCGATTTCGTCCGGCAACTGGTATTCGCCTTTCAGCGCTGGTGCCGCGTCCTTGTCCATGGCCGGTGCCGCGGCCTGCGTGCGCGTGTCCCAGCACAACACAGCGCCGTCGGCGTCGCGCGCAAAGAGCCCATCCTCGGCGCCGCCCGGATCGTCGATCACCAGCCAGCCGGCATTGGTGTAGCGGCGCAAGTAAGGCGCATCGACCTGGCCGGCGCGCAGCAGTTCGTGAACCAGCGCCAGTACGAAAAGCCCGTCGCTTCCCGGCGTGATGCCGAGCCACTCATCGGCGATCGCCGAATAGCCCGTCTGGATCGGATTGATCGAGACGACCTTGGCGCCGCGAGTTTTCAACTTGCCGAGCCCGGTCTTGATCGGGTTGCTGTCATGGTCCTCGGCGACCCCGAAGAGCATGAGATAGCGCGTCAGCTCCCAATCGGGCTCGCTGAATTCCCAGAAGGCGCTGCCGATGGTGTACAGCCCGGCCGCGGCCATGTTGACCGAGCAGAAGCCGCCATGCGCGGCGTAGTTGGGCGTGCCGTAGCGCTGGGCCCACCACGAGGTCAGCGCCTGGCTCTGGTCGCGCCCGGTGAAAAAGGCGAGCTTGCTGGGATCGTCGCTGCGAATGCGCCCGAGCCAGTCGGTGGCGATCGCCAGCGCCTCGTCCCATTCGATTGCCTCGAACTGCCCGCTGCCGCGCGGGCCCACGCGCTTCAGCGGCTTGGTCAGCTTGCCAGGAGCTTTCAGATGCATGATCCCGGCCGAACCCTTGGCGCAGAGCACGCCCTTGTTGACCGGGTGGTCGCGATTGCCCTCGATGAAGCGGACCTCGCCGTCCTTCAAATGGACGTTGATGCCGCAGCGGCAGGCGCACATGTAGCAGGTCGTCTTCTTGACCTCGTCGCCGATCGGCGCGGTGGTTTCGATCTCCCGGTCTTGGTCGCGCGCTGCCATGAATGTTCCGGCCCAGCCCCCGCTCGCGCAACAATCCGCGCGGCGCGGTGATCGTACCGCGTAAGGGCCCGTGATTGCAGCCCGCTGATAGCGACGCTGCCATGCGCGTGGCCGATCGCACCGGAGTGTGCACTTTAAGTGTGCGCTTGGCAGTCCGGCCTAACGGTGGGCGCAGCGGCGAGTGATGCTGGCAGATACGATCTTGGGGCGAACCGCGGTGATCGCGTCGGCCGCGGCCGCCAGATCGTTGTCGTTGCCCGCGACCAATCCCCTGCTCAGCCGCACTCTGCCGCCGCGCGCCACCCGCAGATCGGCGAGCTGGACGCCGAGCGCAAGGCTCGCCAGCACGATCGCGAATATGGTGAGAGCGAGGGCCATCGTTTCGTTTTCATCCTCTTGCCGCCGGGTTTCCGGGCCGCCCGATTGCGGCGCCGTGTCGGCGGGATGGCGCGGATACTGCCTGAGCGGCCCTGAACCGGGCCTGATCCGGGCATTCATGCAGCGTTCATGCGGCAAACCCGCGCGTGACAGACGCGCGGTACGCGATAGAATGGCCTGGCAGCTCGGCAGGCGGATGATCGGAGATCCGGAGCAATGCGCAAATCGGCGATCGCAGTGGCGGCATTTGCAATCCTTGTGGGTATCGCCCCGCAGGTGCGTGCCGCCGCCGACCACCCGGCCTACCGGATGACGACCAACTACCGCGTCTTCTGGCTCGGCCTTCCGGTCTTCAAAGGCACGGTCACGGGACGCGCCCTCGATGGCCGCTACGCGCTCGCATTCAAATCGGAAGCGACCGGCCTCCTGCGTGCGCTTCGCCGTTCAGAGATCAACGCCACCGCGGCGGGTCTCATCGAGCCGGCACGCTACCGCGCGCTTCAATTCAATCTGCGGGCCAAATGGAAGGAAAAGCGGCGCAGTGTCGATATGAACTTCGCGCCGGACGGCGGCCTGCGCCTTTCGGTGAGCCCGCTCGAACCCGGCAAGCGCAAGCCGGTACCGCCGACAATCGCTGCCGCCGGCCTCGATCCGCTTACGGCGCTGCTTCACAGCACCACAGTTCCGCTCAACACCCCGGCCTGCTCGCTGACAGTGCCGATCTTCGATGGCCGCCGGCGCTTCGACGTGCGGCTCGAACGCGTCGGGACAGCCAAGTTGGAGCATCTGATCTCGCCGCTGCTCGACCGAGAGGCCGTCAAATGCCGGATCCATGTTCGCCGCATCGCCGGTTTCACGAAGAAGGAGATCAAGAACATGGACAAGGCCAGGGACCGGCACGCCGTCATCTGGGTCTCCAAGCTGCGCCGGTTGAAGATGTGGCTGCCGGTGCGCTTTAGCTATATGAGCCGCTGGGGCCCCGCAACCGGCCGCGTCGTCGGCATCGATATCGCGCCTCTGGCGCAAACCGACTGAGCGCCCCTGGCGCAGGCCGACTGAGCGCCCGGGGCGCAGGCCGACTGAGCGCCCGGGGCGCGGGCCGATTGAGCGCTCTTCTGGATACCGGCCAAACGCCCTTGGGCGAGCGTAACATCCCACCTAAGCAGGATACCCCAGTGACCCATCAGACTGTCCGGCTCACCGCCGCGCTTATCATTGCGGCGGGGACCATGGGCGCCGCATCCGCCACCGCGGTAACGCCAAGCTTCGACTGCAAACGCGCCGGCACCGCGAGCGAGCGCGCGATCTGCCGGATCGAGCGGCTTGGTTTCCGCGACCGCGCCCTCGGCCAGCTCTATCGTCGCCTCATGGCGCGTCTGCCGGCCGGCCAGCGGGCAGGATTGCGCAAGGAACAGGCGCGGTGGCTGGCCGGGCGCGAGCGCGCCTGCGGCGCCGAGCGCGTCTGTCTGGAACGGCGCTATGAAGCGCGTATCGATGCGTTGTCACGCCGCGCCGCCAGGACGGCGGGCCGCAGCGCCTTCACCGGCCGCTACCGTGCGACCAAGGGCCTGGGCGGCTACATCTACCTGATCGATATGGCCGGGCCCCGGGTCATGGCGGAGCTCGAGACGGTGAACCCGAGCACCAGCCACCAATGCACGATGCACATGCTGACCGCGCGCCTTACCGGGGCGGTGATCCGCTGGTCGAGCCCCGAGGCGCGCGCCTGCGTGGTTACGATCGTCAACAAATCGGGCGGCGTGGACGTGAGCGGCCCGCCGGCCTGCCAACACCATTGCGGACTTTCCGGCTTCTTCTCCGGCTTTTACCGAAAAGGGGCCGCGCGATGATTGCCCTGCGCATGACCGTCTGCGCCGCGCTGATGACCGGCGTTGTGGCGGCGTCCTCTTCCATTGCCGACGAGGCCAAGCCGAGCTTCAACTGCAAGAAGGCGACAACCAAGATCGAAAAGCTGGTCTGCGAGGACGAGTTCCTCGGCTTCCGCGACGGCGCGCTGGGCGCACTCTACCGCGCGCTCGAGCCTTCCCGCGCGAAGATCCCCGATCTTCGGAGCCTGATGCGGCACTGGCTGCGCGGCCGCGACACGGTCTGCGGGCGGGCCGGCGCCCGTGACAAGATGGACGCCTGCCTCAGCCGGCGCTACGAGGCGATGCTGCGCCGCCTGTCGGGCCGCATGGCGCGCGCCGGGCTCGGCCCCGCCGGGCGCGGGCTGAAGCCGCTGGCGGGTCTCTATGTCGCCAAGGCCGAGGGCTTTGCCGGCACCATCCGGCTGGTCGAGCTGCCCGACCTCAGCGCTCATGTTGAGATCAGCACCGTCAGCGGGCGCAACGCGCATATTTGCCTGCTGCGCACCGCCTCGGCGCGGCGCACGGGCAATACGGTACGCTGGCGCGACAAGGACGAGCCCAAATGCCAGGTGACGCTGCGCTTCAAGGACGGCACCCTCAAGGCCGAGGCCACCGCGGCGTGCCGCCGCTTCTACTGCGGCGCCAATACCGACTTCATCGATTTCCCCTATACGCGCCGCTGACGGCCGGACGCGGCGCGCCCGCCTCACATCCTGGCAAAGCGCCGGCGATGGTACTCGGCATTGCCGAAGGCGACATCGATCATCGACAGGCGCTTGAAGTAGTGGCCGACCGGCAGCTCGTCGGTCATGCCCATGCCGCCATGGAGCTGCACCGCCTGCTGGCCGACGAACTTGCCCGACTTGCCGATCTGGGCCTTGGCCGCCGCCGCCGCCCGGGCGCGGGTCGCGGCACCGGCCGATCCGATGCTCGCCGCCGCCCGGTAGACCACCGCGCGCGACATCGCCTGCTCGTTGAACATTTCAACGAGGCGGTGCTGGAGGACCTGGAACTTGGAGAGCGGCACACCGAATTGCTGGCGGGTCTTGAGATACTCCTGCGTCTGCTCGACCAGCGCCGCCATCGCCCCGCAGGCCTCCGCGCCGAGCGCGATCATCGCCCGGTCGACGGCGGCCGCGATCGCGGGATAGGCGCCGCCCGGCTCGCCCAGCACGTCGCCAGCGCTGGCCTCGACACCGTCAAGAATGACCTCGCCCGCGCGCTGGCCGTCATTGGTCGCGTAGCCGCGGATGGTGACGCCCTTGGCCTTGGGATCGACCAGATAGAGCGTGATACCCGCCTCGTCGCGTTCGCCGCCATCGCTGCGCGCGGAGACGATCAGCTTGTCGGCCGCGCCGGCATGCCAGGCGACCGCCTTGTGCCCGGTCAGCGTATAGCCGCTGCCCTTCTTCTCCGCCGTGGTCGCGACCGCGTTGAGATCGAAGCGCGATGTCGGCTCGCCATGCGCGAAGGCGAGCAGCATGCCGCCTTCGGCAACAGCCGGCAGGATTTCCGCCTGCTGCGCGGCCGAGCCCGCATCGGCCACCAGCCCCGCGCCCAGCACGATCGTGGCGAAAAACGGCTCCACCACCAGGCCGCGCCCGAAGACCTCCATCAGCACTGCGGTCTCAACGGCGCCGCCGCCGAGCCCGCCATGCGCCTCGGGCAGCGGCATGGCGAGCCAGCCGAGCTCGGCGAACTGTTTCCAATGCGCCCGGCTGAAGCCTTCGTCGCTGGCGACCAGCGCGCGGCGCGCCTCGAAGCTGTATTCGTTTTCCACGAAACGCTGGGCGCTCTCGCGCAGCATCGATTGTTCGTCGGTCAGCACAGTGGTCATTGTCGTTGGACTTTCTTGTTCCGTGTCCCCCTCACCCCAACCCTCTCCCCCGAGGGGAGGGGGCGTACGATCGGGCCCTTGCTTTTCCCTCTCCCCTTGGGGGCAGAAACGCCTTCGGCGTTTCAGGGACCCGCGGCCGTCAGGCCGTGGGAGCGTGAGGGGTCCCTCTTACATCCCCCTAAAGCCCAAGCACCATCTTGGCGATGATGTTCTTCTGGATCTCGTTCGAGCCGCCGTAGATCGAGGCCTTGCGCCAGTTGAAATAGGTCGGCGCCAGCGCCATCGCATAGTCCGGGCCGATCGGCTCCTCGTTCCAGCCGGGCTGCATCGCCTCGGGAATATAAGGCGCCGCGTAAGGCCCGATCGCCTCGAAGAACAACTCGGTCAGCCCCTGCTGCACCTCGGTGCCCTTGATCTTGAGAAGCGAGCTTTCCGGTCCCGGCGGCTTGCCCTTGGCCTCTTCGGCCAGCGCGTTGAGCACCACCGATTCCAGCCCCAGCAGCTCAAGCTCGATATCGGCGACGCGGTCAGCGAAGCGCTCATCCTCGATCAGCGGCCGGCCGCCCGACATCTCCTGCGCGGCGATCTCCTTCAATTTTGCGAGCTGCTTCTTGGAGCGGCCGACGGCGGCGATCCCGGTGCGCTCGTGCCCGAGCAGAAACTTGGCGTAAGTCCAGCCCTTGTTCTCCTCGCCGATGCGGTTGGCGACCGGCACGCGCACGTCTTCCAGGAAGACCTCGTTGACCTCGGCGCTGCCGTCGAAGGTGCGGATCGGTTTCACGGCGATGCCAGGCGTCTTCATGTCGATCAGCAGGAACGAGATACCTTCCTGGGGCTTACCCTCGGTCGAGGTGCGCACCAGGCAGAAGATCCAGTCGGCGTGTTGCGCGTAGGTGGTCCAGGTCTTCTGGCCGTTGACGATGTAGTCGTCGCCGTCGCGCACCGCGCGGGTTTTGAGCGAGGCCAGGTCGGAGCCCGCGCCGGGTTCGGAATAGCCCTGGCACCACCAGTCTTCGGAAGCAAGGATGCGCGGCAGGTAGTGGGCCTTCTGCTCCTCGCTGGCGAAGGTGTAGATGACGGGGCCGACCATGGCGAGGCCGAACGGGACAAGCATCGGCGTCTGGGCGCGGCCCAATTCCTCGTCGAAGACATGGCGCTGCATCGGCGTCCAGCCAGTGCCGCCGTATTTCTCCGGCCAGTTGGGCGCGATCCAGCCCTTCTCGTAGAGGATTTTCTGCCAGCGCACGAAATCTTCGCGCGCGAGCTTGATCCCGCCCTCCATCTTGGCCCGGATCTCGGCCGGGTAGTTGTCCTCGATGAAGCTCCGCACCTCGTCGCGGAACGTCTCGTCTTCCGGGCTCAGCACCAGATCCATCGCGTCTCGCCTTTCGAAAAACCTGCGGCATTGCCGCCCTTGCCACGACTATAAGCCAGCCGGGGCGGGGTTCAAATTGCATGCTACGCCATTTCGCTGCGCGGTCCGCCCCCTCACCCTCCCACGGCCCGAGGGGGCCCGCGGGTCCCTCCCTCTCCCTCCAGGGGAGAGGGCGAAACGAGTACTCGCTTTGATTCCCTCGCCCCTCGCGGGAGAGGGAGGGGCCCGCCGCGAAGCGGTGGGAGGGTGAGGGGGAACGTCTGAAGACGCCCCGATGACTCGCATTCCCCGGCCGAGCCGCTATCATCCGCGGCCTTGAAAGACCGGGGGAACGCGCCATGACCGACTACAAGAACCTCTTCGACCTCGCCGGCAAGGCCGCCGTCGTCACCGGCTCGACCAAGGGCATCGGCCGGGCGATCGCCGAGGCATACGCAGCCTTCGGCGCGCGCGTCGTCATCTCCTCGCGCAAGCCCGACAAATGCGACGAGGTGCGCGATGCCATAAACGCCAGCGGCGGCGATGCCATATCCATCCCCTGCAACATGTCGCGCATGGAGGATATCGACAACCTGGTCGCAACCGCGACGAAGGCGCTCGGCAAGATCGACATCCTGGTCTGCAACGCCGCGGTGAACCCGCATTTCGGCCCGATCGCCTCGATCCCCGAGGAGGCCTTCGACAAGGTCATGGACACCAACGTCAAGAACAACCTGTGGCTCTGCAACAAGGTGATCCCGCAGATGGCTGAGCGCAAAGACGGCGCGGTGATCATCGTCTCCTCGGTGGGCGGCTTCAAGGGCCATGCCATGATCGGCACCTACAACATCTCCAAAGCCGCCGACATGCAGATCGCGCGCAACCTGGCCGTCGAATGGGGACCCTCCAATATCCGCGTCAACTGCATCTGCCCGGCGGTGGTCAAGACCGACATGGCGCGCGCGCTCTGGGAGGACCCCGTGGTCCAGCAGGCGGCATCGGAGATCTACCCGCTGCGCCGCCTGGGCGAGCCGCAGGACATCGCCGGTATCGCGGTCTACCTCGCCTCGCAAGCCGGCGCCTGGACGACCGGCCAAAGCTTCATCATCGACGGCGGGATCCTGTCGACCGGCGCGGGGGCGTAAGGGGAAGGAAACCTCGCTCCCTCACCGTCATCCCCGCGACAGCGGGGAACCATGTCGCAAGCCACACCCAGCCCTTCGATCCCTGGATTCCCGCTTTCGCGGGAATGACGGGTTGTGTAGTTTCGCCATTCGTTAAATAAAGGCCGATCTTGCACCATACGAAACGGTCGGAGAAAGACGGAACGCCCCCCATGGTCAACTACATCGCCATTCTCGTCGCCGCGGTCGCCGGCTTCGCATTCGGCTCGGTCTGGTACATGGCGCTGGCCAAGCCGTGGATGGCGGCGGCGGGCATCACCGAACGGCCGAAGCCGAACCCGGTATTGTTCCTGATGACCTTCGTGGCCCAACTCGTCATGGCCTACATGCTGGCTGGTGCGCTCGGCCATCTCGGCGACGTCTCGGTGGTCGCCGGGCTGATTACCGCCGCGCTGATCTGGGTCGGCTTCGTGGTGACGACGATGCTCGTGAACCACCGTTTTCAGGATAAACCGTGGTCACTGACCCTGATCGACGGTGGCCATTGGCTCGGCGTGATGCTGGTGATGGGAGTGGTGTTGGGGCTCTTCGGGGCGTGAACTCGGCCCGCCTCCCCCTTCGAGGCCCACAAATGCGGGCGCCTCGGGGTGAGCCTCTGCCGGAGCTAATAGTAATGCGCTTTGGTTGCGATTGCAGCTCATCCTGAGGTGCGAGCGGAGCGAGCCTCGAAGGGTTAGCGGGCCGCTGTCTTTGCCGCGCCCGCCTCCATCAGCACGACGCCCTTTTCCGCCAATCCCCGGACGCGCTCGCCGAACACCGCGAAGCGCTCGTCCTTGGTCTGGCCGCGCAGATAGCGGATGTAGATCTGCTGGATGATCACGGCGAGCTTGAAGACGCCGAAAACGTGGTACCAGCGCACGTCGCCAAGATCGAAGCCGGTGCGCGCCGCATAGCGCTCGATCGCCTGGGCGCGCGTTAGGAACCCCGGCTGGTCGGACGGCATGCCGGTGACGGATGCCCAGCCGTCCGGATCGCCCGCTTGCGCCCAGAAATTCAGCAGATAGCCCAGATCGAGCAGCGGGTCGCCGCGCGTGCACATGTCCCAGTCGAGCACGGCGACGCAGATGCCGGGGTCGCCATTGTCGACCAGCACGTTATCGAGCTTGAAATCGTTGTGCAGCAGCGTGACGCGGCCCGAGGTCGGCAGGCCCTTGGCGAGCCAGGCGATCTGGGCGTCGATCTCGGCGTTATCCGTGTCCTTGGCGGCGTGCCAGCGCTTGGTCCAGCCCTCAAGCTGGCGCTGAACGAAACCTTCGGGATGCCCGAGATCGCCCAAGCCTGCGGCGTTGGCATCGACCAGATGCAGATCGGCCAGCGTGTCGACCAGCATTTCGCCGATGCGCCGGTTCAAAGCCGGATCGCCGGTGAAGCGCTCGGGGATTTCTTTTCGAATGACGAAGCCGTGGCGGCGCTCCATTACATGGAAGGGCGCGCCCAGCACACTTTCATCGGCGCAGAAGACGTAGGAGATCGGCGCCTTGTCGAAAACCTTCGAGAGCGGCGCCAGCACCCGGTGCTCGCGCTCCATGTCATGCGCCGACGGCGCCACCGGCCCCAGCGGCGGCCGCCGCACGACATAGTCGGCGCCGTCCGCGAAGGCAATCATGTAGGTGAGGTTCGCGTGCCCGCCGCCGAACTGGGCGATCGACATGGCGCCATCGGTGCCCGGCAGGTGTTCGCGCAGCCACGCCTCCAGGGGGCCCGGATCGAAACGCTCGTCGGTCCGGACCTCGATGATTTCTGGGTCGGATTTGATTGTGCCGGTCATGTGTCTCAGATTAAGGCCGCCGGCGCGAGTTTGAAACCCGCCCGCACCCCACCAGTCCAGCGGTAAGTTCAAACATCATGAAACTCTATTACGATCCGGCGTCCTGCGCCCTGTCGCCGCACATCGTGCTCTGCGAGGCCGGGCTGCCCCACGAGATCGAGAAGGTCGATCTGGCGGCGGGCCGGACCGAGAGCGGTGCCGACTTCCGAGCCATCCATCCGCTGGGCTGCGTGCCTGTGCTAGCGCTCGACGACGGTCAGATCCTCACCGAGGGCGGTGTGATCGTCCAATACCTCGCCGACCAGGCGCCGCAGGCGGGCCTCATCCCCCCGCCTTTGACCATGGCGCGATACCGCGTCCTTGAATGGCTGAGCTTCGTGTCATCGGAGCTTCACCGACGCTACACGCCGCTTTTCGACGCCGGGCTCAGCGACGACTATCGGGCGACGGTGTTGAAACGCCTTTACCATCGCTTCGACATCGTCGAGAAGCAGTTGTCCGAGCAGCGGTATCTGACAGGCGATGCCTTCTGCGTCGCCGATGCCTACTGCTTCACGATCCTCAACTGGGCGGGATATGTGAAGGTGGACATGGCGCCTTGGCCGATTCTGCGCGACTACCATGCGCGCGTCGCGCAACGGCGCGGTGTGCAAGAGGCGATGAGGGCTGAAGGCTTGGTCGACTAGTCGATTGCAACGCCTTTCAAGCTCCAGATCTCGTCCGGCGCATCGCGGGTTAGCAAATCTTCACCGCAGACCGGAAGATAACCACCGTCATGGACCACCTTCGGCTCAAGCCAAGCCTGATCATCATGTCTCATCGAGAGTGAGAATCTCGCGAGGACCGTCAAAGCCTTTCAGGCTCTGATTTGCGACGATGACAGCGGTATCAGAAATGCGCTCGGCAAACGCGCGTGTGAACAAGAGGGTTTCTCCCAGATTGGCACACTCGCTTTCGACCCGCGCGGCGAGGTTCACGGCTGGCCCAAAGACCGTAAAGTCCAAGCGTTTCTGTGAGCCGACGTTTCCGTAGAGAACGTCGCCAAAGTGAAGTCCGATGCCGAAGGACAAATCAATCGGACCTGTGTCTTGGTCGTTCATGCGGAGCGCCTGGCGGGCGCTCTCCAGGGCATTTTGGCAAACCGTGCGTTCGTCTCCGGGATCTTGCGTTGGGAAGATCGCAAGAACACCGTCACCAATAAATTTGAGAACTTCGCCACCGTTCGCTTCGACGGCCGCCGCCACCATGTCGAAGTAACGGTTGGCTTGGTCAACGACGACCTCAGCAGGCTGGGTGTTGTTCAGTTCGGTCCAGCCACGGATATCGCTGAACCAAATCGCCGCCTGTACCTGCTCAATATCACCGCGGGTGATTTGCCCATCGAGAACCCGCCTGCCGGTCCTCGGCCCGATGTAGGTGTCGGCAAGCGCCAGGGCGACGTCGCGAGCCCCTTGAACCTCCACAACCGGTGCCAACACGGATGCGAGTGCATGAAACTTTCGAAGATCGCCGTCGCCAAACCCGCCGGTTTTGTTCGTGACAAAGACCAGAATGGCAGCCTGGCCTGACGAAAACTCCAGCGGCAGGCCGAAATAGTCGGTCGCCCCTTCCGCGGCGAGTTCATGCAACACACGGTGATCGTCCGACGTCAGGCCGTCTTGCAGATTTCGGCGAAACGGACGGCGCGTGGACCCTATTTCCGCGAGCGGGCTTCCGGCATGGGTCGGCCGCTGTTCCAGACCGTGCGTGGACTCGATTCGCTTTGGCGCTTCGGCGTTCTTTGTCCAGATGGCAGTCCGCGCCGCAATGAGGGGATGCAGTGTGCGCATGGACAGCCGGAGGCGCGACAGCGGCGCGCCGTTCTGAACCATTGAAAGGGCCAGCCCATCGACCAGATCGTCGAGGCCGGGGATCATCCGTCCTTTTGAAAGCACCCAATCAATGGTGGGCCAGACAGGCCACCCGTCGTCATTGGCGTCGACCCCAATCGTCGAAGGTCCAGACTCCAATTCCGATTCGGACACGGTCACATCTCCCAATGTTCGGCGCGCCCGCCCGCGCCTCGGATTGTGCCGCCACCGACTGTACCGGCGTCGATGACGCCCTCACGCCACCTCGAACAGCCCCGCCGCGCCCATGCCGCCGCCGACGCACATGGTGCAGACGACATACTTGGCATCGCGGCGTTTGCCCTCGATCAGCGCGTGACCGACCATGCGCGCGCCCGACATGCCGTAGGGATGGCCAATCGAGATGGCGCCGCCATTGACGTTCAGCTTGTCGTCCGGGATGCCCAGCGTATCGCGGCAATAGAGCACCTGCACCGCGAAGGCCTCGTTGAGCTCCCAGAGGTCGATGTCATCCATGCGCAGGCCGTTCTTTTCCAGCAGCTTCGGCACGGCATAGACCGGACCGATGCCCATCTCGTCCGGATTGGTGCCCGCGACGGCCATGCCGCGATAGATGCCGAGCGGGCTAAGCCCGCGCTTTTCGGCCTCCTTGGCCTCCATCAGAACCGCCGCCGAGGCGCCGTCTGAAAGCTGGGAGGCATTGCCAGCGGTGATGTACTGGCCTTCCTTGATGACCATGCCGTCCTTGAACACGGGGTTGAGCTTTTGGAGGTCTTCCATCCCGGTGCCGGGTCGGTTGCCCTCGTCGCGCTCGAGCAGCGTTTCCTCCTTCGTGATCTCCGAGGTCTCGCGGTTCTGCACCAGCTTGACCGAGGCCAGCGGCACGATCTCGTCGTCGAAGGCGCCGGCCTGCTGGGCGGCGGCGGTGCGCGCCTGCGAGCGCACGGCGTATTCGTCCTGCACTTCGCGCGGCACGCCGTAGCGCGCGGCCACCGTCTCGGCGGTTTCCAGCATGGACATATAGATCGCCGGCATATGCTCGGCGATCCAGGGATCTTTCGCCCGCGACAGGTTCAGCTTGTCGTTCTGAACCAGTGAGATCGATTCCAAACCGCCGCCGATCGCGACCTGCATGCCGTCATCGATGATCTGCTTGGCCGCCGTGCCGATCGCCATCATGCCCGACGAGCATTGCCGGTCGATGGTCATGCCGGGAACCGTGTCCGGCAAGCCGGCGCGGATCGCGCATTGGCGCGCGGTATTGGAATGCGTCGAGCCCTGTTGCAGCGCCGCGCCCATGATCACATCCTCGATCTCGGCCGGATCGACGCCGGCGCGCTCGACCGCATGCCGGATGGCGTGGCCGCCCAGCTCCTGGGCTTGCGTGTCGTTGAAGGCGCCGCGATAGGCCTTGCCGATCGGCGTCCGCGCCGTTGAGACGATCACCGCTTCACGCATGGTCTTTCTCCCTTGCTTGCTCGGGCGGAGGTTCGCCCCACCCTGTCCCTCCCCCTCGAAGGGGGGAGGGGACGCTGTTGCCATAGCCTCGATCTAATTCCCTCCCCCCTTGAGGGGGAGGGTTAGGGAGGGTGGTATCGGCGAAGCCGACTAACCCACCATCACCCTACAGATCCGCAAAACCCTTGCCCTTCGCCGCCAGGTCCTTGAGCAGCGCCGACGGCTCCAGCCAGTCGCCGTGGGTGTCGTAGAGCTTCGACATGACGTCGTAGACGTGGCTCACCCCGACCGTGTCGGCGTAATGCATCGGCCCGCCGCGATAACGCGGGAAGCCGTAGCCGTAGAGCCAGATCACGTCGATATCGGAGGGCCGCTGGGCAATCCCTTCCTCCAGGATCTTGGCGCCTTCGTTGATCAGCGGATACATGCAGCGCTGCAGGATTTCCTCGTCGGAGATCGCCCGCCGCTCGATACCGAGCTCTTCGGAGGTCTTGACGATCAGCGCCTCGACCGCCGGATCGGAGACCGGCGCGCGGCTGCCGTCCTCGTATTTGTACCAGCCGCTTTTCGTCTTCTGGCCCTTGCGGCCCATCTCGACCAGCTTGTCGGCGATGCCGGAATATCGCCGGTTGGTCGGCGCGATCTGCGGGTTGGCCTTGCGCACCGCATAGCCGATATCGAGCCCGGCGAGATCGCCGACCGCGAACGGCCCCATGGCGAAGCCGAAGTCGTAGATCACCCGGTCGACATCCTGGGGCAGGCAGCCTTCTTCCAACAGGAAGTTGGCCTGGCGCGAATAAGGATAAAGCATGCGGTTGCCGACAAAGCCGAAGCAGTTGCCAACCAGCACGCCGACCTTGCCGATCTTCTTGGAGAGATCCATCACCGTGGCGATGGTTTCCTTGGAGGTATCCTCGCCGCGCACATTCTCCAGCAAGCGCATCACGTTTGCCGGCGAGAAAAAATGCGTGCCGACGACCTTCTCCGGCCGGCTGGTCGCGGCGGCGATCGCATCGATATTGAGCGTCGAGGTGTTGGTGGCGAGGATGGCTTCGGGCTTGGCCACCGCATCGAGTTTGCCGAAGACCTCTTTCTTGACGTCCATGTCCTCGAACACCGCCTCGATGATGATGTCGGCGTTCGCCAGATCGTCATAGCTGGTGGTGCCGGTTATGAGCGCCATGCGCTCATCCATCGCGTCCTGCTTCAGCCGCCCCTTGGCGACGGTCGCCGCATAGTTCTTCTTGATGACGCCGAGCCCGTGATCGAGCGCGTCCTGTGCGCTCTCCAGGACGGTCACCGGAATGCCGCCATTGGCGAAGTTCATGGCGATGCCGCCGCCCATCGTGCCGCAGCCGATGATCGCCGCCTGTTTGATCGGCAGGACCGGCGTGTCCTTCGGCACGTCGTCGATCTTGTTCGCCTCGCGCTCGATGAAGAAGGCATAGCGCAGCGCCTTCGACTGATCGGAGGCGACGAGCGTCTTGAAGATGTCGCGCTCTCTTTGCTGGCCGGCGGAAAACTCCAGCTCGGTTGCCGCCTTCACGGCGTCGACCGCCGCGACCGGCGCCTCAAGGTTGCGCTGGCGCTGGGCCAGGGTTTTCTTGAAGTCTTCGAAGAGCCCGGGGTCGGCCTTCGCCGCCTCGATCGATTTGGTCTGCTCCGACGAGCGACGCGGTTTCGTGCCGTCGGCGACCAGCTTCTGCGCATAGGCGATCGCGGCGCCGAGCACATCGTCCTCGACAACCTCGTCGATCGCGCCCAGCGCCTTGGCATTGTCGGCCGCTACGAGCCGGCCGCTGGTGATGAGATCGAGCGCGTCCTTCACATCGATCAGGCGCGGTAGGCGCTGGGTGCCGCCGGCGCCCGGAATGATGCCCAACGAGACCTCCGGCAGGCCGAAGCGCGCGCTCTTCAGCGCCACCCTGTAATGGCAGGCCAGGGTGACTTCCGCGCCGCCGCCGAGCGCCACCCCGTGGATCGCCGCGACGACGGGCTTTTCGCCGGCCTCCATCTGGTCGAGCACCGGCTGCAACGCAGGCGCACCGGCGGGCTCGGGCTTGCCGAATTCGGAAATATCCGCGCCGGCGCAAAACATCCGGCCGGCGCCCGCGACCACCATGGCCTTGACTTCGGGGTCGGCTTCGGCGGTTTCGTAACGCGCCTTGAAGGCCGTGCGCACGCCCGCGCCGAGGCCGTTGACCGGCGGATTGTCGAGCGTGAGGATCGCGATCCCGTCGCGCACTTCATAGTTGACGGTAGCCATGTGGCGCCATCCCTCCCTGACATGTCTTTAAGACCCGGACCCCGGATTGCTGCTCCGGAGCTTTCCCATGGGGTACCCCGGAAGGCGGGCCCCCGCAAGTCCACTGGCGGCAGGTCCGCTATGCGGAAGGACGGGGCCGTCCCGCGAGCATTCCAAAAAATCGAAGCCGCCGATTCCATTTTCCCCTCCCCCCTTATGGGGGATGGTTAGGGAGGGGGAGCGGCCAACGAAGGTATCCCGTTTGGGATGCCTGAGGCGGCCGCCAAGACCGAGCATACACGCCGCCTGCCGGCGTCACCCCCCTCACCCTAACCCTCTCCCACGAGGGGAGAGGGAATTAGCCATTATGTTCAGACACCAGCCGACGAAGCCCTAGCCGGTCTGCCGCGCAAGAAAGTCGAAGACGGCCGCATCAAAGGCTTGGGCTTGTTCCAGATTGATGAGATGGCCGGAATCCTCGATCAGGACATATTCCGAGCCTTTGACCCGCCCGGCCATCTCCTCGCCCATTTCCTTCGTGGTCAGGCTGTCGAACTCGCCGAACACCAGCTGGGTCGGCACCGCGATCGCCTCAAGTTCGGCGTCGCGGTCATACATGGTCGTGGCTTCGACGGTCTTGATGTAGCTCTCCTTGTGGAGCGCGGCCATGCTGGCGACCAGGCGCTCGTACTGCGCCTGCGTCGCGTTCGGGCCGACCAGCGTTTTCGCCACGACCGGCGCGATGTCCTTGGGCTCCTTGCCTTCCAGCAGCGGCTTCTTGCGCAGATCGACGAACTTTTTGCGGTCGGCCTCGGAGAATTTGTGAAAGCCCGTAAAGGTCGAAACCAGCACCAGGCTGGCGACGCGCTCCGGGTGGCGCACATAGAAATCCTGGGCGATCCGCCCACCCATCGAGAGGCCCACAAGGTGGGCATTTTCCTCGCCAAAATGATCAATGAGCCGCAACAGGTCGGCCGCGAAATCGCCGAAGTCGAGCGGGCCCTCATAATCGTCGGAGGCGCCATAGCCGCGCGCGTCCCAGGCAACCGCGTGAAAGCGCCCGGCGAAATGCGCGACCTGATCGCTCCAGTTGCTGCGGTTGCCGCCGATGCCGTGCATGAAGATGACGAGCGGGCCGTCGCCCGCATGATCGTATGCAATCGCCGGCGTGCCGGCCATGTGCGCGGTCTTGATTGAGGTCATGAGCAAATCCTCCCTAATCAAATTATCAGCCGCCGCTCAGCGATGCTGGAAACGGCGTGCCAATGGGTCGATCACCAGCTTCTCGCCGGCGAAGAATATCAGCACGATGGCAAAGCAGGTGGCGAACACCGTCGGCGCGTCGGCCAGGGTCTGGGCGCGCTGCATGAGAAAGCCCAAGCCCGTTTCGGCGCCGAACAGCTCGGCCACCAGCGCGATCTTCCAGCCGACCCCGTAGGCGATGCGCACCGCGGCCATGACATAGGGCATCAGCATCGGCACGGTGATCTTGAAGAAGGCTTTCCAGCGATTGCGCGTGAAGCTCTGGCCCATCTCGATCAGCTCGCGGTCGAGCTCCTTCAGCCCCTCGGAGATGTTGACGAGACAGAACGGCGTGAGGATCGCCACCTCGACGAAGATGATCGCGCCGTCCGAAGTGCCGATCCAGATCACCGCCAGGATCGCCCAGCCGACCGACGGAAAGGAATTCAGGAACGGCTTGATGCGGTCGTGGACGATCTCGCGCGCAATCGGATAGCGCAGCGGCAACTGCGCCAGCGCCCAGCCGAGCAGCACCGCGATAATCACCGAGGCGACGACACGCATCGTGCTCCACATCGTGTGACCAAGGAACTCGGCCTCGATGAAAAGCCGGACCAGCGCCTCGCCCACTACCAGCGGGCCGGGCATCACATAGTCGGGCATGCCCAGCGAGAGCAGCCACCAGCCGAGGATCGCCGCGAGGATCAGCCCCTCGGCAAAGATGTGCTCGAGCAGCCGGTTCGGCCGATCCATGCGGCGGGCGCGCCGCGCGCGCTTGGCGGCTGTCGTGCTTTCAGCCCGCGCCATGATGCCTCGCAAGCCGCCCTTGTATCGGTACGAAGACGAACCGGTCGGTCGAGTAGACGAAGGCGATGATGATCAGGATCACCGCCAGCAGCAGCGGCATGTCGAAATCCTGGCGCGCCAGATTGAGCAGATAGCCGAGCCCGGTATTTCCGCCGAGGAGCTCGGCGGTCAGCGCCACCTTCCAGGCCACCCCGAAGCTGATCCGCAAGGTGGCGAAGATGAAGGGATAGAGCGAGGGGATCACGATCAGCACGAAGCGGCGAAAGCGCCGCCGCGTAAAGCTCTCGCCCATCTCGAAGAGATCGGCGTCGAGACCGTCGAGCCCTTCGCGCATGTTGATGATGGCGAAGGGCACCAGGACGGCGCTGATGGCGAAGATCACGGTGATGTCGTTGATGCCGAACCAGACCACCGCCAGCAGCGTCCAGCCGATGCCGGAAAACGAATTGAGGAATGGGCTCAGCCGGCCATGCACCATGAGCCGCGCCGGCGGAAAGTAGAACGCCAGCAAGGCCGAGGCGCTGCCGATCAGAAAGGAAATCACCACCGCGGCCAGGATATGCCAGATCGTGTAGAGCACGTGTTTGAGCAGATGGATGTCGAGCACGAATTCGCCGAGCCGCACCGCAACCGCGGCGGGGCCCGGCATCACATAGCTCTCGACCAGGAGCCCATAGACCGCCCACACGCCCAAGGCAAAGAGCGTGAATGCGTGCGCCGCGAGCCGCGCTTGGCGGCCCGCGGCACGCGGATCGGCAGTCTTCATCGGCCGGCTATTGTCGGCCTATTCGCGGATCGCGTCCTTCCAGACGACGTCGGCGGCCTTCGGTACCTTCTGGATGATGCCCATCTCCTTGGCATTGCTCCAGACGACTTCCATCGCCTTCATGTCCTCGTCGCTGACCGCGCCGGGGAAGAAGGAATAGTCGGCCATCCAGGCCTTGAAGTAGTCCGGCGAGATCTTGTACTTCGCCGAAATCGCCTTGCCGACCTCGTCGGGGTTCTTGACCGCGTAGAGCACCGAGGCGCGCAGCATGCGGTTGAACTCGCGGAACGCCGCCGGCCGCTTGGCCAGCTTCTCCGGATAGGTGACATTCACCGCCGCCACCGAGTCGATGCCGAAGAGCTCCTTGATGTCCCTGTTGGTCCAGGCGAGCACCCGGTAATCGCCCGATTTCAGCGCCTTATACGCCTGGGCATGGATCAGCGTCGCCGCGTCGATACGGCCCGAGGCAAGCGCGGGCAAAAGGGCGGGCGCCTGGATCTGCACCCATTTGAAGTCGCCGTTCTTGTAGGAGACGTTGATGCCGTGCTTTTTCCAAAGCGCGATGCGCACCCAGGTCGTACCCGTGGAGCGCAGCGCGTAGTTGCCCATCGTCTTGCCCTTCAAGTCGGCAAGCGTCTTGTAGGGGCTCGATTTCTTCACCCAGATACCCGCGCCCAGCCGGCCCTTGGACGAGCGCAGCGCCGTCGACAGCACCACCAGTTCGAGGCCGCGCTTCTTGGCGAATGGGATCGCCATCACCGCATTCATGATGACGTCGAAGCGTTTGGCCGGCGTCGACTGGATCAGCGCCGGGATGGCCAGCGCCGAGGCTTTGATCTCCACCGTCTTGGACGTCACCTTGCCGGTCTTGATCGCGTAGAGCACGCCTTCCAGCGCCGGGTCGAGCAGATAGGCATAGGTGATCGTTTCCTTGGCCGTAACGGGGCCGGCGGCCACCGTGGCCATCAGCGCAACACCCAGCGTCGCGCCAAAAACTCGCGTTTTCGATTTCATAAAGATACCTCCTCCTTTTGAGACCGTTGGTCTTCTGGCATGTCCTCAACCGTTTCTTTCGGCTCGTCGGTGTCGCGGCGCTCAAGGGTCCGGAACAGCCGGATCAAATTGTCCTTGTGCTGCCGCAGCGTCGGCGTCGTCTCCACGACGCGCGGGCGCGGTGCGTCGATCTCGATGATCTCCAGCACGCGGGTCGGCTTGTCCGACAACAGCAGCACGCGGTCGGCCAGCACCAGCGCCTCGTCGATGTCATGGGTTACGAAGATCACCGTCTTGCCGGTATTGCGCCAGATCGCAATGATCTCGGTGCGCAGCCGCTGCCGCGTGTTGAGGTCGAGCGCGGAGAACGGCTCGTCCATCAGAATGATATGCGGGTCGACCGAGAGCGCCCGGGCAATCGCAACGCGCTGGCGCTCGCCGCCGGAAAGCATCGAGGGATACTTCTCCGCGTCGCGGCCGAGCCCGACCATCTCCAGCAGCGCCCGCGCCTTTTCTATGCGTTGGGATTTGCTCCCGCGCTCAAAGCGCAGCTCCATGCCCAGCATCACATTGGCCAGCGCCGTGCGCCACGGCACCAGCCGCGGCTGCTGGAAGACGTAAGCCAGTTTGGACCAAGCCGCATGCGCCGGCTCGCCCTCGACCGTAACCGTGCCCTCGTCGACCGGGATAAGATCGCCCATGACCCGGAGCGAGGTCGATTTTCCGCAGCCGCTCGGCCCCAGGATGCAAAGAAACTCGCCCGGCCGGACCGAGAAAGACAGATCCTGGTAGATCGTCTCGTCGTTGAACCGGATCGTGACGTCCCGGAACTCAAGGATGCCGTCGCTCAAGGCATTGTCTCCGCCTGCCGCCGAAGGCCGGACATACCGACTGGTCAGCTGGCCGGCCAGTCAGCGTCTGGCGGTGAGCCTAAGTCACCACACCGATGCTGTCCACGGATGCCGCGCCCGGCCGCTACGGGCCGACCATGCGTTTGGCGCGATCCAAAGCGCCCGCGCGTGCAGATCAAAAGCGCCCGCGCGCAGAGATCCAAAGCGCCCGCGCGCGGAGATCCAATGCGCCCTCGCCCAAATCCAAATGCGCCCGCGCGCCCTCGGCATGAAAGCATGACACCCGGCGAGTAATTTCGCCTTGCGAAACTCGATTTCGCCGCTGTTGACGGGTGCCCGGCGCGCGTGGAACCGTCCCGACCGGCCGATCGTGGTAATCTGATCGAAGCCCCCGACCGGGAGCCGGGATCGCCGGGCGGCAGGATGCCCAATCACGGTCGCGCTTGCGGCATTGCGCGGGATCGTATTCTAATGGGCGGACCCGGAATACAAAGCGGCGCCGGCTTGAACGGCGGCGCGCGAAATCAATAACGATGGTCCGCGCGGGGCACGAGATCGTCCCGCGCCGGACAACGCAAACGAGGAGGAAACGATGCAATTGAGGCAGGCGCTAATAGCCGCGGCCGCATTCACGACGGCGGTGGCGGCCCAGACGGCGGTTTCATCCGCCCAGTCCATCAAGATCGGCTTGATCGAGCCCTATTCGGGACGCGTCGCCGCGGTCGGCACGGACGTCCTGCGGCAGTGGAACTATCTTGCCGACAACATCAACAAGGCCGGCGGCGTGCTCGGCGGCCGCAAGCTAGAGATTGTGGCGCTCGACAACGCCATGGTCGCCGAACGCACGATCCAGCAGCTCAAGAGCGCGATCGACCAGAACATCCGGATCGTCGCCCAGGGCGTGGGCTCGAACCATGCCATCAACATCATCAAATATCTGGGCCGGCACAACCAGCGCAACCCGGACAAGTCGGTGCTCTATCTCAACCACTCCGCTGTCACGACCGCCTTCACCGGCAAGCTGTGCTCGTTCTGGCATTTCCGCTTCGACGCCAATGTCGACCAGAAGGTGGCGGGGCTGGTGACCGGCATCAAAGCCGACAAGTCGGTCAAGAAGATCTACATGATCAACCAGAACTACGCCTACGGAAAGTCCTTCCGGGCGGCGGCAATCCGGCTGCTGAAGGCGCGCGCCAAGGGCGTCAAGCTGGTCGGCGACGAGTTGATCGTGCCCTTCGGCAAGGTCCAGGACTTCACGCCGTATATCGCGAAAATCAAGAATTCCGGCGCCGACACTGTGCTGACCGGCAACTGGGGCCCCGATCTCGTCCGCTTCGTCAAAGCCGCGGCGGCCTCGGGCCTCAAGGTTCAGTTCTACACGATCTATGGCGGCATCACCTCGTCGATCGCCGGCTATGGGCCCAAGGCGGGTCTTGCCGTCAATATCAAACAGATCAACGAGCATCACGAGAACACGGCCGTGCCGCCACGCGTGGTCACGCTGGCCGCGGGTTACCGCAAGCTGCACGGCTCGAGCTGGTATTCGGACCGCTACCGGGTGACGTTGGAGATGTTGGCCAATGCGATCAACAAGGCCAAGTCCGATAACCCCAAGGCGATCGCATACGCGCTTGAGGGCATGACGATCGACAACGGCCCCCTCGGCAAGGCGACCATGCGGACGAAGGACCACCAGATCCACTTCCCGCTGATCGTCTCGGCGATGACGCCGACGGCCAAGGTGCCGTTCATCTACAACAACAACAACTTCAAGATCGGCTGGCGGACCACCGCCACGGCGCCGGTCAGCGACTTGACGCTGCCGACCGTCTGTAAAATGAAGCGCCCGAAAAAGGGCTAAGCAAGACAGCGGATCGCGGTTTCAGGGCAGCGGGGATGAAAATTTCGTCCCGGCTGCCCGGCCGCGGGCGCGGCGGCGCGAGATAAGCGCGGACGAAGATCCGCCGTGCCGGGGCTTTAGGGAGGCTCGCTTTGGAATCCGTGATCTTCAGCATTTTCAACGGGCTGTTGTACGGCCTGTTGCTGTTCATGTTGTCGAGCGGGCTGACGCTGATCTTCAGCATGATGGGCATCCTCAACTTTGCCCATGCGGCGTTTTTCATGCTGGGCGCGTATTTCGCCTACTACGTGACCGGCGGCATCGCCGCCGTGCTCGGTGGCATGATCGGCGGGCCGGCGGGCGGCCTGATCGGCTTCCTGATTGCTGTCATCGTCGGCCCGTTGATGGTCGGCGTGATCGGCGGGCTTGTGCAGCGCTACGGTCTGCGCTTCGTGCACCGCTTCGGCCATGTCGCCGAGCTGTTGTTCACCTTCGGGCTTTTCCTGCTCATCGAAGAGCTCGTGCAGATGTTCTTCGGCAAGGTGGGCAAGAACTACCAGATCCCCGAAGTTCTCAACTTCGCCGCCTTCACCTGGCGTGGGCTCGACTACAATTTCTACAAGCTCTTCACGCTGATTATCGCGGTCGGCATCTTCGTCGGCCTGTTCCTGATGATGACGCGCACCCGCGTCGGCCTCATCATCCGCGCCGCGCTCACCCATCCCCACACCACCGCGCAGCTCGGCCACGACGTGCCGAAGATCTTCATGTGGACCTTCGGCGCCGGCTGCGCCCTGGCGGGGCTTGCCGGCGTGATCGGCGGCAACGTGCTCGGCACCGAGCCGGCGATGGCGGTTCAGCTCGGGCCGATCGTCTTCGTGGTCATCGTGATCGGCGGGCTCGGCTCGCTGGAGGGCGCGCTGATCGCCTCGCTGTTCATCGGCGTCCTCAACGACCTCTCCATCTCGCTCGATCTCAAGCTCACCGGCATGCTTGAAAGCCTCGGCGTCGACGTGGTGACCGCGCAGGGTGTGATGGCCGATCTGGTCAATCTCTCCACGGCGAAGCTCGCGCCAGTGATGCCTTACATTTTGCTGGTCCTGGTGCTGATCTTCCGGCCGCGCGGGCTCTTCGGCCAAAGGGACGTCTGAACCATGGGGGACGTTTGACGATGGCGCGCAGCGCAACCACCACCGCCGACAGCGCTCTCGCCAACGGCAGCGCGGTGCGCACCTTCCTGCGGCGCTACGCCATCTGGATCCTTTTCATCGCGGTGGCCATCGTGCTGCCCTGGCTGATGCCGGGCGGCTCGGCGCGCACGGTGATGAGCCAGATCGGCGTCGCCATCATCTTCGCGCTCGCCTACAACATGCTGCTCGGCCAGGGCGGCATGCTGAGCTTCGGCCATGCGATCTATTTCGGCCTTGCCGGCTTCTGCGTGGTCCACCTGATCCAGGCGGTTCAGGACGAGGAGCTGTTCTATATCCCGCTCTGGGCGATGCCGCTGATCGGCGGCTTCGTCGGCATGTTCTTCGGCTTTGCGATCGGCTACGTCTCGACCCGGCGCGCCGGCACCATCTTCGCCATGATCTCGCTCGGCTTCGGCGAGATGGTAAGCGCCATGGTCTTGGTGCTGGTCGCCTTTTTCGGCGGCGAGGAGGGCATCCAGACCAACCGCGCCATCGGCACCGACTTTTTCGGCCTCGTCGATTGGACCAAGGACATCCACGTCTATTACCTGATCGCGCTGTGGGCCTTCGTCGCGGTGGCGGCAATGTATGCGATCACCAAGACGCCGCTCGGCCGCATCTCGAACGCCGTGCGCGACAATCCCGAGCGCGTCGCCTTCGTCGGCTACAACACCCAGCGCGTACGCTGGCTGGTGTTCACCCTGTCGGGTTTCTTCGCCGGCCTCGCCGGCGCGCTCCACTCGATCAGCTTCGAGCAGGCCGGCTTTGAGATGGTCAATGTCGAGCGCTCGGGCGCCGTCCTCTTCATGGCCTATATCGGCGGCGCGGGCATGTTCGCCGGCCCTGTCATCGGCGCCGTGCTTATAACGGCGCTTGAGAAAATCATCACCGATGTCAGCCATGCCTGGCCGCTTTATCTCGGCCTCTTTTTCATGATCGTGGTGATGTTCTCGCCCGGCGGCATTGCCGGCTTGCTGGGCATCCATGAGCGTATCTGGAATGTCGACTGGCGCCTGCTGGGCGATCTGGTGCGGCCCTATCTGCTCGCCATCGGCGCCAGCATCGTTGCCGCGTTGGGCGCCGTCTGCCTGGTGGAACTCACCCACGCGCTGACCTCCAGGGAAACGCTGACAAGCGAGCTCAGTCTTTTCGGGGTGCCGGCCGACGCGGAGACCATCCTGCCCTGGGCCATTGCCTTTGCGATCCTGGGCCTGGGCATCTGGCTGTGCCGGCGCACATATCCCGGAGCGAAGGCCGGCTACGACAACGCCATCAAAGCTGCAACCGACCGGGCGCTCGGCCAATGACACTCACATCCCGGTCGCCGGCGCTGCAAATGAAAGACTTGCGCAAGAGCTTCGGGCCGACCCAGATCATCCAGGGGCTCAACCTCGAGGTCGAAGAGGGTGAGCGCCATGCCATCATCGGCCCCAACGGCGCAGGCAAATCAACGCTCTTCAATCTGATCAGCGGGCGCTATGAGATCTCTGGCGGCTCGATCAAGCTGCGCGGCGCGGAGATCGCCAATCTGCCGCCCCACGAGATCAACCGCAAAGGCCTGGCCCGCTCCTTCCAGGTCACCAATATCTTTCCGCATATGAGCGTGTTCGAGAACGTGCGCTGCGGGCACCTGTGGGCGGCCGGTGAGAAGTACTCCTTTTGGACGGCGATCTCCAAGCGCAAGCGCATCACCGAGGCGGTCGAGGATCTGCTGGATCGTACCGGACTGCTGGCCAAGCGCGATTTCCCGGCCGCACTCCTGCCCTATGCCGACCAGCGCGCGCTGGAGCTTGCGATCACGCTGGCTTCGGGCGCCGATGTGCTGCTGCTCGACGAGCCCACCGCCGGCATGAGCCACAGCGAAACCGAGCAGGCCGTGGCCCTCATCAAGCGCGTCACCGAAGGCAAGACGCTGGTCGTCGTCGAGCACGACATGGGCGTCGTCTTCGACATTGCCGACCGTATTTCGGTGCTGGTTTACGGCGAGATCATCGCCACCGACGCGCCCGCCAGCATCCGCCAGAACAAGCGCGTTCAGGAAGCCTATCTGGGAGAAGACGCGTGAGCGCGATGCTCACGGTCAACGATCTGCATGCCTATTATGGCAAGAGCCATATCCTGCAGGGCGTCAACTTCACCGTCGGCGAGGGCGAGATCGTGGCGCTGCTCGGCCGCAACGGCGTCGGCCGCTCGACCACGATCAAGGCGATCATAGGCGAGGTTGCGCCCGAAGGCTCGATCGCCTTCCAGGGCACCGAACTGGTCGGCAAGCGCAGCCACGAGATCGCCCGGCTCGGCCTTGGCCATGTGCCGGAGAACCGCGACATCTTCCCCACGCTGACCACGCGCGAGAACCTGCTGCTTGGCCAGAAAGGCCGCAAGGCGTCGGGCCGCTGGTCGATCGAGGACATGTTCGAGCTGTTCCCCAACCTGCGCGAGCGCGCCGAAATCGAGGGCGGCGCGCTGTCCGGCGGCGAACAGCAGATGCTGACCATCTGCCGCACGCTGATGGGCGACCCCGACCTCATCATGATCGACGAGCCCACCGAGGGCCTGGCGCCGATGCTGACCGACCAGGTCGGCCGGCTGCTGGAGGAGATCGCCAAGCGCGGCGTGTCGATCCTGCTGGTCGAGCAGAAGCTGGCCATCGCCATGAAGATCTCGCACCGGGTCTACATCATGGGCCACGGCCAAATCGTCTTCGAGGGCACGCCCGCCGAATTGCAGGCGAACAGGCAGGTCCGCGAGGAGTGGCTCGAGGTCTGAGGCTTGGGCGGCGCTCGCCGAGATCGCCATGATCAAGGTGGTCGCGCCCAACATGACGCAGAAGGTGCTCGACCGGGCGACGCCGAAGGCGCCGGCAACCCGATTTCGCGGACCGAACCACGCCGCGCTTTCGCTTGACCGCGATTCACGCCGGTGCCACGCTCGTCCATCGCAACAAGCGCGGGAGACTTGCTATGCACCTCCGAACGCTCGCCGCCGGCCTCACGGCCGCCACCCTGCTTCCCTTTGCCAATGCGTCAGCCGCTCCGCAAATGCTGGGCCTCGTCGCGACCGATGGCGCGGTGCCCTTCATCTGCGCAGGCACGACCTGCACCGCCGAGCTCACCAGCTTCTGCCTTGAGGAGGCGCGCGACGCACCGCGTGCCGGCCGGGTCTACCGGCTTGTACCGACCCGCGCGCTCGCGCTCGTCGTGATAACAGCGACTGGGTCCAAGCGCCGCGTCGCTGCAGGACCGGGCTTGCGTTTCGCGGTGACACGGCGCGGCGTCGCAGCCGTGCGCGCCACCATCGATCGCGCGCGCCTCAAGGAAATGGGCGCGGCGCGACTGGCCATCGACGTCGGCGCGCAGGTCTCGCTGCTGCCCGAGGCCCGGACCGGTGCCGGCACGCCGCACAGCGCCGGCGACATTGCCCGCGTCGCCGGGGCTTTGCGGGCCACGGGCACCGCGCTGGTCGACCGCGCCGGCCCTGACATCGAGGCCGCACGGCTGATCAACCGGACCATCAACCGCCTGCCGGCCTTGGGAAAAAGCGCGCCGGAGGGCCGCATCACGGCCTGGCGCACGGCCCGCGCCGCGTCACGCTCAGCCTCGCCGGCGGGGATCGCGCGGGCAAAGTTTATCTACAAGCAGTGCCGCCAATGGACCGCGGCCACGAGCACCCCGCTCAGCCTGCGCGAGTGCCTGGAGGGACGCCATATCGGCCTCCTCTCCGCCCTCAACCAGCGCTACTGGGACGCCACCCGCCCCGGCATGTAGCCAACCATGTAGCCCGGGGCCGGGTGCCGGCTTACTCCGCTGCAGCAGCGTCCTGGCCCGCGTAGACCCAAGGCGGCGTCTGCTTACGCAGTTCAACCTTGGCGACGGCCGCGGTGTGCACCTCGTCCGGCCCATCCGCAAGGCGCAACACCCGCGCCCAGGACCACGACTTGGCCAGACCGAAATCGTTCGACAGGCCGCCGGCCCCGTGGATCTGCATCGCCCGGTCGAGCACCTTCTGCGTCATGTTGGGCGCGACCACCTTGATCATGGCGATCTCGGCGCGCGCCGCCTTGTTGCCGACCTTGTCCATCATGTCGGCGGCCCGGAGGACCAGCAGGCGTGCCTGTTCGATCTCCATACGCGACTGGGCAATCTGGTCCATCACCACCCCCTGCTCGGCCAGCGTCTTGCCGAAGGCGACGCGGGACTTGGCCCGCGCGCACATCGCTTCCACAGCACGCTCGGCGACCCCAATCGTGCGCATGCAGTGATGAATGCGGCCCGGCCCGAGGCGGCCTTGGGCGATCTCGAAACCGCGGCCCTCGCCCAGTAGGATGTTTTCCGCTGGCACCCGGACATCGGTAAACTTGACCTCCCAGTGACCGTGCGGCGCATCGTCGAAACCCATCACAGGCAGCGGCCGGACAATTTCGATGCCCGGCGCATCGGGCTCGACCAGGATCATCGATTGCTGCTTGTAGCGCTCGGCATTCGGGTCGGTCTTGCCCATGACGATGAAGATCTTGCAGCGCGGATCGCCGGCGCCCGACGCCCACCATTTATGGGCGTTGATGACGTATTCGTCGCCGTCGCGCTCGATCCGTGCCTCGATGTTGGTCGCGTCGGACGAGGCGACCTTGGGCTCGGTCATCACAAAGGCCGAGCGGATCTTGCCGTCCAGCAGCGGCTCGAGCCACTTCTTTTTCTGCGCTTCGGTGCCGTACCGCTCGAAGACTTCCATGTTGCCGGTATCGGGCGCCGAGCAGTTGAACGCCTCCGGCGCAATTTCCGACCGGCCCATGATCTCGCATAACGGCGCATACTCCAGATTGGTAAGCCCGAAGCCCCGGTCGCTCTCGGGGAGGAACAGGTTCCAAAGTCCGGCCGCGCGGGCCTTGTCCTTGAGCTCCTCCAGGATCGGCGGCCATGCGGTCCAGCGGTTCGCCTGCGCGTTCAGCTGATCCTCATAGACCTTCTCGTTCGGATAGATGTGCTCATCCATGAAGGCCATCACCTTGGCCCGCAATTCCTCGACCTTTTGCGTGTATTCGAAGTTCATGACCCTGGCTCCTCCGATGCGCGGGCGTCCCCTGCCGGGCGCGGCCGCGACTTTCCCTGCATGTCCCGTTCGCTTGCGTTTATGGGGTAATTCTATCCGGCATGCCCGGCCGATCAAAGCGCCCGCAACGTCCCGGGCCAAAATGCCACGGGCCGGATTGCCGCAGGCCGGATTGCCGCAGGCCGGATTGCCGCGGGCCGGAACACCCAGGCCAGAGCACCCAGTCCGGTGGCCGGGTGTTTTGAAACCTTTCCTTCAGCCTCGCCTGCTAGCCTCATGGCTCGGCCGGAAAGCCGCCCCATCGAGCATCTGCGCAGGCAAACGAGCGAAATTATGGCCACGCGGCGAAAGGATCTCATCGTGCTGGGCGCCATGGTCGGCGGCTCGGCGGCGGTTGCGCTGGGCGCCTGGATGGCCGTGATGTCCGTTTTCAGCGACAGTGACGAGCCGATAAGCCAGACCCATGCGTCGCTCTGCCGCAGCGGCGCGCATACCACGATCAATCATACGGTTCCCGGCGTGCGCGGCTTCGTGCTGCGCTATCCGAACGTCCGCGAGCTGCGCTCGACCCGCACCGAGGGCGGGCTCAGAAAGACCAAGCGCTGGTCGATGTCCTCGCGGCCCTGTCCCGGGCGCTGCCTGGTGGCGCTGATGCGGGGCGGCTACGCCTATGTGGAGAACGAGGAATATGCGCCTGAAGGCGGCGGGCTGGTCGGCTATCGCTACACACTGAAGCCGCTCGGGCATCCCAACTGCATGGCCGGCGCTCTACAATCGCCCATCGATGCCGAAGTGCGCGCTGCGGCCGCGGCGCTGGCCCGCGAGGGCAAACGCTGCCTGGCACGCGCTCCGGCCATCGAGCTCGGCGCGCCCTTCGAGCTCAGCCGCAGCTTCAAGCTCGAACGCCTCGGGCTCAGCGGCGTGATTGTTCGGGTTTTCTCACAAGTCCGGCGCCGCGCCAAGAACACGGTGGTCGCCGAGCAGGTCACCTACCTCGCCTTTGCCACCGAGGCGATGATGAAGGGCGGCGGCATATCGACCGGCTGCCCGGGCAGGCCCGGCGCCAGCGGCCCCGCGCGCCTGTTGCGGCCGAGCGACGTTCTGATCGCCCCCGGCCGGCCGGTCCGCGAGAACGCCGAAGGGCGCTAGTGTGACGGTTCCGAATCTCGCCGCTTGAACGCGGCGAAGTCAGGAGCAGGACACTAGGTCACGCCGATTTCGCGCCTGTCGTCGCAGACCAATTCTCGAACCGCACCGAAGGGGGCCGCCAATTTTACCCCATCTCAGGGGCCCACGGGCCGGGCATCCTCGTCCAGAGCTGGTCGAGGGTTGGGGTCATTTGGTGCGGAAGCGAATGGAGAAATACCATTCCTATACATACGGCAGTAATTATGCAGCGTAAAACAACCTTTACTTCATAAATATTCGTCAGAATTTCATCCCGAATCCCTTAACGCCTCCGGCAACCACTTGGCCCAATGAACAGCAGACGATCTCGCCGCCGGGCTTCCCCGGGTCCGGACCGGCCGAACGCGTATCGGTCAACCGCGCCCGACGTGAACGCCGCAGATTTGGTGGACCCCGAGCTCGCGCGCTTGGAGCGCCTGCATTCCTATGATGTCCTCGATACCGAGGCCGAAGAGTCTTTCGACCGGATCACACGCCTGGCAAGCCAGATCTTGGGCATGCCGATCACGTTGATCAGCCTGGTCGACGCGGAGCGCCAATGGTTCAAATCTAAAATCGGGCTCGCAGCTGACGAAACACCGCGCGATGTCGCGTTTTGCGACCACACGATCCGCACGCCAGACGTGATGGTCGTGGAGGATGCTTCCCGCGACTCCCGTTTTACCGACAACCCACTTGTCGTCGGCAATCCGAAAATTCGTTTCTATGCCGGCGCACCGCTGACGACCGACGACGGCTATCGGATCGGCACACTGTGCGCCATCGACTACGAGCCCCGGGAGTTCACTGAGGAACAAGCCGAAATCTTAAAAGACCTGGCACAGATCGTGATCGACGAGCTGGAGCTAAGACGGGTCCTCAAAGTCGCACGCTCCACCGAGAAGACACTTTATGAAGCTGTCAACGCGCTTCCCGACGGCTTCGTGCTCTACGACCGCGACGACCGACTGGTTGTCTGTAACGAGCGCTATCGCGAAATCTATCACGAATGCCGCGACGCGATCGTACCTGGAGCGCAATTCGAGGACATTATAAAGGACGGCCTGGACCGGAACCTTTACCAGGACGCGCGCGGCCGTGAGGAAGAGTGGCTACGCGAACGCATGGACCGCCACCGCAATCCGTCCGAGCCCGTCGAGCAGCACCTCGCCGATGGCCGGTGGTTGCGGATCGACGAGCGCCGCACCAGCAATGGCGGACTGGTCGGGTTCCGTGTCGACATCAGCGAACACAAGCAACGCGAGGAAGCGCTCCAAAAACTCGCGTCCCAGGATCCACTCACTGACCTGCCGAACCGAGGCGATTTCCACGACCGGCTTTCAGAGGCGATCGAAAACGCCACGCGAACCGGTCGCCAAGTCGGGCTTCTCATGCTCGACCTCGATCGCTTCAAACAAATCAATGATTCCCATGGCCACGGTGTCGGCGACGAGCTTCTTATAATAGCGGCACGACGTATCCGCGCTTGCTGTCGCAGCACCGACATCGTTGCCCGCCTCGGAGGTGACGAATTCGCCGTGATCAGCACCAATATCGAGGATTCCGACGGTGCCATCGCGCTGGCGAACCGCATCATCACCGATCTCGCCTGCCCATTTCACATCCGGAATAGCGAGATCCATACCGGCACAAGTATCGGCATTACCATTTTCCCGCATGATTTCAGCGATATAGAAGGTCTGATGCGCAACGCCGACCTGGCACTCTATCGCGTGAAGGCGGAGGGACGCGGCGGCTGGCAGCTCTTTGACGAAAAGCTTCAGAAAGAAGCCCAGCATCGTCGCACATTGGAGCGCGACCTGCGGGCTGCCGTCGAGAACGGCGATCTTTGCGCCTACTACCAGCCCCAGATCGACGTCGCCTCCGGTCGCATCACCGGCGGCGAGGCGCTGTTGCGCTGGATACACCCCGAACATGGAATGATCATGCCGGGCGAGTTCATCGATATCGCCGAGGCGACGCGCCTTATTGTTCCGATCAGTGAGTGGATGCTGCAGTCGGCATGCGAGCAAAACGTAGCCTGGTCGGCCGAGGGCCTGCAGCCGCTGGTCGCGGCGGTCAATATTTCTCCCATTGAGTTCAACCAACAGGATTTCGCCAAGAACGTAGGCTTGGCGCTGGCGGCAGCAGCGCTCGATCCATCGCAATTGGAACTTGAGATCACCGAGCACTCGGCGATGAACGATCGGGTCGACACGCTGCGGGTCTTCGAGGAGCTGCGGTCTCTCGGTGTCCGCATTGCCATTGACGATTTCGGCACCGGCTATTCATCGCTCAGCCGCCTGAAGGCCTTTCAGGTCAATCGGCTGAAGATTGACCGATCATTCGTGCAGGACATCACCGCCAATCCTGACGATGCCGCGATCTGCAATTCGGTCATTCGGCTCGGCCAATCACTCAACATTGAGGTGATCGCCGAGGGCGTGGAGACCGCATCCCAAATGGAAGTCCTGCTGCGCATGGGCTGCACGGAGATGCAGGGCTATCATTTCGCCCGGCCCATGCCCGCCGGGGAATTCGCCGCGTTCGTCAGGTCCTTCGAGCTGCGCCTAGAACGCGCCGAGGCAAGCTAACCCTGCCTGCCTAGAGCACGATCGCGTCACAGTGATCTGCCGTGACGCGTGAATCGTTCTCTAAACATATGAGATAGATCAAGATTCACGTCTCAGATTGCTGCAATCTGAGACCATCTTGATCTAGGCCCGGCGCTTCACGCCGTCGGCAGCTTGTAATCTGCAAAACGTTTGCGCAGATCGAGCTTGGATATCTTGCCCGTCGCCGTCAGCGGGATCTCGTCGACGAACTGGACGTCGTCGGGCAGCCACCATTTGGCGATCTTGTCCTTCAGATA
Source organism: Alphaproteobacteria bacterium (assembly GCA_035527975.1). Classification (GTDB taxonomy): domain Bacteria; phylum Pseudomonadota; class Alphaproteobacteria; order JAPULJ01; family JAPULJ01; genus DATKZM01. Next base: position 21,516 of record DATKZM010000009.1, on the reverse strand, counting down.
TTCGATGACCTCGTCCGGCTGCGGGTTCTTGCCTTTCTCCGCCACCACGATCAGCAGCGGGCGCTCATCCCATCTGGGATGCGCGATGCCGATCACCGCGGCATGCGCCACATCGGGATGGCCGAGCGCCGCGTTCTCCAGATCGATCGAGCTAATCCACTCGCCGCCCGACTTGATGACATCCTTGGAGCGGTCGACGATCTGCATGATGCCTTGAGGGTTGAGCGTGGCGACGTCGCCGGTGCGGAACCAGCCCTCGTCGTCGAGCGCCGCCTTGCTGGCCGCCTCGTCGGCGAAATAGCCGTCGACCACCCAGGGCCCACGCACCAGCACCTCGCCGAAGGCCACGCCGTCTTCGGGCAGGCGCTTGCCCTCGGCATCGACGATCTTGATCTCCACTCCGAACATAGCGCGGCCCTGCTTGGCCTTGATGTCCCATCGCTGCTTTTGCGGCAGATTCGCCATGACATGCGAGAGCCGGGCATTGGTGCCGACCGGGCTGAGCTCGGTCATGCCCCAGGCGTGGAACACGTCGATGCCGTAGTCGCGCTCGAAGGTTTCGATCATCGCCCGCGCCACCGCCGAGCCGCCGACCAGCATGGATTTGAGCGCGCCCGGCTTGCGGCCCTGTTTCTTCATCTCGTCGAGCAGCATCAGCCACACCGTCGGCACCCCGGCGGCGAAGGTCACGTCCTCCTGGTCGAGCAGCTCGAAGATCTTGTCGCCTTCCATGCGCGCGCCCGGCATCACCATCTTGGTGCCGGTCATCGCGCAGCCATAGGGAATGCCCCAGGCATTGGCGTGGAACATCGGCACCACGGGCAGGAAAACCTCCGCGCTGGACAGCCCGAAGCTTTCGGCCCCGCAGATCGAGAAGGTGTGGAGGATGGTCGAGCGGTGCGAATAGAGCGCGCCCTTGGGATTGCCGGTGGTGCCCGAGGTGTAGCAAAGCGACGAGGCAGTGCGCTCGTCGAACTCGGGCCAGGCGAATTCGGCTTTCTCGGCGCCGATGAACTCCTCGTAGCATAGGACGTTCTCAAGCGATGTTTCCGGCATGTGCGCCCGGTCGGTCATGAAGACGATGCCCTCGACCGGCTTCATCTTGCCTTGAAGGCCTTCCAGGATCGGCGCGAACATGGCATCGGCGAAGATCAGCCGGTCGCCGGCATGGTTGATGATGTATTCGAGCTGGTCGGCGAAGAGCCGCGGGTTGAGGGTGTGGCAGACGGCGCCGATACCCGAGATGCCGAAATAGAGCTCGAAATGGCGATGCGTATTCCAGGCCAGCGTCGCCACCCGGTCGCCGAGCTTGATGCCATTGCGCGTCAGCGCGTTGGCGAGCTGCTTGGTGCGCTCATGGGCGTCGGCATAGCCGTAGCGGTGGATCGGCCCCTCGACGGTGCGGGTGACGATCTCGGTGTCGCCATGGTATCGCGCGGAGAACTCGATCAGCTGCGAAATCAGCAGCGGCCGGTCCATCATGTGACCCAGCATGAACGCCTCCCTCGTGGCGGCCGCAATCGTCGCATCGCAGCCGCAATTATTTCAGCATTGCCGCTCGACCCGGCGCGGCGGCGCGGATATTACCCGTCTTGCTCGGCGAAAGGAAATCGCCAGCGGGCCGGAGCGTCATGTCTTTACGCAGCGACCCGGCAGGATGCTATCGGGCGGAACCATCACCCCCACCCTAACCCTCCCCCACAAGGGGGGAGGGGACGAAGTTGCAAGGGTGTCGCCTGCATTCCCTCCCCCCTTGTGGGGGAGGGCTAGGGTGGGGGGGTGGCCGGTAAAGCCCGCCTTACACCCGCGCCTTCTCTGCCACCAATGCCGCCGCGCGGTCGCGGAGCTTTGCCTTGAGGATCTTGCCCGTGGGCGCTGCCGGCAAGACATCGACGATCTCGATCCGCGCCGGCCGCTTATAGGGCGCCAGATGCTCGCGCGCCCAGCTCAGCAGCGCCGCCTCGTCGGCGCCGCCGCCGGTGGTAACCTCCACGAAGGCGACGACCTCCTCGTTCCCAGCCACGGGCGTGCCGATGACCGCCGACTGCACGACCCCCGGATGCGCGTTCAACGCCTCCTCCACCTCCACCGGGCTGACATTGAAGCCCGAGCGGATGATGATCTCCTTGGCGCGGTCGACGAGCTTGATCCGCCCATCGTCGAGCAGCACACCGATATCGCCGGTCTGCAGCCAGCCATCCGGGGTCAGCGCCGTGGCGGTGGCTTCGGCGTCGCGGTAGTAGCCGAGCATCAGATTGGGGCCGCGCACCCAGAGCTCGCCCGGCTCGCCTTGCGCGACGTCGCGCCCGTCCGAGCCAACCGCGCGTACCTCGACCCCGGTGATCGGCGCGCCGGAGCTGTCGGGATCGCCGGCAGCGCTGCGCGACACCGTTGGCCCGGCCTCGGTCAGCCCATAGCCGTTGATCACACCGCGCCCAAACAGCACGCCGACGCGCCGCGCCAGGTCCGGGTCGACCGGCGCCCCGCCCGCCGTCACCGCACGCACGTCCGGTGCGACGAGGCTGCCGCCGGTCTTTTCCAGATGCTCCAGCAGGCGCGCATACATCGCCGGCACGCCGTTGCAGATGGTGATGCCCGAAGCCAGCGCCGCCAGCATGCCCTGGGCGGAAAACCGGGCCTGCAGCAACGACCGTGCGCCGTGAAAGACCGCCCGCAAAAAGGTCGAGCAAAGCCCGTAGGCATGGGAGATCGGCAACGCCCCGTAGGAGCAGTCATCGGGCGTCAGCGGCGCCGGCGAGCCAGGCCCGGAGGCCACGTAGACGATACTGCGGTGGCTCAGCATCACGCCCTTGGACCGCCCTGTCGTGCCGGTCGTGTAAAGCAGCACCGCAACGTCGCGCGCGGGATCGCCGGTAACCGGTTCGGGCTCGACCTCGCCCCCGCCGCCATTGAGCGGTCCGATCGTCACGTCCCCCGCGCCGGTCCAGGCGAAGGGCGCGGCCCCGTGGCGCGCGCCATGCGCGGCGGCATCGGGAGAGACGCCGGTGGTGAAGAGCACCCGGCGCGCGCCGGCATGGTCGGCGATATGGTCGATCTCGTCATTGGCGAGCCGCGCATTGACCGGCACCGACCAGGCCCCGGCCGCACTGGCCGCAAACAGCATTGTCGCCGCCGCGAGCCCGTTTTCATGGACGAACAGGACCCGGTCGCCCGGCCGCACACCACCATCCACGAGCGCTGCTGCAGCCGTCTTGATCTCAGCGGCGAAGCGCTTCCAGTCCCATACCGTATCGCCCTCGATCAGCGCCACGCCGCCGGGCAGGCGTTCGGCCCAGCCAAACGGCATGTCGTGGAGATGCCGCGGCAGGCTCGCCAGATAGGCTTCGATCTCGGGTGTGTTCCCGGCTGTCATACCGCGCTCATGCCGCGCTCATTGGGCGTCGCGCAGCATGTTACGGGCGATCACCAGCTGCTGGATCTGCGAGGTGCCCTCGTAGATCCGGAACAGCCGCACGTCGCGATAAAAGCGCTCGATGCCATATTCGGCCATGTAGCCGGCGCCGCCATGGATCTGCACCGCGCGGTCGGCGACCCGGCCCACCATTTCCGAGGCGTAGTATTTGCAGCAGGCAGCTTCGGTGGCGACAGTCTCGCCGGCATCGCGCCGTTTGGCCGCGTCGAGCAGCATGGCGCGCGCGGCATAGGCCTCGGTCCGCGAATCGGCGAGCATCGCCTGGACGAGCTGGAACTCGGCGATCGGTTTCTTGAATTGGGTGCGCTCGCGGGCATAGGCGAGCGAGTCGGCGATCAGGCGCTCGGCCAAACCGACACAGATCGACGAGATATGCAGCCGGCCACGGTCGAGCACCTTCATCGCCGTCTTGAAGCCCCGGCCCTCGACGCCGCCGATGATCGCCTCGGCCGGAACCCTCGCATCCTCGAAGATCACATCGGCCGTATGCGCGCCCTGCTGGCCCATCTTCTTGTCCCAGGGACCAACGCTGAGGCCCGGCGTGTCGGCCTCGACCGCGAAGGCGGTGACGCCGCCCGCGCCCGATCCCGGCTCACCGGTCCGCGCCATCACGGTGAAGAGGTCGGCCTCCGGCGCGTTGGTGATAAAGCGTTTGGTGCCGTTGAGGACGTAGTGGTCGCTGTCCTTCCGCGCGGTGGTGCGCAGGCTCGCAGCATCGGAGCCCGCCTCCGGCTCGGTAAGCGCAAAGCTCGTGATGATCTCGCCGGTTGCGATGCGCGGCAGATACATCTGCTTCTGCGCCTCGGTGCCGTCCATCACCAGGCCCTGGCTGCCGATCCCGACATTGGTGCCGAAAACCGAGCGAAAGGCGGGTGAGGTGCGGCCGAGCTCCATGCCGACGCGCACTTCTTCTTCCATGGTCAGGCCAAGCCCGCCGTATTCCTGCGGGATCGAGAGCCCGAAGAGGCCGAGCGCCCGCATCTCATCGACAATCTCCGGCGGCACGGCGTCGTCCTCGGCGACCTTGGCTTCCAGCGGCGCCAGCCGCTCTCGCACGAAGCGCGCCACCGTGTCCAGAAGCTGGGCGAAGGTCTCGGGGTCGAGGCCCGCGCCATCATCGCGATCTGCGGCTTCGCCACGGTCAGCTTCGCTACGGTCATATGTGTCAGGCATTTGGTGTGTCAGGCATTTTGCAACTCGGCTTGGATGACATCGGCAATATGGACCAGGTGCGGGCCGACCTCGCGGGTCAGCTTCGCGCGGCCGATCACAAAGGACGGCGCCCCGCAGGTCAAGACCACGAGGCCAAGGCCGCCCGGCGCCAGGATCGGCGCGCCGACCGCCGCCACCTCGCGTTGCCACTCGCCCGCAGCGAGACAGAAACCCCGTTCCTCGTACTGCACCACCGCCGCCTCGATGGCATCGCGGATGCCCGGCCAGCGTGCCCGATGCAATGTCTCCAGATGCTTCATCAGATAGGCGCGCTCGCCGCTTGGAAGCGCTGCTAGATATGTGCGCCCCATTGCCGTCACGCCGATCGGCAGCCGCGCGCCGACATCGAGACGCAACGCGGTCGCCGATTTGCCGAGGATATTCTCGAAATACACCATCTCCAACCGGTCGCGCGTGCCGAGCGCCACGCTGGCGCCGGAATGCTCGCACAATTCCTGCATGTAGGGGCGCGCGACGCGCAGCAGGGTCGTGTTGGCAAGCGTCGACTGACCCAGCGCCAGTACGCCCGGCCCGGTCCGATACTTGGCCAGCCGTTCGTCATGCACGATGTAGCCAAGTTGCTTCAACGTGTGGGTGAGCCGCGAAACCGTCGGCTTGGGCAGGCCCGTACGCCGGGCAATTTCCTGGTTTCCGAGGGGTCCGCCTTCCTGAAAGGCGCGCAAGACTTCCAGCCCGCGCGCCAATGCGGTCACGAACTGACGATCTTTGACGCCCGCCGCAGGCTTGCCCGCACCGGTGATCTTTGCGCCGGTGATCTTTGCGCCGGTGATCTTTGCGAATGACCCGGGCGCTGCGCCGCTATCGCCCGTCTTTGACGCGCGTGTCGCCAAGCCGCTCCTCCTCGGGGCGAAAACCCCAACCAACAGCCCGTTACACGACTCTGGCGTGCCGGCCGGGCAGCGTCAATCTTTGCGAAATCCAATTTCGCAGATCGAAACTAATCCCCAAAAGCCAATGGCTGGGCGGCTGCGGGGCTCGCGCTCAGTCCGGCACCGCCACGCCTTCGGCCTTGAACACCTCCGAAGCCAGCTTGAAGGCGTTCACGCCGGCGGGCACGCCGACATACACCGTCACCTGGATCAGCGTCTCGGAGATCTCGTCGACCGAACAGCCATTGTTGATCGCCCCGCGCACATGCGCCTTGAATTCCTCGGGCCGGTTGAGCGCGGAGAGGATGCAGAGGTTGTTGAGGCTGCGCTGTTTGCGGTCGAGCACCGGCTGGCTCCACACACCGCCCCAGCAATATTCGGTCATGAACTCCTGAAAGCGCCGGGTGAACGCATCCAGGTTTGCGGTCGCGCGCTCGACATGCTCGGCGCCCAGCACCTCGCGCCTGATCTTGTGACCGGTTTCCAGCAGGGCCTTGTCCATTGGTCTTTCCTCCCTTGCGACGGGTTGCGATTTCTGCCGCCATCATGGCCGGCGGCACCAGTGAGGGAAAGAGGCGCAGGCGGTCTATCAGCTTTCCGCGCCCGCGCTTGCGACGTCAGCCCCCTCACCCTCCCATCGCCAACGCGACGGGCCCCTCCCTCTCCCTCAAGGGGAGAGGGGAAAAGATGCGCTCGGTCTCATTCCCTCTCCCCTTGAGGGAGAGGGTTAGGGTGAGGGGCTGAAACACCGAAGGTGTTTCAGTATGTAAGGCTTTGGCAATCCGGCACCGAAGGTGTTTCAGTGCATAAGTCTTCAGCAAATTGGCGCCGAAGACACCTCAGGCGTGCGTGAGCTCGTCGAGCGGCCAGCGCGGACGTGGCTTGAAATCGAACCGATCGGTGAGCCCAAGCGCGAGGCGCTCGATGCCGGCCCAGGCGATCATCGCCGCATTGTCAGTGCAAAGGGCGGCCGGCGGCGCCACGAAATGGAAACCATGCTCGCCCGCCAGCGTTTCAAGCCGCGCGCGCACCGCCTTGTTCGCCGCGACCCCGCCGGCGACCACGAAGGCGGGCGACCTATTATTGCCGCGCTTGAAGGTGCGCCCGAAGGTCTCGATCGCGGCAGCGCTACGGTCGGCAAGCACGTCGACCACCGCGGCCTGGAAACTCGCCGCGAGATCGGCCAGATCACCCGTTTCGAAGTCTCCCGCGGGCAAGCCCTCGGCGGCCTGGCGCACCGCGGTCTTGAGGCCGGAGAAGGAAAAATCGCAGCCCGGCCGTCCCGCCATCGGCCGCGGCAGCCGAAAGCGCGCCGGATCGCCGTCCCTGGCCGCGCGCTCCAGCGCCGGGCCGCCCGGATATCCCAGCCCCAGCATCTTGGCCACCTTGTCAAAGGATTCGCCGACCGCATCGTCGAGGGTGCCGCCGAGCCGCCGATAGCGCCCGACGCCCTCCACCGCCAGAAGCTGGCAATGCCCGCCGGAGACCAGCAGCAGCAGATAGGGGAACGCCGCCTCCGCGTCGACCAGCCGCACCGACAGCGCATGTCCTTCCAGGTGGTTCACCGCCAGGAACGGCAGATCGTGAACCGCGGCGATCGCCTTGGCCGTGGTCACGCCGACCATGACCCCGCCGATCAGCCCCGGCCCGCCGGTCGCGGCGATGGCATCGAGGTCGGCAAATCCAAGGCCGGCCGCCGTCATTGCGGCGCCGATCAGGCCGTCGAGATGGCTGAGATGCGCGCGCGCCGCGATCTCCGGTACGACGCCGCCGTAAGGCGCGTGCTCGTCCAGCTGGGTCAGCAAACGTTCGGCCAGGATCGTGCGGTCACTGCGAACCACGGCGGCGGCGGTCTCATCGCAGCTCGTCTCGATGCCGAGCACCGTTACCGGATTCGCCAACGCTCAGTCCTCTTCCTTGGCCGCGTGCCCAGCCGCGTTCCGCTCGTCGAGCTTCGATTTGGCGCGATCGTAGGCCTTGCGGCTCTTGGCGCGCTTCTCGCCCAGCATGCGGCGCAGCCGCCAAAAGGGGTCGCGCGGCTTGGACAGTTTGCGCTTATGCTTTTTGACCCGACGCGTGGCCATCACCGTCTTCCCCTAGTCTCTTTTCATTCGGCCGACAAGCCGCTAAGAGCAAGCCCCATGCCAGGCACCCCGCCAGACACGCTGTCAGACAAACCGTCCCGCCTGACGATCGGCACGCGCGGCAGCGATCTCGCGCTTGCACAGGCCAATTTGGTCGCAGCCCGCCTGCGCGCCGTCCATCCGGATCTTGCCGCACCCGATGCGATCGGGATCACCGTGATCAAGACGACCGGCGACCTTGTGCAGGACCGCCCGCTCGCCGAGATCGGCGGCAAGGGGCTTTTCACCAAGGAGATCGAGGAGGCGCTGCTCGACGGCCGCATCGACCTTGCGGTGCATTCGATGAAGGACCTCGAAACGCATCTGCCCGAGGGCCTCCTCATCGCCGCCACCCTGGAACGCGAGGACCCGCGCGACGTCCTGCTGGCGAAATCGGCGACGAGCATATCCGATTTGCCCGAGGGTGCCGTTGTCGGCACCGCCTCGCTGCGCCGCGGCGCGCAGATCCTCGCCGCCCGGCCCGACCTCAAAGTGGTGCCGTTTCGCGGCAATGTGAATACCCGGATCGCCAAGCTCGAAGCCGGCGAGGTCGATGCGACGATCCTGGCGCTGGCCGGTCTGCGCCGGCTCGGCATGACCGAGTACGAGGCCCGCGCGATCCCGGTTGCGGAGATGCTGCCGGCAGTGGCGCAGGGCGCAATCGGCCTTGAGTGCCGGGCCGATGACGAGACAACCCGCGCCTGCCTTGCCGCGCTCGAGCATTTGCCGACCGCCCGGGCCGTCGCGGCAGAACGCGCGCTGCTGGCGGCGCTCGACGGCTCGTGCCGCACGCCGATTGCCGCGCTCGCCACCCTCGCGGGCGCGGCGCTTTCGCTGGAAGCGCTGATTGCGATGCCTGACGGCAGCGTACTGCATCGCGACCGCCGGGATGGCCGGACGCAGGACGCCGAGGCCATCGGCGCAGCGGCCGGCGCGGCGCTGCGCGCGCTGGGCGGTCCCGGTTTTTTCGACACCGACGATTGAGGGGACGGCGATGCGGCTCCTCGTCACCAGGCCGCGCGAGGACGCCGACGCGCTCGCCCAGGCGCTGCGCCAGATCGGCGCTGCGGCTGTGCTGGCCCCGGTGATGACGATCGAACCCGAAGCCGGCGTCAGCGTCGACCTCGGCGGCATCCAGGCGCTCCTCTTCACCAGCGCAAACGGTGTGCGCGCTTTCGCCGACCAATCGGGGGTACGCAATCTGCCCGTCCTCGCCGTTGGTGACGCCACCGCGCGTGCCGCCGCGCAGGCCGGCTTCGCCGACATCGAGAGCGCCGACGGCGATACGGACGACCTCGCGGCGCTGGCGGCCCGGCAGCTCGACGCAAAGGCGGGCGCGCTGCTTCATCCGGCCGGACACGATGTCGCCGGCCCGCTCAAACAAGATCTTGAAGCGCGGGGCTTCGAGGTTCGCCGCCAGACCTTCTACCGCGCGCAATTTATACGTACGCTACCCGAAGATGCGCGCCGCGCGATTGTCGGCCGCGAACTGGACGGCGTCTTGTTTTTTTCTCCCCGGACCGCGCAATCCTTTGTTACTCTGGTGACAAGTGCGGGGCTGCCAGGCGCCCTTGGAAACCTGTACGCTTACTGCCTGAGCGCGGCGGTTGCCGAGATTGCCAGAGGCGTACAATGGAAAGACGTACGCATCGCGGCGGAACCAACGCAGGCCGCACTGCTGGAACGGATCGCAGCCGACATGCGCGCCGAAGCCCGTTAGACCATCGGTACAAAAGACCAATCGAGCCAACAATCAAACCGGCGCGCCGGGGACGCCCCTTGAGGTGACACCAGCATGAACCAGGCCGAACGCATCATCGCCCGCTTCGGCGGCATCCGCCCGATGGCCGCAAAGCTGGGCATCGCGGTGACCACCGTCCAGGGCTGGAAAGAGCGCGGCACGATCCCCCAGCCGCGCCACGCCGACATCCTCGCCGCCGCCAAGGCCGAAAGCATCACCGTCGATGCGGCGGATCTCGCCGCCGCAAGCGAAGGCACGCATCACAGCCCCCGCCGCACCATGGCGCCCGGCTTTCAGACCGTCGACGCCGAACCGGTCGACGCCGAAATTGCCGGCGCTGGACACGACGATGGCACGGCGGAATACGCCGAGGCCACCGACACGTCAGGGCAGCAGGCGACCGAAGCCGGTGACGTCGCCGATGTTGAAGAGGTTGAAGAGGTCGAAGCCGAAATGAGCGCGCCGCCCGGCCAGGCGACGCCGACTTACAATGTGCGCACCCGGGGCACCGGCTCCAGCCTGCGGGCAACGCTCATCGGCGTGCTGGCGGGCCTCGTCATCGCCGCCGTGATCGGCGGTGTCGGCTGGTATCTCGGCGGAGCCGGCGGCGGCTCCGATGCGGCGGGTCTTGCCAGCCGCATCGCGGCCGCCGAGCGCGCCGCTGAAGCCGCGCGCCTTAAGGCCGCCGCCGCGGAGACCGCTGCAAAAGCCACCGGTGAAAAACTCGCCGCGCTCGAGGCGCCCGCCGAAGCCCAGGCCGCCCGCCTCAAGGCCGCCGAAGCGCAGGCCGCCGAAGCCGCCAAGACCGCGGCTGCGCTCAAAGCCGATCTCGCCGCGCTGGAAACGCGGGTCGGCGCCGCGGCGCCGGCGGCAGGCCGGCTGCAGGCGATCGCCCAGGAGATCGCGGCCCTGCACGCGCGCATCGCAGCGCTATCCAAGACCACCGGCGAAGGCGCGGGCAGTGGCGCGTCGAACGCGGTGGTCGCCGAGAACGCCGGGAAGATTGCGGCAAATGCCCAAGCCCTTGCGGCCGGCAAGACGCGCAGCGAAGCGCTTCAGACAAGCCTGAAGGCCGAGATCGCGCGCCTTGAGACGGTGGCCCAAGGGCTCGCCGCGCGCCTCGCCGCGCTGGAGCGACAGGCCACCTCCGGTGCCGCCGGCGCGGCCGGGCGCGGGCGCGAGGCCTCGCTGGTCGCGGCGATCGGCCAGCTTCGCGAGGCCGTGCGGGCGGGCCGCGCGTATCTCGACGAGCTTGAGGCGGTGCAGGCGCTGGCGAAAAACCCGCCGGTGCGGGCGATGGCGCAGCTCCAGGGCGTGGCGGCAAGCGGCGTTCCGCAAGCGCGGACCCTGCGCGCCAACTTCCCCGCCACCGCCGTTGCCATCCTGCGCGCCGCGCGCATGCCTGAAAAAGGCAACTGGGTTGACCGGGCGATTGCCCGCGCCCGCTCCGTTGTGGTGGTGCGGCGCACCGGCCCCGGCGTCACCGGCCAAAGCCCCGAGGCGCTCGTCGCACGCGCCGAGGTGCAGCTTGGCGCCGGCGATCTCGGCGGCGCGGCGGCAACCTTGAGCGCGCTTGATGGGCCGGCCGCCGTGGCCGCGCGTCCATGGCTCACGGCGGCCCGATCGCATCTCGCCGCCATCGACGCCGTCGCCATGTTGCATCGCGCCGCGCTGGCCAGCATCGGCGCCGCCAAGCCGCCCTTGGAACCGGGCGGAAAGACGGGCGGCGGTGCCGCCAAGACCAAGCCCGGGACGCCGGCATCGGGTGCGGCCAAACCGGGGACACCTAAATCCGGGGCTGACGCGGAATGATCGTTCGCGCGCTCGTCATTTTCGCGCTGCTGGCCGTCATTAGCGCGCTCGCGGCCTGGCTCACCGACAATCCAGGCCAGGTTTCGGTCGTCTGGCAGGGCTACCGCATCGACACCTCGGTCGGCATCATCCTCAGCGCCGTCGCGCTGCTCGCGATCGTGTTCGCGCTGCTCTACCGGCTCTGGCGCGCGATCTTCTCCACCGTCCGGGTCGCCAAGCGGGTGCGCGGTCAGCGCCGCATGCGCGATGGATATCTGGCGCTCTCGCGGGGGTTGGTCGCGGTCGCGGCCGGCGATGCCGACGAAGCCAAGCGCCAGGCGCGGCGCGCCGACAATCTGCTCGAGGAGCCCGCGCTCACCCACCTGCTCGCCGCGCAAGCCGCCCAGCTCGACAATGACGACAACGCCGCGCGGCGCTACTACGCCGATCTCATCGAGCGCCGCGAGACCGAATTTCTCGGCGTGCGCGGCCTTCTCACCCTTGCCGAGCGCGACGGCGACAAGGACCGTGCGCTGGAACTCGCCCGCCGCGCCGAGATGCTTCGGCCGGAAATCCCCTGGGTTTCGGAAAAGCTCTTCGCGCTCGAGGTCGAGGCCGGCAATTGGGCGGCCGCCGAAGGCACGGTCAAGCAGGCGGTCCGGCGCAAGGTGCTCGACACCGAGGTCGGCAAGCGCCGGCGCGCCGCCGTGCTGATGGAACAATCGCGCCTCGCCGAGGCCGATGACGACAACGAGACCGCCTTGCTGCTGGCCCGCAAGGCGCTGGCCGATGCCCCGGAGATGACCGCAGCGGCGATCCGCTTTGCCAACCTTCTGAAGGCCGGCGGCGAGGACCGGCGCGCGCGCAAGGTGATCGAAGAGGCCTATGCCGGCACGCCGCATCCCAAGCTGGCCCGGCTCTACGTCGAGGTCACGCCGTCGGCCGATCCGATCAAGCGCCTGAAGACATTGGAGAAGCTGGAAAAACTTGCGCCCGACCACGCAACGACGCATATCGTCATGGCCGAAGCGTCGCTGGAAGCGCGGCTGTGGGGCGAGGCGCGCCGGCATCTGAAGGCGGCCTCCGCCGACGGGCTGACCGCCGGGATCTGCCGCCTGATGGCTGCGGTCGAGGAGGCCGAGCACGGCGCCACCGACACCGCGCGCGCCTGGTACAACCGCGCCGGCGAGGCCGAGCCGGATGCCGGCTGGGTCTGCGGCCATTGCGGGGCCGTCGCCGACGATTGGAGCGCCATCTGCGCCAATTGCGGCGTCTTCGACCGGCTCGCCTGGGCCACCCCGCCGCGGGTCAGCGCGCTGCCCGCGCGCGAAGCGCAAGCCATCGCCGAGCAAGCCATCGCCGCGATCGACCGCGAGGTGCCCAAGCCCGTCAGGCCGCCGGCGGGCGAACCGCCGGCGGCGAGCGCGCTCGCCCTGCCGCCCCAGGCCGGCGATCCCGCCGCAACCGATCCCGACCGGGATTGAGTTCGATGCAAGCCAGCTCATAGTCCCTCTCCCGCCTGCGGGAGCGGGAGGGCCCCGCCGCTCGTCAGTGCGCTGGGAGGGTGAGGGCAACTGCGGTAGATCCAATTCTGCGCCCGCGCCTAGCTCTAAGCTCCGGCAGCCCTCGCCCGGCCTGCCCTTGCAGGCGGTCCACCCGCCCCCGCAGGCGGGAGAGGGTCTGCGGCGGCGCGATCGAATACATCGCGTAACTTCCCCTCGCCCGCAGCCGCCCGATCATGGTAAACGGCTTGTTAACCGCTCGCCTGTCAGGCTGGCCTGCAGGCGTATGGTAGCTAGGGGTTGGGACGGCTTGCGGTCTGCGGCCGCCCGCCTTATATGCCTCGCGGCGCCGATGTAGCTCAGTTGGTAGAGCAACGCATTCGTAATGCGTAGGTCGTCAGTTCGAGTCTGACCATCGGCACCATCTTCCCGCCCCGCCGGCCCCCAATTCCTTAACACTCCGTTATGCCTTTCGACCTAGGCTCGCACTGGCAGCAGTTTCGGTGCGGCACCGGGACGCCCATCCCCGGATCGCGCCCATACCATGACCCGCGAAGGGACCCGCGCGCGCATGAAACAAGGCAAAATCATCGGCTATGCGCTGGAGAACCGCCGCGAACACCGGCGGGTGATGATGCCGCCGATCCAGATCGAGGTCGAAGGCGTCGAATACACCACGGTCGACTGGTCGCTGGGCGGCTTCATGCTGACGCCCTATTCCGGCGATTTGAAAGCCGGTGCCTCGGTGCCGGTCACCATCATCGCCACCACCGGCGGTAACATGCACCGCCATTTCGCGATTGCCGAGATCGTGCGCGTGGAGGCCCGGGACAAGTGCCTCGCCGGCCATTTCGACCGGCTCGACCCGCGCACCGTCGACAGCCTGGAACGCGTCATCCTGGAACGGCTGCACCGGCTGGAGCAAAAGTAAGCGCAGCCGCACGCTCAGCGGTGTTACAGCGTCGCTGCGCCGGACATTTTGCCTAGAGCGCGATCGCGTCACAGTGATCTAGCCGCGCCTTGAATGCGCGCGCCGCCATCGCGAAGCCGCCATCGGCCCCGTCGACGAAATGCACATGCTCGCTCCGGGCCAGGTTGAACACCAGGCAGGTCATCAGCGCGCGGTCGGCGAGCTGCAGGCCATAGACCAGCCGCCCGGCCCGGTACCGGCCCTCCAGATAGGTTTCGATCCGCGCGGCCTGATCGGGGCTCACATCGAGCACCGCCCGGAACAGCCCGTCATATTTGCGGAAGTCGGTATTGGCGCGCAGCTCCTTCCGGTAGACCGGGGGATCATAGTCGCCGGCTTTCAGGTTGAAGCGCTCGCAGACATACTGGATCAGGGACGAAACGAGCACCGCGCGAAGGCGCCTTGAATGGCTCTGCGTGCCCCTGCTCGCGCGCGCCTCCAGCCTGAGGCCCCTGGGCGGCCAGCGGAAGCGCATGGAGTGCCTGCTCGCCGGCGCGAAGTCCGTCAGCGGGTCGCCAAGGATGTCACCGATGGCGGCGAGCACCTCGCCGAGCAGCTTGCCCTCCGCGCCGGGATCGGACGCCCGGCCCTGCACCATCAGCGTCATCATGCGTCCGTTCTTCGGCGTCAGCGGCTCCCAGCGGCAGGACAGACCCGCAAGATCGGGCGGGCCCGGATCGCCGCTCCCGGCCGGCAGATAGGCCCCGCCCGGCGCGCCGCCCTTCAGCAGCGCATCAGCCCGCTCGACGCCGCCGCCCGCGAACATGGCGAGGTAATTGCCCGGGCTCAGCTCGAACTTGCGGACCCGAACATCGTGGCCTTGCGCGCGCAGATCGGCGACCGGGATGGCGCCCACGCGCAAGGTCAAGCCGAACAGATCTTCCGACGCGGCTTGTAGGCGCAGGAGCGCGTCGCCCGCCGCCTCGCCCAGCGCGCCGGGCACCACCAGCGTGCCGCCATCGCCGCCGAAGACGAAGGGGATCTCGGTGCCGCCTTTGGTATTGAGCACGGCGGTGATCGAGGCCGCGCCGACCATGTTGACGGCCTTGTAGTTGCCCGCCTCGATGGCGCGCGTCGAGCCTACAACATCGGCGATCATCACCACCCAATCGTCCGGAACCGGCGCATAGGCCTCGAACATCGTGAAATCGTCGAACCGGCGGAACGGCGGCAAATCGTTGTAGAAGCGGTCGTTCGCGGTCTGGCTGGGCGTGCTCACAGATCTTAGCTTCCGGTCCGCGCGGGCGCTATTGTGCCGGCTTCGACTTTGGCTTCGGCCCCGGCTTGGACGGCGCCTCAAGCGCCACTTTCGCCCCGAGCGTGAGGGTGCGCGGGCAGGCGATCTTGAGGTCGCGAATGCCCGGCCGGGTCAGCCGGCAGCGCGGCCGCGGGAAAAGCTTGGTGCCGGTCTGGCCCAGATCGAAAAACTCCAGACCGCACGGCCCCGGCGCTGCGTCACCAAGACGGCAGGTCAGCGGCGCGATGCTGATCCACGGACAGCGCGAGGGCTTGCGGCAGCGATAGCGAGCGGTGGTTTGGGCGGCCATGGCCAGCATCAGCCGCCGCGGCGGCAGCTTGCGTCCGCGTCCGGCGCGCTTCAGCAGAATGACGTATGGATTGCCGGCGTCAAGGCGGCCATCGGCGAAGCGGAGTTGCGCGACCTTGGCGGGGAATTCCTGCGGCTTGGAGGCGAGCCAGCCCGGCTTGCTGTCGCTCAGCAAGGAATAGATGCCGTAGCCCGCGAACATCACGACGATTACCAGGATCGGCCGCCGGCGGCGTCGCCGCGCGGCGGCCGCGTCCTCGCTGGTTAGTTTCGGTCCGGGCGGCGGTTCGGCCATGGCTGACATCTAGGCCCGGTTCCCAAGATCAAGATCGTCCCAGATCGTTGCGATCCGAGACGTGAATCTTGATCTGACTCATATGTTTAGAGCACGTGTTTAGAGCACGATTCACGCGTCACATTTGCTCAGTGTGACGCGATCGTGCTCTAGCGGCAAAGCAAAACCGCGCCCCCGTTACCGGGAGCGCGGTTCGCGTAACAACGTAAAGCCGATGAAAATTAGGCGCTGCGCACCACGCACTGCGGATTGTTGCGGCCGCCGACATAGCGGAAGCTCGCGGTGCGCCAGCTGATCATGCAGGCCTGGGCCATGTTGATCCGGTAGTGGCGAAGCTGGAAGCGCGAACGCTGGGTGCAGATGTACTCGCCCGTCGTGCGCAAACGGTTGACGGTGCTGCCCGGGTGAAGACGCGCGCAATAGGCGCCCAGATTGGGCGAACGCATCACGAAGCCGCTGGGACGCGGCCTCGGCCGCAGCACCGAACGCGGCACCGGCTGCACGAAACGGCGCTCGTTGCACAGCACATAGCCGCGCCCGAAATTGCGAAAGCTGGGCGTGCCGGTGGTGAGCTGGCAGGCGAGCGCCAGGTTCACCCGGTAGTGGCGCAGCTGCAAACGCGAACGCTGGGTGCAAATGTACTCGCCCGTCGTGCGCAGCCGATTGGCAAAGCTGCCCCGGTGGTTGCGGGCGCAATAGGCGCTGTAGTTGGGCTGACGCGGCGCGGCCTCGGCGGTCGCCGAGAACGGCAGCGACGAAGCGGCGAAAAGCCCTGCCGCAACGGCGGCAACGCCAACGACGCTGCCCGAGAAAGCGGTCTTGTGGAGTGCGGATCGGATGGTCATGGCAAGATCTCCTGTCTGTCATGGGTGCGCCCTGCATGGGCGCCGATCTGCCAGTGACGATAGGGATTGGCCGACCCCGGCGCTGTGATAACGGTCACAGGCCGGCTATTTTTTGCCATGACAATGATCATATGGTTGATGCGACATTAACCATAGCGCGGCGCGATGAGCGAACCTGCATCGGCGCGCGTCATCCATCCCTCGAGGCTGCCTTGGGCGGCACCTCAGGATGAGCCTTTCTGCCAAGCGCAAACGTGAGCTCATCTTGAGAATCTGGCCGGAAATGAATGCAGTGGTTGCGACCGGCTACGATGGGCCGGACACTCTCTTCGCGTCATTCCCGCGCCCGTCGAAGGGCGTGGGAGTGACGGGCGGGTCTCGTCGCCCGGCCGCGACTATTTGATCTGCCGGCATTCATTTCCGGCCAGACTCTGAGGAGCCGCGCGGGCGCGGCGTCTTGAAGGATGGCCACATGCCCCGATCTTCCCCGCACCGCGGTTAACCCTGGCATACTGCAAAGCTAGACATATCGGTGCCCGCGCTTAGAATCCGCGCGCTGTAGATCTTCGCCCGCCCGGGCGCGGCCGCGCAATGCGCCGGGCGGCGCATCCAAGCGGTAGCTTTGCGAGTAGCGTCCATGTTCATCGAGACCACACGAGCGATCACCATTGTCGTCGAGCCCGATTATCTCGACGATCAGTCCTCCCCCGACGATGGTCATTTCGTCTGGGCATACCATATTCGCAT
This sequence comes from Alphaproteobacteria bacterium, assembly GCA_035527975.1. Taxonomy (GTDB): domain Bacteria; phylum Pseudomonadota; class Alphaproteobacteria; order JAPULJ01; family JAPULJ01; genus DATKZM01. The sequence continues at coordinate 4,421 of DATKZM010000009.1, read as the reverse complement.
TGAGAACGACGGGACGGAAACCGTGCAGTTGCTGAACCGGCACTGGCAGATCACCGACGCCAACGGCCGCATCGAGGAAGTGCGCGGGCCCGGCGTGGTCGGCGAGCAGCCGGTGCTGGCGCCGGGCGAGATCTACGAATACACCAGCGGCTGTCCGCTGCCGACGCCGTCGGGCTTCATGGTTGGAAGCTACGAGATGCAGAACGGCACGGGCGAGCGTTTTGAAGTCGCCATTCCGATGTTCTCGCTCGACTCGCCGCACGTGGCGCGGCAACTGCACTGACTGCCGGGCAGACCGGGAAGGAATTTCTATTGGCAAGCAGCAAGGACGGAAACGGCGGCACGCCGTCACCCGGCGGAGCAGAGGGCCGGCCGAGCCGTTCAGAGGCTGAAGCCGCGGTTCGGGTTCTGTTGCGCTGGGCCGGCGAGGATCCCGACCGCGAAGGTCTGGCGGACACGCCCAAGCGCGTCGTCAAGTCCTACGAGGAGCATTTCTCGGGCTACGGCAAGGATCCCGAAGAGATCCTCGCGCGCACCTTCACCGAGACCAATGGCTATGACGAGATGGTGGTGCTGCGCGACATTCGTTTCGAATCGCATTGCGAGCACCACATCGCGCCGATCATCGGCACGGTCCACATCGCCTACATCCCCGACCACCGCGTCGTCGGCATCTCCAAGCTCGCGCGCCTGGTGGAGATCGTCACCAAGCGCATGCAGATCCAGGAGCGCATGACGGCGATGATCGCGCAGTGCCTGGAGACCGTGCTGCAGCCCTACGGGGTCGCGGTGGTCGTCGAGGGCGCTCACCAGTGCATGACGACACGCGGCATCCACAAGCCCGGCACCACGATGGTGACCTCGCACATGACCGGGTCCTTCCGCGACGACGACAAGACCCGCCGCGAGTTCCTCGCCATGATCGGCGATCCCGGCCGGCGCGGCCTGACGAACACCTAAGCCCGCATTTCCCAAGTAACCTATCCACTTGATGCGGTTTTTGTCTGTTTCTGGTATAAGAATCAGTGATTTAGATCAGGTGGAGGGCAGGCTAGATGCGGAACCCGGAGGGTGAAGCAAATCGCAGCCCACTTCGGCCCTGTTTCGACCGACGGCTTAAGCTGGAGTTCCATGGTTCTCGGGTCACGTCCGATGCTGGATTGCTCGCCTACCGTGAGCTTGACGATGCCCTTGGCCTGACCACGCTGGCGGGCGATGTCCTGGCTGACAGCCGAACCGGCAAGAACGGTTGGCACGGTGTTGTCGGTCTGCTTCGCCAGTCTGTCTATGGTCGCCTTGCCGGATATGAGGATGTGAATGATGCCGACCGGCTGGGACGCGATCCGGCGATGCGCTGGATCGTGGGTGGCCAGGCGATCAATCGCGGCGGCGCATCTACAAGCCAGATGGGGCGCTTCGAGACCGAGTGGCTGGCCACCGACGACAACACGGCCGCTCTCACCGATCTTTCCGGCATGTGGATCGACCGGGTACATGAACGCAAGCTGCCCAAGGCCATCGTGCTCGACATGGACAGTTCCGTCAGCCCGACCTATGGCGATCAGGAAGGCACCGCATACAACGGCCATTTCGGCTGCACCTGCTATCACCCGCTGTTCGTGTTCAACCAGTTCGGCGACCTGGAGCGTTGCGCCCTCCGTCCCGGCAACGTGCACAGCGCCCATGAATGGCGCGACGTTCTGGAGCCTGTTGTCGCCCGGTATCGGGATCACAAGCTGAGGCGCTATTTCCGGGGCGATGCCGCATTCGCCGCACCGGACATCTATGAGTTCCTGGAAGCCGAAGGCTTCACCTACGCCATCCGCCTCAAGGCCAACGCAGTTCTTCAGGTTTGCATTGCTCATCTGCTCACGCGCCCCGTCGGTCGCCCGCCGAACCATGTTCGCCGCTTCCATGCCAGCTTCAGCTATCGGGCAGGTTCGTGGGACAAGAAGCGCCGGGTGGTCGCCAAAGTCGAATGGCATCCAGGCGAACTCTATCCTCGTGTCGGCTTCATCGTCACCAACCTGAGCCGCCCGGCCGACCGTGTAGTCGTCTTCTACAATCAGCGCGGCACGGCCGAACAGCACATCAAGGAGGGCAAGAACGCTATCCGCTGGACGCGGCTGTCATGCCGCACGTTCCGCAACAATGCGGTCCGGCTTCAACTGCACGCGCTGGCCTACAACCTCGGCAATTTTATGCGCACGCTGGCGTTACCCGATGCCGTGGAGCAGTGGTCGCTGACGACGCTCAAGGACAAGCTCATCAAGATCGGCGCCAAGGTCGTCCGCCACGGGCGCTACGTTACCTTTCAGATGGCCGAGGTTGCCATCCCGAGAACCTTGTTTGCCGACATCCTGCGGCTGATCGCGTTGTTGCGGCCACCGCCTGATCCTGCGCCAGCATGAGGCATCTGTTCATCATGCGTCGCTGCCAATGCCACGGGAGAGGTGCGCCTTGATCACCACCAAATCGAACCATTTGCCCTGTCAGGGCGCCGTTTGCCCCATGCTGAGTGCCTCTTGGGGGCAGGCTGGGTCAGGCTGGGCAACGAGCGTTGCCAAAACCCCCAAAATCGTGCAATTCTCGGCCCGGTTGCCGGTTCATATGGGGAATGTCGGTTTAGTGTGGCAATCGGGTTGTTGCGCAGTTTGCCGCGGTTCAAGGCCTTGCCGCGCTTGGGCCTTGCCGTGCTGGGGCCGTGTCTCAGTAGAATTTAGTTTGGTTTTGCCGGCACCCCTACGATTCGCTGTCGGCGGCATTCACGCTGGCTGCCGTGCAGTCTAACATGGAGGCAATCTGAAGAGTGCGCCTTCCGGGCGGACTGCAAGTGGGCTGGCCACGAAAAGAGAAATCAAGGAGTTTTTCCTATGATCAAGGCGATTCTGTCGGCCCTTGTGGTCGCCACGCTGGTGGCGGCCGGAGCGGCCCGTGCCGACAAGGTCACCGATGCGATCGACCGGGCATCGAAAGCCTATGGCGACGGCAAGCTCAGCAGCACGTCTCGCGAGCTTCAGTTCGCGATCGGCAGCATCAGTCGGCGTCTGGCCAAGGTTTATGGCGACGCGATGCCGCCGGCGCCCGATGGCTGGAAGGCCCGCCGCGCCCGCACCCAACAACAGGGTATCGGAATGATGGGCCTAGGCATCTCGGTGCAGCGGCGCTATCGGCCCGACGGCGGCGGCCGGGGCCGGGCCTCGGCGCGGCTCGTCATCGACAATCCGATGATGCAGGCGATGGGCGCGATGTTCGCCAATCCGGCCATGGCGCAGAGCTCCGGCTATGAGCGGCTCGAGGTCAAGGGTCAGGCCCAGCCGGGTTTCATCAAGTTCGACGAAGACCGCAAGCGCGGCGATGCCATCATCCTGATCGGCGGGCGTCTCTTCCTCAAGGTCGAGGCGTCGGGTGTCGAAAATGCGGATGTGCTCCGCGCCCTCGTTGCCGGCTGGAACATCAAGCGCATCAAGGAGATCGCCGAGATCCCTTAAGCGGCGGGAGCCGGCGGTGCGACGCTTGCCGCGGCAGGCCCGTCGTTACGCGTCCCGGCAGTCGGCAGCGCCGGCGCCGGGACGCGCGCGGGACGGGACTATCGGCATTTATACGGGCTAAAACGCGTCTGGTTGGAATCCTGATGGTGCCGTGCATGCGAGGTTGATGGTCCCCGCCGCCGCCGTCCATTCAGGGACGTGCTTTTTCCGGGCGGGGCACCCTGTCGAGGCGAATATGGGACCCATTCCTGTGGAGGCGTGCCAAGCACTGCCTAGGCTCGCTGTGCGAGACCGTCAGCGTCGAAGTTGGTCGGCAGACAGGGTTCGATTTGGTTATCCATGTCCCCCCAATGTCACCTAAAGCGGCGTTTTGCAAAAATTATTGCTATAAGCTACTGCTTTTTATAATGAAAAATCTTTCTAGCGCCTGATATCTAATCAGGAAACACAGCAGGATCGAAGGTTTTCACGATCTTGTATGAGCAAGAATGTTTTGTGATGGGTGTCAGGACGATTGGCTCCGCTTCAAGAAGTCTGGGATACCTGTTAACTGCTCTACCTCGTCCTGCTCCACATTCGGCTTGCTACCCTCCCAAGATATAGAAGCAGTGTCACCCGGGGGTACTACGGGATCATTTGCGGGACGCAGGTTTTCTGCGGCTTCTTGATCGGTGTTTTCAGCAGTTGGGCGCTTGGTAGTGTCACCCGTGGGTACTACCGTAGTGTCACTTTTTGTAGGTCGATTCTGTTTTTCCGCTTTGTACCGCTTCCAATCATTCGTGGGCGGGTTGAGCTGCTGCCGGTTTCGAGGACAGTTGGTTAAGCTTGCATGGCCTGTTTCTCGAAGTCTACAGGGCTGACGTATCCGATGGTCGAGTGCCGCCGCGTCGGGTTGTAGAAGCGCTCGATGTAGTCGAATACGTCGGCTCT
>DATKZM010000008.1:0-100450 GCA_035527975.1 Alphaproteobacteria bacterium | reverse complement strand
AACGTCGCTGGTCGGGAAAGCTTCAAAACGTTATTGTCAGTCACGGCGTATCACTCCTTTGCTGGAGAAGTGGAGGCTCAATCACCCCCACGATACGCCGCCTTAACCCATTACGCCGTCACCAACTTCTGACCATAGCTCGGGGGGGGCGGCCGGGGCGTCTATTGCTCTCCGTTGCGACCATCTTGACGAAGCGTATGGCGGAGAACGATGCGACCGGAGAATGATCCTCCACGGTTGCCATTTGGTTAACCAAACCTCGCATCTATGAGATATATATGCGTTTTCTCGGATTTAGAGAATTTCAATCCATTTTTGCGACCATACGTCATATTCGTTCTGCGCGATTGGCATGTGCCTACCTGTGATGTGATGGGGCAGCCAACCAACGGCGAGGCGAAGGACCCCGTGACCAACAGGCTGCAAGGTGAAATCGCCTATCACGACATAGACGTTGCGTTCTTCGAGCCGACCGCTCAGATGCGGGCAGTTCTACGCAATGCGTTGCTCGCTGTCGGTTATCGCCGGCTTCTCGATTGCCACAGCGTTGACGATGTCATGCGACGATTACGCAACGACACGATTGACCTTCTCATTGTCGACAGTGACAGCGATGCCGATGGGATCTATCGTGTGGTGCGTCAGATTCGCGAAGGTCGGTTGGGATACGATCCCTTCCTTGCGATCATGGCGCTCACCTCAAACGCCGTTCCGACCACTATCAAAGGCGTATTGGACGTAGGCTGCGACGATCTGATTACTCGGCCAACCTCGCCCAAGGTGATCGCGGAGCGTACGGCCAATCTTGTTCACAATCGCAAACCATTTGTTGTCACACCCAACTATGCTGGCCCCGAACGGCACGGCCAGGACGGCACGAATGACGATCTGCCAAAGTTCGACGCACCCAATGCTCTGCGCCAGAAGGCATTGGGAGGCACGGATATTGCGGTTGACATCACAGCATTGAATACGGCTCGTGAAGTCTTCGTGAAGTGCCGGATCGCCAAGATGGCAGCCGCGATCGGCGACGAGGCGTTAAAGATCAAATCACAGCTATCTGGCGGACCAGACATTGAAATCCAAACGAATCAATGCACCAGGCTGTTCGACATGATCACCAAGGTCTCCGAGTTGATAACAAAGGAAAGTCTGGTTGAGCTTGAGCCGCTTGGTCAATCGATGGCCAAAATCGCCCGGTCGATTTCAGCGAGCCCAATGCTGAACGAACGCATGATCGCTGTTTTGCACCTGCATGGCGAAGCGATTGCGGCAACGGTGAATGATCGTGAGGAAGCGACAGTACTGACCGCCACCGTCTTGAATCACACAGATTCGGGTGCGGCGGAATGATCTTTCTCGTGGAAGATGAGGAGAAATTGCGCCGGATGTATTCAGACTTTCTGGCCGCCAAAGGCTATGACGTCGCGGTGGCGGATAATGGAAATGAGGCCCTGTTGCGGCTGCCCGTGATCAATCCGGATATCGTATTGCTCGATATCAATCTTCCCGACATATCCGGTATCGAGGTGTGTCGGCGTGCACGCGACTTTTTGGACGATGACGTGCCAATCATATTCTTGACTGCCTTCGATGGCGCCGAGCATGTCAAGGCTGCTTTGGACGCAGGTGGCAACGACTACGTTCTGAAAACCACGCCATTAGAAGCGCTGCTTGGGCGCATCCAGTACTGGACTTCGCCCGGGACAAAGACAAAGCGACCGGAGTGGCGTGGTGAGGCACTGAATGATATTTCGGCCCTCCTTTCGCGAAGCAAGTAGTAGCATCGCGATCTGCGCTTGCCTACGTCCGCCTTGCGCCGCTTAGCGGGCATGGTGATCAATCGTCAGACAGTCCGCTTGTAGCCAAAACCAGACATGTGACATTTCACTCTTTGCACTCAATCCGTCAACGTCCTCCCTGTGAGGTTGTATTCTGTGGCTGTTGCCTTTGCAGCGTCGGATCGCACAAGTTGATTCTCATTCGGCGGCTCGCACCATGCGAGTAAGCGCGTCCGATGGCAGCGTCCCCTACCTGATCATTGGTTGGCCAGAAAAGTAGAGTCTGGAACGCTCGCGGATCAGAAATGAAAATCGCCCCGATATACGTCCCGAATTAGGTTATGCTTTGTTCAATGGAGGCTAGACGAACCGGACACCAATCGTCCCGTTTCGCTGCCACACCACCCGGCAGTCAAGGCTCTTTCCGCCATAGGTTATGAGGGTGAAATCATCGGGGCAATTGCCCGCGTCCTGAAGTTCGATGCGGGCGCCACTGAGCGACCAATCGATCACGATGCAGCTCAGCGAATCATCCCGATTACCGAAGATAATCTTGGCGGGAATTCTAACCAATGATCGAGATTTAGCTCGCCGCTCTGTAACCCATGTTTCGCTACTATCCATCGTGAGAAGCAATCCAAACAGATTGGTTATCCGACCGCGTAAGCGTCGACTGACCTCATGACGACTAGGGACGGTCAGGCGGAAGAAAGAACTTGACGCCTATTCGACCATCATGCCGCCAGACTACCAAGCAGTCGAAGCGGCTGCCGTCGTTGGTTAGAAGAGTGAATTTACCGGGACAGGTAGCGACGTCCGAAGGCCGGATATGCGCGCCGTAGTCTGACCAATCGAGCACAACACTGTCCATCGAGCAGTTTCCGTTTTGAAAGCTGATCGACGCAGGGCCCATCGTCTTGTGCCGCATAGCCCGCCGCCTTTCGCGGACTTCTGGTTCACTTGCGTTCATTGGCCTGACCATCTCCAAATTATTGGATATTGCAGTGCGAGTTAGGCCCCGCACGGCCGTAGATTGGGGGTATAATTCTATACATACTAATGACTTACTACTGATTAAGCCTGCCCCAAAAAAAATGGTGAGGTCGAAGTCTAAATCGAGAGTTCTGTAGACCAAAATTCGTGCGTGGCGGGATCTCTGTTCACGAGTGTGCGCCAGTTCCCCGGCATAGAGCCGCTCGCGGCGCAGTCGTGCAGAGTGTAGAGGGACGCCTCGGCGGACCGAGGGGGATCGGATTTTCTGCCGAGGCGTCCGGGGTTCCCGACGGAGCGATCCAGTACGAAGAACCCATCACTACAGAACGGCAGCTGTTTTACTGCCAAATGGTAAAAGTCCGGTTAACCGTGTTCATAGAGAAACGCAGCGTCTAGAGGTCAGCCCAGGCGCTACAAACCCGCCAACCCTTGGCCCACCTGCCGTCCAGGGGAGAGACGCCGGGGGTCCCCAACGTCCGCAACGGGTCGATTCTGTTGAAAAACTCCGCTGGCCACATTGGCTGGTAACTTTCGAATCAGATGGAAGACTTCCGCGTAACGATCGTCCGCGAACGCCCCTCTCAGCGAATCATCGTTGCGCCAGATACGCCTCGAAGTATTCGCAACCGAGTTTTTCAACAGAATCGGTCAAAAGGAGACATTCGGCATTGCGCTCGGCGGGTCCGCTTTACCCCCGAAAGCAGACATCACGCCGAGACACCACGCCCCTCACCCCGACCCCGCCCGCCACTTCGAACTGAAATTCGGGTCGGGATTAATGAGGGCATATCCAACCCGGCGAACTTGAGGCTGTCCCCCGTGCCCCGGGCTCGTTGATGTCGACGGTAGTTCGCGCGTGGCTCGGACTGCTCCTACGGCGTCCGCTACTTCAATGATGCGATCAGCTCTCGGGAACTTGACGCCCAACTCCCCATCCCGTCGCCAAACGACTTGGCACGAATATTCACGGCCTTCTCGGGTGATGAGTGTGAATAGGTTCGGACAACTGTCAGGGTCGTGCGGGCGGAGCCGAGCCCCGCCCATTGCCCAATCGATCACCAAGCAGCTCATCTTCTGATCGCTGTCAGCCACGATGATCTCGGCCATATTCTCCACGTCGAGGCGGGGGTATTGCCGCCGTTCGCTTCCTGCTTGCTTAATATCGTGCCACGTCATGGCAACCCAACTCTTCCCAGTCAGCCGAGAGGGTCCAGCGGCACCTAGAGCCACTGTACCATCTCGGTATAGTGCCGTGGGGTTAGCGGCTGGTTAAAGCATGTGAGGCACCTCACGTCCCGGCCCATGGCCACGGGCGTCCGCTACGGCGACCAACCCGTTCAACCGCGAGGCCGGGGCGCACTTACAGGCCAACGAACCGTTCTGCACCCGTAGCTAGGGTGTGCGGTGCGTTGGTCACCTTTCCTGTTCAGAGAGGCTGTGTGTGGGTCGAACAAACCACACACGATGGCCAACGAAAACCTTATTTTCTCAACAGCTTAAGGCGTTAACAGCCTGTCTCTGTAGGGTTTCAGACCCGCCCCTGCTGATTCCGACAGCTACCGATAGTCCTCCAGCGCCGCCCGCGCCAGCGCATCGGCGCGCTCGTTCTCGGGATGCCCCGAATGGCCTTTGACCCAGTGCCAGCGCACCTCGTGCTCGGCCAATGCCTCGACGAGCGCGCGCCATAGATCCTGGTTCTTGACCGGCTTTCTGCTGGCGGTCTTCCAACCCTTGGCCTTCCAGCCGTGGATCCACTTGGTAATACCGTCCTTGACGTAGGTGCTGTCGGTGTAAAGATCGACGCGGACGGTGCGGCGGAGCGCTGTTAAGGCCTCGATGGCGGCGGTGAGCTCCATCCGGTTGTTCGTGGTTTCCGCCTCGCCCCCCGACAGCTCCCGCTCCTCGCCGTTCCAGCGCAGGATCGCGCCCCAGCCGCCCGGTCCTGGATTGCCGCTGCACGCTCCGTCGGTGAAGATTTCGACGTCATTGCCCGTTTTCATAGCGCCCATTCATTCGAGCCCACCCATTCAATCGAGCCCATAGGCGCCCGGACCGGACACGCTTTGGTGAAAGCGCAGCTTGTTCAGATACTCGATCGGATTTTTGGGTTTCACCATGGCCCCCTCGGGGTGATGCAGCCAGTCGTAAAGACGCGTCAGCAAGAAGCGCATGGCACTGCCCCGCGCCAGCAGCGGCAAAGATTTCAGCTCTTCGTCGGAGAACGGTCGCACCTTGCGGTAACGGCTCAGCATTTGCCGCGCCTTGGTGATGTTGAAACTGCCGTCGACCTCAAAACACCAGGCATTGAGACAGATCGCCAGGTCGTAAGCGAAGGCGTCGTTGCAGGCGAAGTAGAAGTCGATCAGCCCGGACAGCTTGTTGAGCAGAAAGAAGACGTTGTCGGGGAAGAGGTCGGCGTGGATCACGCCCGAAGGCAAACCGTCCGGCCAACACGTCTCCAGATGATCAAGCTCCCGCCCGATCACTTCGGCCAGCCCCGGATGGACCTCGTCGGCACGATCGGCCGAGCGCTCGAAGAGCGGCCGCCAGCCCGCAACCGACAGCGCGTTCGGGCGCGCCAATTTGAAACTGGCGCCGGCCAGATGCATGTGCGCCATCGCCTCGCCGAGCAGCACGCAATGATCGGTGGCGATCCGCCGCGGCCACATACCCTGCAGAAAGCTAATGATCGCCGCAGGCCGCCCCGCGAGCGAGCGCAGCGCGGCGCCGTCGCGCCCATGGATCGGGGTCGGACAGGGGATCCCCTGCTCGGCCAAATGATCCATCAGACCGAGAAAGAACGGCAGATCTTTGGGATCGACACGTTTCTCGTAGAGCGTCAGGATGAAGGGCCCGCGTTCGGTCTGCAGCAGGTAGTTGGAATTCTCCACACCCTCGGCGATGCCCTTGTAGGAGACGACTTCGCCGATGTCGTACTGGGCGATGAACGCCTTGAGGTCGTCGTCCTCGACTTCGGTGTAGACGGCCATGGTGATACGGTCTCGTTTGAGCAGTGGCGTGGCGGTTCCGGGAAGGTCCGGGCGGCGAATTCAAGGCATGAACATGGTGATAACGCGGCCGGTGGGCCTCGATCAACAGGCCCATTCGACGCATCGCGGGGCTCCACCGGTTCCCCTTGTCTGGTACGGAGGCGTCGCCTAGAGTGGCGCCCCGTTCGCGGGCAGGTCGCAATCGCCAGCGAAGCATAGCAACCCGCCGACGACCAGCAGGAAAGTCTCACTCATGACCGATCCGGTAATCGCGCAGAAAAGCCCTTACGGTGTCGAAGTCGAGGCCGGCAAGACCTACGCCTGGTGCGCCTGCGGGCATAGCCAGAACCAGCCATTCTGCGACGGATCGCACAAGGAAACCGGGATGACACCCGTCGTCTTCAAGGCCGAGGAGACGAAGGAAGTCTGGCTGTGCGGCTGCAAACAAACCAAGGGCCAGCCAGATTGCGATGGGTCACATAAAAGCCTCTGATCGCGTGCCTATGCGCCGCGCAAATAGCAGTTCCGTCGGCGCGAGTATTCGCGCCGGCATGATGCTGGCGGCATTGGCATTGATCCTTGCGAGCTGTGGCACCCAGCAGACCAAGGTATGCCCGCGCGTTGCGATCCTGAACCACGCGTCCAGTATCACGAAATTTAGTCCCACCGGTCCGATGTCGCCGGCCAATGCCGCCTACTCGATCGAGATGACCGACATCAAGATGCTGTGCAAATATGGCGGCGGCACGCTGAGCGAGCTGGAGGCCAATGTCGAGGTGCTGGTCACCGCGCGGCGGGGACCGAAATGGCAAGGCAGTGGCGGCGGCGCGGTCTACTTCGTGATCGTCACCGACCGTTCCGGCACGGTGCTGGCCAAGCGCACCTTCCCGATCCGCTTCGAACTCGGCAACAAGGCCAGCCTCGATTTTCGCGAAGGCTCCTGGATGTTCGTCGATTTGGCGCAAGGCAAGCGCACCGGTGGTGCGGCCTTCGAGATCTGGACGGGCTTCCAGCTCACCGATGACGAGCTGCGCTACAATCGCGCACGGCTCGGTCTCTAACTGGGAATATTCGACGGATTAAGTTGGATAAGCCGTTTGCATCTTGGAACGCAGCATCGCTGCCGCGTACCCGTCGATGGTGCCCCATCGGCCAATTTACCGTGGAGGGATGAATGAAGCCTGCTCTCTTGATCGCCGCCGCCATGCTTGCGCTTGCTGTCGCCCCCGCTGCCCAAGCCACGGGATTGACGACGTGTAACTCCGGACCGAAATCCGGCTGGCAGTCGCAGGACACCCTGAAGACCAAGCTGACCGGCGAAGGCTGGAAGGTTCGCCGTATCAAGGTCGATGGTGGTTGTTACGAAGTCTACGCCATCAACGACAATGGCGAGCGCGTGGAGGCCTATTTTCACCCGGTCACCTTCAAGCACGTCCTGACCAGCCGCCGCTGATCGGCGATGGCGGGTCGCGGACCCGGTAAGCTCGACGGAACCACCCCCGGTCGCAAGGCCCTGGTTACGGTATGGCATCCGCTGATCAGGCTCGTGCATTGGGGCCTGGTCCTCGGTATTGCGATAACCTGGCTGACCACGACGGGTCCTGCGAAGGTTCACGACGCCGTCGGTTATGCCGTGCTGACGCTGGTGGCGCTTCGCTGCCTTTGGGGGGCGTTTGGCTCCGGGAAAGCGCGCTTCGGCCGCTTCGTGCGCGCGCCGCGCGCGACGCTCGAATACGCCCACGCCCTGGTGCGCGGTCGCGAGCCGCGCTATGTCGGCCACAATCCGCTCGGCGCCTGGATGATCATGGCACTGCTGTTGACGGCCTTCGGCGCCGCGGCATCGGGTTGGCTCTATACCACCGACGCGTATTGGGGCGTCGCCTGGGTCGAGACCCTGCATTCGGTGCTAGCCGATCTGTTGCTCGTGCTCGCGGCGATCCATGTCGGCGGTGTCATCGTGACATCATTTCGCCAGCACGAGAACCTGGTCGCGGCGATGCTGCACGGCCGCAAACGCCCACCGCAAGGCGACGACCGGCCGTGAGGCGGGCGGCGCATTGGTTGACATTCAGAGCAGCATCACTAGGTTGAGCCGCAGCGGTGCGCGTGATGATTTGGTGCCGCGCCGTAGATCCCTGCGGGAGAGTCCGGGCCTTTGGACGACAATGCGCCCGGCGCCGAAGGAGCAACCGCCCCGGAAACTCTCAGGCACCCGGACCGCAGGGTGAGGCCACTCTGGAAAGCAGGCGCCCGCGAACTTGCGAGGCGCCTCACCGAAGGGGTAAGCCGGGCGCGAGCGACCCAAGCGGTCGTAACGTGCCGCAGGTGAAATCTCTCAGGTTCCAAGACAGAGGGGGCGCGTGAGCCGGCTCGTGCCGGTCTGCGCGCCGTGCAACCCTTTGGCGGAGGAACCGGACCGGTGGCGACGACCCAATCCCTGGAACGCACCCCCCTTCACGATCTGCATTGCCGGCTCGGCGGCAAGATGGTCGCATTCGCCGGCTATGACATGCCGGTCCAGTACCCGGCGGGCGTGCTGAAAGAACATCTGCACACCCGCGCGAGCGCCGGGCTGTTCGACGTCTCGCACATGGGTCAGGTCCGGATCACCGGCGACAATGCCGCCGCCGCGCTGGAAAGCCTCGTGGTCGGTGATCTGACGGGATTGGCGCCCGGCGAGATGCGCTACACGCTCTTCACCAACGAGGCTGGCGGCATCCTCGACGACCTCATGGTGACCAATGCGGGCGATCATCTTTTTGTCGTCGTCAACGCCGCCTGCAAGGCCCAAGACATAGCCCTCATGCAAGACGGCCTCGACGGCCGCGCCACGGTCGAGCCGCTGCCCGAGCGCGCGCTGATCGCGGTGCAGGGCCCCAAGGCTGCGGCCGCCGTGAGCACGCTCGCGCCTGACAGCGCCGCGCTCTATTTTTTGCAAGGCGCGGCAATGGCGGTCGATGGCACCAACTGCTTCGTCACGCGCTCGGGCTATACTGGCGAGGATGGCTTTGAGATCTCCGCGCCGGCCGAGCGCGCCGCGGCCATTGCCCAAAAGCTACTCGACAACCCCGATGTCGCCCCCGTCGGCCTCGGCGCGCGCGATTCGCTGCGCCTTGAGGCCGGGCTCTGCCTCTACGGCCACGATATCGACGAAACCACCAGCCCGGTCGAGGCGGCGCTTTTGTGGACGATCGCCAAGCGCCGCCGCGAAGAGGGCGGCTTTCCTGGCGCCGAGGTGATCCTTGCGCAAATCGAGAACGGCGTCGCCCGCAAGCGCGTCGGCCTGCGTCCCGAAGGCAAGGCGCCGGCACGCGAAGGCACGAAAATCGCCAACGCCGAAGAGCGCGTCATCGGCGCGGTCACCAGCGGCGGCTTCGGGCCCAGCGTCGGCGGACCGGTCGCCATGGGCTATGTCGAGACCGCCTTCGCCAAGGCGGACACGGCCGTCAATCTGATGGTGCGCGGCACGGCGCGGCCGGCCGCGGTTGCCAGGATGCCCTTTGTTACGCCCGGCTACCGCCGGCCCGACTGAGCTTGAGGAACGCTAGTGTGATGGCTCCGAAATTCGGGGGCTGAATCACACTAGACCCAGATATGCAGTGGCCTGCTTGTCCCGAAAATTCGTGGGACGCATTTTCGGGACAGGACACTAAAGACCAACGCGATTGAAAGGGAGCCCAGATGAGCGGGATCAAATACACCGAAGACCACGAATGGGTCCGCCTTGACGGCGACACCGCCACGTGCGGCATCAGCGATTACGCCCAGGAGCAGCTTGGCGACGTCGTCTATGTCGAGCTGCCCGAGGTGGGCAAGGCGCTCGCCGTCCGGGACCAGATCGCGGTCGTGGAATCGGTCAAGGCTGCGAGCGAAGTCTACGCTCCCGTCGGCGGCTCCGTAACCGAGGTCAACGAAGCCCTCGCCGACGAGCCGACCCTGGTGAACCAGGACGCCACGGGCGAGGGCTGGTTCATCAAGCTCGAACTCGACGATGCCTCCGAGCTCGACGCGCTGATGAATGAAGCCGCTTACAAGGCATATGTCGCCGGACTCGACTGACCGGGCGCCGGTTGCACTTCCACCGAGAACATCCAAACCCCGGAGATCCGGCATGACAGACCCACGCCGCTCGCTTGTAAGCCTTGAGAACCGCGAGGACTTCACGCGCCGCCATGTCGGACCCGGTGCGCTCGAGATCGCGCAGATGCTGGACACGGTCGGCTACGACACGCTCGAGGCGTTGACCCAAAAGGCGGTCCCCAGGGCGATCCGCACCGACGCGCCCCTAGCCCTGCCGGACGCGCTCACTGAAGCGGAGGCGTTGGCGCGGCTGCAAGCACTGGGCGCAAAGAACCAGCCGCTCGCCTCGATGATCGGGCTCGGCTACCACGGCACGCATTTGCCCCCGGTCATCCAGCGCAATCTCCTGGAAAATCCCGGCTGGTACACCGCCTACACGCCCTACCAGCCGGAGATCAGCCAGGGCCGGCTCGAGGCGTTGATCAATTTCCAGACCATGGTGATGGACCTGACCGGCATGGAGCTAGCCAACGCCTCGATGCTCGACGAAGCGACGGCGGCCGCCGAGGCGATGACGCTGGCCAGGCGCGTCGGCAAAGCCAAGTCGGATACCTTCTTCGTCGACCGCAACTGCCATCCGCAGACCCTCGCCGTCGTGCAAACCCGCGCCGAGGCGCTCGGCATCGCGGTCGTGGTCGGCGACTGCGCCAGCGATCTTGCCGGCACCGACTGTTTCGGGGTGCTGCTCCAGTATCCCGCGTCGTCCGGCACGATCCGCGACTACCGCGCGGAGGTGGAAGCGACGCATGCAAACGGCGCGCTGGTCGTCGTCGCGGCTGACCTCCTTGCCCTCACGCTGCTCACGCCGCCGGGCGAATGGGGCGCCGATATCGTGGTCGGCAGTGCCCAGCGCTTTGGCGTGCCGATGGGCTTCGGCGGCCCGCACGCCGCCTATTTCGCCACCCGCGAGGAGCATCGCCGCGCCATCCCGGGGCGCCTCGTCGGCGTATCGGTCGACACTGGCGGCAAACCCGCCTATCGCCTCGCGCTCCAGACCCGCGAGCAACACATCCGCCGCGAGAAGGCGACCAGCAATATTTGCACCGCCCAGGTCCTGCTCGCGGTGATCGCCGGCATGTACGCGGTCTATCACGGGCCCGAGGGGCTGAAGACGATTGCCCAGCGGGTCCATCGCCTGACGACCATTCTTGCCAAGGGTCTGGAACACTTCGGCGTCAATGTGGACACCGGCGCTTTCTTCGACACAATCACGGTCACCGCCAAGGGCAAGGCCACGGCGATTGCCGCGCGGGCGCGAGCGCGCGGCGTCGACCTGCGCGAGGTCGATGCCGACCGGATCGGCCTTTCGGTCGATGAGACGACGACGGCCAGTGAGATCGAGGCTGTGTGGGCGGCCTTCGCGGATGCGGATGACATCGCCATCACGGTCGCCGAGCTCGATGCTACGGTCGCTGACGCGCTGCCCCCAACGCTCCTTCGCACAAGCGCTTTCCTGACCCATCCGGTGTTCTCGCTCTACCGGTCGGAGACCGAGATGATGCGCTACCTGAAGCGCCTCCAAGACAAAGACATTGCGCTCGACCGCTCGATGATCCCGCTCGGCTCCTGCACCATGAAGCTCAATGCCGCCGCCGAGATGCAGGCGATCACCTGGCCGGAATTCGCGGGCCTCCACCCCTTTGCGCCACTCGCGCAAAGCGCTGGAACGCGCGAGCTGATCGCCGAGCTCGAAGCCTGGCTGTGCGAGATCACCGGTTTCGACGCGCTGTCGGTTCAGCCCAATGCCGGCAGCCAGGGCGAGTATGCCGGGCTCCGCGTCATTGAGCGCTATCACGCCGGACGCGGTGAGGGCCGGCGCAAGGTCTGCCTGATCCCGAGCTCGGCCCATGGCACCAACCCGGCCAGCGCCGTCATGGCGGGCCTCAGCGTCGTCGTGGTCGGCTGCGACGAGGCCGGCAATGTCGATGTCGAGGACTTGAAAACAAAGGCCGCTGCGCATGCCGACACATTGGCCGCGCTGATGATCACCTATCCCTCGACCCACGGCGTGTTCGAGGAAAGCATCGTCGAAATCTGCCAGATCGTTCACGACCATGGCGGACAGGTCTATCTCGACGGCGCCAATCTGAATGCAATGGTGGGCCTCGCCAAGCCGGGGCGCTTCGGCGCCGACGTAGCGCACCTCAACCTCCACAAGACCTTCTGTATTCCTCATGGCGGCGGCGGTCCGGGGGTCGGCCCCATCGGCGTGCGCGGGCATCTTGCACCCTACCTGCCGAACCATCCGCTAGTCGCCGAGGCCGGGCCGCAAACCGGCATGGGGCCGGTCGCGGCGGCGCCCTGGGGCAGTGCGCTCATCCTGCCGATCTCCTGGGCCTACATCGCCATGATGGGCCCGGCGGGTCTCAAGCGCGCCACCGAGGTTGCGATCCTAAACGCCAACTACATCGCCAAGCGCCTCGGGGCGTATTTCCCGATCGTCTACAGCGGCCCCGGCGGGCTGGTCGCCCATGAATGCATCGTCGATCCGCGCGAATTCAAAGCGTCGGCCGGCGTCAGCGTCGACGACATCGCCAAGCGCCTGATGGATTACGGTTTCCACGCGCCGACCATGTCGTGGCCGGTTGCGGGCACGCTGATGATCGAGCCGACCGAGAGCGAGTCCAAGGCCGAGCTCGACCGTTTCTGCGATGCCATGATCGCGATCCGCGCCGAGATTGGCCGCATCGAGGCCGGCGATTGGCCGCAGGACGACAACCCGCTCGTCGGCGCGCCGCACACCCTAGATGAGGTGACGGCGAGCGACTGGGCGCACGTCTATGATCGCCAGACCGCCGGCTTTCCCGTTCCCGGCCTGCGCGATGCAAAGTACTGGCCGCCGGTCGGCCGCATCGATCAGGCTTATGGCGACCGTCATCTGGTTTGCGCCTGTCCGCCGCTCGAGGCCTATCAGACCGCCGCCGAATAGCCATAATTCGGCGGCTTGCGGGGCAGCAGGTCGCGCGCTAGGGTCCGGAATCGGCGGATATCAAGCGGACCAACCGCCACGAACCGTGCATCACTATCCTGGGACCGCGAGCCGGCAAGATTGCTCAAACTCGCGCGACCGGACGACTACCGCCGAACCGGGTCAACGATCAAAGGAAAGTCTCCTATGCGCTGGCTATTGGTGGGAATGGCTGCCTTCGTGCTGACCGCTCCAGCAGCGGCGGCAAGCAACGCGCGTCGCTGCGTTGCGGGCAACTACCAACCGGAAGCAAAGAAGGATACCGCCAAGGCGACATCCGGCGGCCGGCAAAGCGAGAAGCAGCGCGCGCGCACCGCGGCACGGGCCGCGCGGAGGCGGACCCGCCGGATCCGTGAATCCTGCTATCGCTTTGGCGCCACCCGCTTCGTCACCCGCCGCTATACCGACGCCCACGCCGCCTGGCTGCCGCTTGCCGAAAGCGGCCATACGCGCGCGCAATTCGGGCTCTACAAGCTTTATGCGGGCGGCCTGGGGGTCGGGCGCGCCGACGCCAAGAAGGCCTATGAGTGGCTGGCGATGGCGGCGGAAGCCGGCCTGCCCAACGCGCAATACACGATGGGCGACGTGCTGCTGCGCGGCAAGGGCGTCAAGCAGGACCAGAGCGCGGCCGTCGGCTGGTACGAGAAGGCTTCGGGGCAAGGTCATGCCGAGGCGCGCTTCAAGCTCGCGGCGCTCTATTTCGCGGGGATCGGCGTGCGCAAGGACATCCCGAAAAGTCTTGCGCTCTATCGAGCCTCGGCGGAGGCCGGCCACCCGGCCGCGCTGACGACGATGGGCGTTTTCTATTTCAACGGCCGCATTTTCAAGAAAAGCGAGGTCCAGGCGCGCGACTGGTGGATCAAAGCAGCCCTCGCCGGTGAGGTGAATGCCATGGTCTTTCTGGCGCGCATCTACCACAACTCCACCCAGCTCGCGCGCGACTATCCGAACGCCTATGTCTGGTACACGCTCGCCGCCGAGCGCGGCGACAATCAGGCGAAAAAGGAGCGCGCCGCGCTGCTTCGCATCATTCGCTCGATCGAGCTGCGCCGGGGCAAAGCCCGCCTCGCCGAAATTCGCCCCAAGGTGAACTAGATCACTGTGACGCGATTGTGCTCTAAGGCGCTCGCGGCGAAACGCGCTCAGTCGTTGGCGACTGTTTCTCGATCAGCTCGCGGCGCAGCGACTTCTCGATAACTTCGAGCGCGGCCGCTTCCTCTGGGATCTGTGTGGTGATCTCGATGCCGAAGCTGCCGTCGAGATCGATTTTGAGCGCAATGCCGCCGACCGATCCCGTCCAGATGCGTTCGCCCGCGGCATTGGTTCTGTCGTCCTCCTTGAGCGTGGGATGGCTGCGCGACAGGGCCTCGACCACAAGATCGACCCAGTTGTAGGACCAATAAGGTTCCTTATCCCAGTTGACGTGCAGGACGTCCCCGGCCTTGGTGTCGGAAAACCAGATCATCGGCACGGTCGCCGGCCGCCCGCCGACGAGACGGGACTTCCAGGTGCGCCATACTTTGCCAAGCGAATCCATGGGCGATCGACGAATTGCCTGTGGCCAGGGACGATCGTCACCCCGCTTTCTAGGCGGCGGTCAAGGCAGTGGCAATACTTACCGGTGGTCGGCGGGTCAGTTCGTCTGCGCGAGTGGCATCGCCGCCGCGCCGATGATACGGCCGGTCTGGTTGCTCTGGACGATGACGACACAGCCGTCGCGCCGGCCGTCGGGGCCGGCGGTGTACACCGGCAAAGCGATGCTCTTGCCCTCTCCATCCCAGGTGCCGAGCGGCATCAGCTTGCGCACCACGTTGTGGTGGGTGAGTTTCTTTCCGCCATTCTCGCCGCCCCGGACATCGGTGGTATGACTGCGGTCGAACAGCACCATCCAGATGGTGGCCCGTTCCGCTGTTCCACTGGCCTTGCGCGTCGGCAGCACGGCGTGGAGCTTGCCGTCGTCGGTCTTCTTGAAGGTTACCGTGATCTTATCGGCCCGGCGTGTGGCCTTGCCGATGGCCCGGTCGACCAAGACGTTCCGCGAGCCGACCACTTCCGATTGCCCGTCGATCACCATCTGGGGCGTGTAGACGTAGCCGCGGCGGAAATGCCGGGAGTAAGCGCGCTGGCGCTTGGTTGCGGCTTTGAGGGCAAAACGGTCCTTCCAGCCCAGATAATCCCAATAGGTCACATGGAAGCTGAGCGCGATGACGTTCTGCCGCTTGGCCAGCTCGCCCAGATAGGCGTCGGCAGGAGGGCACGAATTACACCCTTGCGAGGTGTAGAGCTCGACCACGACCGGCCCCTTGTCGGCCAGCGTCGTGGTGCTTCCGCCAGTCAGCAGCGCCAGTGCGAATACCGCCGCGGCAGCAGAAATGGGGATGAAGCGGATCATGGTGGTCTAGAATAGGGAACCGCTTCGTTCACCATCCAATCACATGTCGGTGATAGGACTGACCGGGATGGCGAACGGACAGCGGTCGAGCACCGGGACGGCGACGCCCCAAAAACTGGCCGGAAAGGAGCGATCATGGCTGCGAACTGGAGCATCCATTCACGTCGATTTGCGCCGGTAATCTTTGGATTTCTGGCAATTGTCCTGGCCGCGGCCGCGCCTAGCGAAACGGCGGCCCAGAGCGAATGGCGCGTCTATCGCAGCCCCACGCATGGTTTCCGCATCCTTTATCCGCCCAGCCTCACGGCCAAAACAATGTCGCTTCGGCCCGCCGAGGGCACGGTCATCGTCCAGGAATGGAACCGCGGCGGCGGCAATTCAAGCGTCCGCCTGACGCTCATTGCCAAGCCGGCTGGGCTCGGCCTCCGCGATTGGGTCAAGCGCGAGAAAGAGGGCCGGATCGCCGAGGTGACGGTTGCCGGCCAGCCGGCCTATGTCATCGAAGGCGTCTTCGAGGGCCAGCTCACCACAGAGGTTTATCTCGAAGATCGCAAATCCGGCGTGGTGATCAACTTCTCCCATGCAGTGCGCGGCATCACCGATTGGGTTGGCAAGCCCGTGAACCGCATCAAGAACCGCCACCGCGCCGCACTCACCGATTTCTGGAACATGGTTGAATCGATCAAGTTCCCCGATCCCGACGAGTAATCACACCCTAACGCTCAGACCACCTGATCGCCCACGAAGGGGTTCGTCTGTCGCTCATGGCCGAAGGTCGAGGCGGGGCCATGGCCCGGCACGAAGACCGTCTCGTTGCCGAGCGGCCATAAGCGTTCGCGGATCGAGGCGATGAGCTGGGCGTGGTTTCCGCGCGGGAAATCGGTGCGCCCGATCGAGCCCTGAAACAGCACATCGCCGACGATCGCCAAATGCGAGGCCGGGTTATGGAAGACGACATGCCCCGGCGTGTGGCCGGGGCAGTGATGCACATCCATCGTAACCTCGCCAAAGCCGACGGTATCGCCCTCATCCAGCCAGCGGTCGGGGGTGAAGGACTTGACGCCGGGAAAGCCAAACTGGCGGCCCTGCTCCTCCATCATGTCGATCCAGAACTGATCGTCGGGATGCGGGCCTTCGACCGGAACGTCGAGCGAGGCCTTCAGATCGGCCACGCCGCCGGCATGGTCGAGATGGGCATGCGTGACGAGGATCTTCTCCACCGTCACGCCGTGCTGCGCGGCGGCGCCCATGATGCGGTCGAGATCGCCGCCCGGATCAGTGACCGCCCCGCGCATGGTCTTGGTGCACCACAGCACGCAGGAATTCTGCTGGAACGGCGTCACCGGCACGACGGCGGCCTTGAGCGGCGGCTCGGCGGCTTCTAGCGTTTCGTCAGTCATGGACGTCCCTGACGCTTCGCCTTGGCTCCCTCATGCTTCGACAGGCTCAGCATGAGGAGCATTGGGAAACCAATACCAAATAGTGGCCCTCATCCTGAGCTTGTCGAAGGACGAGGGCCGGGCCGCCCCAACGACGTCGCCCGTCAATCATCGAAACCAAAGAACTTCGTGAAGCCGTCGACCGGCTCGCGCTCGCTCACCAGCGTGTTCTCGGGCAGGGAATTGTCCGCGTAGCCCAGCGCCATGCCGCAGACGAAAGCGTGGTCGCCCGGAATGCCTAGCTCCTTGCGGATCGTCTTGTGATAGCCGACCCAGGCGGCCTGCGGGCAGGTATCGAGACCCTGGCCGCGCGCCGCCACCATGATCGCCTGCAGGAACATGCCGAAATCGAGCCAGGAGCCCTGCTCCATATGCCGTTCCATCGAGAAAAAGAGCCCCACCGGTGCGTCGAACAGCTCGAAGTTGCGCGTGTGCTGGCGCTGCATGCCGTCCCGGTCGCCCTTCTCCACTCCGACGAGACTGTAGAGATCCCAGCCGAGCTTGCGTCGCCGTGAGCGATAAGGCTCGTGCCATTCCTTGGGATAGTAGGCGTATTCGTGCTCTTCGTTGCCCGCCTCGCGCGCCGCGATCACGGCCTGGCAGAGCCGGTCCTTAGCCACGCCCGCCACCGCCCAAACGAACCAGGGCTGGATATTGGTGCCCGACGGCGCCCGCGCGGAGACCTCCAGGATGTGGCGCAGCGTGGCTTCGGGCACGGGGTCGGGCAGGAAGCCGCGCACCGAGCGCCGCGTGGTGAGCGCCGCATCGACCGTCGCGGCGATGCCGCTGCCGCGCGGCACCCCGGATTTTTTTGGCGGCGCTTCGTTCATGCCGCCTTGGCCATGTTGCGCAGCACGTAATGCAGGATGCCGCCGTTCTTGTAGTATTCGAGTTCGTCCTCGGTATCGATCCGGCAGAGCAGCTTAATCGTCTCCTTCGAGCCATCAGCCCGCGTGATCGTGCAGTCGAGGTCCATGCGCGGCCGCAGGCCCTCGGCGATGCCCGCTATGTCGACGATCTCCGAGCCGTCGAGCTTCAGGGTCTCGCGCGTCATCCCGTCCTTGAAGACCAGCGGCAACACGCCCATGCCGACGAGGTTGGAGCGGTGGATGCGCTCGAAGCTTTCAACGATCACGGCACGGACACCAAGGAGGCGCGTGCCCTTGGCGGCCCAGTCACGCGACGAACCGGTGCCATATTCCTTGCCCGCGATCACCACCAACGGCGTGTCCTCGGCGACGTATTTCATCGCCGCATCGAAGATCGCAAGTTGCTCGTCGGTCGGCGTGTATTTGGTGTAACCACCTTCGACCCCCGGCACCATCTGATTGCGGATGCGGATATTGGCGAAGGTGCCGCGCATCATGACGTTGTGGTTGCCACGCCGCGCGCCGTAGGAGTTGAACTCGCGCGCCGGCACCTGATGGCTCACCAGATATTCTCCCGCCGGGCTCTCCTCCTTGATGCCGCCGGCGGGGCTGATGTGGTCGGTGGTCACCGAGTCGGCGAGCAGCGCCAGGACCCGCGCGCCCTTCACATCCTCGACCGCGCCGGGCTCCGCCGTCATTTCGGCGAAATAGGGCGGGTTCTGGACGTAGGTCGAACCCGGCGGCCAATCATACGTCAAGCCCGTCGTCGTCTTGATCGACTTCCAGTTCGCATCGCCCTCGAAGACGTTGGCGTAGCGCGAACGGAACATCTCCGGGGTCAGCACCTTCTCGATCACCGACGCGATGTCGTGGTTGGAGGGCCAGATATCCTTGAGGTAAACCGGGTTCCCGTCCTGATCATCGCCAAGTGCGTCGGTGAGCAGATCGACGGTGACGCTGCCCGCGATCGCGTAGGCGACGACCAGCGGCGGCGAGGCCAGGTAGTTGGCGCGGGTCAGCGCATGCACCCGGCCCTCGAAGTTGCGGTTGCCCGACAGCACCGCCGCGACCGTCAGATCCTCGGCCTCGATAGCGTTGTGAACGGGCTCGGGCAGCGGTCCCGAATTGCCGATGCAGGTGGTGCAGCCATAGCCGACGAGATCGAAGCCGAGCGCGTCGAGATCGGCCTGCAGATCGCCGGCTTCCAGATAGTCGGTGACGACCTGGCTGCCCGGCGCGAAGGAGGTCTTGACCCAGGGCTTGACCGTGAGCCCCTTGGCCCGCGCGTTCCGCGCCACCAATCCCGCCGCGACCAACACGCTCGGGTTCGATGTATTGGTGCAGCTCGTGATCGCCGCGATCACCACGGCGCCGTCATCGAGCGTGTAATCGGCGCCCTCGACCGCGGCGGACTTGCCCTGCGGCCGGCCCGAAAGCGCCTCGAACCCGTCCGTGAAGGCCGAAGCCATGTCGGTCAGCGCGATCCGGTCCTGCGGCCGTTTCGGGCCGGCGAGCGAGGGGACGACCGTACCCAGGTCGAGCTCCAGCGTGTCGGTGAAGACTGGGTCGGGCGAGGCGGCATCGCGCCACATGCCTTGCGCTTTGGCGTAAGCCTCGACCAGCGCCACCCGGTCGTCGTCGCGGCCGGTAAAAGCCAGATAGTCGAGCGTCGACTGGTCGACCGGGAAAAACCCGCAGGTAGCGCCATATTCGGGCGCCATATTGGCGATGGTCGCCTGATCGGCCAGGGTCAGATGGTCGAGGCCGGGGCCGAAGAACTCCACAAACTTGCCGACCACGCCCTTGGCGCGCAGCATCTGCACCACGATCAGCACGAGGTCGGTAGCGGTCGCCCCCTCGGGCATGTCGCCCTCGAGGCGGAAGCCGACCACCTCGGGGATCAGCATCGAGATCGGTTGGCCCAGCATCGCCGCCTCGGCCTCGATGCCGCCGACGCCCCAGCCGAGCACCGAAAGCCCGTTCACCATCGTGGTGTGGCTGTCGGTGCCGACCAGCGTGTCGGGATAGGCGACGGTCTTGCCGCCCTCCTCGGCGGTCCACACGGTCTGCGCCAGGTATTCGAGGTTCACCTGGTGGCAGATGCCGGTGCCGGGCGGCACGACGCGGAAATTGTCGAAGGCTTTCGAGCCCCAGCGCAGGAACTCGTAGCGCTCGCGGTTGCGCTCGTACTCCATCTCGACATTCTTGCCGAAGGCGTCATGGCTGCCGAAATAGTCGATCATCACCGAATGGTCGATGACGAGGTCGACGGGCACCAGCGGGTTGATCTTCTTGGGATCACCGCCGAGCGACTTCATGGCGTCGCGCATCGCCGCGAGATCGACCACGGCGGGCACGCCGGTGAAGTCCTGCATCAGCACGCGCGCCGGCCGGTAGGCGATCTCGCGGGTCGAGGTCTTATCCGTGAGCCATTGGGCGACCGCCTTCACGTCATCGACGGTGACCGTCCGCCCGTCCTCGAAGCGCAGCAGGTTTTCCAGCAGCACCTTCAATGAGTAGGGCAGCCGCGAGACGTCGCCGAGGCCGGCGTCCTGCGCGGCCTCCAGGCTGAAATAATCGTAGGATTTGCCGCCGACATCGAGGGTGCGGCGGGTCTTCATGGTGTCATGGCCGGTGACGGGCAAGGGCGAGACCTCCTGGCAGGGGCTCAGTGTGTAATGAGCAAGAAGTGTGGCTTTGTTTCACCGGGACAAGGCCCCGCGGGACAACCGGCGCGTCAAGCGCGCGGGCGCTGTTATAGCAAGGGCAGCGGGGGCGTGAATAGAGGCGGCGGCGCATCGCGGGTCCACAGCTAACACAAACACACTTCGCTATTCCCGCCCGTGCCCACGCCCGCTAGGCTTGCTTCCTCACCTCCCCAGGCAAGCGAAAGCGCGTGGCATGGCCTTCGAATACACCGCCCTCTTCCGGCCCGACCTGCCGCCGCCGGCAGCGGCGCGCTGGCAGGCTTTCCCCGAATACAATTTCGTCGGCGGCCATAACGACGCCGAAAGCGTGCCGGTGCCGGAGCTGGTCGCGGCCGCATCCGCCGTGCTGGCGCGCGAGGGCCACGACCTTGCGACCTATGGCCTGCAGAGCGGCCCGCAGGGCTACCGGCCCCTGCGCGATTTCGTCGCCGGTGCGCTGAAATCCCGCGCCGGCATC
Organism: Alphaproteobacteria bacterium; assembly: GCA_035527975.1. Taxonomy (GTDB): domain Bacteria; phylum Pseudomonadota; class Alphaproteobacteria; order JAPULJ01; family JAPULJ01; genus DATKZM01. The sequence continues at coordinate 79,773 of DATKZM010000008.1, read as the reverse complement.
GCCTGCAGCGCCGACGACATCCTCATCACCTCGGGCTCGCTGCAGGCGCTCGATCTGGTCAACGGCGTTCTGCTTGCGCCCGGCGACACGGTGATCGTCGAGGCGGCGAGCTATGGCGGCGCGCTCTCGCGTCTCGACAGGCTCGGCGTCGACTATGTCGGCATCGGCGGCGACGACGAGGGCATGCGCGCCGATCTCCTCGCCGGCGCGCTGGAGGCGCTGGCGGCGCGGGGCGTGCAGCCGAAATACATCTACACCATCCCCACCGTGCAGAACCCGACCGGCACGGTGATGAGCCTTGAACGCCGGCACGCGCTGCTTGCCCTCTCCAAACAGTATGGCGTGCCGATCTTCGAGGATGATTGTTATGCCGATCTCGTGTGGGACGGCGGGCGCCCGCCATCTTTGCGCGCCCTCGATGACGGCGGCCGCGTGATCTATTGCGGCTCGTTTTCCAAGACCATCGCGCCGGCGCTGCGGGTCGGCTACCTGCTCGCCGACTGGGACGTGCTTTCGCGCATGCTGGCGATCAAGACCGATGCGGGCAGCGGCGCCATCGAACAGATGATCCTTGGCGAGTATCTGCCCGCCCATTTCGGCTCCCACGTCGAGCGCCTGACCGAAACGCTGCACGCCAAGTGCGATGCCATCGTCGAGGCGTTGACCCAGGAGTTCGGCACCGACGCCGAGTTCAGCGCGCCCAAGGGCGGCATCTTCATCTGGGTGACCTTGCCTGAAGGGGTTGACACGGGCGCGCTCGCCCAAGCGGCCGCCAAGGAAGGCGTGGCGCTCAATCCGGGCGCGGAATGGTCAGCCGATCGCGAGGATGGCCGCCGGCGCATGCGGCTCTGCTTCGGCAATCCCTCGGTCGAGACGATCCGCGCGGGCGTGGCGCGGCTCGCCGAGATCTGCCACCGCGAGACCGGCTTTCCCAAGCGCGGCGCCAATATCGTGCGGGCGGGCGGCTGAGGCGGCGGGTTTTCAGGCGCAAGGCTGGGTTTCGCTCTGAGCATTTGCCTTTTGGGACGCGCGCACTAGCTTCAACATCATGCCAAACGACATCCCCTTCGCGCACGAGGTCGATTTCGAATACGGCGTCATCCAGGACGTCTCGCCATTGATCCGGCGCGTTGTCGCGCGCAACCCGTCCGCCTTCACGCTCCATGGCACCGGCACCTACGTGATCGGCCACGGCAAGGTTGCGATCGTCGATCCGGGCCCCATGGTTCAGGAGCATGTGGACGCGCTCATTGGCGCGCTGGACGGCGAGACCGTCACGCATATATTGGTCACCCACACCCATATCGACCACTCGCCGGCTTGCGCGCCGGTCAAGCAGGCGGTCTCGGCCAAGACCTACGGCTACGGCCCCCATGGCTCGGGCAAGCACGAGCAGGGCGTGAAGGTCGAGGAGGGCGGCGACATGGATTTTGTCCCCGATGTCGCCATCCGTCACGGCGACGTCATCGAGGGCGCCGGCTGGACCGCCGAGGCGGTGCACACGCCGGGCCATACGTCGAACCATATCTGCTTCGCGCTCAGGGAAGAGAACGCGCTCTTCTCCGGCGACCATGTAATGGGATGGTCGACCAGCATCATCTCGCCCCCCGACGGCGACATGGCCGACTACATGGCAAGCCTGCGCCTGCTGCTGGAGCGCGAGCAGGATGTGCGCTACTGGCCCACCCACGGCCCCGCGATCGACCGGCCGCAGAGCTTCGTGCGCGGCTTCATCGGCCACCGGCGCATGCGCGAACAGCAGATCCTCAAACATCTGGGCAACGGCATCGAGACCATCGAGGGCATGGTCCCGCTCATGTACAAGGACATCAATCCGGGCCTCCACCGCGCCGCGGCGCGCTCGGTTTTCGCGCATATGATCCACATGGTCGAAACCGGCCGCGTGACCCATGAGGGCGACCTCGGCGTCAACGCGCGCTACAGGCTGGCCTAGCGACGTCGCAAACGGGCCGGCGTCGAGCCTACCCGCCTATCGTCACGTGCCGACCGCCGGGACACAGAAACTCGGCGCCAATCAAAAATCCGAACACCATCCGGAGGGAACGATCATGAAACGCACTCTTGCCGCCTTCGCTGTAGCAATCTGCGTAGCGACACCCACCGTTACGCCGAGCGCCGCGGAAGGCGTGCCCGGCCTGCGGGGCGCCGATCATATTGGCTTCACGGTACCGGATCTGGAACAGGCGGTCGGCTTCTTCCGCGACGTCATTGGCTGCCGGGTCTTCTATCCGTTGGGGCCGTTCGCCTCGCCAAAGAACAATTGGATGAAGGACAGCCTGAACGTCCATCCGCGGGCGACCATCCCGAAGATGCGGCTGGTGCGCTGCGGCAGCGGCGCCAACCTCGAAATCTTCCAGTACACCGCGCCCGACCAACGCAAGACCCCGCCGAGGAACAGCGACATCGGCGGCCATCATATCGCCTTCTATACGGCCGACATGACGGCCGCGGTCGCCTATCTGAAATCGAAGGGCGTCAAGGTTCTGGGCGCGCCGACCAAAATGACCGGCGGCCCCAGCAAGGGCGAGACCTGGGTCTACTTCATGGCGCCTTGGGGCATGCAGCTCGAGCTGGTCAGCTATCCAAAGGGAAAGGCCTACGAAACCAACTACAAGGGCCGGCTTTGGGATCCGCGCAAACCCGGCATGTAGCGCGGCGATCCGAAGGGCAGCGTGGCAAAGGTTGCCAATAAAGACGGTGTTCAAGCCCGCGCTTGTTTGTGGTCAAACGCCGGTCGGCAGGTTTCCTTGCCGCCACTCCAATTGTTCGGCCGTACCCCGCCCTTACGAATAAGTCACGAACGCCTGGTTGTTGCGGTAGCAAAAGAGCGGGCGTTTGCGGCGCACCGCCGCATCGCCCTGCAGATAGTGCTTGAGCTCGATCAGCATGAACTCGGTCACATCGGCAATCGGCAAGGCGAGCGCTTGGTCGATCGCCACCCAGTGCAGGTTCAAAAGCTCGCCCGAGCCGCCAAGCTCGCCGCGCATGTGTTCGGCATCGGCCACCAGGAAGCGCGCATGAAAGCGGATCGGTGAGCCGGGCGGCGTGATAGCGCGGCCGAGATAGGCAAGGTAGCGAAGATCGGGCGCCAGGCCCATTGCTTTTACTTCCGCCCAGGTCGCATCGCTCGGCTCGCCAAGATCGCCGGGCGCCGCCAGCAACAGCCCTGTTTCCTCATAGGTCTCGCGGATCGCGGTCTTGCCGATCGCCCCGGCGCGAACCGGCGTCGCCGCGCGCGTCAGATGACGCATCACTTCGTCGCTGAGCCGGCTCGCCGGGCGGACATGCGCATCGTGGCCGTCGACCTTGCCGCCGGGAAAGACATACGCGCCGGGCATGAACTTGTGCCGGCCGGCGCGCTGGCCCATCAGCACTTCCGGCCCGGCCGAGCTTTCGCGCTTGAGGATCAGCGTTGCCGCGTCGCGCGGCCTGACACGCTGCTGGCGCTGCGCCTCGGTCGAACCGGGCGGCAGGCGGAGCGGCTTTTTGAGGGCGGGTTTGACGGTCGACATGACGCTGTCGGGGTAGCATGCCCGCGCTGGCTTCGCCAGCCATGCCGGACGCACAGCACCCTGACTTAGCGAAGCCTGACCTGGATGTGATCGTCGTGGCGCTCGGCGCGGCAGCCCTGGAACTTCAAGAGCGCCGAGGCCACCCCCAGCCGGTTGACCAGATGCGGTTCGAGATAGAGCCGCTCGACGCCCAGCTTTGGGCCCTCGGTGACCAGCCATTGAACCATCGCCGTGGTGCGCTTCTGGTCCAGAGTGTACGGGCGCCAGTAGCGTTGCAGAAATCCCAGGCTCCAGCGCAAACCCCAGCCGCCCGCCTGGGGGCAAGGCTGCGGGTCACCGGCGCGCGGCCGCTCGAACGCCCAATATCCGATCGGCGAGCGGGTGCGCCCGCGCTGATAGACGCCGCGGCGATTGCTGTAGAAGAACGCCAGATCGACCGAGCGTCCATCGTCATGCAATAGGTGCGGCAGCATCGGAAACCCGTCGAGGAAAGGAAATCCCGCATCGAGATAGAAAACCGTCGTGCCCGGATTGCTCTTGTTCATCGCCGTTGTCAGCGCGGCAAGCATCCGGTGCGCCGAGGCTGACGCGTAGTGCCGGTTGAGCAGACAGTAAACCGGGTTTAGCGCGCCGTAGGGCCGCTTGGCCGATGGCAGGCAGGGCAACGGGTGCCGCCCGAACTCGCGAGCCAGCGGCGGCACCGCGGCGACGGTGACCGCAACGTAGATCAAAACGAAGCCAAGAAGATGCGCGATCCAGCGAAGAAGAAAATTCCAATCCCGGCTGCCGAGCAGCCAGGAAACCAGGAGCGCGGACACGACGTAGACCACGCCGCCGATCTGGGTCAACGCGGTCAACACGATGAAGACGATGAGGCCGAGGAACCATTTGAGGATCCCGCCGCCGCCGCCGCTTACTTCCTCGCTCATATGTCGCTCACTTGCCGCTGGTGGGAATCACGGCGGCTGGATGCGAGTAACGGCAACCGATTTCATACATCTCAGACATACGTCACCACGCGTTCGCCGCCGCTCCAGCGATACTCTGCCCGCTTGGCACGTTGTGCCGCGCTGGCGTCGCCCAGCCGTGTGACCTCCGACAAGATGAACTGCGTGATCACCGCGCTCCGCAGCTCACGCGCCTGATCGAGCGGCAAGAACGCAAGATCGAGAAGCTCACCCGAACCGGCGAGCTCGCCCGTGAAATGGTCCGCATCCGCGAGGAAAAAGCGCGCATCGAAGCGGATCGGGCTGGCCGCGCGGGTAATCGCCCGCCCGACGTAGTCAAGCCGGGCGAGATCGGGTGCCATCCCGGTTTGCCGCACCGCGTCCCATCCAGCATCGCGCGTGCCGCCGACCGAGCCTTCGGCGCCCAACAGCAATCCCGTCTCCTCATAGGTTTCGCGAACCGCTGCCATTGCCAGCGCGCGCGCGCGGGCGGTTGTCGCACTGCGCATTAGATGGGCTTCGACGGTGCGCTTAAGGGCCGTGGCCGGCTTGGCGCGCGCGTCGGCCGCATCGAGGCGCCCGCCGGGAAAGACGAAGACGTCGGGCATGAACCGGGTTTTCTTGTGGCGCCGGCCCATCAGCACTTCCATCCCCGCGGGCGTCTTGCGGATCAGGACGAGGCTGGCGGCGTCCTTGGGGCGGACCGCGCGTGCGCCTGACTTGCGTTGAGGCGCGGCGGGGTAATCGCGTCTGTCGGGGGCGGGTATGCCGGGGTCACTCATTGCCACGCGGGGTAGCACAAGCGGCGCGCGAGGAACAGTTTCGTATGCGCCGGCAGGTGTCTTGCCGTGCTGGCGCGCCGGGCAAAACACGCTAATGTTTGCGGCATGACCGTCAGAACCGAAAAGTCCGGCCCCGTCACCACGGTGATCATCGACCGGCCGGAGGTGCGCAACGCCGTCAACCCCGAAACGGCCGACGCGCTGCTCGCTGCTTTCGAGGCTTTCGAGGCCGATGACGATGCGCTCGTGGGCGTGCTGACCGGCACCGGCGGCGCCTTCTGCGCCGGTTACGACCTCAAGGTTGTTTCAAGCGGCACCGTCTCTCTCTCGGCCGTGAAGAGCGACGGAGATGGCCCGATGGGCCCCTCGCGGCGGCTCTTGACCAAACCGGTCATCGCGGGCATCGCCGGCCCGGCGGTAGCGGGCGGGCTCGAGCTCGCGCTCTGGTGCGATATGCGCGTGGCGGAGGTGGACGCCGTGCTCGGTGTCTTCTGCCGGCGCTGGGGCGTGCCGTTGATAGACGGCGGCACGGTTCGCCTGCCGCGCCTGATCGGTATGAGCCACGCGCTCGACCTCATCCTGACCGGCCGGCCGGTGGGCGCGGAGGAAGCCTTGCGCATGGGCCTGGTCAACCGCGTCGTGCCAAACGGCGAGGCGCGCGCCGCCGCCGAAGCCCTGGCAGCGGAGATCGCCCGCTTTCCCCAGATATGCATGCGCTCCGACCGCATGTCCGCCTACGAGGCGTGGGACCTCAATCTTGAGGCCGCCTTCCTCAACGAGCTCGAGCATGGCCGCCGGGCACTGGAGGCCGAGGCGGTCGCGGGCGCCGCGCGCTTTGCCGGTGGCAAGGGCCGCGGCGGCGATTTCGAGGAGATCTGACAACGATGGCGCAAGGAACGGACAAGGACGACAAAAAGCCCTCCGGCGACAAGTCCAAGACCTTGGTACTCATCATCGTCAATCTGATCGTTGTCGTGCTCGGCATCACTTTAATCATCGATGGGCTGTCGCCTTAGCCCGGCCGCGCAGTGCATGCCGCACCGCGCGGCCCGGAGCGCACCAGGGAGAGAGCCATGCCGGATCCAAGCGACATCATCGACTTCTGGTTCGCCGAGGGCGCCGAGGAAAAATGGTTCCACCCGCCGCCCGAGTTCGATGCAGCGATCGTCGAGCGTTTCAGCGCGGCTTACGAGGACGCCGCCGCCGGGCGGCTCGCTGGCTGGGAAGCGACGCCGGAGGGTGCGCTGGCGCTTGTGATCATGCTCGACCAATTCCCGCGCAACATGTTCCGCGAGAGCGCACAGGCCTTCGCCGCCGACGCGCTGGCCCGCGCTGTCGCCGAGCGTGCAATTGCGGCCGGACACGACCTCGCGGTCCCAGTTGAGCGGCGGGTCTTTTTCTATATGCCCTTCGAGCATGCCGAGGATCTGGCGCTCCAGGACCGTTGCTGCGCGCTTGTCCGCGAGCGCTGCGATCTCGGCGGCTATGTCGATTTCGCCGACCGCCACCGCGCGGTGATAGCCCGCTTCGGACGCTTCCCCCACCGCAACACCGTGCTCGGCCGGGAAAGCACGCCCGAAGAGATCGAATATCTGGAAAGCCGCGACACGCCTTTCTGATGGCGTGATCTAAGTCAGTGCGGCAATGGCGCTGCCGACGAAGTCGGCCAGTATTTCAGCCACCGCGTCGGGATGGGTGAGCGTCAGCATGTGCGCGGCGCCCGGCACGACCTCGCGCCGCGCGTCGGGAATCGCCGCGGCGAGCAGCTCGCTCACCCGCGCGTGGCTCTGCGTGGTCTCAGCGCCATAGAGAACGGCGCACGGAACTCCAAGCGCGCGGGCATCGTCGAGGCTGATTTCCTCGCCGTGGGCCGAGCCGAGCGCCCGCGCCACAACGTCGGCGATGCCAAGGAAGCGGATGCGCGCCTTCTCGGGCATCGCATCCCAGGCGCCGGGGCCGGTGGTGTAGTAGTCGATATAGGTACGGAAGGCCGCTTCGGGCTCACCGGCGGCAACGGTATCGATAAAGCCGAAATTGACCGCCTCGACTTCGCCCGCCAGCGCCGTCTCGCCGGCCTCGCGTAGCAGCCGGTAGCAGGCCGGCTCGATCAGGGTCAGCGAGGCCAGCGGCAGCGCGCCCGCAACCGCCAGCCGCAGCGCCACCGCGCCGCCGTAGGAATGCCCGACCAAATGGAACGGGCCGTCGAACAGGCCCGCGACCGCCGCGACCGCGTGCGCTTCGGCTTCGAGCGTCAGCGGCGTATCGTCGCCCAGCCGCTCGGTCTCGCCATAGCCGGAGAAGTTGACCGCGACCAGGTGGACGCGGTCGGCCAGCCGCTCCATCACCGCCCGCCACGCCGCCGCCGGGCTGGCACCCGGAGGCAGCAGCAGCAGCGTCGGGCCGGCGCCCGCTTCTTCGTAGCCGATCCGGCGGCCCTCGTATTCGATGGCGTGTTCAATGGTCTGCAATCCTATCCCCTCTTCGCTCCTGCCTCTCCTCGCAAGAGCCGCAGATTACACGCCGACTTGCGTCCGCGCCTTCCCGATTCCGGCCCAGCCGTCCAGCGCCCTCAAAGTGACCGCGCAGCAGAAAGGGGCCGATCCCAGGACCCGCCCCTCCGCCACGCAATGTCTCAATGACGGCTAAAGTCTAGAGCCGCACGTATTCGTAATCGACCGGATTGTTGTTGATGCCGCGGTCGGGCGGGGCGATCCAGCCGGCCATCTTGCCGGGCTCGGTCACCTGGACCATCAGCGATTTGACGTGATCGCGGTCGGCGGCCGACGGGATCCACTCGTCCTTGCGCGCGGCCCAGACGTCCTCGGAGATTGGGTTGCCGTCGAGATCAAAATGGAAGTTCGCCCAGTTGCCGACATTGCGCCGAAAACGCTCTGACGGCAGTTTGATCTCGAAATCGACGCCGGTCTTCCTGATCATGCGGTTCCAACGCTGCACGCCGAGCTCGCAATCCTTGATGTAGGCTTGACGGGCGACCGCATTCATCGCGTTGCGGTACGCAACCTCCGCCTCTACAACCTGTCCGTTGTCGTCAACCTCCTCGACGGTGTAGGTGGCGTCTTTGACGATATGATCCTCGTACTGGTCTTCGTCCGGCCGGCCCTTGAGGCCGTTGGCAAAGTATGATGCCGCGTTGGTCGAGATGTCTGAGCCGAAGAGATCGAGCGAGGACGAGAACCAGAAGTTCAAATACTTCTGAACGGTCGGCAGGTCGATCGCCCCGGCGTCGCGCACCTTTTGCGGATCGCCGGTCTTGAGCTCGTTCATCACCTCACAGGCCCGCTTCATCACGCGGCCGACGCCGGTCTCGCCCACGAACATATGATGCGCTTCTTCGGTCAGCATGAACCGGCAGGTCCGGCTCAGCGGATCGAAGCCCGACTCCGCGAGCATCTTGAGCTGATACTTGCCGTCGCGGTCGGTGAAGAAGGTGAAGCAGAAGAACGACATCCAATCCTCGATCGGCTCATTGAACGTGCCGAGGATGCGCGGATTATTGGGATCGCCCGAATGACGCTGCAAGAGCTCTTCGGCTTCCTCGCGGCCGTCGCGCCCGAAATGGGCGTGCAGCAGGTAGACCATCGCCCATAAATGCCGGCCCTCCTCGACATTCACCTGGAAGAGGTTGCGCATGTCGTAAAGCGAGGGGCAGATCTGGCCGAGGCGGCGCTGCTGTTCGACGCTGGCGGGCTCGGTGTCGCCTTGCGTGACGATCAGGCGGCGGAGCGTCGAACGGTGCTCGCCGGGCACCTGGCTCCAGACCGGCTTGCCGTATTCGTCACCGAAAGGAATGGTTCGGTCCTTCACAGGATTGGCGAGAAAAATACCCCAGCGATAGTCGGGCATCTTGGTATGGCCGTAAGTCGCCCAGCCCTTGGCGTCGACCGAGGTCGCCGTGCGCAGGTAGACGTCCTTTGTCTGAAAACCCTCCGGGCCGAGCTCCTTCCACCAGTCGATAAAATGCGGCTGCCATTTCTCCAACGCGCGCTGAAGCTGGCGGTCGTCAGAGAGATGGACGTTGTTGGGGATGCGTTCCTGGTAGTCGATGCCCATCGGTCTAGATCCTTTCCCAATTGAAGCTGGGCTTGGAGCCGGTGCCGTAAAGCCGCAGCGCGCCCTGCTCACCGACCGAATTCGGCCGATTGAATATCCAGTTCTGCCAGGCGGTGAGCCGCCCGAAGACCTTGGTCTGCATGGTTTCCGCGCCGCCAAAGCGCAGGCTCGCCTCCATGCCCGTGAGGGCGTCGGGCGACAGGCTGGCGCGCTCTTCGACGGCCAGGCGAACCTCGTCGTCCCAGTCGAGCTCGTCGGGCGTGAAGGTGACGAGCCCCAGGTCGTTTGCCGCACCCGCGTCCAGCGGCTTGCCGGCCGCCGCGCGCGCCGTGTCGATCGCCGCCGCGTCGCCCTGATAATGGGCATGAATGCGGCTGACCCCGTTCGGCATGGTAAAGAGGCCAAAGTTATTTTCGTCGAGCACCACCATCGGGGTTTCGTCCGGCGTCTCGGTATCCTCGAGCATGTAGGAGCGGTCCGCGGCCAGCATCAGCTCGGCGAGGATGCCCGCAAAACACGAGCCCTTGTCGATGATCGCAAAGAGACTGCGCGAGGAAACATCGAGCCGCGCCAGCGTGCGGCCGAGCATCGCCGCGGTCTCGCGCACGAACCAGTTATCGAGGTTCGCCTGCAACGCCTTCCCTGCGGCGAGTACGGGTCCCGCCTCGCCGGCGGTCTTCAACAAGATCGTGCCGACTTCCTGATTGTTGGTGCGCAGCATCAAGATCGCGTCATCGAGCTCGCGCGCCATCTGCAGCGGCCACCAGGCAGCGCCCAGCTTTTCGATCTCCGCGGCCGTTTCCGGGCCGCCATCGGCCGGCGACTTGACGGTGACGGTAGCCACACGCGCGTCATAGTCGACGATCACCTCGACAAAGGGATAGCGGTAGCCATCATCATCGATGCTGCGCTGAAGCGGCGGCAACGCCACGCCCTTGGCGCCGTCGGGCCGGTCGGAAAGCTTGGCCAGCGCCGCGGTGCGCTCGTCGATCAGCGCCTCGAACGCGTCGGGCCGGGCGATGTGGTCGACCAGCTTCCATTCGAGCGCCCGCTCGGCGCGCACACCCTCGGCGGTGGTGCAGAAGACATCGGCCAGATCGCGCCGCACCTTGCGCTTATCGGTGACTCGGGTAAGACCGCCGGTGCCGGGCAGCACCGCCAGCAGCGGCACTTCCGGCAGGCTCACGGTCGAGCTGCGGTCGTTGACCATCAGGATTTCGTCGCAGGCCAACGCCAGCTCATAGCCGCCGCCGGCGCAGACACCGTTCACCGCGGCAATCGACTTGACGCTTGAGGTCTCCGAGAGGTTTTCCAGACCGTTGCGGGTCTCGTTGGTGAACTTGCAGAAATTGACTTTCCAGCCATGCGAGGAGGAGGCCAGCATGCGGATGTTGGCGCCGGCGCAGAAGGTGCGATCCTTGGCGCTGGTCAGCACAACCACCTTGACCGCGGGATGCTCGAAGCGCACGCGCTGAAGCGCGTCATGCAGCTCAATATCGACGCCAAGGTCGTAGGAATTGAGCTTCAGCTCATAGCCGGGGCGCAGGCCGCCGTCCTCGGCCGTGTCCATGGCGAGCGTCGCCACCGGCCCGTCATAGGAAACCTTCCAGTGCTTGTAGTCCTCCGGGGACCGGTCGTAGGTCACGATGTTGGCGGTCATGGCTCCACCCCCTGCCTGTCGCTTTGGGATCGTCGTCCTGGGTACTCGCTGTGCCGCGTCGTCTATAGGCAATATAATGCATATTTATCTGTATGCAAGAATTATTTTGCCGGTTCCGACGCGCCGTTGCCGATCGCCACGATCACGCGCCGCAGTTCCACGATGCTGTCTTCCAGGCCCTTGCCGGCGGTATCGACCATGGCATCGGCCTTGCTATAGAGCGGCTCGCGCTCGGAGAGGATGCGGCGAAGATCGGCCATCGCCTCGGCGTTTCCGGCCATCGGCCGCATATCGCCCTGCTCGATCACGCGGCCCATATGCTCCTCGGGCGCGGCCTTGATCCAGATTGTATAGCACGCGTCGAGCAGCAACTCGAACGTGCCCGGCTCGGAGACCAGGCTGCCGCCGGTGGCGATCACCGCGGCCGGATGGGTCTCGATCACCCGCTCCAGCGCGCGCCGTTCATAGCGTCGATACGCGGCTTGCCCCGAGAGCGAGAAGATTTCGTTCAAGCTCATGCCCGAATCGCGCTCAATCTCCTTGTTCATCTCCACGAAAGGCACCCCGATGCGCGCGGCAAGCTCGCGCCCCAAGGTGGTTTTCCCGCCGCCGCGCAGCCCGATCAGGGCAATCCGGGCGGCCCGGCCCTCGCCCAGGTCGCGCCCGAAATGCGCGGTCAGCAGCTGGCCCGCCTTGGCCAGCTCAGGCGGGCTCAGCCGCTCCAAGCGTTGCAACAGCAAGGTCAGCTCAACCGGACGGTCCGGGCCCTCGCGCACGAGATCAACCAAGGGCAGGCTCATCGCGCCGGCAATCTGGCGCAGACGGGCGATCGATATGTTGCCCTGCCCCGCCTCGAGCTGGGCCAGATAGCGCTCCGATACGCCGCTGTCGCGCGCCAGGATCTTTCGTGTCATACCGCGAAGCGCGCGTGCATTTCGCACCCGTTCGCCAAGCGATTTGAGGTATGGCCCGTGCTTATCCGCACCACAGAGTGCCGGCTGACCGGCTGCTCTCGCTGTCTGGGCCATCGCCGTAGGTCTCCCGCCACATGCTCAGCATTCCAACAAACAATATGCATTATAATGCTTGTATCGAAAAATACCATGCATTATTGTTTTGGCGACGGCGATGCAGTGTGGCGCCTGACTTTCGCCCCGAAGGTCCTTGGGGCATGATGGCGTGCGATTTTGCCCTGCGCGCACGCTAGGCGCATGTGCCCGGTGAGGCCTTGCGAACGGAAGGGAGCGAACCGGACCCGTGTCACTTTCGCTGAAGATCCTCGTCGGCACGATGACCGGCACGGCCGAACTGGTCGCCGAGGAGATGCTGGACGCACTGGAGGAAGATGGCCATGACGTTTCGGTCGAGCCGATGGACGACCTCAACGCCTCGGTCTTCGCGGGTGGCGGCGTTTTCCTGATCTGCACGTCGACTTACGGTCAGGGCGATGTGCCGGACAATGCCATGAAGCTCTATGAGGACCTCGGTTCCGCGAAACCCGATCTGTCGGGCATCCGCTACGGCGTGTTTTCGCTTGGCGACCGAACCTACGCGGACACCTTCAATTTCGGCGGCAAGAAGTTCGATGAAATCCTGAGCCAATGTGGCGCCATGCGTATCGGCGAGGTCTCCTATCACGATGCCAGCGGGGGTACGGTTCCCGAAGAAGATGGCGTCGAATGGGTCCGGGCCTGGATCGCCGAGGCCGGGGCGGTCGCGGCCTAGACCATGATTCACATCAGATCGCTGTGACGCGATCGTGCTCCGGAAACGACGGACCCCCCGCAATCGCAGTCGGTCGCCGGCGGGTTGCAACACTTTGATAGCGTTCTAATCCCAGCAAACGTGCAGATAAAGATGGGTTGCTCTCGCCATGAGCGAAGCCTACCGTATAAGCAGGCATGGCCTGCATTTCGCTGCCGCTATCGCTGTAACATCACGCGCGCGCGGCCCGTCGGGGCCAAGCCACCGAAGCTGTGTCATCCCGTTTCAAGGAGGCAACGATGAACAGTTGGACTGTGGGGCGCGGCCAAGACTGTAACATAATTGTGGAGTTTCCGACCGTCTCGCGGCGACATGCCAAGCTGACCGGAGCGGGTCCGGAAATCGAAATCCGTGATATCGGCAGCAGTACCGGCACATTCGTGATGCAGGATGGCCAATGGTCGCAAGTTAACCACGCGACCGTCTCGTGCGACGAGCCGATCCGGCTCGGCGACCACAAGACCACCGCGCGGACGTTGCTGGCGACGGCGGGAGTGGAAATCGAACCGGCGCAAGGCGGCGCCTATAGCGATATAGCGACGCAGCCCCGGCGCATACCCTGAGGCAAGCCGCCAGCTCAGCCGCAATTGCATTCCGCAGCCGATACGATGTACCGGCGGCCCACCGACGCCGCGCGATCGTTCCGCCAATCACAGTGCGGCAAGGTTGCCATGTGAGCGGGCCGCACTTAGTTTCGGGACGGTGAGGGTGCTTGCGCCCTCGATGACCATCTTCAAGGATATAGACGCCATGCCCATCCAGAAGGCCGCCCGCCAGGGGGTCGTTCAGTGAGTTCGCGCGCGCCATCCGCCAAAGCAAATGCCGTACGGCAGGAAGCCGCGGCCGAACAGCGTAAGGCTGACCTGGCCGCGCTCGCGTTCCCCTTCGGCGATCAGACCCCCGGACCGGCCGAAACCATCGAAGTTGCGGCCGGTGTCCACTGGCTGCGCATGCCGCTCCCGGCGGCGCTCGATCACATAAATTTGTGGCTGCTGGAGGATGGTGACGACTGGGTCATCGTCGACACAGGCTTCGCGAATGACGAGACCCGCGCGCTCTGGCGCAGGCTCTTGCAGGAAAGGATGGGCGGCCGCCGTGCGCCGCGGATCATCGTCACGCATTTCCATCCCGACCATTCCGGGCTCGCGGGCTGGCTCTGCGAGCAGCACGACGCAACGTTGTGGATCAGCCGCACCGAATGGCTGATGCACAAAATGCTGATGTTCGACGACGCCGGGCGCAATTCGGGGTTTCAAGCCGAGTTTTACCGCCTGAACGGCCTCGACGCCGCTGATGCCTATAAAATGGTCAAGCGCGGCAACGCCTATCAATGGGTTTCGGTCGAGGCGCCGCATGATTTCCACCGGCTCACTGACGGCGAGGAATTCCAAGTCGGCGGCCGGACCTGGCGCGTCATCGTGGGGACCGGACATGCCCCCGAGCACGTCTCGCTCTATTGCAATGAACTGCATCTGTTGATCTCGGGCGACCAGATCCTGCCCCGCATCACGCCCAATATCACTTTGCCCGGCAGCCAGCCGACGACCAATCCGCTCGACGATTATCTCACCTCCAACAAACGATATCGCTCGCTGCCCGAGGATACGCTGGTCCTGCCATCGCATATTCTTCCGTTCCACGGCCTCCACACCCGGGTCGAACAGCTCGAGCGCCACCACGCCGACCGGTTGGGCGAAATCATCGACGCCGTGGACCGGCCGATGACGGCATTCGAGGTGGTTCCCGTCCTGTTTGGCGTTGGCCGCGAGCTCGACCTCTTCCAGCGCGGCTTTGCTATGGGCGAGGCGCTGGCCCACCTTGCCTATCTGGAAAAGCAGGGTCGGCTGAGCTGCGAGCGCGGGACAGACGGCCTCTTTCGCTACGCACCCGCAGTATCCTAGGGCATATCGTCGGCCCTACGCGGCGTGACCTGCCAGTCATTGTGCCCACGCCCTTTGGCGCACCTATTTGTGTTCACGCGCAGCTTGATTTCCCTGGTGTATTTGTCTAGCTAGGCACGTCTCTGAGCCTATAAGAGCAATAATAGTCAGGGACTTCGGGAGGCTTCGTGTTCGTGGTGCGGCCCAATTCGGCCGCGGCGGCGGTCTGTGGGTGCGCTGGCACGTTTAACGTGCCAGGCCATTGATGTCTTCCCGAATTTTGAGCGGTCAAACGATCCTCGGAAGGAGGGCTGGATGGCGACGTCTGATGCCAACGACACTTTCCCCAAATTGCTCGAATATAATGCCGAGCATCGCGCCAAAAGGCCGGCGACGCGGGTGAAGTGGTGGGGCATCTGGCAGGAGTTCACCTGGGCCGACGTTCGCCTGAACGTCCGCGAGATCGCCTGCGGCTATGCCGCCCTCGGAATGAAGCGCGGCGACAAAGTCTCTGTGGTCGGCGACAACCGCCCGTATCTCTACTGGTCGATGATCGCCGCGCAGTCGTTGGGCGCGATCCCGGTGCCGGTTTATCAGAACTCCGCCGCCAACGAGATGCAGTTCGTCCTGGAACATGCCGACATACGCTTCGTGGTCGCCGAGGATCAGGAGCAGGTCGACAAGATGTTCGAGGTCAAGGATCGCTGCCCGAAGCTCGAACGGATCATCTTCGGCGACTCGCGCGGTATGCTGAACTACGACGAGACCTGGCTCTACAACATGGACGAGGTCAAGCGCCGCGGCCGCGAGTTCATGGAGCAGAACCCCGATTTCTACGATGCGGAAGTCGCGAAAGGCAAAGGCTCGGACACCGCCATCATCAACTACACCTCGGGCACCACCGGAACGCCCAAGGGTGTGGTGCTGAGCTTCGACAATGTCATCTTGATGGCCCGCGAGGCGGTCAATTTCGAGGGTATTACCGAGCGCGACGAAATTCTCGCCTACCTGCCGATGGCCTGGATCGGCGATGCGGCCTTCTCGATGGCGCAGGCCTATATCGCCGGCTTCTGCGTCAACTGCCCGGAGAGCGCCAACACGGTGCTGCAGGATCTGCGCGAGATCGGGCCGACGTACTTCTTCGCCCCACCGGCGATCTTCGAGAACCTGTTGACGACGGTCCGCATCCGCATGGAGGACGCCGCCTGGTTCAAGCGCCGGTTGTTCGATTACTACATGAAGCTGGCGCGCCGGGTCGGGATCAAGATCCTCGACGGCGAACCGGTCTCGATTTTCGACCGCCTCAACTACATGCTCGGCGGCCTGTTGATCTACGGGCCGCTCAAGAACACGCTTGGCTTCTCCCGCGTGCGGCTGGCCTACACCGCCGGCGAAGCGATCGGGCCCGACATCTTCATCTTTTTCCGATCGATGGGCTTGAACCTGAAGCAGCTCTACGGCCAGACCGAATCGAGCGTGTTCATCACCATTCAGACGAATGCCGGCGTGCGCTCCGACACCGTCGGCATTCCGATCGACACGGTCGAGCTCAAATTCGCCGACAATGGCGAGGTGCTGTTCCGCAGCCCCGGCGTGTTCCAGGAGTACTACAAGAATCCCGAGGCGACGAAAGAGACCAAGACCGAAGACGGGTTCGTGCATACCGGCGATGCCGGCTTCCTGGACGACGAGGGGCATCTGCGCATCATCGACCGCGCCAAGGATGTCGGCCGGATGAAGGACGGCACGATGTTCCCGCCCAAGTTTATCGAGAACAAGCTGAAGTTCTTCCCCTTCATCAAGGAAGCCGTCGCCTTCGGCCACGAACGTGACAAGGTCACGGCGATGATCTCGATTGACCTGGAGGCCGTCGGAAACTGGGCCGAGCGCAATGGCATCGCCTATGGCAGCTATCAGGACCTGGCGGAGAGGGATGTGGTCTACGACCAGATCCAGGCGAATGTGGAGCAAGTCAATGCCGATCTCGCCGAAGACTCAAACCTTTATGGAACCCAGATCAGACGGTTCGTTTTGCTCCACAAGGAGTTGGACGCCGATGACGGTGAGTTGACCCGCACGAGGAAAGTGCGCCGGCGCTTCATCGCTGAGAAATACGACCAGATCATCGATGCACTCTATTCCGACCAGGAACGCGTCAAGGTCGAGGCGCTGGTGACTTTCGAGGATGGCCGCACCGGAACCGTTAATGCGGACCTCAAGATCCGCGGGGCCAAAAGCGCCGAGCCGACCGCGGATTCGGCCCAGAAAGCGGCATGAGCGAGCATGACACCACCCAATGATGCGATGACCGAAGCGAAACCCGCGAAACCAGAAGACGCCAGCGTGTCCGCCCGCGGCGACAACGTTCCGCCGCAAAAAAAGCTGGGCGACGTCATCCTCAAGGCCGACAACATCAGCCTGTCCTTTGGCGGTGTGCGGGCGATCTCCGATGTGAGTTTCGAGATCCGCGAGCACGAGATCCTGGCAATTATCGGGCCCAACGGTGCCGGCAAGACGTCGATGCTCAACTGCATCAACGGCTTTTATCATCCCCAGGAAGGCACAATCACCTATCAGGGCGTCACCCGCAGCCAGATGCGGCCATACGAGGCCGCAAATTCAGGGATAGCGCGAACCTTCCAGAACGTCGCCCTGTTCGCGGGCATGAGCGTGCTCGACAACATCATGACCGGGCGATTGCTCAAGATGCCGGGCGTGTTGCGTCAAGCGGTGAACCGCGTGGCTGATGGCGACGGAGCAATTGGCGGTCTTATGAGCGCCCATCGCAGCAGCCGCGCCTTCAGGATCGCATCGCTGCCGGTCAGCTGGATCCCGGGCGCTGCGATCTCGGCCGCCGATTTCATGCTGGAGGCGGTTTACAAGGGCCCCGCGCAAAGAGACGAGATCGAGAACCGCATCTTCGTTGAGAAGATCATCGAGTTCATGAACATCCAGGCCATCCGCCGGGTGCCGGCCGGGCGGCTGCCCTATGGTCTGCAGAAACGCGTTGAGCTGGCACGCGCGCTCGCGGCCGAGCCGACGCTCCTGCTGCTCGACGAGCCGATGGCCGGCATGAATGTCGAGGAAAAAGAGGATATGTGCCGCTTCATCCTCGACGTGAACGATGAATTCGGCACCACCATCGCGCTCATCGAGCACGACATGGGCGTGGTCATGGATATCTCGGACCGCGTCGTGGTGCTCGACTATGGCCGCAAGCTTGCCGATGGGTCGCCGGAAGAGGTGCGGGGGAACCAGGACGTTATCGACGCCTATTTGGGTGTTCCCCACGAAGAGGGCGATGACTGATGCACGTTAGTCCCCTGGCCCATGATCCTAGCGCACGTGATCTCACGGCCAGTTGCCAATTGACGCAGGAGTACCGCGCACCATGAGCGCTCTCGCACTGAAGGACATGTGGCAGCTGCGCCGGGCCAAGGTTGCTACGTCCATTGTCACCGCTGCGGTGATCATCTTCATCCTGTTCCAGATCAATGACGCCGAGGCGCTGCCCGAATGGCTCGTCGGCTTGGTGGTCGAACCGCTCAGCGGGATGTGGGAACGGCCGATGGATCTGGTCCAGGCGGTCATCGACGGCACCATGGCGGGGTTGATGTATTCGCTGGTCGCGCTCGGATTCGCGCTGATCTACAAGGCCTCGGGCGTGTTCAACTTTGCCCAGGGCATCATGGTCGTGTTCGCTGTGCTGGCGATGATCAGCCTGGAAAAGGGATACGGTATTAACCTGTGGTGGTTCTTCGGCCTCGGTCTTGTGATCGCCGGCGCGGTCCTGCTTACCGGCAAGGTCAAGACGCCGGCCAAGGCGAGGGCCGGAGCCGGAACAATGATGGCGGGCATCGTACTGGCGCTCATCACGGCAGTCTTCGGGCTGAAGGCATTCGTCACGATCTCGATGAATGTCTGGCTGGCGATCCCACTGACGATCATGATCATGATTGGTCTGGCGTTCCTCATTGAGCGGCTGGTGCTGCGCCCCATGGTCGGCCAGGAGGAAATCATCCTGTTCATGGCCACGATCGGGCTTTTCTTCTTCCTGGAAGGCTTCGGCGAGACCGTATTCGGCGGGAACAATCAGTCGGTGCCCGCGGCGGCGCTCGGTATCTCGAAAGGTCCGCTGCACCTCTTCGGCGGCAATCTCAAGGGCGGGCTGACCTTGCAGAAGGTCGACCTCACCGCGGCCATCTGCTCGGCGATCATGGTGGCGCTGCTGGCGCTCATGTTCCAGAAGACACGGGTAGGCCGTGCGCTGCGCGCCGTCGCCGACGATCACCAGGCCGCGCTGTCGGTGGGCATCCCATTGAATTCGATGTGGGTGGTCGTGTGGTCGGTTGCCGGCGTGGTCGCCTTGGTTGCGGGTATCTTCTGGGGCATCTCCGGCGGGGCGGCGAGCTTCGCGCTCGCGATCATCGCGCTCAAGGCGCTGCCGGTGCTGATCCTCGGCGGATTTACGTCGGTGCCCGGCGTCATTGTCGGCGGCTTCATCATCGGCGTCGGCGAGAAGATCGCCGAGCTCTATTGGGGCGATTATTTCGGCGGCTCGATCGAGGAGTGGTTTGCCTATGTGCTGGCGCTGGTAATCCTGCTGTTCCGGCCGCAGGGATTGTTCGGCGAGAAGATCATCGAGAGGGTCTAGGATCATGTTTTACCGCGAAGCCGGACAGTACAAAAACAGCTACACCGCCGATTCGGCGGTTTTCCCGATCCTGCAGGACAAGATCGGGATCGCGCTGTTGCTGCTGATCGCGTACGCGGTCGTGCCCTTGGTCGCCAGCTCCTACTGGTACGAGGTCATCCTTCTGCCGGTCTGTGTATTCGGATTGGCCGCCCTCGGCCTCAACGTGCTGACGGGCTATGCCGGGCAGATCTCCCTCGGCACCGGCGGTTTCATGGCGGTGGGCGCTTACAGCACCTACAAGCTCCACCAGTTCATGCCCGACGTGAACATTCTGATCGTGATTCTGATCTCCGGCCTGTTCGCAGCGGCATTCGGGGTCCTGTTCGGCATCCCCAGCCTGCGCATCAAGGGCTTCTACCTTGCGGTCGCGACGCTGGCGGCGCAGTTCTTCCTTGAGTGGCTGTTCCAGACCGTGGGCTGGTTCACCGACTACTCGACCTCCGCCACCATCGCGGCACCGCCAACGACGCTCTTCGGCCTCGACATCATGGGTCCGAAGACCGCGGCGTCAACCAAGTATCTGATCTGCCTGACGTTTCTCGTTATTTTCTGTGTGATCGTGAAGAATCTCACGCGCAGCCGTATCGGCCGATCCTGGATGGCCATTCGCGATTTCGATATTGCGGCCGAGTTGATCGGTATCCGTCCCATGCGCACGAAGCTGCTCGCCTTCGCGGTCAGCTCGTACATCATCGGGGTCTCGGGCGCGCTCTACGCGTTCTACATTCTGGAAAACGCCGAAGCGGAGGGCTTCGACATCCTGCTGATATCCTTCCCGATCCTGTTCATGGTGGTGATCGGCGGTCTCGGCACGGTGATGGGCTCGATCTTCGGCGCCATTTTCATCACGCTCGTGCCCGTGCTGATCGACAATATCCCGGACGCCTTGGGTCTAAGGATTCCGTCGCATGTCGTACAGCACATCCGTTTCATGGTGTTGGGCGCCGCGATCATCTTCTTCCTGATTGTCGAGCCGCACGGTCTGGCCCGAATGTGGCAGATCGCCAAGGAGAAATTGCGGCTATGGCCGTTCCCGCACTAGCCGTGGAAAGCCTGACGTTATTGGGCGGCGTGCGGCGTACGGGCCGGTGTTCGCGAGGCGCCGGCGGTATGGTCGGATTGCCTGGCTTCAAGTCAGTGTGTAGAGTCCGCTAAGTCAAATACGAGAAACGCGCGAACTGCAAGTAAGCGCGACGGAATTCACTCCGGAACCAACGCGATGGTAGTCGCAGGTTCCGGAACGGCGGCCGGCAATGAATGCGCCAGCCCGTCGAAACCGATTGAGAACAATGCGCAGTCGGCGCGCGGCGTGGCCCGCGTTCGACGAAACAGGGAGAACGCAGCATATGAACATACGTAAACTAGCTATGGGAGCGGTGGCGGGGGCGGCAATGGCCGCACCGCTGGCGGCAACGCCCGTCGCAGCCGACGTCTTCTTTCCGGGGCTGACTTACCGCACCGGCCCGTTTGCACCGGGCGGCGTGCCGATCGCCAATGGACTCCGCGATTGGTACCAGCTGCTCAACGTCCGCGACGGCGGCATCGAAGGCGTTAAGATCGACTACGTGGAGTGCGAGTTCGGCTACAACACGGCCAAGGGCGTGGAGTGCTACGAGCGCCTCAAGGCCAAGAACAAGAACATGATGGTGGTGCTGCCGTTCTCAACGGGCGTCACCTACAAGCTCGTCCCGAAGGCGCGGATCGACAAGGTTCCGATCCTCTCCATGGGTTACGGCATGAGCGCGGCGGCCGACGGCCGCTACTTCCCCTGGGTCTTCAATTTTCCGATGACCTATTGGAGCCAGGCCACCGGCATCGTCAAGTATATCGGCGCCCAGTCGGGCGGCATGGCCAAGCTCAAAGGCAAGAAGATCGGCTTCATCTATCTGGAGTCCTCCTACGGCCGCGAACCGATCCCAATCTTCAAGGCGCTCGCCAAGCGCTACGGATACCGCCTCAACACCTATTCGGTGCCGGGCAAATCGATGGCCGACCAGCGTTCGCAGTGGCGCAAGATCGTTCGGGCCCGCGAGGACTATATGATCATGTGGGGCTGGGGCCAGATGAACCCGACCGCGATCCAGCGCGCTTCGGAGGTTGGCTTCCCGGTCAACAAGTTCATCGGCGTCTGGTGGTCCGGATCGGAATCCGACGTGGTTCCCAACGGCAAGGCCGCCATTGGCTACCGCGCCGCGACCTTCCACGGCACGGGGACGCACTACGATTTCCACGGCGACATTCTCAAGCACGTCTACAACGGAAATCTGACCAAAGCGGCGAAGAACAACTTCGGTGAGGTGCTTTACAACCGCGGTCTCTTCAACGCCATGCTGACCACTGAAGCGGTTGGCTATGCCATCAGGAAGTACGGCAAGAACCCAACCGGGACGCATGTCCGCGAAGGCCTTGAGAAATTGCGGCTGACCGATGCGCGCCTCAATAAGCTTGGCATGAAGGGCTTCACGCGACCCATCAACATCACGTGCCGCGATCATGAAGGCAACGGCTCGCTGCGCATCCAGCAATGGGACGGCAAGCAGTGGAAGATGGTGAGCGACTGGATCACCCCGATGCGCAAGATGGTGCGCGCCGAGGTCGAGAAGGCAGCCGTCGCGGAATCCGCCAAGTTCAAGTACGAAAAGCGCAAGGACTGCAAGTAGCGTCCATGCCGGCAATGCGACCTGCATTGCAAAATTGATAAGGACTATGCCGTGAGCGGGAACGGACACACGTTACTCAACGTCAACAATATCGAGGTGATCTACGATCACGTGATCCTCGTGTTGAAAGGTGTCTCGCTCGAGGTTCCCGAGGGGGGTATCGTCGCCCTCCTCGGGGCCAACGGCGCCGGCAAGACGACCACTTTGAAGGCGGTGTCGAACATTCTCGGCACCGAACGCGGCGAAGTGACCAAGGGCTCGATCGAATTTTTCGGCGAGCGCGTCGACCGCCTCAACCCCACCGACCTGGTCCGCAAGGGCATCATCCAGGTAATGGAGGGGCGCCATTGTTTTGGACATTTGACTGTCGAGGAGAACCTGCTCACCGGCGCCTATTCGCGGCGCGACGGCAGGGGTGCCATCTCCAAGGACCTTGAGATGGTCTACGGCTATTTTCCGCGCCTGAAGGAAAGGCGCAGCTCGCAGGCCGGATACATTTCCGGCGGCGAACAGCAGATGACGGCGATCGGGCGGGCGCTGATGTCACGGCCACGCATGGTGCTGCTCGATGAGCCCTCGATGGGCCTCGCCCCTCAACTGGTCGAGGAGATCTTCGGGATCGTCAAGCTGTTGAACGAAGAACAGAACGTTTCGATCCTGTTGGCCGAGCAGAACACCAACATGGCGCTGCGCTTGGCCGATTACGGTTATATTCTGGAGAACGGTCGCGTGGTGATGGACGGTCCCGCCGCCAATCTACGCGACAATGAGGACGTGAAGGAATTCTACCTCGGCCTCAGCACCAGCGGACGCAAAAGCTATCGCAACGTCAAGCATTACAAACGGCGCAAGCGCTGGCTGGCCTGATCCGCTGATGTGATCCGGCCCGGCGCGACGGAGGCACGTGGTCCCGAACGCCCGGCTTGGAACGCCCGGCTCGAAATGTAGTGACCATAACCGACGGGGGACGGCATGGCTGCGTCCGACTTCTATGACGACCTGGAAACGCGCGATCCCGAGGCGCGCGAGGCGGCAAACATGGCCGCGCTCGCCGAGCAGATCGCCAATGCGCAGGCCAACTCGGCCTGGTACGCCAAGTCCCTGGGCGATGTCGATCCCGCCGCGATTACCAGCCGGCAGGCGCTGGCCAAACTCCCGGTCACCCGCAAGCATGATCTGATCGAGCTGATGAAGGCGGACCCGCCGATGGCGGGACTTAACGCGGTCTCGCTCGACGAGGTGGCGCTCATCTTCACCTCGCCTGGCCCGATCTTCGAGCTCGCCACCGATCGCATCGACGGCTTCGGGACGGCGCGCGCGTTTTATGCCGCCGGGGTGCGCAAGGGCGACATCATCCACAATTCGCTTTCCTACCACCTCACACCCGGCGCCTGGATCCTCCATTACGGCGCCCGCGCGCTCGGCTGCCCCGTCGTGCCGGCCGGCATCGGCAACACCGAACAGCAGGCGGCGGTGATCGCGCAGATCCGCCCGCGCGTTTATGCCGGCACGCCTGATTATCTCGGCATCATTCTTGAAAAGGGCGACGAGCTCGGGCTCGATCTCTCATCGATCGAGCTCGCGGTGGTCGGCGGCGGGCCGCTTTTTCCCCAGCAGCGCGCGGCCTACAAGGAGCGCGGCATCGAGACCTACCAGACTTTCGCCACGGCCGAGCTCGGTAACATCGCCCATGAGACGCCGGCGCTGGAGGGCATGACGATCGGCGAGGACAAGATCGTCGAGGTCCTGGTCCCCGGCACCGGCGAGCCCGTAGCCAATGCGGGCGATGTCGGCGAGCTGGTGGTCACCACGCTCAACCCCGACACGCCGCTCATCCGCTTCGCCACCGGCGACCTGACCGCCGCCCTGCCCGGCCCCAGCAAATGCGGGCGCACCAATATGCGCATCAAGGGCTGGATGGGCCGTGCCGACCAGACGACCAAGGTCCGCGGCATGTTCGTGCATCCCGAGCAGATTGCCGAGGTGGTCAAGCGCCACGCCGAGATCGGCAAGGCGCGGCTTACCGTCGATGCGGTCGACGGCAAGGACGTCCCCGCCTTCAAGGTCGAAGTAGACGGCGGCGGCGACGCGTTGGCAGGCAAGATCGCGGACACCTTTCAGTCGGTCTGCAAGGTCCGCGGTAATATCGAACTGGTCGCGCCCGGCAGCCTGCCCAATGACGGCAAGGTGATCGACGACGTCCGCAAATTCGACTGATGGCGCGCCGGTCCGGCTGCGCCGCCGGAGCAGCTGGGTTTGTGCTTTTTGAGCCGATCTGCGATAAATCTTCGGACGGGGGGCGGATTGTCTCGGTTCGGAAAACGCCTGAGGGATCATATGGTTAATGACCTCGACGCCGAATTGGACGGCTCCGAGGCGCAAAAACCTTATTTTCGCCATTTTCTGGGCCTTACTGAACCATATTGGCTGCCAATATAAGCAGCATTAACAACCTCCCCTCTGAATGAGGCTTCCCCCAAGCCTCATTATTCCAGCTTCCCCGAGCTGGAACCTCGCGGCCAACGGACCCCCCCTCCGTTGGCCGCTTCTATTTGTGGCCCCCGAACAGCTACCCCCCACCAGCTCCCGCCAACCAATCATCGGGTTTGGGGGTTCCACCGGGGCAATTGAGCTATGATCCCGCCGCCGCGCCTGCGGCGTGCATGAGGATGGCCGGGTGGGAGCCCCCGATAGATGGCCGAATTCGCCGGAGATGCGCTCGCCTGCATTCGGGCCGAGCGCGTTGTCTTCAAGGATCTCTCCTTTGCCTTGTCCGATGGCGGGGCGCTGCGCCTGACCGGCCCCAACGGCAGCGGAAAATCTTCCTTGCTGCGGGTGATGGCGGGTTTCATCCGCCCGGCGGCGGGCGCGCTAACCTGGGACGGTGCTACGGTGACGAAAGACCGCGAGGCCCATGGCGCGCGGCTTGCCTTCATCGGCCACCTGGACGCCGCCAAGCCGGTCCTCACCGTGGACGAGAGTGTGCGTTTCTGGGCCCGACTCTACGGCGCCGACGATCCGGCCGCCGCCACCACCGCCGCGCTCGAGGCTTTCGATCTGTTGCGCCTCGCGGACTTTCCGGTACGGCTGCTGTCCTCCGGCCAGCGCCGGCGCCTGGCATTGTGCCGTCTGCTCGCCGCGCCCGCGGCGCTGTGGCTCCTGGACGAGCCGACGACGGGCCTCGACGCTGCCTCGGTCGCGCAACTGGAAGCTGCCATCGCTGCGCACCGCAGGGCCGGCGGCATGGTCGCGCTCGCCACCCACACGGACGTGGCGCTGCCGGATGCAGAGACGCTGGCGCTGGAGCGCTTCGCGCCGACACTGGCACTCGAGGGCGACGAATGATCCGGGCGCTTCACGCCATTGCCGCCCGCGATCTTCGCCTGGCGTTGCGCCTGGGCAGCGACACGATGATGGTGATCGTCTTCTTCGTGCTGACGGTGATCCTCTTCCCGTTCGGTGTCGGCTCCTCCCCCGAGACCCTCGCCAAGATCGCCCCCGGAATTCTCTGGGTGACGGCCTTGTTGGCCTCGATGCTGGCGCTGGAGCGCCTCTTCGCGGCCGATTACGAGGACGGCTCGCTGGAGTGGCTGTCGCTGGCGCCGGTGCCGCTGGAGCTTGTGGTGCTCTCAAAGGCGCTGGCCCACTGGCTCACCACAGGACTGCCGCTGGTGGTTGCCGCTCCGGTGCTCGGCCTGTTGCTCAATCTCGACCCTGCCGGTTACGGCGTCTTGATCGCGGCGATGGCCCTCGGCACGCCAGCGCTCACGCTTATCGGCGCGATCGGAGCTGCGTTGACTTTGGGTGCCCGGCGCGGCGGCGTGCTGCTCTCGTTGCTGGTGCTGCCGCTCTACATCCCCGTGCTGATCTTCGGGGTCAGCGCGGTCGACGCCGCGATCTTCGGCCTGGGGGCCGGCCCCCGCCTTTTGATCCTGGCCGGTCTGTCGCTCTTTGCCCTCGCGCTTGCTCCCTTTGCTGCGGCAGCGGCTTTGCGCCAGGCGATTGAATGACTAGATGGGGTCGAGTGACTAAGATCAGTCACTGTAAAACGTGCCCGTGGCATATCAGCGCTTTCATGCGCCAGTAGAGGCTCGAACGAACCGTGGCCCGACTGTCCACATCACTTCATCGCTTTGCCAATCCGGGGCGCTTCATGCGCCTGGCGCGGCGGCTGTTGCCGTGGTTCGGCGCGGTGACCGTGGTCCTGATCGCCGCCGGTCTCTATTTCGCGCTCTTCGCCTCGCCGGCCGACTATCAGCAGGGCGAGAGCGTGCGCATCATGTATGTCCATGTGCCGTCGGCCTGGATGGCGCTCTTCGTCTATGTCTCGATCGCCGCCGCCAGCGCGGTCGCGCTAATCTGGAAGCATCCGCTGGCCGATCTCTTTGCCAAGTCGGCCTCGCCGCTCGGGGCCGGCTTCACGCTGCTGGCGCTGATCACGGGATCGCTCTGGGGCAAGCCGATGTGGGGCACCTGGTGGGTATGGGACGCGCGCCTGACCTCGGTTTTGGTGCTGTTTTTCCTATATCTGGGACATATCGGCCTGATGAATGCCTTCGACGACGCCACGCGCGGCGCGCGTTCGGCTGCAATCCTCGCGCTTGTCGGCGTCATCAACGTGCCCATCATCAAGTTTTCAGTCGACTGGTGGAACACGCTCCACCAGCCTGCCAGCGTCATCAAGCTCTCGGGGCCGACGATCCACCCGACGATGCTGATCCCGCTGTTGCTGCTGGCTTTCGGCTTCACCTTCTATTTCGCGACCCTGGTGCTCGTGCGCATGCGCAGCGAACTCGTGGCGGCGCGGATCCGGGCCTTGCGCCTGGCGCAGCTCGGCAGCTGAACAAACCGCCGCCGGTGGTGGCGCCAGATTCGGTGCTGCTGCCGGTTGCCGTATTCTGACCACACGCGAATGCAAGAAACTGTGACTTAACAACCGGCTATCCAGCGTCTACCTAATACAGGCAAGCCTCAGCGAACGAAGCTTTAAACGGCGGGAACGACCTTAACCATGGACAAAATCGCCAGCTTTTTGGAGATGGGCGGCTATGCCGATTTCGTGTGGCCTGCTTTCGGTATTGCGCTGGCCGTGCTGGCGGGCTTCCTGGTCACCAGCCTGCGGACGCTGCGATCGCGCGAGGCCACCTTGCGCACGCTCGAAGCCGCGGCTCCCGAAAGTCCGCGCCGCCGCCGTGCGCGTTTGGCCGAACCAAATTCGAGCACGGTGCCCGGCGAGAATGCGAAGGTCTAGATGAAGCCCAAACACAAACGCATGGCGATGATCGGCGGCGCGCTCGGCGTGCTGGCGGTCGCCGCCGTCCTGGTGCTCTCAGCGCTGGAGCAGAACATCGTCTTCTTTCACTCGCCCTCGGACGTGGCGGCGAAGAAGGTCCCGCCGGGCAAGCGTTTCCGCATTGGCGGGCTGGTCGTCAAAGGCAGTGTCCAGCGCGAGGGCAAGACCATCGCTTTCCGCGTCACCGATGGTTCCAGTGCCGTGCGCGTCGCCTATACCGGCATCCTTCCCGACCTGTTCCGCGAGGGTCAGGGCGTCGTTGCCAACGGGACACTCACGCCCGACGGAACCTTCCGTGCCACCGAGATCCTTGCCAAGCACGACGAGAACTACATGCCCCGCGAGGTCGCCGACGCGCTGAAGAAATCCGGGCACTGGAAGCAATCCGGCACAGGCAAGGCCGGCGGGGCCAAGCAGTGATCCGCTCAAACAGGACCCAACGCCAATGATCGCCGAGATCGGCCATTTCGCACTGATTCTCGCCGCCTTGCTGGCGGTTGTTCAGGGCACCGTGCCGCTGGTTGGCGCGGCGCGCGGCAACGATCCGTTGATGGCGCTCGCCAAACCCGCGGCGCAAGCACAGTTCCTGCTGATCGCGGTCGCCTTCGGCGCGCTCACCTACGCTTACGTCGTTTCTGATTTTTCGATCGCCAACGTCGCCCAAAATTCGCATTCCGCCAAGCCGCTGCTCTACAAGATCACCGGCGTCTGGGCGAACCATGAAGGCTCGATGCTGCTCTGGGTACTCATCCTGGCCCTCTTCGGCGCGGCGCTGGCGAGCTTTGGGCGCAACCTGCCGCCGACGCTCCACGCCCGGGCGCTCGGCGTGCAGGGGCTGATCGGCGTTGCCTTCCTCGCCTTCCTGCTCTTCTCCTCCAATCCTTTCGAGCGGCTGACCCCCGTCCCGCTCGACGGCTCGGGCCTGAACCCGCTGCTGCAGGATCCGGGGCTCGCCTTCCATCCGCCCTTCCTTTATCTCGGCTATGTCGGCTTCTCGATGGCCTTTTCCTTCGCCATCGCGGCGCTTTTGGAAGGCCGGGTCGATCCGGCCTGGGCGCGCTGGGTGCGGCCCTGGACGCTGGCCGCCTGGTCGTGCCTTACCGTCGGCATCGCGCTCGGCTCGTGGTGGGCCTATTACGAGCTCGGCTGGGGCGGCTGGTGGTTCTGGGACCCGGTTGAAAACGCCTCCTTCATGCCCTGGATCGCCGGCGCGGCGCTGCTGCATTCCTCGATCGTGGTGGAAAAGCGCGACACGCTGAAATCCTGGACCGTGCTGCTGGCGATCATCGTCTTCTCGCTCTCGTTGGTCGGCACCTTCCTGGTGCGCTCTGGCGTGCTGACCTCGGTCCATGCCTTCGCGACCGACCCACAACGTGGCCTTTTCATCCTCGCGATCCTGGTGGTGACCATCGGCGGCTCGCTGACCTTGTACGCTTGGCGGGCACCGCAGCTAAGGGCCACCGGCAGCTTCCGCCCGGTGAGCCGCGAGGGTGCGCTGGTCCTCAACAACCTGCTGCTCACCGTGGCCACCGCGACCGTCTTCATCGGCACGCTCTACCCGCTGGTGCTCGACGCCGTGGGCGGCGGCAAGATCTCGGTGGGCGCGCCCTATTTCAACGCGACCTTCATTCCGATCATGACGCCGCTGGTGATGGCCATGGCGATCGGCCCGATGCTCGCCTGGAAGCGAGGCGATTTGTGGGCCGCGCTGGGCCGGCTCAAGCTAGCGCTCGGTGCAGCGCTGGCCGTCGTCGCGCTCACGCTCTGGCTCGACAGTGCCCGCGACATCCTAGCCGCAATGGGCATGGCGCTGGCAACCTGGCTCTTTGTCGGCACCGCGCTCGAGCTTGCCGGCCGCATCAAGCTCGGCCGCGCGCCGCTCATGGACAGCCTGCGCCGCGCCGCCGGCCTGCCGCGCGCCGCCTACGGCATGACGGTCGCCCATATGGGTTTTGCCATCGTCATCGCCGGCATCACCGCCTCCTCGGCCTGGCAGACCGAAAGCATCCAGTTCATGAAGCCGGGCGAGACGACCAATGTCGCCGGATACGATTTCCGCTTCCTCGGCGTGAAGGACGGGCGCGGGCCCAACTACACCTCGCAGTTCGGCAGCTTCGCGGTGACGCGTGGCGGCCGGCCGGTCGCGACCCTGGTTGCGGAAAAGCGCTTTTATCCCGTCCAGCGCCGCCAGACCACCGAGGCTGCGATCCACACCACCTGGCTTTCCGACCTCTATGCCGTGATCGGCGATGCGAACAAATCGGGCGGCTGGTCGGTGCGGCTTTATCACAACCCGCTGGTGCCGTGGATCTGGATCGGCGCTCTCGTCATGTTCGCCGGTGGCCTGACCTCGCTCTCCGACCGCCGCCACCGGGTCGGGGCACCGCGCCGCGCCCGCCCGGTGGCACTTGCCGGATCCGCCCCGGCGAAGGCCTGAGCCCCCCAATGTCCGACATGTCCGATACCGCAACGACACGCGGCCGCCCGTCGCGGATCCTTTTCGTCCTGCCGGTCTTGCTCTTCGGGGTGCTGGCGGCCGTCATCGCCTATTTCATGCTGACGGGGCGCGATCCGCGCCTTTTGCCCTCGACGCTGATCGACAAACCGGCGCCGGAATTCAGCCTTCCGCCCATTGCCGGCTGGCAGGGCCGCAAGCCCGGCCTGGCGACCGCCGACCTCAAGGGCAAGGTCACGGTGGTCAATTTCTTTGCCTCATGGTGCGTGCCGTGCCTTGCCGAACATCCGCAGGTTATGGCGCTCTCCAAGATCAAGGGCATCCAGGTGGTCGGCATCAACCACAAGGACCGGCCGGCGGCCGCCAAGGAATGGTTGACGCGCCACGGTAACCCGTACGCCCGCATCGGCGCCGATGCCGGCCGCGCGGCCATCGAGTGGGGCGTCTACGGCATGCCCGAGACATTCATCCTCGACAAAACCGGACGCATCCGCTTCAAGCATGTTGGCGTGATCCGGCCCGAAACGCTCAAGCACAAGCTGCTGCCGATCATCCGGGATCTCCAGAAATGAGGGCGCTTGCGGCGCTCTTGATGCTCGTGATGGTCGCGGCGTTCGTGCCGGCTGCGCTCGCCGTCGAGCCGAACGAGGTCCTGAAAGACCCCGCGCTTGAAAAGCGCGCGCGGAATATCAGCAAGCGCCTGCGCTGTCTCGTCTGTCAGAACCAGTCGATCGACGATTCCAATGCCGGGCTGGCCCGCGACCTCCGCGTGCTCGTTCGCGAGCGGCTGACCGCCGGCGACAGCGACAAGCAGGTCGTCGGCTTCGTGGTGGCGCGATATGGCGACTTCGTGCTGCTGCGCCCGCCGGTGAATGCCGCCACATTCGTGCTCTGGTTCGGTCCGCTGCTGATCCTGCTTCTGGCTGGCGCCGGCGTTTTCGTCTTCTTGAGACGCCGGCGCCCGGAAAGCGCCGGCGCCGCGGCCCGGCCGCTCGACGCGGCGGAAGAAAAGCGCCTTGACGCCCTTCTCGCTGATGACGGGCCCGGCTCGTGACGCTTGGTCTTATTCTCGGCGTGCTGACCGCGGCGACGCTGGCGCTGCTGCTGCGGCCGCTTATTGCAGGTGTGGCCGCGACCCGGCCGCGCGCGGACTATGACGCCGAGATCTATCGCGACCAGCTTGCCGAGCTCGACCGGGATATGGCCCGCGGTGTCGTCGAGCCCGATCAGGCCAAAGCGGCGCGAGCCGAAATCGCGCGCCGGCTGCTGGCAGCCGATGCGGCAAGCACGTCCGAGACGGCAGAAAAGAGCGCCGCCAAACAAAGCGCCGGGCCGGGTCGAACGAAAGCGGCGGCAGTCGCGCTGGCGATCCTTTTGCCGGTCGGCGCCGGCGCGCTTTACTACGGCCTTGGCTCTCCCGGTCTTCCGGGCCAGCCTTTCGCCGAGCGCGGTCGGGGCGGCCCCGACAAGGCGACCATTGCCCGTCTTGAAGCCGCCGCCAGAGCGATCGAGGCACAGCTAAAGAAAACACCGAAAGACACGGCCCTTCTGGGGCGGCTTGGGCGCATCGCCTTCATCCTCGGCCGCTATACGGACGCCGCGGCGACCTATGCCAGGGCGCTGAAACTCCAGCCGGGTTCCGCCGCTTTCGCCGCATCGCAAGGTGAGGCTTTGGTGTTCGCCAATCGCCGCGTTGTCGGCAAGGCGGCAAAGGCGCTGTTTGAACGCGCGTTGAAGGCCAAAGCCGGCGACGTCCGCGCGCGGTTTTATCTGGCGCTCGCCAAGGCGCAGGCCGGCGACCGAGACGGTGCGCTGCGCGAGTGGATCGCGCTGGAGGCCGAAACGCAGCCTGAAGCTGCCTGGCGCCGGCAACTTGCGAGCTTCATCGAGTCGACCGCCCGGGAGGCGGGATTGACGCCCACAGCGCTCGCCAAGCTACGGGCGGATGCGGGCAAGGCGGCGCAAACGAAGGCAGCGCAAACAACCGGGCGCGGTCCGGGCCGCGACGACATGGCGCGCGCCAAACGGCTCTCACCCGACCAGCGCGCGGCGATGATCCGCGGCATGGTCGACGGCCTCGCATCACGGCTCAAGGAAAACCCCAACGATCTCGCCGGCTGGCAGCGTCTTGGCCGCTCTTACATGGTGCTGCGCGAATACCCCAAGGCTGCCGAGGCCTGGGGCCAAGCCGCACGGCTAGCACCCAAGGATGTCGGCGTGCTGGTCAACTACGGCCAGGCGCTGCTTGCTGTGCATGGCAAGGACCGCGATCTGCCGCCCAATTTCATCGCCGTCGTCCGGCGTATTCACGCGCTTCAGCCGGACCACGTGATCGGGCTTTGGTTCCTTGGGGTTGCGGAATACGAGGCCGGCAATCGCGACAAGGCGGCGGCGTTGTGGACCCGCCTGTTGGCGCGTCTGCCCAAGGAAGCGGCCGAGCGTGCCGCGCTTGCCAAACGTATTGAAATGCTGAAGATGAAGAAACAGTGACGCCGCAGCTGCCATTTTCGCGGCAATCTCTAACTGGATATCGATGACAAACTCCGCACCGGAACGATCGCCGACAAACGCGGCGGCAACCCCTGCGATGGTAGGAACTGGGTCGCTCAAAACGCGCGTGATTTTCGGTATCGTGCTGGCCGTCATCGTCGGCGCCGTCATCACTGGTATTGTCTTCATCATCGGTGAGCTCAACGCCGGGATGACGATCCCGGAGCTGCTGCGGTCCTACGGCTACTGGCTGATCCTCGGCTGGACCCTGCTCGAAGGCGAGACCATCGTGATCATCGCCGGCGTGGCTGCGGCAGCGGGCCATATGGAGCTGTGGGTGATCATCCTGGTCGCCTGGATCGGCTCTTACATCTCCGATCAGATCTATTTCACCATCGGCAAAAAGTATGGGCCTTATCTGCTCAAACGCTTTCCCTGGGCGCAGGGGCCTGTCGACCGCGCCGGGCGGCTGCTGCTGAAATACGATGTCTGGTTCATCCTGAGCTTCCGCTTCATCTACGGCGTGCGCAATGTCACCCCGCCGGCATTGGCCATTGCGGGCGTCTCACACAAACGCTTCGCGATGCTCAACTTCATCGCCGCGGGTCTGTGGGCAAACAGCTTTGCCTTTGCCGGCTATCTCTTCGGCCAGGCCTTCAAGGAGCTGGTCGAGAATGCGCATATGTATTTCGGCTACGTCATCCTCTTCATGTTCGCCATCGCGGTGTTCTGGGCCGTCTATCACACGGTCCGCGGCGTCGTTCACCGGGTGAAAGCCTACCGCGCCGAGCGCAAGGCGACCGCCGCCGCCCGAGGTATCCGTGCCGGACGCGCCGCCAATCCCAAGCCCACGAAACGCCCCGCCGAAGAACCGGGCCCGTGAGCGCGGCCGTGCAGCCAAATGCCGATCGCCCCGGCGCGCTGGTCGCGG
Source organism: Alphaproteobacteria bacterium (assembly GCA_035527975.1). Taxonomy (GTDB): domain Bacteria; phylum Pseudomonadota; class Alphaproteobacteria; order JAPULJ01; family JAPULJ01; genus DATKZM01. Next base: position 46,611 of record DATKZM010000008.1, on the reverse strand, counting down.
AGGATCTGCACAAGCGTTTGTCGGAACTCGAGGCGTCGAAGGGTGTCATGCTAACCACCCACGTCGGCGATGCGAGATTGGAGACCGGCTCGACGGGGTTGAATAGGAGCACCGTACCCCGCCGAATCTCCCTGCTGGAGATTCTCAAAGCCGGCCGCGTTCGAGCGAACGGTCAGGAAATTGCCATGACCTCGCCATCGGGGCCAACCCCGGACTGCGAAACCGGTTACGACGCCGAGATCGGCAACGCGGCGTCCTTGAAGCGCTCGGCGATCTCGCGCGGGCTGTCCTTGAAGACGACGCCGATCGCATCCGCCCCGCGCCAGGCGACCTGCGCGGCGAACTTGCCGGCGCGAGCGATTTCAAGGTTCAGGGTCGTTGAGCAGGCAAATGGATCGAGTACCCGCAGCAACGCGCCGTTTTCCGAGACGTTGAGCAGCACGCAGCCATCGGCGCGATCGCCGTCCAGGATCGCGGCTTCCCATAGCACCGAGGCGCGCGGAAAATGCCGGCGATCTTGATTTTCTTCGAAGTCAGTCTGTGTCTGAGACATGGATGTCCCCCATTTCGGCATTGCAACCCTAGCCGGCATGTCTTGAATTATGGTTAACGGCGGTTGTGGTTATCGATACGAATTGCGGTGCTTCACGTTTCAGTAGATAATCCCAATCAAGGGGGCGCGCGGCACGCTTGCTGGAATGATCGGCAAGCAGCAAAAGGCGTGGGACCAGCCGCGCGGGTCCGAAGGGGGCAAGAGGACCGTTCCTGGGCGTAATTTCGCCTGGTCTCGCGCCGTTGGAGGAAACGCCCATGAAAGTCGCAGCCATATTGAAGAACAAGGGCAACAACGTCGTCACTGCGAGCCCCGACGACACCATCGCCACGGTCGCCGAACTCTTGAAGCGCGAGGGCATCGGCGCGGTAATTGTGACCGGCGCCGGCGGTGCGGTTTCCGGCATCCTCTCTGAACGCGATATCGTGCGCGCTATTCCGGAGAAGGGTAGCGGGCTGCTCGAGAGCCGGGCCGCCGATCTGATGACACGCGAAGTGGTCACCTGCACGCCCGACATGGATGTCGATGAAGTAAGAAAACTCATGACCGAGGGCCGTTTTCGCCATGTGCCCGTGATGGCGGACGGCAGGCTTGCCGGCGTTATCAGCGTCGGCGACGTGGTCAAGCAACGCCTCGACGAGCTCGAGGCCGAAGCCGGCGCGCTGAGAAGTTATATCTCCACCGGCTGAGGCGCTCCGATCGGCGATCTCCGCTAAGCTGGACGGGCCAGGCTGGACGGTATATGCCGCCGGCAGCAAAATTGATGCGCCTGTCCGGTTGGAAGAGGAAATCCCATGGCCGTCCAGAACAAGACCGCACCGGTCACAATCGCCGAGTCGACGCTCACCATCGAAAACCGCGTTGCCACGCTAACCTTCGAGCGCGACGACGTACGCAACGCACTCACCGGCACCGCGCTCTGCGATGACATTCTGGCAACGATCGACTGGGCGAATGCCAACCGCGATGTCTCGGTGCTGATCATCACCGGCGCCGGCAAGGCCTTTTCCTCCGGCGGCGACGTGAAGGCGATGCGCGACAAGGCAGGCATGTTCGCCGGCACGCCGACCGAGATCGAGGCCGAATATCGATCGGGGATCCAGCGCGTGCCGGCCGCCATGCACTCGGCCGAGGTCATTACGATCGCCGCGGTCAACGGACCGGCCATCGGTGCGGGCTGCGACCTTGCCTGCATGTGCGATCTGCGCCTCGGCTCGGAAGCCGCGGCCTTCGGCGAGACCTTCGTCAATCTCGGCATTATCCCGGGCGATGGCGGGGCCTGGTTTCTGCAGCGGCTGATCGGCTATCAGCGCGCCGCCGACATGACCTTCCGCGGCCGCATCGTCCGCGCCGCCGAGGCGCGCGAGATCGGCCTGTTGCTCGAGGTGGTCGAGCCCAAAAAGCTCATGAGCCGCGTGCAGGAACTGGCCGGGGAGATCGCCGCCAAGCCGCCCCAGGCGCTGCGCTATGCCAAGCGCCTGATGAAGCTCGCCCAACGCACCGAGCTGCCTGATTTCCTCGACTATTGCGCGGCGTTGCAGGGCTTCTGCCACGGCACCGAAGACCACGCCGAGGCCATGGCCGCGTTCCTCGACAAGCGCGAGCCGAGCTATACGGGGCGGTAGTCTAGACGGACCGGCGCGGCAGCGCTCAGCCGATCCCCAGCAACGTGTTCACCTTCTCCTGGGTGAGCTTGGGGCCGGCCAGCACCTCGCCGTCGATCTCCAGGGCGGGAGACGAATGAATGTTGAGCGCGGCCAGCTTGTCGGCCGCCGCCTCGTCCATCAGCAGATCCTTGGCGGTGAACGCGACGTCATGCGCGGTGAGATAGCGCTTCAACGCCTCGCAGGGCGCGCACAGCGGCGTCGTGTAGACGATGACGTTCCTTGGTGTCGCGCTCGCGCTCTTGGGCGCATCGCTCACAGCTTGCCCTCGGATTTCAGCTCCTTGTAACGCGTCTTGGCATCGAGCCAATGCTGCTCGGCCTCGCCGTCGAGGAATGGCTGCTCGTCGGAGAAGATGAGCTGCTTCCAGTCGTCGCCCTTGGACCATTTGAACGGCGCCTCAATCGTGGTGCGCGGCTCGGTGGCGGTCTCCAGAAGGCCCAGCGCCATCTCGAAGATCTGGCGTTGCTGGGCGACCTCGTAAGGCTCGCCGCAGGGGTTGCCCAGCGGGTAGTCGACGAAGACCAGGCGCGCCACGCCGCAATGCTCGACGATGTCACGGCCGTTGGCGATCATCACGGTCGGAATGCCGTTGGCTTCGAGATAGCGTGCGATCAGACTCACGGTCTGATGGCAGACGGGTCATATCGGCGTCAGGATCGCGACATCGGCGCCGTCCTCGCGGCAGCGCTCCAGGACCAGCGGGCCGTCGACCTCCAGTGTGCGGCGTTGGCTGTAGGAGGTGTGGACGCCGTGCAGCCGCTTGGCGATCGAGCCGATCCGGCCCGAGGCTTCCGCCTCGCGCAGCCGCGAGATCGGAAAATAGCTGTCGACGTCGTCGAGATGCGTGGCGTTCCTGTCGAAATGCTCCTGGCGGCTGTAGAGCCGCTCCAGCGGCGTATCGGAGGGGATCACGTACGCATTGCCGACCAGCATTTCCTCGGTGTGATCGCCCGTGCTGTCATCCTCGCGGATCGCGATATCGCTGGTCGAGGCGATAGTGAAGCGGCATTCCGCCAGAGGCTTTTTCAGCGGCGCGAAGGGCACGTCGTCGAAATGCGCCCACCCATAGGGCTTGTCGTAGCCCTCCTTCAGGTAGTAGTCGCGCGTCTTGTCTATGTAGCGGACATACGACATGGGGCGTGACCTTCCGCTCTTCGTTTGTCGCTTCGAGGCACGGCAAAAGGCTCGCACAATCGGTGGCGCCAATCAAACGACAATGCGCCGCATCCGATCGAACCCGTGCCGCACCGTTACTTCGCGTCTTCTTCGCCCGACATGCCCGCCACTTCGCGCGCGGCAGCCATGATCCCGGCATAGCCGGTGCAACGGCAGAGATGCCCGCCGACGACGTCGCGGAGCTGCGCTTCATCGGGGTGCGGCGTGCGCTCGAAAAGATCGCTGAGCGACATCAGGAGGCCAGGCGTGCAATAGCCGCATTGCAGCGCATGGTGCTTGCGGAATGCCGTCTGCATTGCGGTGAGCGGGCCGCCGGTCTCCGCCAAGCCCTCGACCGTATCGACCCTGCGGCCGTCGGCCTGGACCGCGAGGCAGAGACAGGCGCGCACCGCAGCGCCGTCGAGCCGCACCGTGCAGGCGCCGCAGACCCCGTGCTCGCAGCCGACATGGGTTCCGGTCTCGCCAAGCTCCTGGCGCAGGAAATCGGTCAGCAGCAGGCGCGGCTCGGCCCAGCCGGACACCGTCTTTCCGTTGAGCGTGAAGCTCACCCTGTGACGCTCACCCTGGCCTAGCTTGCGCATGCGGCGGCCTCCTCAAGAACTTTGCGGCCCAATTTTCGCACGATGTCGCGGCGGTAACGGGCGCTCGCATGAATGTCGTCCCCGCCGCCAAGCTCCCAGGCGAATGCGTTGAGAACGTCCTCGCTATCGTCGGGCACGATCCGCCATTCGCGCGCGGTCGGACGGTCGGCGACGCCGCCGACCCCAAGCCGCAGCATACCGTCATGCGCCACCGCGGCGAGGCTGACGATGGCGAAATCGCCGTGACGGCGCGCCACCTCGGCAAAGGCATAGCCGGCGCCCGGCCGTTTCAAAGGATAGCGCGCGGCAACCACCAGCTCGTCGGGCTCGCGCGCCGTCGCCAGCAGACCGGTCTGGAATTCGGCAGCCTTCAAAACCCGCTCGCCCCGCACGGAACGCAGCACCACCTCGCCCTCCAGCGTGGCGAGGCAGAGCGGCAGCTCCGAGCTTGGATCGCCATGCGCGAGCGAGCCGCAGACCGTGCCCCGGTTGCGGGTCTGAAAATGTCCCACATGCGGCAGCGCCTGCGCCAGCAATGGCACCAACTGGGCCAGGTCGCGATGTTCGAGCAGGCGGGCTTGCGTGCAGGCGGCTCCCACTTCCAGAAATCCGCCGCTTTGCCGGCAATAGTCCAAGTCATCGAGACGCGCGATGTCGACCAGCGCGCGCGGCGCAGCGAGGCGCAGGTTCAAAAGCGCCATCAGCGATTGGCCGCCTGCGATCACGCGCGCCTCCTCGCCGTGCTCGGCGAGCAGCGCCAGCGCCTCTGCCGCCGTATCGGGGCGGAAATAGTCGAAACTGGCCGGCTTCACCGGGCCAACCCCAGAGCACGCATGAGGCGCCGCCAGAACGAGCCTCGCGTCGCACCGCCAGCACCCTCGCCGAGCTGCCGCGCAAATCGCCGGAAGAATTGCGCGATGACGATATCGGCCGCGCTCTTCATCATGCGCGCGCCCACGGCGGCGGCCTTGCCGCTGACATCGACAGTGTAGTCATAGTCGATGCGGGTCCCGGTCCCGGCCGCCGCAAGCCGCACGCGCCCCGCCCCGCTGGCCTGGCCGAGCGACCCGTCGATGCCGCCCGACAGCGTCGCCGCGTGCGGGGGCTCGAGGTCGGAGAGGCTGACCCGCGCATCGAACCGGCCGCGCACCGGGCCGACCCCTAGCGTCACCTGCGCCCGGTACTGGTTCTCCGCCGTCTCTTCCAGCGCATGGCAGCCGGGGATGACGGCGCGCAGCACCTCGGGATCAAGCAGCGCCTTCCACACCGTTTGGGGCGGGGCAGCGATCTCGAGCGAGCCGCTGCCGGCTACGGCGCGCCCGCCCGCAACCCGCGCGGCTTCCGGCGCCATTGCGCCTTCGGGCGGGGCCGGCTCGTCCGTATCGGCCATCAGCGCATGCAACCGTTTGGGCGTCAGCGGGATCTGCACGTCCTTCACGCCAAGCGCGTCGGCGACGGCATTGGCGATGCAGACCGGCGTGGTCATGCAGTTGCCCTCGCCGAGCCCCTTGGCGCCGAGCGGCGTGAAGGGCGAGGGGCTCTCCATGTGGAGCAGTTCCAGCTCCGGCACCTCGTTCACGGTCGGCACGATGTAGTCGGCAAAGGTACCGGTCTGGAAACTGCCATCCTCGCCATAGACGTACTCTTCGTGCAGCGCCGTCCCGACCCCTTGCGCGAAGGAGCCGAGATACTGGCCCTTGGCGATCAGCGGGTTCAGCAGCGTGCCCGAATCATGGATGGTGACGTAACGGTCGATGCGCACCTGCGCGGTAACGGGATCGACCTCGACGCCGCACATATCGAACATGAAGCCGTAGGTGAGCGAGGTGTTGATGTGATCGCCTGGTGTCGGGGCCTCCAGCTCGGGCGGCGTCCAGGACGCCGTTTCGCGCAAACCCGCCGTCAACCCCTCGGGCAGTTCGGCCGGCGCCCAATGCGACACTCCGGCCGCGCGGCCAAAGGCAACGGCGTTATCGGGGTTGCCGCGCGCATGGATCTTGCCATTGGCGAATTCCAGATCGTCGGGCCGGACATTGAGGTTCTTGGCGGCGATCGTGGCGAGCTTGGCGCGCACCTGGCCGGCGGCCTGGTGCATGGCCACCGCCGTGCCCGGTGCGAAGCGGCACGAATAGGTGCCCGCAGCGATCGACCACTGGTCCTTTTGGGTGTCGTGCTCGAGATTGACCGTGATGTCGTCCGGTTTGAGGCCAAGCTGATCGGCGACGATCTGGGCCAGTGTCGTCTCGTGCCCCTGGCCCTGGGGCATGCAGTCCGCCGTGACCGAGACCGTTCCCAAAGGATCGACATTGACCGTCGCCAGCGAAACCGCGCCGTTCTTGGGCCCGGCGCGCTCGCGTTCCTCGGCGGTCAACAGATTGCTGATATAGCCCATATTGGACATGCCGGGCTCGACCGCGGCGGCGAAACCGATGCCGTAGAGCTTGCCCGCGGCGCGCGCCTCATCGCGCCGGCGGCGCAGATCCTCCAGCCGGCCCTCGCCGGTAGCGATCTCGAGCGCCTTGGGGTAGTCGCCCGAATCCAGCAACGAGCCCCCCGCCGCGCGGTAAGGAAAGACGCCGGCCGGGACCAGGTTCTTGCGGATGACGTCGAGATGATCGAGCCCGAGTTCCTCGGCAATCCTATGCGTCATACGCTCGAGCGCGAGGTAAAGCTGCGGGCCGCCGAAACCGCGCACCAGCCCGGCGGGCATCATATTCGTCATCACCATCTTGTTGGTAACGGCGAGGTTGGGGATATCGTAGGCACCTGTCATGGCGCCCTGCATACGGTAGAGCGGCCCCGGCATGGGCGCGCGCAGATAAGCCCCGTAATCCTCGAGCTGATCATACTTAAGCGCGGTGATCTTACCGTCGTCCTGCACCGCAGCTTCAATCGTGGTGACGCGTCCAGGGCACGAATTGGCCGCGAGCAGATGCTCGTAGCGGTCTTCGATCCACTTGACCGGCCGCCCGACGATCCGCGCGGCAAGGCTCATCAACACGATGTAGGGGAACACCGCCTGCTTGATGCCGAAGCTGCCGCCCGAATCGCGAGGCGTGCGCAGGCGCAGCCGCGAGCCGGGCACCCGCAAGGACCGCGACATCACCGGATGGGTGCTATAGGGGCCCTGGAAGTTGGAGAGCACGTCGTAGGACGCGTCCTCCTCATGATACTCGGCGACGACCACGAAGCACTCGATCGGCATGTAGGAATGCCGGGGAAAACGAGTGGTGAGCGAAAAGCGGTGGTCGGCCTCGACGAAGGCGGCGTCGGGATCGCCGTAGGTGAAATCGCGCACGGAGACGAGGTTGGTGCCGGCCTCTTCATGCACCAGCGGCGCGCCGTCCTTGGCGGCCTCCTCCAGGTCAATCGCGACCGGCAGCTCGCTATACGAGACCGTCAAGGCATCGAGCGCGTCCTCGGCCAGATAGCGGTCGTCGGCGAGAACCATTGCGACCGGCTCGCCGACATAGCGCACGCGCCCGACCGCGAGCGACCATTGGTGCAAGGGCTGGCGCAGCACCACCAGAAAGGGATCGGAAAGCGCCTTTACGTCCTCGCCGGTGATGACCGCGTAAACGCCTGGCTGTGCCAGAGCCTGATCGGTCGCGATGCTGTCTATGGTGGCGTGGGCATGGGGCGAGCGCAGGATCGCGGCGTGCACCGTTCTCGGGGGCGCTGCGATGTCGTCGGCGAATCGCCCCCGGCCGCGAAGCAGGCGGAGGTCCTCTTCGCGTTCCAGCGGCCGGCCGACATATGGTGTTTCCGGCGGAGCTTCGCGCGAGACCCCGGAAGGCGTCTTAGCAGCGGCCGTGGACGTTTCGGTATCTGTCATAATCGCTGTACGGCTTTCCTGCCCAACTTACCTGCCCGGCTCGCCCGGCGGCCTACCGTGCAACCCCTGATATGCCTGCATCCTCGGTGACCAGTTTGGCCTCCGGGTCGAAGCGGCGGGTCGGAATTTTCTTGAGGTCCGCGCCGGTGACCCGCAGGAAGCTTGCGCCTGCGGGGAAATGGATCGAATGGATCTGGCCCGGCTCGAAGGTGCCGGCCATGGGCGGATCGAGGCGAAAGGTCTGGTCGACCTCAACCTCGGCCCGGCCGGCCTGACCGCCGTCATCGGTCCGCCGCCACACCTTCATATCGGTGTGCTTCACCGCCTGTCCGTAAACCGCCCAGGATGTCCCGTGATCGTGGGGCGGCGAGTCCTTGCCCTCGGCATAGATGTGCGCGAGGACCTGAAAGCCGGTGTCCGGGTCGGTATGGAGCACCCGAATGCCGGGCTCGGCGTCCGGCCCGAAATGCTCGGCCACGAAGCCGTCCTCGGCCAGCAATCGCTCGACATCCTTGCGGACCTGTTCCCGGCCGGCGGCACCGGCTTTCACATTGGCCCGGCAATCGTCGCAGAACGTCTCAAGGGAATAGGACGCCATCGCTGGTTCTCCCAGTTTCACTTCCGCCGCATTTTAGACCATGCGCCGGGGGTCGACGATACCCCGCCCCTGCCGAATACGTCCCATGCGCCGCCCGCAAGCGCAGATCCAGGGATGGGGCTTTGCCGGTTACAGGCGCTTCCACTAGAGTCCGCCGCTGCCAATTACATGTTCACCGAGGCCATCGCCGCCATGTCTTTCGTCCTGCCGACCCCGCATCAGAGCTTCGATCTCGCCATGGATGATGGCGTGCCGATCCGTATCCGCCAGCACGGCAATCCCGGCGGCGTGCGCCTTTTCGTGAGCCACGGCAACGGCTTTGCCGTCGACGGCTACCTGCCCTTCTGGGGACCGCTGCAGGATCGCTTCGAGCTGATCATTTTCGACTTCCGCAATCATGGCCAGAACGCGCCGAGCCCAGGCGACCGGCACAACTACCTGCAATTCACCCACGATCTGGAAACCATCTATCAGGGTGTCACCGAACGCTTGGGCGCCAAGACAAGTGTCGGCGTCTTCCATTCCATGTCGGGACGGACCGCGATGAAGCACGCGGTGGAGATCGGCTGGCGCTGGGATGCACTGGTGCTGTTCGACCCACCTAACTTACCGCTCGAAGGTCATTGGCTTTACGAGGCGATGCGCGCCTTCGAGCACCGCCTGATCGACTGGGCGCTGAACCGCACGCCCCGCTTCAAGGAGCCCGCCGAGCTCGCCCGCGACTATTCCGGGAACCGCGCGCACAGCCGCTGGGTCGAGGGCGCGCACGCGCTGATGGCCGAGGCAGTGTTGCGCAAGGACGAGGAGGTGGGCGACTGGGCGCTCGCCTGCCAGCGCGAGCTCGAAGCGGCGATCTATCTGGAGGCGTTGACGCTCAATCTCTGGCCACGCTACGAGGACTATGGCGGCCCGGTGCTGACGATCGGCGCCGATCCGGACATGAAGGGCAACCCGCCAACGGCGCGCGCCAACAAGGCGCTGCACGACGAGCACGGATACCCCTACGAGGCGATCCCCGAGACCGGACACATGCTGCAGATCGAAAAGCCCGAAGCCTGTATCCAGGCGATGACCCGCTTTCTGGAGGCCAACGGGATCGGCGGCTGAGCGATCGTTTGGCTCCGACAGCTCAACCCAATGCCGTCATTCCACCGGCCATTTCAGCTTGACGACTTTGTCCATGTCGAGCCGGCCGGCAATGCGCTCTGCCGTAGCGCGCACATCGGCGAGGATTACGTCCTCGTCGAGCCGCGTCAGATGCCCGTCGCGAACCACCACCTCGCCGCCCACCAGGACATGGGCGATGGTGCTGCCGGTGGCGGCGTAAACCAGGTTGGAGACCGGATTGTAGAGCGGCTGCCATTCCGGCCAGCGCGTGTCGAACAGCACTAGATCGGCCTCCTTGCCGACCTCCACGCTGCCGATCCGGTGCGCTAGCCCTGCGCCTTTGGCGCCGTTGATGGTCGCCATCTCGACGACATGCTCCGGCGGCATGACCCGCGGATTGATGCGGGTTTCCTTGTAGCCGCCAGCGACCAGAAACATCTCCTGCGCCATGTCGGTGATGCCCGAACAGGCGTGATCGGAGCCGATGGATACGTTCACGCCGAGCGCCATCAGCTCGGGCAGCTTGCCCATCACAAAGTTGCCATAGCCGTTATGCAGGCTTGACGAGGGTGCGGCGACGAGCGTTGGCTTGCGGCGGGCGATAATCTCGATCTCTTGCGGCTCGAGCCAGCCCGAATGGACCAGCAGCATGCGCTCGTCGAGCACGCCAAGATCCTCCAGGCGCTCGATCTCGGGCTTGCCGTGAGCGGCGAGGCTGCCGTCATGGGTCGAATAGCTGAAACATGCATGGGTCTGCAGCAGCGCGCCGTGTTTGTCGGCCAGCTCCTTCAGCCCCACGATGAGATCGTCGGACGCGTTGTTGAGGCCGCGGAAGGAGGCGCTGACCGTCAGCCGTCCGCCAGCATCGCCGTGATGCGCGGCGAAGAGGGCGGCGGTCGCATCGACGCATGTCTCCGTGCTTTCGATCATCGTCTCGGGCAGCACGCCCATCACCGATTTGGTGAGATCGAAAGACGAGCGCGAAATCACCATGCGCCCACCGGCTGCGGCGACCGCCTCGATGGTGGCTTCGGGATGGTAGTTGCCCGGATCGATGAAGCAGGTAACGCCGTGACGCAACAGCTCCATCGCCGCCAGGCTCGCGCTGACCCGCACGTCGTCGCGGCTCATCGCGCCTTCGTACGGGTACATGTGCTCGAAGAGGAACGACTGCGCGTTGGCCTCGTCGGCGAGGCCGCGCGCCATCTGGAATGAGGAATGAAGGTGGTTGTCGACGAAGCCCGGCGTTCCGACCATGCCCCAGGCATCGAGCTTTGTATCCGCTTGCCAGCCCGCCTCGATCTCCGCCGTCTTGCCGATCGCCGCGAACTTGCCGTCGACGATTGCGATGGCGGCGTCCCGGACAATCCGGCGGGTCTCGTCCACGGTGATCAGCCAGTCGATGCCGACAACCAATTGATCGGCGTGCTTGGGAGCTTGGTTCATTCTCGTTCCATTCTCTCGTAACGTGCCTGGCGTATCGTGCCTGGACGTGTCGTGCCTGGATGTGTTGTTGGACGGGACTTGCCCGGCTAGCGCCGGCCGCCCCAGATCGCCGCCGGGACGTAGACCGTGCCCTGCATGAGCCGGCGCGCAGTGCGCATGAAGCCGACACGGGTGATTTCAGGCGATGCGCGCGTGCCTTCGAACTCAATCATTGTTTCGAGCTGGCCCGCCGGATGCTCGATCACCACCGACTGTTCGGGCGCATCGCTGATGCGTGCGATGCCGTCGGTCACCGTGCCTGATGTCACGGCTGCCGCCGCCAGGCACATGCCGCCCACCAATGGAAAAGTCGCGTGGCATTCCTGGGGCACAAAGTAGCGCGCATTGATGCTGCCGCCGCTGCGCGGCGCGGCGATGAGACAGAGCTTGGGCACCACCCGGCCAGTGGGATCGCCCATGCCCATGCGTTCGGAGGCTTCGACGCGAATGGTCTCAAGCCGGGCCAGAAGGTCCTTGTCGGCATCCAGCTCGGCCTTGCTTTCGTAGCCGGTCTTGCCGAGATCGGCCGCGCGCATGGTGATCATCGGCACCGCGACATCGACGCAGCTCACATCGATACCGCCGACCGTGTCGCGCGGGCGTCCCGTCGGCAGCAGCGTGCCGGTGATCGAGCCCACCATGCGGCTGAAATAGAGCATCACCGGCGCCGCCGTGCCGGGCGCGCCGTCGATTGCGGCCCCGCCCTCATACGTCACCTGGCCGCCCGGCGTTTGCACCGTCGCCTCGATCAGCGCGCCGGTGTTGACGTTGTGGATGCGCACGACGGTCTCCGGGTCGCGTGCCGCAATCATCCCCGCCTCGATGGCGAAGGGTGCAACGCCGGAGGTCATATTGCCGCAATTGGGGGCATAGTCGACATGGCCCCGGTCAACCAGCACCTGGCCGAATAGATAGTCTAGTTCGGCATCGTCGCGCGCGGTGGGGCCTACCATTGCGACCTTGCTGGTCAGCCACTGGGCGCCGCCAATGCCGTCGATCTGGCGCGTATCGGGCGAGCCCATTACCGCCAGCAGCACCCAGGTCAGGGCCTCGCGGTCCTCCGGCAGGTCGGCAAGCTTGAAATACGGCCCCTTGGAGGTGCCGCCGCGCATGATGACGCAGGGAATGGCGGTCTGCGGCATGCCCTTCCCTCGTTCAGTGTTGGCGCAGCCTGCACGCGATCGATCCCGCCCCTGGCGGAAGGCGCCCGAGATCAGCATCGAGGCTGGCGCCTGTCAACCGCGCCAATCGCGGGGCGGGGTTGACGCTCCGTCAGGCCGGTGCCGCGCTCGCCTTCTTGATCATCAACTCGCGGAACCAGCGATGCGCGGGGTTTTGTTGTGTGCGCTCGTGCCAAACTGCGATCATCGAGAAGCCCGGCACCGCGAAGGGCACCGGCAGCACCTTCAGGCGGTCGCGGTAGTCCATGATCAGCCGCTCGGGGATCAGCGCCATCAGGTTCTCGGCCAGCAGCATCTTGGGAAGGATGAGGAAATTCGGCACCGACATGACGACGCGCCGCCGCCGGCCCATCGCTTCAAGGGCGGTGTCGGCGGGTCCCTGAAAGCTGTTACCCCCCGGCGAGACAAGGATGTGATCGAAGGCGCAAAACTGGTCGATCGTCATCGCATCGCCCACATCGGGATGGTCTTTGCGCACAGCGCAGACATAGCGCTCTTGAAATATCTCGCGCGACAGAGCGTGCGGCGGGGCCATCTCCGGGATGGTGATCGCGAAATCGATCTCCTGGGTCTCCAACTGCTCGGCCATCGTCTTGGCGTCGGCCGGGCTTATCGCAAGACGGATCCCCGGCGCCTCGAAGCGCATCGCCTCGACCGTCGGCGCCAGGATCGCGTGTTGCGCATAGTCGGTCGCGGCAATCGAGAAGACGGTGTTCGCCCGGGCCGGATCGAAGGCCGCTGGGGAGAAAACCGCGTTTAGCTCGGCCAGCGCCGATTTCACCGGGCCAATCAATTCGAGCGCCCGCGGCGTCGGCAGCAGGCCACGCTGGGTGCGCACGAAAAGCGGATCGCCGAACACTGCGCGCAGGCGCTTCAACATCCCGCTCACCGCCGGCTGGGAATAGGAAAGGCGCTCAGCGGCCCGGGTCACGCTGCGCTCATCGAGCAGCACATCGAGCGCGACCAGCAGATTAAGGTCGACAGATCTAATATTGGCATTTGCGATAATAGACATAGCAATTTTGAATTTGCCTTATATCAGACTTTGGCGCAACGTGGGATCGTCGGGTCCGGGAATCTCTACTAAGGTCGCCACATGAAAGCAGTCCGATGAAGGCCGTCCCATGAAAGCAGTCCCATGAAGGCAGTTAGGGTCCACGAACTGGGCAACCGTTCGGGCGTTACGGTTGACGATATCCCCGAGCCCGACGCGGGACCGGGCGAGGTCGTCGTCGACTTGGCCGCCGCGACGATCAACTACCCCGATATCCTGATGCTGGACGGCAAGTACCAGGTCCGCCCCGACCTGCCTTATGTGTTGGGCAAGGATGCTACCGGGACGGTCTGCGCCATCGGCGAAGGCGTATCTGGCTTCGCTGTCGGAGATCGGGTGCTGTTCTACGTGCACTACGGCGCCTTTGCGGAGAAAGTGGCGGTGCCGGTCACCAATTGTTTCAAACTGCCGAACGACATGCCGCTCGACGACGCGGCCGCGATGGGCGTGGCGTTCCAGACCGTCTGGGCGGCGCTGGTCGACCGCGCCGCGCTCCAACCGGGCGAGGTGGTGCTGGTAACAGGTGCGGCCGGCGGCGTCGGCATCGCCGGGGTGGCACTGGCCAAGGCGCTCGGCGCTGGCACGGTACTGGCCGGGCTCACGACGATGTCAAAGGCGGATGCGGTCAAGGCCGCCGGCGCCGACCACATTATCGACATGTCCGGCGACGAGCTGAAAGACGGCGTGCGCGACCAGGTCAGGCAGGCGACCGGCGGGCGCGACGTCGATGTGGTGCTCGACGTGGTGGGCGGCGATATCTTCGATGCCTGTCTGCGCACCCTCGCCTTCAACGGCCGCATCGTGGTGCTGGGATTCATGGGCGGGCGGATCGCCGACGTAAAGACCAACTACCTGCTTTTGAAAAACATCTCGGTGGTCGGCTCGTCGATCAATGCGATTTATGCGCGTGACAACAAGTCCGTGCATCACGGTCAGGCGGAAATGGTCCGCCTCTACCGGGAGGGCAAGCTGGCACCGCACATCCATCAACGCTTTCCCCTCGACAAAATTGCTGAGGCGATCGCCGTCGTAGAGGACCGCTCGATCATAGGCAAAGTCGTGCTTGAGATATGACACCGTCCGAACCAGGCGGTGCGAGACCAGGCATTCGCGGGTTCGATTTGGAGCAGGAGCTAGGAAATGAATGAAGCTGTCAAGATCCCCGAATACCATGCGGCGAGCGAGGTCTCGGGCGACTACCGCAACATGCTGGTTCGCCTGCTGACCCGCCAACTTTGGGCGGAGACGGCGACGGCCGAAGTGTTCGGCCGCTCGATTGCGGCGGCACCAAGCTGGCGCGAACGGTTCCTGGCGGCGGAATTCACCTTCGAGGAAGCCCAGCACAGCCAGATGCTGATCGACGTTCTGGGAGATCTCGGCGAGGACGCCGATGCGATCATCGAGGCGCGCCCCGATGCCGGCAAGTTTTGGCATCTCGATCTCGACGACTGGGTCCACATCGCGGTCTTCAACTTCACGGTCGACCGCGGCGGCAGCCAGCAGATCATGGAATACGCCAAGAGCAGCTACCGTCCCTGGGCGGACAAGATGGGCGTAGTGCTGGCCGATGAGGAAGAGCATTACGGCAACGGCGTCGACAATCTGCGTACCTTCGCCAAGGATCCCGCGCAGCTTGCCCGCTTTCAGGCGGTCTTCGATGAGCTGCTGCCCAACGCCGTGAAGCGCTGCTTCGGCCGCCCCGAGGGCGCCGACAACGACTTTTGCCTGGCCCATGGCCTCAAGCGCAATTCCACCGAGGCCGTCGTCAACCGCTACCTCACCGAGATGCGGGACTACATGGCCGAAAACGGGCTCAAGTTTCCGTCCTTCGAAAAATTCGAGACGGCGGGCGCCGAGCTGATGCCAAGCACGCGGGAGATCATCGCCTCGCTGCAATAGGGGTCACGCCGCTTCGGAGCTGTCGTAAAACGCCTGGAGCACCGCGATCACTTCCGGGCGGCTGTACTCGTCGGGTATTTTTTCGTGGTTGGCGAACATCTCGCGCAGCCGTGTCCCGGAGATCGACAGCCGGTCATCCGCGCCATGCGGGCAGGTCCGCGCCGTCGCCATGCCGCCGCAGGCATAGCAAAAGAACGTGATGTCGATCTTGAGCGGCTGCGTCACCAGGCTGCCTTCGGGCAGCGTATCGAAGATATGATGCGCATCGAAGGGCCCGTAATAATCGCCAACCCCGGCGTGGTCGCGCCCGACGATCAGGTGCGAACAGCCGAAATTCTGCCGGAACACGGCGTGCAACAATGCTTCGCGCGGCCCCGCATAGCGCATCTCGATGGGATAGCCGCCCTGGATTGCGGTGCCCTCGGCAAAGTAGTTCCGCACCAGCGCGTCGATCGCCGCAACGCGGACGTCGGCCGGAATGTCGCCCGGCTTGAGCGCGCCCAGCACCTGGTGGATCAGCACGCCGTCGCAGACCTCGATGGCGATCTTGGCCAGATACTCGTGGCTGCGATGCATCGGATTGCGCGTCTGAAAGGCGGCGATCGTCGACCAGCCCTTCTCCTCGAACATGGCGCGGGTCTCGGCCGGGCGAAAATAGAGCCCCTCATAGGTCTGCGGGAAGTGGCCTTCCGACAGCACCACGACCGGACCGGCGATATTGACCGCCGCCTGCGCCATCACCTTGGCGACGCCTGGATGGGCCGCGTCGGTGGTTCGGAAAACCTCCGCGCATTCGAGCTGTTTGTCGATCGCGTATGTCTCATGCACGGTGATGATGCCCAGGACCGCGCCGGTCTCACCATCGACGAGCGCTGCCTCGTCGCCATGGCCAAGACCATCTGCGACAACCTGGCTCGCCGAGAGCGTGATCGGGATCGGCCAGAAGACGCCGCTTGCAAGCCGCATGTCGACGCAAGCGCCGCGCCAATCAGCCTCGCCCATGAACCCGTCGAGGGGCGTATAGGCACCCATGCCGAGCATGAAGAGGTCGGAGACCTCTCGGCTGGTCAGCGGGATCTTCGGCAACGCCCCGGCACGCTCGATTTGCGCTGCCCGGTGCGGTTCCGCCGCCAGCAGGGGCTTCAGCATTTCCGCTCCATGCGGCGGCACCAATTTGGTCATTCTCTCCCCCGGTTCCTGGTCTTGTCCGGTGCGCTGTCCCCTCCGGTCGAGCGGATTGGCCTGCAGACAGACATATAGGAAAGGCAGGGTAAATATGATCGATTGGCGGTATTGCAAGCCTGGGCCGCGGCGGGGGACAGCCAAATGACCGAGATGCACGAACTCGACATACCCGAAGCCGGGGACAATCGCCGCATGGGCTGGGTGAGCGATATCGCGGCGGAGATGCTGCGCCGGCTCGGCATCCGCTACATCGCCCTCAATCCCGGCGCCAGCTATCGCGGGCTACACGACAGCCTGGTCAATTATCTCGGCAATCGCGACCCGCAGATGCTGCTGTGCCTGCACGAGGACCACCCGGTCGCGATCGCCCACGGCTATGCCAAGGTCACCGGCGAGCCGATGGCGGCGGTCGTCCATTCCAACGTCGGCTTGCTGCACGGGCTGATGGCGGTGTTCAACGCGTGGTGCGACCGCATGCCGGTCTACCTGCTGGGCGCAACCGGGCCGGTCGATGCGGCGCGCCGACGGCCCTGGATCGACTGGATCCACACCGCCAAGGACCAGGGCGCGCTGCTGCGCAACTTCACCAAATGGGATGACGAGCCGCGCTCGCCCGAAGCGCTGGTGGAAAGCATGTTGCGCGGGGCGCTGATGGCGCGGACGCCGCCACAGGGGCCGGTCTATCTCTGCCTCGATGCCGGCATGCAGGAAACCGAATTGGATGAGCCGATGGAGATCCCCGACGTCGCGCGTTTTGCGCCGGGCGAGCCGCAGGCCGCATCGGCGCAGGCGATCGAGCGCGCGGCCGACTTGCTGCTCGAGGCAAAACGGCCACTCGTCCTCATGGGGCGCATGTCGCGCGACCAGGCGGACTGGGACAACCGGCGCCGCCTCGCCGAGCTGCTCGGCGCCGGCGTGCTGACCGACATCAAGATCGCCGCCACCTTCCCGACCGACCATCCATTGCATGTCGGCGCGCCCTCATTGTGGCTGCGCGGCGAGCGGGCCGATGCGCTGTGCCAAGCCGATGCGGTCCTGTCCCTCGACTGGGTTGACCTCGCCGGAACCTTCAAGTCGGCGGGGCTTGGCACCGACGTGCCGGCGCAAGTGATCTCGTGCAGTGTCGACATTCACGCGCATAACGGCTGGTCCATGGACCACTTTGGCCTGGCGCCGAGCGATCTCACGGTTCATGCCGATCCCGACGGCTTCGTCGCCCAGCTTCTTGCCGTGCTCGAGGCGCGGCTCGACGGAAAGCCGCGCTGGTCAAATGGGACGCCGGCCCCGCAACCGGCCGAGCCCCCGGAAAAGGCTCCCGACGCGCCGCTCGAACCCATCGATATCGGCCGGGCGCTTGCCGCGGCGCGCGGCGCGCGGCGCTTGACGCTCACCCGGGTGACGCTCGGCTGGGATGCGTCGGTCTATCACTTCCGCGAGCCGCTCGATTTCATCGGCTATGACGGCGGCGCCGGGCTCGGCTCGGCGACCGGCATCACCATCGGCGCGGCATTGGCGCTCAAGGGAACCGGCCGCCTGCCGGTGGCGGTGATCGGCGACGGCGATTTCATGCAAGGCGCAACGGCGCTGTGGACGGCAGCGCGCTACCGGATCCCGGCGCTCTTCGTGATCGCCAACAACCGATCGAACTTCAACGACGAGATCCATCAAGAGGCGACTGCACGCGTTCGCGGCCGGCCGGTGGAGAACAAATGGATCGGTCAGCGCATCGACGACCCACCGATCGATATCGCCGCGCTGGCCCGGGCCCAGGGCATCGAGGCCGAGGGTCCGGTGGAATGCTGGGGCGCGCTCAGCCAGGCGATCGAAGCCGGGCTCGTCGCGGTCGAGGCAGGCCGTCCGCATCTGATCGATGTATGGGTCGAGCCCGGTTACAACACGCCGCTGGTCACCCGCTGACGGTGCATGCAAACCGGGGATGAGCGCGGCGACAGCACCTGCAGCCGCTCTTTCCCAAATCGCTGGCCGCAACAATCGCCCTCCCCCTCTAAAGAAGGGGAGGGAACAAAGGTAAGTCAGCCTTGTCGCGAGACACTTTAGTCGGCGTTCTCGCGTTTCCAGTCCTCGATCAAGGCTTTGCGGTCTGTCTTTCCGCGCGCTGTCTTGGGCAGGCTCTCGGCGAAAAATATTCGCTTGGGCGCCTTGAACGCCGGCAGGTGCGCGCCGCAATGCTCCAAGATCGCCGCTTCAACGATGTCGGCGTCCGGTTTGACCACGACGTAGCTCACCACTTCCTCGCCGTAGATTTTGTCGGGAACGCCGATGGTTGCCGCTTCGGCGATCTCGGGTCGCTGCAGCAGAACCCCGTCAATCTCGAGCGGCGCGATGTTGACCCCGCCGCGAATGATCAGATCGGTCTCGCGGCCGGTGATGAAGAGGTATCCGTCATCATCGAGATAGCCCAGATCGCCGGTGCGAAAACGGCCGGTTGCGTGGACCTTTACCGACCCGTCGGCGCCTACGTAACGAAAGGCGCGCTCAGGATCGCTGCCCAGCTCGACCAGCCCGGCTTGGCCGGCCGGCAAGGCGCGTCCGTCGGCATCGACGATCCAAAGCTGGTGATATGCCAGCGGCCTGCCCACGCTGCCCAGCCGCCGACTGGCCTCGTTGCTTCCCGCGATCCAGCCGGCCTCGCTGGAGCCATAGCCCTGCCCGATCGGGATCTTGAACCGCGCCTCGAAGCGCTTGGCCTCCTGCACCGTCAGGGGGGCCGAGCTGGAGGTGATGAAACGGAGCGTCGGAAAATCAGCGGCGGAGATACTGCCGGCTTCGCTCATCAGCATGTTGAGCGTGGTCGGGTTGCCGGCGGCGATCGTCGCCCCGTAGTCGCGGATCCAGCCGAAGAAGCGGCTGCGCGAGAAATTCCGCGCCATCGCCACCGAGGCGCCCTTGGCGAGCGGCGCCAGAGCGCTCAAAATTTGCGCCGAGGCCCAATTATACGAGCGGAAATCGAGCAGAAGGTCGTTCTCGCCGATGCCGAAGGCGTCTGCGATGGGCTCGACGTTGTCAATCAGCTCGCCGAAGCTGAGCACCACGCCTTTGGGCAGCGCGCTGGTTCCGGAAGTGTAGTAGATGCACGCATCATCGGAACGCACGCCCGGCGGTGCGTGCCAATCTCCGCCCGGCTGATCCGCAATCGCCGCGAACAAGCCCGAGCCGCCATCCGCGCGCCAGTCGCCCAGCGCCTGCCACTTGCCCGGGGTCCGCTCGGCAAGATCCTCGTCAACCACGCCCTCTTCGTAGAGCACCAAACGAGGCCGCAACCCCGTCAGGATATCCTCGAAGTAGGCGGCGTTCATCTCGACATTGATGGTGCAGATCGTGGCGCCATGCGCCATCACACTGAGATAGGTGGCAAGGTGCTCAATCGAATTGTTGGACAGCAGCACCACCCGGTCGTTGGCGCCGATCCCGGCCTGTCCAAAATATCCGGACAGTTTCTGAGCGGTCTGAAGAAGCTGGCCATGGGTGATGGCCTTGCCCTGATCGATGCTGTGGATGAAGGCCTTGCCGGCCGAGCGCCGGGCGTTTCGCTCCAGCCAATGGCGCAGCGCATCCGATCCGGCCAGATCGCGCAGCCTCCCGTCACCTTCGGCGGTCAGGCGGTTGTCGTTGACTGTCATTTAGCCTGTTTGGTCGGAGCGCATCACGCAGCCCCTATCGACGCAGTGTCCGTCAATCTCCGCAATCCTCGATTGTTGGAATGCCGACCAAGCGAGTCAACTCAGTTGTTTAGAATTCTAACTATCTGCGCCGCCAAGCGCCACAGGCAACAGCCATGTTCGGGCCCTGCGGCAGGTCCGATCAGCCCAACCAGCCAGGTTCCAACATCCAAAGTTCCGGCGCCCAAAGTTCCGGCGCTTATGTCCGGTCCCGGCCCTTGCCCGCTTCCAGATTATCGATCATTTGCGTGAGCGCGCGCCGCATCGCCGCAGTGTCTTCGGCGGAAACGCCTTGCCTGGCGATTTCATTGACCTCCCGCGCCAATGGCAGCATGACGCCGCGAAGCCGTTTTCCCTTCTGGGTCAGAAAGATATGGACCTTGCGCTTGTCCAAGGTGCTGCGCTGGCGCCGGATCAGCTTGGCTTTCTCCATGCTGTTCAGCGCGACCACCGTGGTTGGCTCGGTCATGCCGACGAGGCCGCTGAGCTCGCGCTGGTTCAACCCGTCCTGTTCCCAAAGCACACGCAGGAAATACCATTGCCCGGGGGTCACGCCGCGCAGCGTGATCCGCTCCTCAAGCGCGCGTTGAAACGCCCGGTTGGCCGCACGCACAAGAAAACCGGTGCTCTCAGCGGCAGGGTAATGCACGGCCTCGGCTTGCCCGCCATGCCGGGAATTGGGTGCGGCCCCATTTGCGCGCTTGGTCTGGCTCAATCCCGCCCTCCCTGCCCTGATCCGCCGGACCGCACGCGCCCGTTTGACCGGATACCCGCGCTCGATGCGCCGGTCCCGTCCGCGCGTTGATAGCCCCAACTTTCGAGTGAAACAGTATCGCAGGGCCAATCTAGCGAATCGCGGAAGGACAACGAACCAAAAATCGGTCCCGGCAGAATATGAATGCACTCGCGAACTGCGCGATATTCCGATGGTTCAGGCAGTAGGTTGCCTGCTAAAATGTTGCATGATCGAGCGGCCGGTTCGCATGGTTCGCAATTGACTTAGGCTGGCCAAATCTCTAATAGTTAGATATCTAAGGATATTTCGAGCGGGCAAGATCCGGGAGGGCAAAATGAACAAACCAACCTTGAAATCAGAGCATGCCGTCGCGGCCGAGGGCATCCAGGATCTGCGCGGAACACTCGAATGGCTTAAGGCGCAGGGCGACCTGATCGAGACCGACAAGGAGGTCGATCCCGATCTTGAGGTCACCGGCTTGCAGAAGCATCTCGACGGCGCTTGCCCGGTACTCTTCAACAACGTCAAGGGCAAGCCCAACCACCGGGTCGTCACCAACCTGTTCGGCGACATCAACGTCATCAACAAGATGTTCGGCTGGCGGGACAACCCCGAGCGCGTGCGTCGGCTCGCCTACGCCCTGTCGCATCCGCTGAAGCCGGTGGAGATCCCGCAAAGCGAAGCGCCGTGCCAGGAAGTGGTGATCGAGAATCCGACCGATGTAAACGAGCACATGGTGCCGATCCGCCATACCATCTACGAGCCCGAGCTCACCGTGGGGTCCGGCATCCGCTGCGTGACCGGCGATCAGTTCGAGGGCGGCACCGACCTCGGCTACAACCGCATGAATTTCCGCTGGGGCAATGTGGGCACGTTCCAGATCTCGCCCGGCTCGCATATGTGGCAAGTCGTGAGCAAGTACCACAAGTCCGGCGAAAAGGTTCCGCTGACCGTGTGCTTCGGCGTGCCGCCGGCATGCACACTGCTCGCGGGCGCGGGCTTCGACTACGTCATCCTGCCGACAGGCTGCGATGAGATCGGGGTTGCCGGCGCCGTGCAGGGCTCGCCAGTCCGCATGGTCAAGGCGCGCACGGTCGACGCCATGGCGTTGGCCGACGCCGAGGTGGTCCTGGAAGGCTATATCGACACCCATGACCGCCGCTACGAAACGGCGGAAAGCGAGGAAGCCGGCGTCCAGGGCCGCTATCACTTCCATCCCGAATGGGCCGGCTATATGGGCAAGGCCTACAAGGCGCCGACCTTCCATGTGACCGCCGTGACCACGCGCGAGCCGGCGTCCAAGCCGATCATCTTCTGCCTCGGCGTGCACACGTTGGACGACCACAATATCGACACCACGGTGCGCGAAGCGGCGATCTACGAGCTGTGCAACCGCATCCAGCCCGGCATCATTCAGAATGTGGTCATCCCCTATTCCATGACCGATTGGGGCGGTTGCATCATCCAGGTCAAGAAGAACAACAAGATCGAGGAGGGCTATCAGCGCAACTTCCTCGGCGCCATCCTGTCCACGTCACAAGGCATGCGTCTGGCGATCGCGGTCAGCGAAGACGTCGACCCCTATTCGATGGACGACATCATGTGGTGCCTGACCACACGGGTGAACCCGCAATTGGACATCTTGAACCCGATCCCTGGCGGCCGCGGCCAAACCTTCATGCCGGCGGAGCGGATGACCGCGGGCGGCCAGCAATGGACTGCCGCCAATACCCGCTTCGAAGGCGGCATGGGCATCGACGCCACCGTACCCTTCGGCTACGAGAGCGACTTCATGCGGCCCGTCTATCCGGTCGATAAAGTCGATCCCAAGGACTTCTTTACGCCCGCGGACTTGGAAAATGCCACCGCGCGGATGAAGGGCTGGGTGCTTTCTCTGGCCGATAGCGGCCGCTAAAGACCGCCGCGACATCACGACACGACCGGGGCGGCCCCAGGAGCCGCCTCCAAGTTTGGTGTTGTCGCGAGAGTTCGCGGATATGGGGGAAGGTGGCAGAGCGGCCTCTGAAAATTGTTCCGGTTTGGAATGCCCCGCGCCGGTATCCGCCGGCCATGATCCAGCATTCGGTCCGGCCCTCCCTGCCTTCACATTGCGCGCCCATTGAGCCAAAGCGGCACCGCTATTGGCGTGGACTATTACGCGCCCAACAAATCCGCTGTTCAATAATCCGGCCCCGTCTGGGATGATCGCGGCTGGCCCGATTGAAAGGCCGCGGTCGCCACTCGACAAGACCGTCAGAACAACACCTGCTGGGAGGTTCGGATGAAGGGAAAGATCGCGTTCGAAGAGCATGTCGCCATCGAGGAAACTTTGGAGGCGACGCGAAACTTCGCCGGTGATTCCGGCGAGTGGGACGAATTCACCACACGGATCCTCGACGTCGACAACCAGCGCCTGGAGGGAATGGACAAGACCGGCATCGAGCTTGCCATCCTGTCGCTGAATGCGCCCGGCATCCAGGGGATCATCGATACGAACGAGGCAATCGAGGTCGCCAAGAAGGGCAACGACAAAATGGCCGAGGCGGCAGCCAGACACCCTGGTCGCTACGCGGGGCTCGCCGCGCTGCCGATGCAGGATCCCGACGCAGCCTCGGCCGAGCTGACGCGGTGCGTCAAGGAACTCGGTTTCAAGGGTGCCATGGTCAATGGCTTTACACAGAAGGACGTTCCGGATTCGGCCATCTATTACGACATCCCGGAGTACCGGAGCTTCTGGGGCACCGTCTCGGAGCTCGATGTGCCCTTCTATCTGCATCCGCGGATGCAAATCCCCTCGCAGGCCGGGAATTACGAGGGTCATCCCTGGCTGATGAGCGCACCGTGGGGGTTCGCCATAGAGACATCGATCCACGCGCTTCGTCTCTGCGGCTCCGGACTATTCGACGACTATCCCAATCTCAGAATTGTGCTCGGACATCTGGGCGAGAACATCCCCTTCGCGCTCTGGCGCCTCGATGCGCGCATGCGTTTCTCGCGGCGGGGCTACCGGGGCAAGCGCCCGCTCGGCGAATACTTCATTGAGCATTTCCACATCACGACGAGCGGCTTCTTCAACGATCCGGCATTCAAATGCACGCTGGAAGTGATGGGCACGGACCGCATGTATTTCTCGGCCGATTATCCATTTGAAAAAATGGAGGACGCGGCCGATTGGTATGACGCAACGCCCACCATCGCCGACAGCGACCGCGAAAGGATCGGGCGAACCAACGCGATCAAGCTGTTCAATCTGGATTTGGAGTAGCCAAGCAACCCGCGCGAGCAAACCAACCCGCTTAGATTTGGAGGTGTTCGGCAACGGCTATCCGTTGGAACAAATATCCATCTCGTCGCTTGTCGATTGCTCCTAAACCGGGCCGGCAATGGATTCTACCATGACGCCGTTGGCGTCCTTTGGATGAACCAGCCATCGGGGAGAGGCATCCGCGTCGATCGGATCGCGCATCAAGACCGTCATGCCGCGGGCAACAAGCTCATTGCCGCTTGCTGCAACGTCATCGACCTCGATGCACAGGTGATAAAATCCTTCGCCAACCGCAGCGAGGCGCCTGGACAACGCATTGTCCATATTCGATTTGTCCAGGGGCTCCATGATCTCGATCACCATCTCGTCCCAGGTGCCGCCAACGGAAATGAAGACACTGCGAATACCCTCGATTTCGATCTTGCGGTCGTCGAATTTCTTGAACCCGAACGATGCGGTCCAAAGCTTGGTCGCCGCGTCGGCATCGTTGACCAGCACGCCGATGTGACTGATTTTTCTCGTGTTCACTGTTCTGCCTCCGGTTTCATGATTGATTGCATGCGCCCCGCGTCATAATCGGCTGCGGGTCCTGTCTGCGGTCCGCTTGAGCGCCATAGCGCAGGTCCCATCGGTCGGCGGCGTCAGACACGACCCGCCGCATGCCGCGACGGCCCAAGAACAAGTTGGCTCATTGCCTCGATGCAACGATCCATCCTTTTGGCGCGGCCGACGAGCTTGTAGTTCATCGCAAAGCCGTCGAATGCCATGAAGATAATGTGGGCGAGCGCGTCGCCGTCCACGCCCGTCCTCGCGGTCGGCGGCCGGCAGGTATCGATGAGTTCCGCCACGATCGCTTCGGCCCAGTGCAGCAGATCGCGGCTGTAGCCTTCCGAGGGTTGGGCCAGCGACAGTGCCTGCATGATGTTGTTGGCGAACCCATTATTGGCCGACGGCAATCGGTCCCAAAGAGTGACCAATATCTCCCGCAGGCGCGCTTCAGGGTCTCCGATGGCCCGGGCGCGTTCCTGGAGGTCGACCAGTTGCTGCCGGAACCAGGGACCGTAGACCGCGAACAGTATGGAAAGTTTGGAGGGAAAGTAGACGTAAAGGTTCGAGGCGGCGGTTCCCGATTGCACGGCAATCTCGCGCATCGAGGTTGCCGCGTAGCCCTTCTCCTCGAAGAGCTTCTGCGCAGCACGCAAAATCTGCTCGCGCCCTTCGGCTTTCTTGACCTGGACCATTGGGCCTCCTCTTGCCCGCACGCGGGTGCACACTGATTTTGCGATGATTTTGCAATTTTTCAGCTGGACAGTCAAAAACGAACGCTGTACTTTTTTGAAAGGACAACGAGATCAAAGACCTTAAGTTCGGGAGGCAGTGGTGGTGCATGTCAATATGCGAGCGCAGGAGGCCAATCCTGCGAAGCTCGCTACGCTATACAAACGCCAATTCGAACTATGCGCGGTCCAATCGGGCGAGACGATTGCCTGCGTGACCGACCTCTCGACGCGTCAGACCTACGTCGAAGCCGCATTCGCCGCCGCCGACGAGCTTGCAGCCGACATCTACGAGATGCGGGTCAACAGCATTCCATCCTGGACCAAGGTCGGAGTGCCGACCATCGGCCAATGCAAGGGCACGCTGGAAGCCGTCAAGGCGGCCGATATGGTGGTTATCTTTCATGTCCCGCTGTTCACCAAATGGCTCAAGGAGGCGATGGATGCGGGGACCCGGGTCCTGATGATCATCGACTCGCCCGACGACCTCGAGCAGCTCATGGCGCCGAAGGGCCTGAAAGAAGCCGTGCTGTATGGCGACCAACTCTATGCGCAGACCAGCAAGGCGCGCGTCATTTCAGATGCCGGCACCGATCTCACCTGGGAATGCGGCCAGTACCCGGTCATGAGCCAATATGGCTTCGCAGACGAGCCGGGCCGGTTCGATCACTGGGGCGGCGGCCACATCCACACCTTTCCCAATGAGGGATCGGCGAACGGCACGGTCGTCCTGCAGCCCGGCGACATCGTGATCCTACCTTACTGCCGCTACGTTCATGACGAAGTGCGCCTCGAGATCAAGGACGGTTTCATTACCAAGGTCGAAGGCGGCCTCGATGCAAAGCTGATGACCGAGTGGCTCGACGACAACAAGGAGAACCCGGACGACTGCGATCCTTACGCGGTTTCGCATCTGGGCTGGGGCCTCAACCCACAAGCATTGTGGCACGGGATCGCGCTCAACGGCGATGAGCCCGAACGCAGCCGCGCCGCGGCGCGCACGTTTCCCGGCAATTTTCTATTCTCAACCGGACCCAACACGCAAGGCGGCGGCGAACGCAGGACGCGGGGCCACTATGATGTGCCGATGCGCGACTGCACGATGATGCTGGACGACAAGGTGATAATCGACAAGGGCCGGATTGTCGACGACAACATGGTCGTCGAACGCGAGCGGCGGGTCTAGCGAGCGGTCGGTCCCCAGGGTCGCGGAGGGCGCGATGCGCATCGAAGAAAGCTTCACCGTAAGCGTGCCGATCGCAAGCGCCTGGGAGGCGATCCGAAATCCGGAGATCGTCGCCCCCTGCATACCCGGCTGCGAATCGATCGAGGTGGTGGATCCAACGCACTATAAAGCCGCGGTCCGGCTGGGCCTCGGTCCGATCAAGCTGCGCTTTCTGGTCGAGGTGGAAATCACCGAGGAAGAAGCGCCGATACGGCTTGTCTCGACCACGAAAGGCGAAGAAGGCGGCCGGGCGAGCCGCGTGCGCTCGCAGAATGTTTTGAGCCTGACCGCCCTTGGTGACCGCGAGACCGAGATCGCCTACAGCGCCGAGGTCGAGGTAACCGGCCGCATCGCCAAGTTCGGATTTGGCATGATGAAGAAGAAGGCAGAAACGCTTGGACGCGAATTCGCCGAGGCTTTCCGGAAGCGCGTCGAAAACGGCCAGGATGCGGCATGATGGAGCCGGGCGCCGAGGTCGCCTTCCACAGGCCGCGAACCGTGCAGGAGGCGCTCGCCCTGTTGAGCGCCGATGACGGCGCCGTGTGCCTTGCCGGCGGCGCCACCCTGGTCGCGATGATGAACGCCGACCTCATTGCGCCGAGCGGCCTGGTCAGCCTGTCCGGCATTGACGTATTGCGAACCGCCGAACGGCTGCCCGACGGCGCCGTGCGGATCGGCGCCATGCGACATCACCGCCAGACGGCCGACGAGACCTTGCTGGAAGACGGGCAGCAGGTCGTTCGCGAGGCTGCCCGGCAAATCGCCAACACGCCGGTGCGAAACATGGGCACCATCGGAGGCTCGATCGCATTCTTCGACCCCGCCGCGGATTATCCCCCGGCCCTGGTCGCGGCCGACGCGATCGTCGATATCAGCGGGCCGAACGGTGACCGTGCGATCGCCGCGGCAGCGTTCTTCGTCGATTGGTACGAGACGGCGCTTGGCGCGGGCGAGATGGTGACCGGCGTGCGGCTGCCTGCCGCGCCAATGGGCTCGGTCGGCGTCTACCACAAGCTCGCGCGCGTCTCCGGCGATTTCGCCACCGCCTCGGTCGCCCTGGTGCTGGCGATGGAGAACCATACCGTGAGCCATCTGGCGGTCGCCGTCGGCGCCTGCGCGCCGACGCCGGTCCGGCGGCCCGATATCGAGGCCGAGATCATCGGCAACGGCTTGGACGACGCAAAGGTCGATCGCCTCGCCGACGCTCTGGCCGAGCGGCTCGACCCCGTCGACGACGTGCGCGCAAGCGCGGCCTACCGCCGCCTCGTCGCGCCCCGCATGGTCAAGCACGCGCTTTGCCGGGCTGCGGAAACGTTGGGGGGGCGACAGTGACCGGCCATCCCCTGACACTGAAGGTCAACGGCCAGGAGCGCGCGTTGAGCGTTTCGGCAACGCGCACATTGCTCGAAACGCTGCGTGAGGATCTCGCCCTGACGGGCGCCAAACGCGGATGCAATCAGGGTGTCTGCGGGGCCTGCACCGTTCTGGTCGATGGGCAGCCTGTGCGTGGTTGCTTGTCCCTGACGGCCAACTGCGACGGCGCGGAGGTCACAACGGTCGAAGGGTTGGCCGACGGCAACGTTCTGTCCACGGTTCAGCAAGCGATGGCGGATACCGGCGCGGTTCAATGCGGGTTCTGCACTTCGGGGATGTTGATCTCGGCCTTCGCGTTTCTGCGCGACAACAGCGCCCCGACGGTCGACGATATTCAGCACGCCCTGTCGGGCAATCTCTGCCGCTGCAGCGGCTACCGAAAGATCGTCGATTCGATCCTTCTCGCGGCGAAGAGGGTGGCATGAACGAGGCCAAACCCTTTGGCGGCGGTGTCGGCGAAAGCCTCGCCCGGCCCGATATTCGCGAAAAGCTCGTCGGCCGCGCGCGCTATATCGCGGATTTGTCGCAGCCCAACATGCTGCATGCCGCAATCCTGCAGAGCCCGGTCGCACATGCCCGGATCAACGGCTACGACACCCGCGCGGCCCGCGCCGTGCCCGGGGTCGCGGCGGTCCTGACCGGCGCCGATTTCCCCGACGGGCGGATGGGCGCGTTCATCAAGGACGAGCATGCCATCGCCAAGGACAAGATCCGCTATCTCGGCGAGCCGGTCGCGGTCGTGGCGGCCGAGACCGAGGCGATCGCCCGTCACGCCGCAAAGCTGATCGACATCGACTTCGAAGAGCTGCCGGCCGTGCTGTCGCCCGAAGCCGCGATGATCGATGGCGCGCCGCTGATCCATGAGGACCTCGACACATACATCAAGATCTTCCCGGCAATCTGCGGGAGAAATGTGGCTTCCGAGACCGAACTTGCCGAGGGGGATGTGGCCGCCGCCTGGGCCGGCTGCGACGTGATCGTCGAGGATGATTACAAAACAGCGCCCCAGGCGCATCTCTCGATCGAACCGTGCGGGGCTTTGGCGGACATCGATGAGGCCGGCCGCGTAACGCTGTGGTCGGCGAACCAGTCGGTGTTTCGCGTTCAGGCGAATGTCTGCGAGAGCCTGAAGCTGCCGATGTCGAAGCTGCGTTGCCTTACCCCCAAGATCGGCGCCGGCTTCGGCAACAAGATGGAGCCGCACGTCCAGCCGTTGGTCGTGCAACTGGCGCTTGCGACCGGCCGTCCGGTCAAGCTGATCCTCAATCGCGCGGAGGATTTTGAAACCGTGCGCGCCCGGCACCCCTTCAAGATCCGCTGCAAGACCGGCGCGACGAATGACGGCACGCTGGTCGCACGCGAGGTCGAAGTGCTGCTCGACGGCGGCGCCTACAGCGACGACAGCCCAGGCGTGCTCGGCTACAGCCTGCTGATGGCGCGCGGGCCCTACCGGATCCCCAATACACGCTGCGCCGGCAAGCTCGTCTACACGAACAAGATGCGCTTCGGGGCGTTCCGTGGCTTCGGCAATCCCCAGGTCAGCTTTGCCGGCGAAACACAGATCGACGAGATCGCCGCGACGCTGGGCATGGATCCACTCGAGCTGCGCCTGAAGAACATGGCGCAGCCGGGCGATCCCTGGTTCGGTGGCGGCAAAGTCGCATCAAACGGTCTCGGCGAATGCGTCGCCAAGGCCAAGGCGGCCGCAAAGTGGGGCGCAGCGCCTGGGAAAGCGACATCCAGCACCGTTAAATGCGGGCGCGGGGTCGCCTTCGCCGCCCATATCAGCGGCCTGCTCGGCACCGGCGCCATCGTGCGGATGCTCGAGGATGGCTCGATCGTGCTCAACACCGGCGCCGTGGACATCGGCCAAGGCTCCGACACCGTCCTCACGCAGATTTGCGCATCGGCGCTCAAGATTCCGGTCAGCCAGGTCGCGCTGGCCAGCCCCGACACCGACGGCTCGCCCTATAACTGGGGCACGACTGCCAGCCGCGTGACCTATACGACCGGCCGATCGGTGGCGGCGGCGGCCAAGACGGTCGAGGCCGAGATCAAGAAACATGCCGGCGAGTTGCTTGAATGCGCGCCCGTCGATCTTGAGCTGCGGGAGGGCGGCAAGGTCGGCGTCAAGGGCGTGCCGGATAAGGAGATTTCGTTTCTCGAGGTCTCGCTCCGCGCCCATTGGGCTGCCGGCGGGCCGATCGTCGGCAGCGACACCTGGGTTTTCGACCAGCCGTCGGTCGATCCCAAACGCGCGATCGCCAGGGGCCTGCCCTTCCCTCAGATCGGCGTATACAGCTTTGGATGCGTGATCGTCGACGTCGCCGTCGACACCGTGACCGGCAAGGCCGAGGTGAGCGAAGCCTGGGCCGCCATGGACGTCGGACGGGCGATCAATCCGGCCGCGGTCGAAGGTCAAATCGAAGGGGGCTTCGTTCAGGGAATGGGCTTCGCGCTCATGGAGGAGCTCATCTGGGACGGCGGGCGCCTCGTCAATCCCTCGATGATGGACTACAAAGCGCCGACCTTCCGCGACACGCCCTACGCGATCCATTCGATCATCGTCGAGGAACCGGAGCCGGACGGCCCGTTCGGCGCCAAGGGGGTGGGCGAAATCGGACTGGTGCCCGTGCCCGCCGCGATCGCCAACGCGATTCGGGACGCCGTGGGTATCCAGCCACGATCGCTGCCGATGACGCCGGAGCGCAATCTGCGCGCCATGCTGGAGAGGGACGATGCGGCCTGAGGATTATCCAACGCAGGAGCCGTTGTCCGAGTTCGCGCAGCCCTACCA
Organism: Alphaproteobacteria bacterium; assembly: GCA_035527975.1. Lineage (GTDB taxonomy): Bacteria > Pseudomonadota > Alphaproteobacteria > JAPULJ01 > JAPULJ01 > DATKZM01. Next base: position 15,936 of record DATKZM010000008.1, on the reverse strand, counting down.
CGACGAGGTGATGCGCCGGGCGCAGGACGTCGAAGGGATCGAGGCGCAATACGGCGGCGATCCCTATCAAAGCATTCTGGTTTATCCGGCGCCCGAGCCCAACGGCGACGTCCTGGCGTTCATCCATGGCGGCGGCTGGGCCAATGGCTGGAAGGAATGGATGAGTTTCATGGCGCCGGCATTGACCGGGCGCGGGGTGACCTTCGCGACGGTCGGCTACCGGCTTGCGCCGATGGCTGTGTTTCCGTCAGGGTTCGAGGATTGCCTCGACGCCGTGTCGTGGCTGGCGGCGAACGTTGCCGAGCACGGCGGCGAGCCCAAACGGATCTTCGTCGGCGGCCATTCGGCAGGCGGACATTATGCTGCCCTCATGGCGGTCCGCCATGACTGGCAAGCCGGGCGGGGGCTCGGCGCCGACACCATACGAGGCTGTCTGCCGATCTCGGGCGTGTACGATTTTAGCGCGCAATCGGGTCTTTCGGCCCGCCCGCGATTTCTCGGGGCCGACGACAGCGGCAACGAAGGACCGGCGAGCCCGGTCACGCAGATCGATGGCACGCCGCCGCCCTTTCTCATCGCACACGGCGAAGCGGACTTCCCGCATCTCATCAAGCAGGCCGACGCCATGAGCGCAGCGCTCGAGCGCGCCGGCGGCGCGGTCGCGCGCCTGGAACTGCCAGGCGCATCGCATTTGGGGGCGAGCCTGGCGGCGGGCGAAGCCGACGGCCTCTGGGTAACAACGGCCACCGACTGGATGCGTCGGTGGCCGTAACAAGCGACGACAATAACAAGGCAACGGGAAAGGAGAGGACGATGTTGAAGACAATCGTGGCGGCGGCGACTGCGCTGGCGCTCTCTGCCGGCATTGCGGCAGCCGAATCGAAACCGGTTCGCATCGGGTTTTCGATCGCAAAGACCGGCCTGTTCTCCAAGGCAGCACCATCGCAGATGACCGCCTACGAGCTGTGGCGCGAGCAAGTAAACGCCAAGGGCGGGCTCAATGTCGCCGGCACCAAGCGTCGCATTGTGTTCGTCTGGTATGACGACGAATCGAAACCGGCGAAGGCCGCCCAGATCTACGAGAAGCTGATTACCAACGACCGGGTCGACCTGCTGCTCGCACCCTGGGGGACACCGCACCATCTGAGTGTCGCCGGCGTCGTCGAAAAGCACAAATTTCCGATGGTCGGCAATACCGCGGCTTCGGTCGCCATCCGCAAGATCAAGCCCGGTTACATATGGTTCCCGACCTCGGCGATCCCCGATCGTATCGCCACCGAGCTGGCAAAGATGGCCAAGCAACAGGGCGTGACCTCGGTCGCGGTGATCGCCAATGTGCTGCCCTTCTCGCAAGAAAACCGCCAGTTCCTCATCCCGGCGCTGAAGGCCGCGGGCATCGCGGTGAAGGTCGACGAGAAGTATCCGCCGAATATCAGAGACATGACGCCGATCCTGACCAAGATCAAAAATGCCAAGGTCGATGCGATCATCGGCTTGTCGTACCCCGACGACTCGTTCCTCTACATGAAGCAGGCCAGGGAAATCGGCATCAAGGCGAAGATGGAATTCCTTCTGGTCGGGCCGACGATACCGGTATTCGCCAAGGCATTTGGCAAAGGCGCCAACGGCATCCTCACCATCGGCCATTGGAGCCCCTACCAGACGTCGTGGCCGCGGGCCAAGGCGTTCTTCGATGCCTATCGGGCCAAGTTCAAATCGGAACCCGATTACCTCGATTCGGCATTGGCTTACATGTCCGTTGAGATCCTCGAACAGGCGGTTGCCAAGGCCGGCCTGGACAAGGAGAAGCTGCGTAAGGCGATCGCCGGCGGCAGCTTTGAGACCATCAACGGCGCTGTGAGGTTCAAGGGCGTTGAGAACACGGTCACGCCGACGGCCTTCTTGCAGATTCAGGCCGGCAGGATGCATATCGTCTGGCCCAAGAGCATCGCGACGGCGACTTATCAAAGCCGCTGACCGGGCGGTTTCCCACCAACGCTTGCTCGCCATTGCTTGCGCAGCCGGGGGCGCCGGGATTGCCCGGGCGCCTCCGCTCGCATGTTCGGGTTGCCAATAAGGACTTGCCGTCGTCGTGGATACGGTTCTTTCCGGACAGCTTCTGTTCTCGGCGCTGGTCATCGGCGCTGTCTACGCGCTGACCGGCCTCGGACTCAACCTCGTCTACGGAACCATGCGACTGCTCAACATCGCGCATGGGGATGTCGTGATGCTCGGCGCCTATCTGGCGTTCTGGTTGTTCAGCCTCGGTCAGATATCGCCGCTTCTGGCCGCGCCCCTGGCCGTCCTCGGCGCCGCCGGACTGGGTGCACTGGCGTATCTTGGGCTGTTCCGACGACAGATCGAGACGACGCCCGCGGTGGAGAAGCTGGAGGCGAATTCACTGCTGTTGTTCTTCGGGATCTCCGTCGTCATCCAGAACCTGGCCTCGCTGGCATTCACGCCGTCGCCGCGCGCCGTCACCTATCTCGATACGATCTATCGGCTTGGCGGCGTGTCTATGACCGGAAACCGCCTCGCGATTCTCGGTATCTCGGTGCTGATTTGCGTCGCGACCGCGCTGGTCCTGCGTTACAGCGTCTACGGCCTGGCCATAAAGGCGCTGATCCAGAACCGCGAGGCGGCGGCGGTTGTCGGCGTCAATGTGCGCCGTGTTCAGATCGTGAGCCTGATGCTCGGTTTCGGGCTGGCCGGCCTCGCCGGCACGCTGCTCAGCATGACCGAGCAGATCTCTCCGTTCATGGGCTTTCCTTTCACCATCGCCGCCTTCGTCGTGATCATCATGGGTGGGCTGGGTAATCTCGTCGGCGGCATCCTGGCGGGTTTCCTTCTTGGATTCGTGGAGATCTACGGCGTCGTCCTGACGTCCTCGAACGCCCGGTCGATCATCCTCTACGGCGTCTTCGTCGGCGTGCTGCTGTTGCGGCCCCAGGGCCTGCTTGGCGGACGCAGGATCAGCCAATGAAGGCCGCATTCTGGGTCATTGGTGCAGGTCTCGCCGGTGCCGGCGCGGCCGGGCTTCCCTGGTTGATCGGCGACTACTACCTGACGGTGGCCCTCAACCTGGCGATGTGGATCGCCCTCGCCCAAAGCTGGACGATCCTCTCGGGCATGGCAGGCTACATCTCGCTGGGGCACGTGGTGTTTTACGGCCTTGGCGCCTATTGCGTCGTGGTCACCTGGCAGGCCGTCCCGCTGTTCGTGGCGATTCCGCTCGGCGGTCTGGTTGCCGGGATCTTCGCGGCCGTGATCGGGGCGCCGGTCCTGCGCGTTCGCGGACCCTATTTCGTGATCCTCACATTCGGCATCGCCGAGCTTGTGAAATACATCGTGATCAACATCGAGGCATCGTCCGGCCAGGCCAGCCGGCTCCTCTTCGGCACACCGTCGGTCACCGATCTCTATCTGATCATGCTTGCCCTCGCCGCCGCCGCGACCGGCCTTGCCTGGACGGTGCGCCGCTCGCGGCTCGGCAGCGGGCTCGTCGCGATCCGCGAAGACGAGGAGGCCGCCCAGACCTTCGGCGTCCCGGTCACCCGCTTCAAGGTCTACGCATTCATACTCGCCGCGGTGATCCCCGGCATGGCGGGCGGAACGTTCGTGCTGCGATCGACCTATTTCGAGACTACCCAGGTCTTCGACCCCGTCATTTCATTCTCGATCGTAACGATGGCGATTATCGGCGGCAGCGACGACGCCCGTGGCCCCCTGCTGGGCGCGACCTTTCTCGTGGTCCTGTCGGAGCTGCTCTGGTCGACACTCCCACAGCTCTACCTGATCGTCCTGGGCACGCTGCTGGTCGTGTTCGTCCTGTTCCTGCCGGGCGGCCTTGTCGGTTTGCTTGGGCCTAACCGGCATAGGCTCGTGCGATGACCCTCCTGCAAGTCGAAAGCGTGTCAAAGAGCTATGGCGGCGTTGCGGCGCTGCGCGATGTTTCGTTCACCGTGGACGCCGGCTCGATGCTGGGGATCATGGGCGCCAACGGCGCCGGCAAGACCACGCTGTTCTCTCTGATCGCGGGTAACGTGCGGCCCACCAGCGGGCTGATCGTGTTCGACGGACGCCGCGTCAGCGGGCTGAACGCGGACCGCGTCTCGCGCGCCGGGATCGCCCGTACCTATCAGATCGTGCGCCCTCTCAAGGGCCTGACCGTGAGCGAGAACGTGACGACCGCAGCCCTGTTCGGCGCCAATCCGGCTGCCAGCCGGAGCGCGGCGTCAAAGCGGGCGGCGGCAATCCTCGAACAATTGGGCCTCTCGCAGTTCGGCGACGAGCCGGCCGGCGCAATCACGCTTTCGGCCCAAAAGAAGCTCGAAGTCGCAAAGGCGCTGGCAACCGGACCGCGCCTGCTCCTGCTCGACGAGGTCATGGCGGGACTGACGCCGACCGAAGTGCAATCCATGCTCGACATCATCCGGGGCATCAAGGCGGAATACCGGCTGACGGTGCTCGTCATCGAGCATGTCATGCGCGCCCTTATGGCGCTCTCCGAACGGATCGTGGTCCTGCATCACGGCGAGAAGATCGCCGAAGGTCCCCCGGCGGCGGTGGCCGACGACGCCAATGTGCAGGCTGCCTATCTGGGGCGCGCCGATGGCTGACGCGCTCGCCGTTGATGGCCTATCCAGTGGCTACGGCGCAGTCGTCGCGCTGCATCAGCTCTCGCTGACCGTCGCCGAAGGCACGGTTGCCGCGCTGATCGGCAGTAACGGTGCCGGGAAGACGACCGCGCTCAGGACGATTTCGGGCCTGCTCCCCGCGCGCCGTGGCCACATCCACCTCGGCGGCGCGGATATCACCGCGCTCAGAGCCGATCAACGGGTTGAGCGTGGCATCGCAATGGTTCCCGAGGGACGCATGGTGTTTTCCCAGATGACCGTCGAGGAGAACCTTCGGGTCGGCGCTATCGCACGCCGCGCAAGGGCGAACGCGCAGGGCCGGCTGGGCGAAATCTACGAGCGCTTTCCTCGCCTGGCCGAACGCCGCCGACAGACCGCCGGCACGCTTTCGGGCGGCGAACAACAGATGCTGGCGATCGGCAGGGCGCTGATGGCGGCCCCCCGCATCCTGCTGCTCGACGAGCCGACCCTTGGCCTTGCCCCGATGATGGCCGACACGATCTTCGAGAGCATTGAGGAGTTGCGCGCGGGCGGCCTCACCATTCTGATCGCCGAACAGGACGTGCGCCGTACTTTGGCGTTGGCCCTCCACGCCTATGTTCTGGAAAATGGCCGGGTGGTGCTTGACGGTGCAGGCTCGGATTTGGCCGACGACCCGGCTGTCAAGACAGCCTATCTTGGACTTTAGCCGTCTTGCGAGATACCCGTCAGGTTTGGCGTTCCGGACACATGTGCACCATTCGAAACAGATCGGTCGGTGCGCGATGGCAATGCTGCGGACCAGCCGCGCGGCGAGGGCTGCGGGCGCGGCACGGAGGCCGCAGGCAAATCATCGGCCCGGTCGGCGTAATCTCTAGGGCGCGCCGGTCCCGGCGGATTTGAAGGAGACCATGCGCCCGCGAACCTCGTCCCACAGGGCAAAACGCCACTGCACGAGCCCGCTCCAGAGCGTCAAGCTGGGCCCCGTCCGCAGGACCGGGTTCGCATCATGGCAGGCCTGCAGCCGGTAGTTGGGGATGCGGGGGTCGAGATGATGGATGTGGTGGAAGCCGATATTGCCGGTGAACCATTGCAGGACGCGCGGCAGGCGGAGATAGGACGAGCCCAGGAGTGCGGCGTCGCCGAACCGCCATTTACCGCGCTCCGCCCAATGTGTGTGCTCGAACCGGTGCTGCACCGAGAACAGCCAGACCCCGATGATCGACGCCGGAACCATGACCGATAGCTGCACAGCGGCGACATGCCCGAACCCGACCAGCAGGCCCAGCCCTACGATTACCGCGACCAGCGCCGCGTCGGTCGCGTACACGCCGCGCCGTTCGCGCCGCCATGCTTTTGGCATGTCGAACGGCACCCGGAAGAGGAGGATGAAGACCAGCGGCGGCAGCAGGACATTGGCAACAAGCGGATGACGTGCAAAGCGATACAGCCGTCGGCGCCACGGGCTGAGCGCATGGTATTCGGCGACCGTCAGACAGGACGAGTAAATATCGGCGCCGCTGTGTCGCCGTTCGAGGTCGTTCCACACGCCGTGATGACCGGCGTGCTGTCGGCGCCAGGAGGCGTAGGGTGCCAAGGTGAGAAGGCCGCAAAGCAGACCCATTGCATGGTTGGCGCGCCGGGACTTGAAGAACGAGCCGTGGCCGCAATCGTGCTGGATAATGAAGACCCGCACCAGGAAGCCCGCCGCCACCAAAGCCAGGACCGCCGTGATCAATAGGGATATCCCGATGGTCAGGTACATGGCGGTGCAAGCGACGAGAAAGCCGCCCAATGACGTCGCCGCCTGCCCCAGGCTCTTGACGAGCGACGGCGTCTGGAACCCGGCCGCCGCGGCTCTTAGATCGCGTTGGCTGTGGTCCGCGACAGGAGCCTCGATATCCGACACGGCAGGGCCGGCCCCATCGTCAGGTAGAATCCCGTGCGGTCGCAACAATTGTGGCCGATCACTTGGGTTGGGGGAGTCGGATCTGTCGATCCGCCGAGGGCAAATCAGGGCGTTCAAAAAAATATGCTGTCCTCTACATAGTGATCGCCGGCGGCATTTTCACTGGCCATCGAACAATTGCCCGGCGTCGCAAGCTGCGCAACGGCATTTTTCATCCAGATGCCGCTCTACGTTTTGTCAGGGGCGCCGTCGACCGACTGCAGAGCCACGCCCAGATGCGGGACGCCGCGTGGCATCTCGCGAACGGTCTGCTCAACTGCGGGAATTGCAATGGCGAGGTCATGGCGATAAATCTTCCAAAGGTGCCCGAAGGACTGTTTGCCTATCGGGGCTTCGCCGTCTCTTCGGGGGGCGTCTCGACGCAACACACCGCCGACACGGGCGCTGATGCCAAGGCACAAGATCGCCAAGGGCGCGTTTGCGAAATGGTTCGCATGGAGCGCCAAATTCGCCGCCGCGAGGTAACCAATGGGTAGCCTGGACCACGCGCCACAACACAGCGCTGAGGACACGAAGCGCTTCGTCGATGCGGGCTATTGGAGCGACGATACCCTCATCACCTATCTCGAGCGATGGGCGCGCGAGGCGCCGGACAGGGCGGCGATCATCGCCGGCAACCGCACGCTGACCTATGTCGAGCTGCTCGCCGCGGCACGGCGTTTCGCCAACGCGCTGTTGGGGATCGGCGTCGAGAAGGGCGATGTGGTCGGCGTTCAACTGCCCAACGTTCCCGAGTTCATCATCGCCCATATGGGCCTCGCCATGATGGGGGGCATTATAGGCACGCTGCATATGCCCTACCGGGCCGGCGAATTGGCGCCGCTGATGAGCCATGCTCGCATGAAGGCATTGATCTGCGGCGCCCCAACCGAGCGCTACGATGCGCCGGCGACAGCCTTCGCCCTCAAGGCCGAAGTGCCGACCCTGGAGCATGTCATTGTTTTGGGCGATCCGGTGCCGGACGGCGGTCATTCACTGACCGCGATGATCGAGGGCGGCGCTGACGATCCCATCGATTGGACACCGGGGCCGGACGATCCGACTGTTCTGTGCTTCACCTCGGGCACCGCGGCAGCGCCCAAGGCGGTGCTGAGTACCTACCGCAGGATCATCTCCAACGCCCTTGCCTTTGGCCCGACCATCGGCCTTTCGCCCGACGACGTGGTCATGCTCGTGCCGCCCTTCACCCACGTGTTCGGTCTGCTGGTGACCGATTTTGCTATCTGCGCCGGCGCCACCAACCTGCTGATAGACCTGTTCACGCCCGACGCCCTGGTCCAGCGCATCCAGCATGGTCGGCCGAGCGTGGTGTTCTGCGCGCCGGCGCACCTCGCGGCGACGCTCAAGTCCGGACTGCTCGACAGCCATGACTGTTCATCCATCCGCGATGTCATCACCGGCGGGGCATTGTGCCCGCCAGCGATCGCCGCAGCCTTCGAGCGTTACCTGCCAAACGGCCGCACGGGCCAGCTGTTCGGTATGACCGAGGTGCTTTTGATAACCCAGACGCCGCCCAAATCCGGTCCCGAGGTGCGCCATCATTCGGCTGGCCAAGCTCTGGATGGCTTGGAGCTCCGCATTACCGGAGAAGACGGCAATCCGCTGCCGGCCGGAGCAGAGGGCGGGCTGGAGGTTCGCGGCTACACCGTGTTGGCCGGCTATCTCGATAACGACGAGGCCGATCGCGCCGGCTTTGCCGGGGACGGCTGGTTCAGGACCGGCGATCTTGCGACCATCGACGCGGATGGCAACGTCGCTATCACCGGCCGCGTCAAGGACGTCATCAACCGCGGCGGCATCAAGATCAACCCGACTGACATTGAAAATTTCATAACCGCGCATGAAAGCGTTGTCCAGGCGGCGGTGGTGCCGGAACCGGACGACGTGCTGGGTGAACGGTGCTGCCTGTTCGTGGAGCTGGTTCCCGGCGCCTCCCTATCGCTCGGGGATGCGACCGCCTGGCTGGAGGCCAAAGGGGTCGCCAAGATGCGCTGGCCGGAGCGTCTTGTAGCCGTCGATGAAATGCCCATGACGCCGACCCGCAAGATCCTCAAGGGCGAGCTCATCAAGCGGCTGGCGTGAGGAACGGCGTCCAATCCGTGGCCGGGAAACCAGGTTTTACGGGCCAATCTTGACTCCGGGCTTGCACGCGTATAGCTTCGCCAATATACGAGAACAACGTTGTTGGCAGCTTTGATTGTCGACACGGCGGGCCCAAGAAATGGCTGTTCAGGGATCGGCGAGCGCGGACAAACCGGGCGGCGCGGCGAAGCGACGCGAAGAGATCGTCGCCGAAGCCAGCCGGCTGTTTCTGGAGAAGGGCTTCCAGTCGACCACCATGCGCGAGTTGGCGCGCGCGCTCGACCTCGATGCCGGCTCGCTCTACCGCTATTTCCCGTCAAAGGGCAGCCTGTTCGCGACCATGGCGCAGGACGCCAACGAAAACATCGCCCGATCGCTACGCGCGGCCATCGATCAGGCCTCCGCGGGCGATAACACGGTGCGTTTGGCGTTCAGTCACTACGTCCACCTGGTCGACCGCTACAGCGAGTACTATCGCCTTTTCTACCGCTGCTTCGACGGGTTGCCGCGGGAGTTGTGGCAGACGTTGTTGGACAGCGAGCGCGGCATCGTGCAGGTGTTTCTGCGCCTATTGGAAGATCAGGGCTATGCGGCCGGCGACGCGGCCACCTTGGCCTGGGACGTGACGGTCCTGGGCGAAATGTGGGCCATCAAGCGCTGGGCCTTTCATCCATCCATGGACATCGAGGGCTACATTGCCGTCCAGTGGCGCGCCATCGCGGCCATGCTGGCGGCGTTCAAGCGTGCCGGAAATAAAGAGCGCGACCTGATCGAAGTGGGATCGTAACCGAATGCCGCCGGCGCGTCCGGCATGAAGGAGGAGACGACATGGTAAGCGAGACCGAGCTCAGGGAGCGGGTCGCCAAGGGCGGGCTGATCGAGAGCGTCGCGGAGATGACGCCGAGCTATCTTGCCGAGCTTCGGCGCATGGTGGTGATCGCCGGCGATACCGAGTTCATGTCGGCTCCATTCCTGTTCTCCTATCTGGACACCGATATACCGCCCCGCTTCCAGCGCCAGCTCCTGGCCATCCTTCAGGACGAGTTGGGCCACGCCCAAATCGACTACCGTGTGGTGGAGGATCTGGGAATTTCCCACGACAAGTTGATCTACGAACGCGACATCTCCGAGTTCCGCTACCCCTACATGTTCGATATGCCGATCGAGAACTGGGAGGAGGCAGCGTTGGTCGAGGGGATGGCCGAATATGCCGGCGCCGTTCTGGTCAGCGACATCATTGACTATTCGAGCTATGCGCCGTGGCGCCGCGCCCTGGCCAAGGTTCTGGTCGAGGAAAACTTCCACGTCCGTTTCGGCAAGGCGGTGCTTGAGGACGCGGTCAAGACGGTAAAGGGCAAGCGGGCCGTCCAGAAGGCGCTCGACTGGCAGTTTCCGCTGTACATCGAATGGTTCGGGCCGGCCGACACCCACAAGGGGCATTTCATCCAGACCGTCTACCGCCTCAAGGGCCACGGCAACGACGCGATGCGCCAGCAATGGATGGACTACACCATGCCGCTGCTCGAGAGCCTTGGCCTCGAAGCGCCGGCCCATTACGACAAGGACAAGGAAGAATGGGTGGTGGATTTCCCGTTCCCATGCCATTTCGAGCCGGAGACCAAGAAATGGGACTTCGACCGGCCTATCGAGTGGGCCGCGGTGTTCGAGCGCTGGCGCTTGCGCGGCCCCAAGGCACGCGAAAACCTGGCCTTGCTGCGTGAGGGCCGCCGCGCGCTGCGCCGGCTAGAGGATGCGTGAGGGGAGAAGGCCGATGACGGTCACGCCCGAACGCTACGAGGTCTTCGCCAGGCGCCAGCCGCTGGATCCGCTGCAGCATCTTGGCGGCGTCACGGCGACCAACGTCGAACTCGCATATGCCTACGCGCTTACCACCTTCAACGAGGAGAAGTGGCGCGACGTGGCGGTGGTCTCGCGCCGCCACATCTATTCGCAAACACCGATCGCGGGCTAGCGCCATGCCGACCGTCGACGTGGCCGCGCCGCCCCAGGCCCTGGGAGACCTGATCCTGGGGCTGCGCGATAGCAAACAGGTCCTGGCCCGCGAGGCCGTCGCCTGGTCGGTGCGCGCGCCGTCGCTGGAGACCGGTATCGCGCTGGCGGCACAGGCCCAGGATGAACTCGGCCACGCCCAGGTACTGACGGCGCTGCACGTGCACGGGTTCGCCAATGGCAGCTCGCGGTCTGCCGCGGAGCGCGGGCGCGCCGAGCGGGTCGGACTTGGTGACCCGCTGGCCCATCCGGCGGCCCTGCTCTTCGAGCCGCATACCCAATCCTGGCCGGATATGGTGGCGCTCATGTGCCTGTGGGACGGCGCCGTTACCGTCATGCTGGAGGCGTTGGCTGCGTCGAGCTTTGCGCCGCTGCGCAACCCCATCGGCAAGATGTGTGAAGAGGAGGCAAAGCACTGGATCTTTGCCCACGGCGCGGCAGCCGACCTGATGGCGCGCGAGGGTCAGGTGCCGGCGGCGTTGCGCGAGGCATGCAAAGCATTGCTTCCCCGCGTGCGCCATTGGTTCGAGGCGATCGGCGACCTGGCGCCGCTGCGCCGCGAGGGCGTCGTGCCGGATACGGTGCCAATGGCGCGCTATGCGAGCCGCCTCGGCCCTTTGCTCGAAGACATGAAGCTCACCTGGCCGGCGCCGGACGCCGCGGGCGCGCAATGAACAAATTTGCCGAGCGGGCGGCCATCGTCACCGGCGCCGGGCGCGGCATCGGGCTCGCCGTGGCCGAGCGGCTGGCGCGTGAGGGCGCCCAGGTCTGCGTCGTCGACAATCGCGGCTATCGCGCCGAGCGCGTGGCCGAGGCGCTCAAGGGCGAGGGCGCGCGGGCGATCGCGGTCGAGGCCGACCCGACCCAAAAGCAAGGCGCGATACTCGTCGTCGAGCGGGCCCTGGAGGCGTTTGGCGCCCTCCACATCCTGGTCAACAACGTCGGCGGACCACGCGTCGAGGCCTTCCTCGACAAGGAGGACGATTGGCTGGACGAGCTCGCCCTCAACCTGCACGCCACCATCCACTGTTGCCGCGCCGCCCTGCCCCACATGGTCAAGCAGGGCTTCGGGCGGGTCGTCAACATCGCCTCCGACGCGGCGTTGACCGGGTTGTGGGGCCATTCGATCTACGCCGCCGGCAAAGGCGGCGTCATTGGCTTGTCCAAGGTGCTGGCCAAGGAGCTCGCCGCTCACCGCGTCACCGTCAACTGCGTCTCACCCGGGCTAACCGCGACGCCGCCGGTCAAGAACCGCATGGAGGCCGAGCCCGCCTGGGCTGCCGAGGTACTGCGCGACGTCCCCGCCGGGCGGCCCGGTGAGCCCGAAGAGATCGCGGCGGCGGTGGCCTTCCTCGCCTCGGACGAGGCCGCCTACATCACCGGCCAGACCCTCAGCGTCGGCGGTGGCTTGAGCGTCTGAGCCATGCTGCCCAACGCGATTTCGATATTGACTGCACCGGATCCCTTAAGCCCGTCGATTGGCCCCCGCTAAAAGCCCCAGGAGCGCGTCATGCTGTCCATAGCCACACTCGAGACTTCATCCCTGCGCGTAACCGAGACCGATGGTGTCGCCTTTATCGAACTCGATCGCCCGCCGGCCAACGCGCTCGACATGAATACGCTTGAAGATATCAGCCAGGCGATCCTCGCGGTTCGGGTAGACCCCGCGGTGAAGGTCGCGGTGATAACCAGCGCGGTGCCGCGCTTTTTGTCCGCCGGGCTCGACCTCTCCGAGCTCGATGCCGACGCTAATCGCATGAACTACGTGCAGTATCTGTTCCATGAAATGATCATCATGCGGGCGCGCACCACGCCCAAAGTGTTCATCGCCGCGATCAACGGCAATTGCCTGGGCGGCGGCATGGAGCTCGCGCTCGCCTGCGACATCCGCATTGCGGGCCAGGGCTCATGGGCGCTCGGCCTGCCGGAGGTCAATCTCGGCGGCTTCCCCGGCGGCGGCGGCCTACAGCTTCTGGGCCGGCTGGTGGGCTTCGCCAAAGCGCTCAGGCTGGGCATGAGTGGCGAGACCTGGACGGTCGATCAGGCGCACGAACTCGGCATCATCGACGAGGTCGTGGGCCAGGAGGAACTGCTCGCCCACGTCAGCGAACTTGCCCGGCGCATCGCCGAGGGGCCGGTCAAGTCGATCGCCGCGATGAAGATGGGCACCACGCTCGGCCGCGAGATGGGGCTGCCCGGGGCGCTTTCGCTCGACCGCGAGCTTTACAACCAAGTGTACGCCACCGAGGACATCAAGGAAGGTGGCAACGCGTTCAAGGAAAAACGTCCGCCCAAGTACAAGGGAAGATAACGGGCGGCGTGCATCTCCAACCGGGCCACTATCATCTATGAACGCCCGTGCAAGCGCTCCGAAGGGCGCTGACACGTTACCTGGATTGGGATGTCCCGGACTTCCCCTTTGCTGCGCACTGCGCGCCACAGACACATCCGCTTGCGGTGGATCGATACGAACATTTCACCCAGATGCCACCGGTCATCGGGTTTCGGTCTGACGCATCGAAGATAGCGAGCCTGTGGTTTCCGAACTTCAGCGCGCCCCGCCGGATCGTCTCATTGGAAACTTCGATCCCCCGCCCGGCCACCCCCAACGCTCAATCAAGGGCAGTATCCCTGGGGGTCGATCCCGCAACGCGGATCGACTGGCGCGGGCCTTTCGACAAGCTCATGAGGGCTGGAGCCGGTTCCATGCAAGTGGAAAATGCTCTGGCCAGCCGTTAACGTGTCAAAGCACAGCCGAATGTTCCGCGCATGCGATTGTAAGGAGATTGCCATGCTCAAGACGGCCATTTTGGCCATCCCCGCCAGCCTCTTCGCCTTCATCGGCGGCATCTCGCCAATATCAACTCACAACGGGACCACATTCGTGCCCGGCCCGCGCGCGGCCGTGGCCGCTGAAGCCGGCACCGTCGTCGCGTCGGGTGACATCTCCGGCGCAGGCGGCCGCTATCAGGGCAGCGGGCGGGCCGTCATTCGCCGCACCGTCGACGGCAAGCTGTTCCTCGATCTACGCGATTTCCGGGTGACGCGCGGGCCGGACCTCAAGGTCTGGCTGGTCGCCCATGCCGGCCCGCGGCGCGGCGCTGACGTCACCGGCTCACGCCACATCTCGCTCGGCGGGCTCAAGCGCTCCAGCGGTGGCCAGAGCTATTTGATCCCCAAGGGCACCGATCTCGCAAAATACACATCGGTGGTGATCTGGTGCGAAGCGTTCGGCGTTTTGTTCGCGGGCGCCCCGCTTGGCTCCGGATCGTAGGGTGCCTTAGTGAAAAAGTCGCCGCGTCGATGGGCTGGGATTGACGCACTCCAAATCCGTTTTGCGGCGACAACGCGGGCATTGCTGTGGCCCGCTACAGCATTAGCCCTTTGCCTCGGCCCCAACGGTGCGCAGGCTGGGCCGGCTGCTTTGGCGGGATCAGATGCCACGCCGAAGACCGCGCCGACGGTGCGGCTCGCCGCTGAAAAAAGGAAGGAAGTGCCGAAAGCAGGAGGGCGAACGAAGGATAGCTCGCCAAAGACCGACAAGAAGCCGCGCTGCATCGATGTTGGCGGTTACGAGGCCTATATGAGGCGGACGGGCAAGATATGCATAGTCGGCTTGGAAAGCTATCAAGGGCCAGAGTATCGCGGGGGACGCTGAACCGAAGACAAGGCCGAGACCCTGCGTGCCAGCCGATACCGTGACAGAGCTGGTCTCGTCTGACGATCCCTCACTGAAGGGACGCGCGAATGTCCGGCTTTTTACACAGCCTGAGTCCGAAGCTGACATCGCAGGCTGCGTCGGCGATGGTAGCGCCGATCACGTGATCTCGACGTCGTCCAACCTTATACAGTGATATTGAGCCATTTTGATGGCGGCGGATTGGCCCTCAGGTTAGGCACGCGGCGCGGCGCGATGCAGCGCACCGGGCAAGCCGCGTAACGCGGTCAAATGGCTCAATATCACTGAGATTTGGTATTAATCGGAGCGGTGGCGCGGCGATTTGGTGTCAAACTCATTGCCGGCATTGTCCAACATGCCGAAGCCGGCCGCACCGAGTAGTGCGCGCGCGGTGGTCTTGTAATCGCCGAGCCGGATCGGTTCGTCGGGTGAGATCCTGGCACGCTGGACAGGGGTCCAAGTTCCGTCTTGCACGACGTGCGTGCCACCAGTGCTACTGAGATCGCAGAGTGAGATATCCTCGCCGGCTTCTCGCAAGATGACGTGCTGACGCGACACCGTCGGGAAATTGACAATGACGTCGCAGCCTTCGCTACGTCCCACAATCCATTTGTCCATGATGACCTTCCCAGTGTTTTGGAGCTCCCAGCTCCTTCAACGATATTGGGTAGCACGCGCTGTTCGCGGTGGCAGTGATCACGATCACAACGGCGCGTGGGCGGATGCGAGCGAATTTTTGCCGTGTGCTGACTGGTTGACCGTGTTGATCAGGTTGCATCACAAGTGACGGCAAAAAGAAACGGCGGCCGATCATCCGATCGACCGCCGTCATGGAAGCTTCGGCATGTCGCGCTATTCTAGTAGCCGTAGCCGTAGTGCGGACGACGATGCCGGCACAGGCGGTAAAAGGCGCGGCGGGCGAACGGGTTGCCCAGAACGAAGCCCTTGTAGTAGAGGCGACGGCACATCCGGCGATGACGAAAGCGCCGGTGATGCCCGCCCCAGCCGCCGCGGTGGCGGATCTGCTGGGTCTGTGCCGTCTCGCCGCCCTCGAACAGCCCGGCGTTCGAGGCGGGGCTGGCCGCAACCGAGGCACCGGCGGAGCCCAGGGTGATGGCGGCTGCTGCCGCGATGCTGAGAATGGTGGCCTTCATCTGTCTTACTCCTGTTTCCAGTTTTGGTGGCCGGTGCGTCATTGCTCCGGCCGTCATGACGCGTGTTTTAGCGATCCGCGTTTGAACCGAACCTGAAGCCGCCGTTCATCCGGCGTTCACTTGCGCTGGACGGCTTTGCGGGCCTGGAACAGGAATTGGATCAGAGAACCGATTGGCCGGAGCATGCATGGAGTACGGGCAGCACATCGGGCTTGAGTTTGCCCAGTCAGCTGCGCCTCCGGCCGCTTCAATGGGGGATTATTGCGCCGCCGTTCTCAGCCCGCGTGCAGGCGGAGGACCATGGCGAAGTTGGTCCAGTCCTCATAGGCGATGGCGTTATCGCGGACCGCGCGGTTGAAGGCATGCGAGATCCCGATCCCCGGATTGCCGAGATATCCGAAGATGACCTTGCCGGCGCAACCGGCC
>DATKZM010000007.1:0-2022 GCA_035527975.1 Alphaproteobacteria bacterium | reverse complement strand
GACCCTATGCCGCGGTCCCGACCCGTGGGGGCGGACATTCCTGTCTGCCGGCCGGCGGGCCCGGATCGTTGCACAAGGAAAAAGGGAGGCCGGCGGATATCGCACGCCGACCTCGTCATCAGGGGTGATAGGGGGAGTGGGGAAAGCAGCGCGACGTTGTTGTCTGGCCGCCGTCGTCGGCAGCGCCGACACAGCCAGCCAACCCGCCGCGAGTAGCAGCGTATAGAGCAGCGCGATGAGACCCTCGCTCACTGCGCCGCCTCCCGCTTGTTAACGATCGCCATCACGGTCTCACGCACTTTTTCCTTGGTGTCGGCGCGCCCTTTGTAAGTGCCGTGTGCGATACCGGATACCGTAGATTTTTTGAAACCGCTCGCCTCTACGATCTCAGCGAGCTTGATCCGGTGCCGCTTGATCAGCGCGTCCAGGGAGAGGCCGCCCTCGATGTCCTCGATGCCGACCTGCTTCGAGCCGCGCAGCATCGCCCTGTTGAGTAGCATCACGAGCTGGTTCTGGATCACCAGCGGCCGGCGGTCGCCCGAATGCTTGATAAAGGCCTCGACCGCCTCCGGTTCAAAGTTCGCCCCGACAGTCTTCTCGACGTAAGTCCGCGTCTCATCGTCCGTCAGCCCGCGCATCTCGATCACCGCCGAGCGCCGCCCGATCTCCTCGAGCTGCCGCAGCCGGTGGTGACCCGATGTGTGCGTGAGGTAGACGATCGAGAGGAGGTGGCGCTTGGTGCCGTAGCGATACTCCCGGATGCGCTTCAACGAGCGGAGGGCCTTGGCCTGGAACTGCTGCCCGTCGTCGAGACAGAGCACCACGCGCTGGCCGCTCTGCATCCTTTTGATCAACAACTCCTTGGCCTCGATCGTCTGCAGCGTCGGGTCGGCCGGGATGCGCCCGGTGCGATTGTCATAACGCAGGCCGCGGATCAGGCTCTTGAGGATCTGCTGCGGGCTGACGGTCTCGTTGTTTTCCTTGTCGACCGTTATCCAGTGGATCGACTTGTTGCTTTCCATCAAAACGACAAACGTGGTCTTGCCCGCGCCGACGTCGCCCACCACCACGAGGATGTGGTTGTAGGTGAGCGCGTCGTGCACCGCCTGCCTGCAGGCCTTGAAGTCTTCAGTATCCGGGATCAGCACATCCCAGGGGTCTTTTGTAATCCCAAAATAGCGGTAGACTCGCTGCGCCGCCAGCTCAGGATCTGTGCTCAATTCAAGGTGATCCGGCATAGTCTCCTCCTCTTACGCCGTGGCGATCGCCGCGCGGAGATCCCGCGCGAGCTCGCTCACAGCCGCTTCCGTCAAGTCCTTTTCCAGGTGCGCCCGCAGCGCACCGATGGCCGTCTCATCAAACTGTCTCCAGCGCTCGACGCCGACGGCATCGACCAGCGCGCTGAGTGCCTCCTCGACTGTCCTATAGGTGCCCGGCTCAGCGAAGGGCAGCTCGGCCTCGACCGTCCGCGTCACTCTCGGCGGCATCGCCACCACGTTCGGCACGGCCGGCGCGCCGGCGTATATCGACGCGATCTCGCCGCTCAGCCCGGCGACGAGCTCGTCGCGCCGTCCCGCTTTCTGCGCCCGGTAGGTGCCGAGCTCGTCCTCGACCGCCAGCATCACTCGATGCCCGTAGCCCTTGGCGTCGCGGACAAACAGGTTGCCCCCGATGTCCTCGTAGACATCAACCGTGCAGCTGTGCAGATCCTGAACTGCCCATTTTTCGCCGCGATATGAGAACCAGCCGGCGGCGTCGAGCGTCCGCCGGAACTGCTTGTAGCCGTTGTAGACTGCCCCCGGCGCTATCTCGACCAGGCCGGTGTGTGCGATCTGCAACCACACCTGCGCCCGCGTCATGCCGGCGAGGCTCGGGTGTTGTCGGTGCTGGTATTCGACGAGGTAGTTGCCGAGCGACTGGTTGAGCTCGCTCAGCCGTATCCGCAATTTCCCGCGGCCGTCATTTTTCCTCGACCTCGATTCGGGCCAGAATGTTTTCTCGAACGATTTCCAGAGCGTCCTG
>DATKZM010000006.1:0-18778 GCA_035527975.1 Alphaproteobacteria bacterium | reverse complement strand
TCAAGGCGGCCGCCGAGAGTGGTTCTGAACAAGACATCAAGAAAGCACGCACGCTGTTTCTTAGATTGAAGCCGGGAGACCGCCGGGCTGCATTGACCATGCTTGCCAATTGATCCACGCGGCATTTTCACATTGTCGCTCTGATACGTCAGCCCTGTGGACTTCGAAAATACAGGCGATGCAACCTTAACAGCGTGTCCACGGAACCGGCAGCAGCTCAGTTGCCCAACACCAGCCGATATCGCGATCTTCTGAAATTCGAGCCCTAGCGGAGCTGACTGATGACATTCCGGGTCCTCACTGCGGAACTTGCGCATGAGACCAACACCTTCAGTCGCCGTGTTACCGGCGCGCAGGCATTTAGGGACCGATATTTTTTGATTGGAGATGAGGCCATCGCGGCGCGAAGCGATGCGAATACTGAGCTTGCGGGGTTCCTCGAAGTTGGCCGGGCATATGGCTGGCAAGTCGAACACGTTTTGAGCGCGGCAGCAGGACCGAGCGGCAAAGTAGAGCGTGCCGCGTTCGAGTGGCTCTGCGATCCGATCGTCGCAGCAGCCAAGCATGGTAAATTTGATGGTGTTCTCCTCGGCTTACATGGCGCAATGGTCCTTGATTTCTGCGAGGATGGCGAAGGTGAGATTTTGCGCCGAATTCGCGCCTCGATCGGTGGCGAGGTCCCGATTGCCATCACCCTCGACCCGCATGCGAATGTGAGTCGGCAGATGTGCTCGCTCGCCGACATTATTGTTTCCTTCCGGACGTACCCACATGTCGATATGCGCGAAACCGGCCGTCGGGCGGGTGAGATCCTGCACCGAACGTTGGCCCGTGAGATAAAACCGCAGACGATCCGCGTGAGCCGCCCAATGCTCGAGGAAACGAACGGTGGGCGCACTGATGTTGGCCCGATGATCGCGCGCCTGGCAGCAGCCAAGGAGTACGAGAGGAATAGCTGCGTGTTCGCCGTCAGCATAAACGCAGGCTTTGCGAGCACCGATATTGCCGATATCGGACCGACCGTCCTGGTCACCGGCCAAGGCAATCTCGCCCAGCATATTGCCTTCGCTGAAACCCTGGCTGACGACATTTGGGCAAGGCGCCATGAGACGCTGAATGACTACCTTACAGTTGAAGCCGCATCCGCCGTGGCTGCCGGCTTCGATCCCGGCAATGGTCCGCTCGTGATAGCTGACTACGCCGATAATCCTGGTGCCGGCGGTTACGGCGACTCAACCGCGCTACTTGGTGCACTCCTCGCGGCCGGGGTACGTAACGCCTGCTTCGGGCCGATGGTCGACGGCGAGACGGTCCAGGCTCTTCACAAGGCCAAAGTCGGAGAGCACATTCGCATTGATCTCGGTGGAAAGACCGACGCCGCATTCGGAGGTGGTCCGCTCACACTCGAAGGTGAATTGGCTTCGATCAGTGATGGCCAGTTCGTGGGCAACGGACCAATACTTGGCGGGCTGTGCCGGTCCTTTGGCCCGAGCGCAGTCGTGCGCGTTGACGGCATCGAGATCCTGATCGTTACGATTGCCCAGCAGATAATTGACCTGCAGCAGTTCAAATCATTCGGCATCGAGCCAGAACGCAAAAACGTCATCGCACTCAAGTCGATGCAGCATTTTCGCGCCGCTTTTGAGCCCATCGCCGGGCAGGTTGTCGTCTGCGATAGCGGCGCCCTGTGCACCCTGCATTATGAACGCCTGCCATACGTGAACGTGCCAAGGCCGATCTTTCCGCTGGACCAGGACACAGGCTGGTCTGGTCGATCGCCTGAGTAGCGTAATCCTGGGTACAGCCAGTATTTTCGATCACGGATTTTGATGACCATCTCGTCGATATGCCAGCGAGCACTGGCACGCGGACGGCTGCGACGAAGATTGCAGGCGATCAGACGCCCCAACTTCAGAAACCATCGCCGTATTGTCTCATTCGAAACGTCGATGCCACGCTCTGCCAGCAATTCTTCGACATCGCGAAACGACGCCGTGAACCGAGCCTAGAGCCAGACCGCGTGTTGGATGATTGCAGGCGAAAAGCGATGCCGCTTGAAGGATATGGGTGTCATTCACTGACGGTAGCGACACCTGTCCGACTCGGCCAGTTACTTTTCGTGTCAATGCCGTCCTCGCCAAGTTCGATTGCGGTTGGCGTTGGTCATGGCAAGGATCAAATTCTTCGTACCCCTGCCTGTGGCCGCGGAAGATCCCGACGCCGCAACCCGCCATCGCAGGGTAGCGCCTCGGTAACCTGCCCAACCCGAAGCTGTCGGTGAACCCGACCACTCAGCCGAAAATACCCGACTTTTTCAGCACAATCGACCCATTCGGGACGTTGCTCATGCCTGCTGGCTGCCATCGCTCTAGCCCGTCGAGCTACGCTCAAGAGCACGGTCGTTCCATCCCAATGACGGATATACTGACCCGATGCCCTTATTTCCCGCTTCGAGTTGAGTTAGGCTGATTGCTTCGAGCCGGGAAAGATCGGTTGCCACTAAACGGAGAGCCAAATGGCGCTCGAGTTGTCAAAAACGTTGCCGTTCGCGACTGAAAACCACCCCCCGATTTTGTGCCTGATCCCGGTCTTCGGCCGGGCATGTCGGTAGCCGGCCGCAATGTCTGAATTGAAGACCGGCAGACGGTCTTTGGAGCCTCGCTTGAGGGATCTGTTGGACGCCGAATATCCCCAATTCGGGCGGCCGGAGATGGAGCGACGGCGGCACCTCCTGTCAGCGGCAGCCACCGAGGCAGGTCTCGACCACGTGCTCATCCGCGAGGCCGGCCGCGCGGGCAGCGCCGTTCAATGGCTGACCGGATGGCCGGTCACGCATGAGGCCATCGTGCTGCTCACGCCCGGCGAGCGCCCGGCGCTCTTCGTCGATCACTACAATCATCTGCTGATGGCCGAGCGGCTGGCCGTCGACTGTGACGTTCTATGGGGTGAACGAAACGGGCTTGAAGTCGCGCTCGCCGCGCTCCGGCGACGGCCGCGCGGGCGCGGACGGCTCGGCGTGATCGGCGCCATGTCGTCCGGGCAACACGAGCGCCTGTCGGACCATGCGAGCGCGATCCATGACCTCAACGCCGCCTATACCCGGCTGCGGCTGGTCAAATCCGCCGAGGAGATCAATTGGCTTCGGGTTGGCGCCCATCTGACCGATCTAGGACTCGATTCCCTCGTGCGCCGGCTGCGCATCGGCGAGAGCGAGCATCGCCTCGCCGATCACGTCGAGCGCGGCTACGTGCCGCACGGCGGCGCCACGCTGATCCACTTCTTCGGCATCACCGCGATGGCCGAACCCGATTGCTGCGTGCCGCGCCAGTTCACCTCGAACCGCGCGATCCGGCAAGGCGATGTCCTGTTTACCGAGATCAGCGGGCAGTTCTGGTTCCACCCCGGCCAGGTTTTGCGCACCTACTTCGTTGGCGAAGATCCGCCGGTGTTGTTCCGCGAGCTCTCGGAGGTAGCGGCTGCGGCGTTCGACGCGGTGGCCGGCGTCCTGCGCCCCGGCGCGCGGCCCGAGCAGGTCGTGGAAGCCGCCTCGGTCATCGAGGACGCCGGGTTCTCGGTCTGGGACGATCTGGTGCACGGCTTCGGCGGCGGCTACCTGCCGCCGGTCATCGGCTCGCGCAGCCGGCCCGCCGGTCCGCTGCCCGATCTCACATTCGAGGCGGGAATGACGGTGGTGGTTCAGCCCAACGTCGTCACGCGGGACGGGAGGGCGGGCGTGCAGACGGGCGAGATGGTGCTGATCACCGAGGATGGTTGCGAGTCGTTGCACCACGCGCCGCCCGGCTTCGTCCGCATTGACCCGTCAGAATAGCGCCACCTCCTATCAGGCCGGGCGCCGTGCCTAGAGCACGATCGCGTCACGGTGATCCAGCGTGACGCGTGACGGGTGCTCTAAACATATGATCTAGGGCATTCGATGCCGAGCGGATAGAGCGATTGGTGCCAAATCGGCATTTCTGCGGTTGTCGGGCACTTGCTAGAGTGAACCAAGTAATGTCGGTCCACCCGGCCCGGCTCCGCGGCAAGGGAAGGACGTTCGGCATGTCCAGAAAGCAATCCGTAACAGCACCAGGACTCTCCCCGGCGTATGCTCCCTATCCGCTCGCGGTCAAGGCTGAAGGTCTGGTGTTCGTTTCAGGCGTGCGCGGCGACCAGGCGGGCCCGCCGCCACAGCGCTTCGACGATATCCCGGAGGCGGGCCGATCGAAGGAGCAGGGATTTGCTCTCGTCGACGAGCTCGAGGGCGTCGTCAGCGCCGAATCCTGGTCGACGCACGATCATTTGGAAAAGGTGCTGGTCGCTGCCGGCAGCAGTGGCGAGCAGATCCTGCGCCAGCACATCTGGCAGCGCGACAAGCGGTTCTTCCCCGTTTACGAGAGCGTCCGCAAGCATTGGCAGCCGACGCCGGCGCCCAGCAGCGGCCTCGGGGTGAAACACGTCGCCGGCAAGCTCAACCACTGGATCGGCATCGACGCAATCGCCGTGTGTCCGGGCGAAAACCCGGTCTTCGGGGAGCGCACGGTGGTGTCGGAGGTCGACAACAAGGACCTTCCCTCGGCCTCGCACTATTCCCAGGCCGTGTCCTCCGGGCCGCTGGTGTTCACCGCCGGACACATCGCCATCAAGACCGCCGAGCCGGGAATGCCGCTCGTCGACTCGTTCAACGACGTGCCGGAGGAGGGCCGGTTCCTGGCGACGGGCCGCAGCCATCCCGACAGCCGCGACGGCCCGATCGCGGCGCAAACCTGGTTCGTCTACAACGAGCTGCGCCGCACCCTGCGCTCGCAAGGACTCGATCTGGAGGACACGGTCCAGGCGACCATCTTCCTTGCCGATCTACGGGACCTTGCGACGGTCCATCGCGTGCATAGGCATTTCTTTACCGATGCGATGCCGTCGCTCTGTCTGACCGGATTTGACGAGGTAGGGCATCGCGGCTGCCGCATCGAGATCGAGCTGACGGCGCTGCGGCGCGACACCGCAATCGAGCGCCGGTCGATCGACTGGCCTTTTGCGGCGCCCTATGCCGCGCCGGGCGCGACCCAGGTCGGCCCGTTCGTGTTTTTCTCCGGCATGGTCGGACACGATGACGCCGGCCGTTTCGTGCGCGCCGCGGCCGGCCTGCCGGCGGAGGGGCGCAGGATCGCGGAGCCGATCGAGGAGGTGGAGCCCCGGCAGGGCCTCGCCGCGCAGTGCTGGTCGGCGCTGAAGAACCTCGAAGCGGTCGCGTCCGCGGCGGGAAGCTCGCTCGCGGGCCTCGCCAAGATGACGGTCTATCTCGGTGATTTCGGCGATCTTCAGATATTCGAAGCCGTGCGGCGCCACTTCATCGAGGACGGCGACTTGCCGGCCTTCGAATGTGTCATAATACAAGGACCGGCGCCGTCCCCCGGGGGGCATGTGCAGATCGAGGCGATTGGCCTGGCCGGGTAGACCGGCGTCGGACGGGAAGCGGAATGGGTATGAAGCCGGAGCTGGACCAGCTGAGGACGGTCGATCACCTGGGGATCGTGGTTCCGGATCTGGAGCAGGCGATCGCCCTCTACCGGGATGTCTTCGGCTGCGACGTGTCGGACGTGCTGTCGATGCCGGACCAGGGGATCGAGATGGTCTTCGTGACGCTGGACAACACCCGCGTGGAGCTGCTGGCCGCAACCGCAGAGACCTCGCCGATCAAGCACGTTCTGGAGGATCACACGATCAACGACTTCCTGGAACGATCGCCCGGCGGCGGATTGCACCATATCTGCTACGTGGTGGACGATCTGAAAGCGATGCGCGAGCGCCTCACCGCGCGAGGCATGCGGGTGCTCGGAAGCGGCGAGCCGATCATCGGCGCCAGCGGGCAACCGATCGTGTTCCTCGACCCCGACAACGCTGGCGGTACGCTGATCGAGCTGAAGCAGAAGCCATCGGCCGCCTAGATCAAGATTTACGCGTCACACCAGATCACTGTGACGCGATCCTGCTCTGCGCATAACGGACGCCCGGGCGGCGGCCGTCAGAACCAATTCCAGAGGTCTTCCTTGCGCTTGAGCTCGCGGCTGGCGCCGTCATAGACGACCTCACCCGAACGCAGGACGATCGCCCGGTCGACGTGATCGAGCGCCAGCAGCACGTTTTGCTCAACGATGATGATGGCGGTCGCGAGTTCCTGGTTGATGCGGTTCAGCGCATCGAGCATACGCTCGGCCGCCACGGGCGCCAGGCCGGCGGTCGGCTCGTCGAGCAACATCACCTCCGGCCGCCGCATGAGCGACATGCCAACCGCCAGCATCTGCTGCTCGCCGCCGCTGAGCGAGCCGGCGCGCTGTGCCAACCGCTCACGCAAGAGCGGGAAGAGGCCGAAGACTTCGTCGCGCGATCCCTGCCGGCCGCCCAGCGCCGCCGTCCGCAGACATTGCGCGACGGTGAGGTTGGGAAAGACGTTGCCCGACTGCGGCACCCAGCCAATACCCAGATTGACGTTCCGGTGCACTTCGCGCGGGGTGATCGGCGCCCCGAAGAAGCGGATCGTGCCGGTGACATCGGCGATGGCGCCGACGCAGCACTTCATCAGCGTAGATTTGCCCGAGCCGTTGTGACCGAAGATGCCGATCCGCTCGCCCTTTCCAAACGAGAGCGACACGCCCCGGATCGCGACCAGTGGGCCATAGCGCGCGGTCAGCGCATCGACCTCATACATCGCTGGGCCGGCCGTCATCGTCCGCGTCCCGCGCCGAAGTAGAGATCGGTGAGGCGGCGGTCGGCCATCAGCGCATCGACGCTGCCGCTCGCCATGATACTGCCGTTGAACATGAAGACCGCGTGGTCGCAGATGTCGCGCACGAAGGCGACGTTGTGCTCGATCACGCAGATCGCCTTGCCCCGCTCGGCCTCGGTGCGCACCACGGCCTTGATCGTGTCGTATGTTCGGCCTTCGACGCCGGCCATGGGCTCGTCGAGCAACAGGCAATCGCCGTCGTTCATCAGCGCGCGGGCGATCCCGAGCAGCTTCTGTTGCCCATAGGACAGCTCGAACGCATGGGCGGCGGCTTTGTGCGCGAGCCCAACGCGCTCGAGCAGCGCCCCGGCGCGGTCCAAAGCCTCGTGGTTGGCGGCCGATAGCCGCTTCAACCCGAACATGAGCTTCAGCAACGATTCGCCCAGATAGTCGCGCGGCGCGATCAACAGATTGTCCATGACCGTCAGGGAATTAAAGAGCCTGACGTGCTGCCAGGTCCGGGCCAGTCCGAGCCGGGCATGTTGGTAGATCGGCAATTTCTCGACCCGGCGGCTGCCGACATAGACGTGGCCTTCATCCGGCTGGACGACACCGCAAATCAAGTTGAACAGCGAGGTCTTGCCGGCCCCATTGGGGCCGATCAAGCCGACGATCTCGCCGCCTTTGAGCTCGAGATTGATCCGGTCGGCGACGACGATACCGCCGAAACGTTTGCTCAGATCCTGGCAGCGGACGACGCTCGTCATGTTTCACCGCCGTCCGGGCTTCGATAGGCGCCCCGGCTGGACCAGACCTCCAGCCCGCCGCCGCGACGCCTGCCGCCCAGCAGGCCCTGTGGGCGCGCGTACAGGAAGAAGATCACCAGCAGCGTGAAGATCACGCCCTGAAGCGGCGCCATGATCGACACCGGCAGATCGAGAAACTTGATCGCCTCGGGCAGCACAGTCAGCAGCACCGCCCCGGCCACCGGTCCCCAGGTCGTCGCCGCTCCGCCGACCACGACCATCGTGAGAAGGGCTGCGGAGGTGAAGATGCCGAAATCGTCCGGCGTCAGGTAGAGGAAGAAATGCGCATAGAGGCTGCCGGCGAACCCCGCCATGCCGGAGCCGACCGCGAACAGAACGACCTTCAGCTTGATCGGGTTGCGCCCCAGCGCGCTGAACGCCTCCTCGTCATCGCGCATGGCGATGATCGCCCGCCCGAAGTCGCCATTTACCAGCTTGCGGATCACGAGCACGCAGAGCCCGGCGACGACGATCATGATGAGGCTGAAGACCAGCGTGCGGCCGGGCAGCTCGATGATCGAGGGGATGTTGCTGAGCCCGCCGGCCTGGCCGGTGAGTTCCAGGTTGTTGAGGATGTGTACCAGACCGAGCTGAAAGCCGATGCTGGCGATCACGAGATAGTCCCCCGAGATCCGCAGCGACGGCACCGAGAGGCCAACCGAGGCGATCGCGGCAGCCATCGTGCCGATGACCACGGCGAAGATCGGAGGCACGCCAAGCTTCATCGAAACCAGCGCCGAGACATAGCCGCCGATCGCATAGAAGATGGGATGAGCGATGCTGACGAGGCCGCCATATCCGAGGATCAAGTTGAACCCGCTCGCCAGGATCACGTTGACGCAGCTCAGGATCACGATGGTGTAGACGTACTCCATACAGTCTAGCGCTTCCCGGGGCCGGCAGCGGGAATGCCCTCGCCGGCGGCGCCTTCGTCGTCATCCGGCGACGGCGGCCCGGCCGGCCGTCGCAAACGCGACAGCCGCTCCGGCAGCACGACGCCTCGCGGGAAGAAAATGATGGCCACGAAGATTAGTATATAGGCGAGCAGCGCCTGCCATTTCGAGCCGATGACCAGAATGCTGAAGGCCTGCATGAGGCTGAGCAGCACGGCGGCGATCCCGGCCGCGAAGACGTTTCCGATCCCCGCCAGGATAGTGGCGATCACGGCATAGACCAGAAGCCGGTTGAGCGGCGTCGACGGGAAAAGGGCGGCCTTGGTGCCGAAGAGATAGATACCGGCCAGCAGCAGCACAGCACTGAGCGCCATCGAAACGGCGTAGGCTCGTTTCCGGCTGATCCCGTAGGCTTCCGCCAGATCCGGGTTATCGGCCACCGCCACGAGGCGCTCGCCTTCGCGCGTGTGGCGCATGAATACATAGAGCGCCAGCGCAAGGATGCCGGTCACGGCGATCGCCTTCAGGTCCCAGTGGCTGACCACGATCTTTCCGACCATAAAGACCGGCGAGATCAGCGTCGGGGTGAGCGTCTTGGGTTCGGTGCCGAAAATCAACTCGGCCAGATAGATTGCGAACTGGGAGAAAACAATCGTGAAGATGAAGAAGGTGAGGATCGACGAATTGCGGCGCCGGAACACGTCGAACCCGAAGCGCTCCAGCATCAGCGCCACGGCAACCGTGACGACGAGGCCGAGGAGCAGGCCGGGCACCACCGACCATCCGAGCTCGGTGTAAGCGACGTAGAGGGCAAAATAGGCAAAAACCATGGTGCCGGCCTGGGCGAAATCCCAGACCCGATTCACCTTCAGCACCAAGGCGAACGCCATGGCGAACAAGCTGTAATAGGTCGCCGTCGCGAAACCGGTCCAGGCGAGCTGCCCGATCAGATCCAGCGTCAATGCCGTGGTCCCCCCGGGCCGGGGCCCGGCGCGACTGTGTTGGTGTCGCGCCGGGCGTCTCGGTTCCGCTCTATCGTGACTTGCCGATCAATTGGAAGCGACCGTCCTTCACCTGCCAGTAATAGACAGGCTTGTCGACCGTGTGGTCTTCCTTGAAGGTGACGGCGTTGGTCAGCGGCAATTGCATTGTCTTGATGCTGACGAGCGCCTTGCGCATGTTTTCGCCGGTCGGCGGCAGCTTGCGCTCTAGCACCCACTTGTAAAGATTCGCGACGATGTAAGGCGCATCGTAGAAGTACTGGGTGTAGGGCAGGCCGATAGGCTCGCGGCCGTAGGCCTTTTTCCAACGCGCCAAATAGGCTGGAAGGTTCTTGTTGTCCTGCACGCTCGGTGCCAGCGCGGTCACGATGATGCCCTCGGCGCCTTTACCCAAAGCCTTGATCATTTTGGGGTTGAACGCTGTCTGATAGCTGGTGACCTGAACGGCCATGCCGAGTTGACGCATCTGCGCGACAATCGCAGTAAAATCGCGAATGACACTGTGGATGTGAACGACGTCGGGGTTCGCCGATTTGACCTTTAGGACCAGACCGGTGAAATCCGAGCGCTGCTGCTCGTAGGATTCGAACAGAACAACCTTGCCTCCGGCCTTGATGAAGTTGTCGCGGAACACCTTCGCGCCGGCGCGACCGGTCTCGTGGTTGACGTAGAGCACCGCGGCTTTGCGCTTGCCGAGCTTACCGTAGAGGTACTTCGGCAGCGCCTTCATATCGACGTCGGCAAGCGGGAATGTCGTGTAGACAAACTTGCCCAAATTCTTGATTTCGGGCGAATTCGCCCCGACGCTCAACATCAGCACCTTGTTCCGGTTGGCGATCGGCGCCACTGCCTTCACGACATTGCTGAATGCGGTGATGAATACCGGCACCTTTTCGACATGGACGAAGCGGTTCACGGCAGTGATGCCGACCGAGGGCTTCGCCTGATGGTCGAGAATAATCGCCTCCAGCTTGCGCCCCATGACGCCGCCCTTGGCGTTGATGTCCTCGACCGCCCAGCGTATGGCTTGCATCTGGTCCTTGCCGAAGATCGCGGCCGGTCCGGTCAACGGATCGGCCACGCCGAACTTCAAGGTCCCCTCCGCTGAACTCGGCGACCATGCCATCGCGACAAGCGCCCCTGACACGGCGAGCACCTTCATCGCGCGCCATGAACCGCTCACGTAGCTTTTCCTCCTGGAACTGCTCATTTACTCCTCCTTTCCAAGCCTGTTATTTGGCCATTTCGGTCTGCTTCAGTTTCGATCCCGATACCTCTGAACCCGCGTTTCGATTGACCGCGTATTTTTCGAGCTTCTTCTCGTCGATGGTGATGCCGAGGCCGGGTTCTTCCGTTGGCGCGATCGTTCCGTTCACGACCCGAGGCGGGTCGCGAACCAGATCGTCGGCAAGGTAGTGATTGGTCAGGCTCAAGCCCCATCCGAGCGAGCCGATGGCGCTGGCCACCTGGAGCGTGGCCGCATTGGAGATGCCGGTCTCGCCGAGCTTGCCCGAGACGCAGATTGTCCATCCAAGGAAATCGCAGACCCGTCCTGCCTCGATGATCTGGCGCAGCCCGCCAAACTTCATGACTTTGAGGCCGGCGCCCTGGGCAGCACCGGCATCGGCGTGGCGGATGATGTCGGCGAGACCGTGTATGCCCTCGTCCGCGGCGATCGTGACGGTTGTGGTGCCAGCGATACGCGCCATCTGCGCAAGGTTGTCGCCGGCCACCGGCTGTTCGATGAACGCCAGACCCGCGGTCTCGGTCGACCGGGCGAAGGCGATCGCCTGGTCCGCCGACCATCCCTGGTTCGCGTCGACCGCGAGCGCGACCTCCCGGCCCAGCGCCTCCCGCAACCGGCGGACGGTCTCAACCTCGTCAGGCAGATCCTGGATTGCCACCTTCAACTTGAGGAGGCGATAGCCATCGCGCGCGCGGTCCGCGGCGTCAGCCAGGTCGCGTTCGATTTGTCCAGCGCCAAGCAGGCACATGCAATCGATCCGCTCACGGGTGCGGCCCCCAAGCAGCCGGTGCACCGGCAAGCCGACGGATTTGCCCAGGATATCGTGAAAGGCCATGTCGAGGGCGGCCCGCGCGCCAGAGTTGCCGACGAGGAGCGAGCCGATAAGACGATCGAGCCTGACCACATCGCGGGGGTCGGTGCCGATCAGCGCGGGCTCAAGATGCGCGATCGCGGCCATGACGCTGCTCACGGTTTCGCCGCTGAAGATCGGGGCAGCAGTCGCTTCGCCCCAGCCGACGATTGGCGAGTCGGTCTCAATCCGCACCACCGCGACCTCGGCCATGGTCAGAAGCTGGCCGGCCATGCGCATGGGCTTTGCGTATGGCAGAGCAGCCGGGATCGTTTCGATGCGGGTAATCTTCACTCTCGTACCCTCTGCTTCACGTCTGTCCGGCCCGAATTTGCCGCCCGCCCTTTGGCCTACGCCGTCGTCTTGTCGTCCGGCCCGTGCTCGACGCCGGCCAGGTACTCGTCGACCAGCGCCTTGTTGCGCAACCGGAATTTGTTGAAGTCTGGCGGGCGCTTCTCGACGAAGGCCTGCATACCTTCCAGCGACTCCTCCGAGCCCCAGACATGGGCGAGCAACTCCATGCCGGCGCGCCACGACGCATAGAGATTGTCCGACTCGTGATTGAGCGAGCACTTGGTCATGCGGATGGTCTGCGAGCTGTTCGACTTGATCGATGCGCACAGCTCGAGCGTCTTGGCCTTCAACTGGTCTTGCGGCACGCAATAGTTGGCAAGGCCGATCCGTTCGGCCTCGGCGCCGCTGAAACGGCGCGCGCAGAAGATCATGTCGCGCGCCAGACGCTCGCCGATTATGCGCGGCAGGTACTGGGTCGCACCGACGGTCGGACAGGCGCCGACCTTGGCACCGGTCTGGCCGAAGACGGCGTTCTCCGACGCCACCACGATGTCGCACCACAGCGCGATCTCGTTGCCGCCGCCCATGCACCAGCCGTTGACCATGGCAATCACCGGTATCGCGAGGCCGCGGATCGTCATCGCGCAACCGAGCATCCGGTCGTTCCAGTGACTGGCCACCGCCCAGTTGAGGCGCATCATCGAGCTGAAGTCGCCGCCCGAGCAAAAGGCGCGGTCGCCGGCCCCGGTGATGACCGCGCAGGCAATCGACGGGTCGCTTTTTGTCGACGCCAGCGCGTCGCGGATTTCGTCGAGGGTCAGCTCCCGCGTGGCGTTCAAGACATCCGGGCGGTTGATCGTCACCCAGGCCACCTGGTCGATCACCTCGAAGGTGATATCCGTATAGGCTTTCGCTTCTTGTCCACTCATCCCTGCGCGACCTTCAAATGGGTTTGCTCCTGCTGGGCGCCGCTCGACTGCGAGAACGCGAGCGGCGACTGGCCCGCCTGCAGCACCAGCCGGTGGTCGTGCCCTTTCGCGACGCCCTCGGTGAGCGCCACAAACAGCCAATCGGCGATCGCCGGGTAGATTTCGGCCACGACCTCGCCCATCGGATGGAAGACATCTTCGTAGAGCCAGAGCTCCTTGGGGCAGCTCAGCCTTTCCATCCACTCCAGCGCGTCCTCCGCCGGGCACAATTCGTCCATATCGCCGGCGACCAGGAGGTAGGGACAGCGCATCGCCTCGCCCGCCTTGACGAAGTTCTCGTCCATCGCGTCGGCCAAGGCGTCGAATGCGGCCTCGTCATAGGTGTTGGTCATATACATGTGGATGCGTTTGAAGTTGGGCTGCGCCTGGTTGAAGATCACGTCCATGGGCCCGACGCAGCTCATCTGCCCGACGACGGCTTTGACGCGTGGGTCGGCGGCAGCGATCTCGACCCCGTAGCGTGTGCCCATGCTGGTGCCGAATATGCCGATCTTCTCTGCGTCCACGTCGTCGCGGGCGGTGAGGAAATCGAGCACCTTCGCGCCGGCGCGGGCGTAGTTGCCGAGTGTGAGCCAGGTCTGGTTGATGTTGGCCTCGCCTTGACCCGGCCCATCCATCACGCAAATGTTCATGCCCCGCCGCACGAACTCGTTGTTGAAGGGGTTGGGGAAGTCCTCCTTCATCGCGTCCATGCCTGGGTTGTAGAGGATCGTCGGCTTCGGTCCGTCGCCGGGCGCCCGGTGGAACAGGCAGAAGACGTTCTTGCCGTTCTCGAACGGGATCACGTGCCGGGTGACGGCGCCGTCGAGAAGCTCGATCAGCTTGTCATAGCAGCGGATGACCGCGGCGTGGCTCTCGATCTTCTTGGGATGGCCGTCGACCGGGATCAGATGCTGCGCGCGCCCGTGATAGAGCGCCGCGCGGTGGAAATGCTGGCTCGCGGTGACCCGCCGGCCGAGCGCAAGGGCCGCCTCGGCCGCCTCCTCTTGGGCCTTGGCCGCGCGGGCCCATTCGCGCGGAAACGACCGCCGTCCGGAAACGCGGTGAAAGACGCGGTGCATGTCGGAATACTTGAAGCCGCGCTCCAGGCGGACGCCCATCATACCCGGATGCAGGACATCTTCGTTGTCGGAGATCTTCAGGAAATTGTCGAAGATCCAGTTCTGACTGCTACGTGGGGCTTGTCTGCGCATCGTCCCGTCACCCTGTTGCTTGTCGGTAAAGCTCTCGTTTCAGCTCGCACGCGCCTTCGCATTCTGCGGCGTTGGGCCGGGCGGCAGCGCCGCCGCGTCGGCCAGCGCGCGGATCGCTTCCAGCGCGTCCGGATTGGCGAGCGTCGCCAGATCGCCGGGATCGTCGCCGGTGAGCGCGGCCCGGACCACCCGGCGCATGATCTTCAGGTTTCGCGTTTTGGGCAGATCGTCCGCGAACAGGATATGTTTCGGCCGGTAGGGCGCTCCGAGCGCGCCGGCGACGGCCTCGCGCAACCGATCGCGCGTCTCCGCCACGCCGCCACCTGCCTCGGCGGGAACGCAGACGCAGGCGATCGCCGAGCCGGTCAGCGCATCGGGTATTCCAACGACAGCCGCCTCGCGGACCAGTCCGGTCGCCAGCAGGGCCGATTCGATCTCCGCCGGGCCGGTGCGCTTGCCGGCGACATTGATTGTGTCATCGGAACGCCCGTGGATATACCAGAGCCCATCCTCGTCGCGCGATGCCAGATCGCCCTGCACCCAGACACCTGGGATCTGGCCCCAATAGCTTTCCAGATAGCGCTCGGGCTCCCGCCACAAGCCGCGCGTCAGCCCGATCGACGGTTGACGGATGATCAGCTCGCCAAGCTCGTTCGGGCCGACCGGATTGCCCGCCGGGTCGACGATGTCCCCGCACATACCGGGGGCAGAGCATCCAAAGGCGCATGGCTTTAGGGGATGCAGCAGCGTTCCGATCAAGATGGCGCCACCGCATTCGGTGCCGCCGGCATAGTTGAGCACCGGCACGCGCCGCTCGCAGACATGTTCGAAGAACCAATTCCAGGCATCTGGATTCCATGGCTCGCCGGTCGAGACCGTGACGCGTAGCGAGGATCGATCGTAGCGAGCGACGACTTCGGCGCCGTGGGTCATCATCTGCCGCACCGCGGTCGGCGAGATGCCACAGATGGTGACCTTGTGATCCTGGACGAGGCGCCAGATCCGTCCCGGCTCTGGGTAGTCCGGCGTGCCTTCCGCCAGCACCAGCGTCGACCCGGTCAGCGTGGCGCTGACGATGATCTTGGGCCCCACGATCCAGCCCATGTCGCTCATCCACAGCAGCCGGTCGCCGCGCTGAAGATCGATGCAGAGGCCGAGATCGAGTGCGTTTTTTGCCAGGACCCCGATATGTGTATGCACCGTCCCTTTCGGCCGGCCGGTCGTCCCCGACGTGAACATCAGCATCACCGGATCGTCGGCCTGCATCGCCTCGGTTGGCGCGGTCGCGCGGAGCCCGGCAACCAGCTCGTGCCACCACAAATCCCGGCCTTCGCTCATGGCGACATTGCCGTCGCCGTGGCGCATGACGACGACGCATCGCACGCTCGGCGCCTGCGCGAGCGCCACGTCCACAACCGGCTTCAGCTCCGTGCGCCGACCGCGCCGCTGCATGGTATCGACGGTAATCACCCCTGCCGCCTCGGCGATCGCGAGCCGCTCGCCCAGCGGCTGCGGCCCGAAGCCGGAGAAAAGCGGCATGGCGATCGCCCCGATTTTGGCGATCGCAAGGAAGGCCGCCGCCGCTTCGGGCACCATCGGCATGTAGATGCCGATCACCTCGCCCTTGCCGATGCCGGCAGCACGCAGGCCGTTGGCCAGGCGGCAGGTCTCGGCGTTGAGCTCGGCATAGGTCCAGACCCGCCGCTCGCCGCCTTCGCCCTCCCAGACCACCGCCTCGGTGGCCCACACGTCGGTGTCCACGTGTCGGTCGAGACAGTTGAGCGCGAGGTTGGTGACGCCGCCGACGCACCAGCGCGCCTTGGCGATGCCGTCGGTGGTATCGAGCACCGCGTCATAGTCGCGTTCGAAGCGGAAGTCGAAAAACCGGATCAGCGCGTCCCAGAACCAGGCCGGGTCGTCGCAGGCCTTCGTCGTCAGGGCGTCGAAGTCATCGATGGCCTGGCCGCGCATGAACGCAGTAAGGCGGCAGGTCTCGCTAATCTCCCTGCCGGGCGTCCAGACGTAGCGCTGGTCGGTCATTCTCGACCGTCGCAGCAGCCCGCGCTGCATCGCCTGATTCTGTTGCCTTGCGCGCCGAACATGGCACCCGCCTCCCATAGCGCAAGCGCGGCTTCCTACACATGGCCGCTTGTGAGGCAAACGCTATCACGCCGCGGAGACGGCTCCGTATGACTATATGGGCATGTTGCTTATAGCAGCGTGGTATTGAGCGCAGGCATTCAGCGGCCCGCCTCACCGACCGCTTTGCGGCGACGACGACTAGATTCAGGACGCACGACCAACTCACCGATCTTGCCCACGACAACATCGCGTACGGCTTCGATCGCGGCCGTCAGTGGGCGCCGCCCGTTGATCGCGACCACCAGCGGCCGGGTGACCACCGGATTGACGATGCGCGCGATTCCAACCTCGCCGCGCGATGCCGCCTGGTGAACGCTGGCATAGGGCAGGATCGATCGGCCCAGACCACGCATTATCGTCTCCATGAGGATCGCAATGCTGTCGAGCTCCATGACGTAGTTGAGTTCGATGCCGCGCTCGCGGGTGAACGGCTCGATAATCAGCTTGAAGCCATGCGCGATCGTCAGCGGCATCTCTGCCAGCCGCTTCAGCTCGATCGTCTCGCCCAGGGCCGCCATATCGCGCGTGTTTCCAACCAGTACCATTTCTTCGTCGCAGAGCCTGCTGACGTTCAGGGTCGGCACGTCGCCGGGGTGGGTCATGACCGCAATGTCGATCTTGCCCAGGTTGAGCCATTCCTCAAGGAACACGCTCAGCCCCTCTGTGATCCGAAGCGTCACCTCGGGGCAGACCCGCTGCGTCGCCTCGATGACGGTTGATGCGAACACCGCTGAGATCGATGGCGGCATGCCGATGATGACGTTGCCCGTCGGGGTGACCGCCACCCGGGAGACCGATTCGCGGATCTGATCGGCATAGGCGAGGATCGATTCGCCCATCTTCAGGAGCGTTTTGCCGGCATCGGTCGTCTCAACGCCGCGGGTGGAGCGATGCAGCAACTGGACCCGCAACTCGTCCTCCAACGCCCGGATCTGGCGGCTGAGCGCCGGCTGGGCAATATTGAGCACGCGGGCCGCCTTGTTGAAGCTGCCCAGATTGGCCACGTAGATGAAATAGCGGATCTGCTTGAGGTCCACGAAAATTGCCCGCCGTGGTTATTCCTTCGCTGAAAGTGTGCCCCTGTAACGCGTTCATTGCAAAGGGTTCATTGCCAAGTGAACCATCGTCTTGTCAACCGAGCTAAGTCTTGTCATTTCCGCGCGGCGAGCGGATCCCGGATTTCCTTGCGCATGATTTCTACCGCGCTGGCTTCAAATGGCGGCAGGGTCTCCACACGTTCGCGCCGGGGAAGCGACCAGCCGAAGCCTTCAACCGCCTCATCGGCCGAGAAACCCTCGAAGACCGCATTGAGGGTCAACTCGCCGGCTTCGAAATCGAACCGGGCCCGCGGAGTTACAACGCATCGCGGGCCTCCGCCACGGACGGCGCCAGGATCGACACCATTGGCATCGCTCCTGAATCCGGGGCTGGTGAGGAAATCGACACGCTCAACGAAACGGCGCGGATCGTGCGGCATGATGACGATGACCTCGCGCGCCAGGCAGGCGATATCGTGGGCGCCGCCACTGCCGACGAGCCGCAGTTTGGGATGCCGATAGTCGCCGATGACGGTGCTGTTGAGATTGCCGTAGCGATCGACCTGGGCGGCCGAGAGCAGGCCGAGATCGAAACGCCCCGCCTGCAACGTGGCGAAAACATCGAGACAGCTGCCGATCATGGCGCAGTCCTCGATGACGGTCGGGCTGCCGGTCGACAGGGGCGGGCTCGGCGGGTTGGTCCCAATGGCGCCCGATTCGTAGATCAGCACCAGCCCCGGCGCATGGGTTCGCCTGGCCAGCATGGCGGCCAGCGATGGGACCCCGACGCCGACGAAGCAGATCTCGCCATCCTTGAGTTCGCGCGCCGCGCCGAGCACCATGCGCTCCGCGTCGTCGAGCGGGGGTCCATTCGCCTCAGACATCGCGGGCCTCGAAGCCGTAGGAGACGCTGGCGACCGGCCCGCGCCGGCCGGTCAACCGCCGCCGCGTCTCGCCTCCGAGCTTTTTCAGGTAGGCCTCCCTGTCCGGCACGCCGTGGACCCAATCATCGAGGAAGTCGGCGAGCTCCTCGAGCGAACGCGACAGCTGGTCGTAGGCGAAGTAGAGATCGTCGTCGCGGCCGTAATACCCCTGGACATAAGACGGATGCGCACCCCAGGGAACGCAGGCGAGCGCGTTCACCCGGTAGGCGGGCAGAATGGTCCGGTTGGGGTCGGCGCGCAGGACTTCGGCATCGACGATCTCCTCGACCGTGACGATGACTTTCCGGCTCGCATTGGCGCCGTCGACGGTGTCGCCGGGCAATCCCCACATCTGGACATTGCCCTCTTCGTCGGCCCGCTGGGCGTGGACCAGCGCCACATCGGGATTGAGCGCCGGGATCGCCGACAGGTGCTCGCCCGTATAGGGGCAGATGACCTCGGCGACCTCGATCGATGCGCCTGGCATGTCGCCTGTCCGCAGGATCGCCGCCGGGATAAAGGGGATACCAAGGGCGCCCGCATGCAGGCGGAGGACCATGGCGAAGTTGGTCCAGTCCTCATAGGCGATGGCGTTATCGCGGACCGCGCGGTTGAAGGCATGCGAGATCCCGATCCCCGGATTGCCGAGATATCCGAAGATGACCTTGCCGGCGCAACCGGCC
>DATKZM010000005.1:0-2888 GCA_035527975.1 Alphaproteobacteria bacterium | reverse complement strand
ACGGCCATATGGTAGGCATTGGCGTGCAGGAATTGTTCCGGGCTTGTCATGATGCCCACATGGCCTTCCCAGAACACAAGGTCGCCGCGCAAGAGCAGCGCACCGTCCTGCCAGTCGATCGCCTCGCCCGCTTCGGCCGCCTGCATGTCGGCGTCGCGCGGCGCGTCGTGGCCCGCTGCGGCGGCTGCGAGTTGCACCAAGCCTGAACAGTCCAGCCCGACGCTGGTGCGCCCGCCCCATAGATACGGGGTGCCGAGAAAGGCTTCGGCCACAGCGACATAGTCCTCCGCATGCTGTCCGACAGGCACCGCATGGCTGGCATAGACATATCCGCCCGTCTCGAGCCGCAAATAGCGGCCGGTGGTCTCGGCTGCGGCGATGCGCGCATTCAGGCTGAGCAGCGCCAGCGGCGGCACCTTGGAGTCGGGCTCAGGAAAGACGTAGGTGCGAAGCGCGGCGATACGGTGCGTCGGTGCGGCGGCGGCAGGCAGCAACCCGGCGCTTGGCGTGTAGCCAACATAGCCATCGTGATCGAGCTGGACCCAGGCCCAGCCCTCCTGCTCATCGTAAACGGTCAGCGTTTCCCCGTGCAGCGCCTCGGTGTCGAGCGTGGCATCGAAGCGCGGCTCGCGCCGCACGGGCAAGGATGCCGCGCCAACGTGCCGGCGTTCGCCCGCCACGTAGCGCTCGACCTTAATGAGCTCACGCAAATGTTCGGCGGCGAGGTCCGCGCGATAGGGATGCCTGCGCGGATCTGGCTTGGTCACGACCCGAGCTCTCGACGGAAGAACTGGAACAGCGCGCGGGCGGCGTGCGGTTCGCCGCCTTGCGGACGTCCCGGCCGCTCGCGCGGCACCCAACCGTAGATGTCGAGATGGGCGAAGCGCTTGGCGTTCTTCACGAAGCGTTTGAGGAACAGCGCCGCGGTCACAGACCCGGCAAACGCGCCTTCCGAGATGTGATTGACGTCGGCAATGTTGCTCTCGAGCAGCTTGTCGTAGGGCCCCCAGAAGGGCATGCGCCATACAGGGTCGCCAACGGCATGCGCGGCGTCCAGCATCTTGGCGGCGAAATCATCGTCGTCGGCGTAGAACGGTGGCAGCTCGGGCCCAAGCGCCACCCGGGCGGCGCCGGTGAGCGTGGCGAAGGTGACGAGATATTCGGGTGCCTCCTCGTCGGCGAGGCTCAGGGCATCAGCCAGCACGAGGCGCCCCTCGGCGTCGGTGTTGCCGATTTCAACCGTCATGCCGTTACGGCTCGTCAGCACGTCGCCGGGGCGAAAGGCATTGCCGGCGACCGAGTTGTCGGCTGCCGGGATCAGCACGCGCAAGCGCACGGGCAGCTTGGAGCGCATCACCATGAGCGCGAAGGCGAGCGCCGCCGCGGCACCGCCCATGTCTTTCTTCATCAGGCCCATGGCGCCGCCGGGCTTCAAATTGAGGCCACCCGTGTCGAAACAGATGCCCTTGCCGACGATCGTGACCTTGGG
This sequence comes from Alphaproteobacteria bacterium, assembly GCA_035527975.1. Taxonomy (GTDB): domain Bacteria; phylum Pseudomonadota; class Alphaproteobacteria; order JAPULJ01; family JAPULJ01; genus DATKZM01. Next base: position 1,399 of record DATKZM010000005.1, on the reverse strand, counting down.
GGCGCTCTCAGCGCCCCAGTGGAGGTCGATCAGTCTGGGGGCACGGTCGCTGGCGCGGCCCACCGCGTGGATCATCGGGAAATTGTCGGCGAGCAGGCTCGATCCCTCGGTCACCTTGGTCGTGGCGCCGAAGACGTTGGCGACATCGCGCGCGGCCGCTTCGAGCTCGGCGGGCCCGAGGTCGCTCGCCGGGGTATTGATGAGATCGCGCCCGAAATAGAGCGCCTCGGCCTGGGCCAGGACCTGATCCCGGTCGGCACCCTCCGGCAGCACGAGCCGTATCAGCTTTTGGCCATTCCCCGCTTTATAGCGGGTGAAGCGGTAGCAGCCGGCCAGGAAGCCCAGCGCCGCGAGCTCGGGATCCGGCATGGGGCCTGCGAAGCGGTAGTCGCCGGCAGGCAGCGCCGCCGGCAGCGCGCCGGTGAGCATCGGGGCTTCTTTCGGCCAGTCCAACCCGCCTGTTCCCAGCAGAACCTTGCCGATGGCACCGGTTTCGTCCGGCACCGGCAGCACCGCCCCTTGCGAAGGCTTCCAGCCGCGGGCGTCGACCCAGCGGCGTTCGACATCGCTCAGTGCGGCGAGATCGTCGTCCGAGGCAATCAGCGCCATGGGAACGGCATCGGCACCGCTTGGAAGCAGCACGTCTTCGAGCGCGTGGCGTGTGGTTTCGAGCGTCGTCGCTTTGAAAGGCATGAAAAAATCCGGATGCGGCTTGAAGGGGCCGCGCATTAATGGCAGGGGAGCGGAAACATGACAATGGTGGAAGGCGGTTCGATGGCAGGCTCCAGCTACACGCTCGTAATCGGAGACAAGAACTACTCGTCGTGGAGCCTCAGACCCTGGCTTGCGCTGAAAGCGTGCGGCGTGCCCTTCGCGGAGGAGCGGGTCCGCTTACGCCAGCCTGAAAGCAAAGCCGAGATCTTGCGTCTCTCGCCGTCCGGCAAGGTGCCGGCGCTGACGACCGATATCGGCATCATCTGCGACAGCCTGGCCGTCGTCGAATATCTCGCCGAGCAGCATCCTGAGGCCAAACTCTGGCCCGAGAGCAGAGAGGCTCGCGCCGCAGCCCGTTCGATCTCGGCCGAGATGCATGCGGGCTTTCAGGCGCTCCGCAACGACATGCCCATGGACCTCCTCTCGGAGTTGCCCATGCCGCCGCTTCATGACGCGCTAGAAGCCAACATTCGCCGGGTGGTGGCCATCTGGCGGGCCACGCGGGAGCGGTTCGGCACAGACGGCCCGTTTCTGCTCGGCGCCTTCACCAACGCCGACGCCATGTATGCCCCGGTGGCTACGCGCTTCCGCACCTACGGGGTCGATCTCGCCCAATTCGGCGACGACGGCACGGCGGCCGGTTACGTAGACACGGTCTACGCCATGCCTTCCATGGCCGAATGGA
>DATKZM010000004.1:0-2130 GCA_035527975.1 Alphaproteobacteria bacterium | reverse complement strand
GCCGCGCCGCAAGGAACGCGCTCCAGGCCGGCGCGCGGCTCCGCGCATGGAGGAGATCGACGCCGCGCTCTTCGATCAGCCGGGTGAGGCGGCCGACATTGGCGAGGATGGTGAGCGGGCTCTTGCTCGCGACCGGCAAATCCACGATCTCGCCGCCCGCGGCCGCGATCTCCGGTGCCATCCGGCCGCCTTCGGTGGCGACCAGCGCTGTTGCCCCGGCGCGGGTCAAGGCCGCCGCGATTTCGATGGTCGCCAATTCGCTGCCTCCAGCGTCGAGGCGCGGCACGACCTGAAGTATGGTCACCATGAAGAGGGGCTTGGGCTCCGCTGTTGGCGCCAAAAGGTCTTAGGATGGACGAGCAAGAACCGCAATTCCTGGAGGTTGGCGCTGGCGACGGCGCGCGGCGCATCGCCTATCGCCTGAGCCGGGCTCGCCGCCCCGGGCCGCAATTGATCTGGTTTCCGGGCTTCCTCTCCGACATGGCGAGCACCAAGGCCGCCGCGATCGCCGATTGGGCGGACGCCGAAGGCCTGGCCATGATGCGCTTCGACTATTCCGCCCACGGCCGCTCCAGCGGCAAGCTGCTCGACGCCTGCATCGGCGATTGGCTCGAACAATCGCTGGCGGTGTGGGATCTCATGGGCAACGCGCCCCGCATCGTCATCGGCTCCTCCATGGGCGGCTGGATCGCGCTGCTGCTGGCGCGGCATCTGGCCAAGCAGGGCCGAAGCGACGAGCTTGCCGGCCTGGTTCTGATCGCGCCGGCCTTCGACATGACCGAGACCCTGATGTGGCGGGAGCTTCCGCCCGAGGCGCGGGCCGAGATCGAGACCAAGCGCGTCACCTATGTTCCCTCCGACTACGACGATCCCTACCCGATCACCAAGCGCCTGATCGAAGAAGGCCGGTCGCATCTGCTCACGCCATTCGACCCAGGCTGCCCGGTGCGCATCCTTCAGGGCATGCGCGATCCCGACGTTCCCTGGCGTCACGCACTCGCCCTCATCGATCTGCTCACCGGCCCCGACATCGAGCTGACCCTGATCAAGGACGCCGAGCATCGTCAGTCGCGCCCCGAGGATTTGCGGCGGCTCACCGCCACCATCGCCGCGCTGGCGGGACGCGCGAGCTGACTGTCTCGCGGTCTCCATTTTCGTCATGCCGGCGAAAGCCGGTATCCAGCCGGGCGCAGCGCAAAACCGAAAAAACTGGACCCCGGCTTTCGCCGGGGTGACGCCGATGGTGCGCACATGCGCCTCCATTGCCGCGACGCGTTCGCGCCCGGAGCATGGGAAAGAGGACTAGCGGGGCACCGAGCGGCCGCGTCCGTTGTTTAAATGGGCAGCCTCTCGGCGCCCCGCTGAAGCGGCGATATTTTACGGCCCATGCCACCGCGCCTTACCTCTGTTTCCGCTTGGCTTGAGCCTTTCGGCCGCGCCAGGCGGAGTTGACCTGGGCATCGCAGCCCAGGCGACGGCGGATTAGGACCCCTGAGGCTGGTCCGTTAGCCGGCGCGCGGGCGAAGGGCCGGGGCAAGCCGCACAACCCTCGTTGTTCGCGCGCACCTCAGGCGCCGCGACCCTCGCCCCAAGATACAGACGGTCTGCAGCTCGCGTCCTCACGGACGAGGGATGGGGCGAGTCTAAGCCAGGCGCGAGGGGCGGGGATAGATTTGTGTCAGGTCGTGAGTTTCGGCGCCAGCGCCGTCAGCGCGCCGGTTGCCGGCGCCCTTGGCGCACCGCGTCGACGACGCCACGAATGGCCGCGACAACGAACTGCGGGGCATACAGGTAGACATGGTGACCACTGCGCGTCTGCGTGACGTGCCTCGTATGGAGGGACGCCGCCAGCAAATTTTGTGCGGCGAGCCAATCCGCGAAACTGACCGTAGGGCCGCCCGGCGCATCGTTCTCCGTCGCGCTGGACGGGGGTTGCCAGGGCTTGTCGGCGCTGAGCACCGCCATCGGCCGCTCCGGCAAGCGAGGAGCGGCATCGATCTTCCCGATCGCGTCGGCGAGCTCAACGGCCTCCGGAGACTGAGGCGTGGAGATCTTGTTGCCCGCGTCCCACTTTGCGAGTGCCTCGGGGCTCGCGACTTGCTCAATGAGCTCCGTCCCGGCATCGACCAT
>DATKZM010000003.1:0-4057 GCA_035527975.1 Alphaproteobacteria bacterium | reverse complement strand
CACGGTCGGCGAATGGGTCGGCGACGAGCGGACCGTGAAGCTCTTGGAGAAGGCCGGCGTGTCCTACATGCAGGGCTATTTCTTCGGCGCGCCGGAATTGCACAAGGCAACGACCGAGGCGAAGCCGGCCAAGCCCGCACGCTAGGTCTCGCTGCCGGCAAGGCGCGCGGCGAGTTGCGCGAGAACGGCGTCATGCACGCCTTCCTCCTCCAGATGCCGCACCGTGTTCAGCACATAGTCGACATTGGCGCCCGCCTCGCCGCAGCAGGACCGGATGATGCGCAGTTGCTCGTCGAGGGTGAGCCGTCCGGCATATTGGACATGCGTCGGGTTGGCGAGATAGGTCAGCGCCTTCACCGTTCGGCCTGAGCCGTCCAAGAGGCGCACGGTCCTGTAAGCCTCGACATAGACCTCGGTGACCTGCTCGCGCGCGCGCAAATAGGCGATGGTCTCTTCTTCCGCGCCTGGGGTGACGCGGAAGGCGACGCCGCGGCAGGCGCCGCCGCGGTCGAGCCCGAGCACCAGGCCCGGCTGCTCGCGGGTGCCGCGATGGAGGACCGAATAGATGCAAAGCGCGCGATGCGCGCCCTGGAGCAAGCCCGGGGTTTGCGCCGCGAACGGAAATCCCGGCCGCCACATCAGCGAGCCGTAGCCGAAGACCCAAAGCTCAGTCATGTCCTCTATTGTCATTGCCCGGCTTGACCGGCGAAAACCCCGGTATTGAAAAGTAATCTCGCTCAGACCCTAATAGATTTCCGCCTTCGCGAAAATGATAGGTGGTCCACTATAATATAGTCTGTCAACGTAAGGCCGATCTCGCTTGGGGGATACCGGTTTTCCACTTCCGCGCGCATGACGCTTCCCGCCACGGCGCTCCACTTTTCCTAACGGCCTCCCAACGAGTTCTGCTAGACTTAGCCCCTGTCGCGGATCTCAGCGTTGTCCTCACCCTGCTGCTGTTCGCCGCATGCCTCTTCTTTGGCGCGGCCGGGCCGGCGGAAGCCGAGCCCCGGTTCGAGGACTATCCGGCGAAGGTCTACAGGGGGCCCGTGCAGCCGCCGGACCTTTCCTCCCATCCCGATGCGAAGACCTACCGGACGCAGCTCCAGAACGCGGCCAAGGGCGGCGTCAATTTTGCCGGGGACCATGTGCTGGCAACTTGGGGCTGCGGCGGCCAGTGCCTGATGGGCGCCGTGATCAACGCGAGAACGGGCTATGTGCAGTTTCTGCCGGGCACGATCTGCTGCTGGCTCGAGGCCGGCGAGGACATCAATCCGATCGCGTTCGAGATCGGCAGCGATCTGCTCGTCCTGACCGGCCTCGTCAACGAAGAAGAGCCGATGGCCAGGCGCTCCTACGATTTCAGCGGCCGCGCGTTCCGGCTGATCGACACGCAGGCGCTGGCGTCGAGTGGTCCCGATACCAACACGGGCGGCGCAAATCCACCGGCGCTGTTGGATATTTGTTACTACGACTCGCGTGGCGCTCAGCATGATGCCGATTGGTGCACGGCCGGCGGCGACATCAGTATCGCGAAGAACGTGAATTTGAGTCCGCATTGCCGGGCCAATGCCGGCGCCGTCTGCCAGCTTGGGAATTCCGGGTCCTGCCGGCCCGGCTCGAACAAGTACAGCACCTATGTCATTTTCCCGTATCAGTCCGGCCGGTGCCCGTCGACCTACAGGGCGGCCATCGGCGCGGTCCTCGGCTTGGGCGGCGCTCCGGCTGTGGTGCCGTCTTGTCCTGCCGGCTATGTCCTTTCGGGCGGGCAATGCGTGCGCGATGCGGCGCCCGTGCCCAGTTGTCCGTCCGGTTTCGTCTTCACCAATGGGCAATGCGTGCGCAACGCGGTGGCAACACCTGCACCAGGCGTCCGCTGCGTATCGGCATGCGACAGCGCGTATGACCGCTGCCTGGAGCGCGTCGGAAGAAACCCAAACGCCGACGAGACGTTTTACGAGGGCTGCAGTGAGGAGATCGACCAGTGCAAGGCGGCCTGCCGCTAATCACCCCTAGCGGACTTCCGTGAACGGCCCTAGTCGTCGTGGCCGTGGGGGCGGCCGAAATCGGCGTCGGGCGTGTCCTGGCCGGCCTCGATGATGCCGCGGCGGATGGCGCGGGTGCGAGTGAACTGCTCGAACAGCGCGTCGCCGTCGCCGTGCCGGATGGCCTTGGTCAGCGCGGCGACGTCCTCGTTGAAGCGACCGAGCATTTCGAGGACCGCGTCCTTGTTGGCGAGGAAGATGTCGCGCCACATGGTCGGATCCGAGGCGGCAATGCGGGTAAAGTCGCGGAAGCCGCCGGCGGAGAATTTCAGCACCTCGGAGCGCGTCACCGTCTCCAGCTCGTCGGCGGTGCCGACAATGGTGTAGGCGATCAGATGCGGCAGATGGCTGGTGACCGCGAGCACCAGGTCGTGATGATCGGGGCTCATGATCTCCACATTGGCGCCGAGCAGGCTCCAGAACGCGGCCAGCCGCTTCACCGCCTCGGGGTCGGTCCCCTCGGGCGGCGTCAGGATGCACCAGCGCCCCTCGAACAGTTCGGCAAAGCCTGCGTCCGGGCCTGAATGCTCGGTGCCGGCGACCGGATGGGCCGGTACGAAATGCACGTTGTCCGGCAGATGCGGGCCCATGTCGCGCACGATCGCCCCCTTCACCGAGCCGACATCGGAGACGATGGCGCCAGGCTTGAGATGCGGCGCAATCTCCTCAGCCACGGCGCCGCACACGCCGACGGGCACGCAGACAATCACGAGATCGGCGCCTTCGACGGCTTCCGCGTTGGTCGCGACGACCTTGTCGGCGATGCCGAGCTCGGCGACACGCTGGCGCGTTTCCGGCGAGCGGGAGCTGGCGGCGATCGCGCGCACGGCGCCGTGCGCACGGGCGGCGCGCATGATCGAGGAGCCGATCAGGCCGGGGCCGATAATGGCGATGGTGTCGAACAGCGGCTTGCTCATCGCGCTCCGTCCATGAATTCTGTCAGCGCTTCGAGCACTGCGTTGTTCTCGTTCTCGGTGCCGATGGTCATGCGCAAGGCATCGGGGAAGCCATATTCCTCGACGCGCCGCAAAATGATGCGGCGTTCATGCAGGAATTTGTCGGCGTCGCGCGCGGACTTGCCGTCGGGAAAATGCACCAGCAGGAAGTTCGCGGCGCTCGGTGTCACGGTGAGCCCAATGCGCTCCAGCGACGCGGCCATGCTGTCGCGCCAGGCCGTGTTGTGCTCGACCGCCTCCTGCATGTGCTTGTCGTCCGCCAGCGCCGCGACACCGGCCGCGATCGACGGCCCCGTGACATTGAACGGGCCCCGGATGCGGTTCAGCGTGTCGGCGACAGGCGCAGGGCAATAGGCCCAGCCGAGGCGGAGCGCCGCAAGTCCGTAGACCTTGGAGAAGGTGCGGGTCATCACCGTGTTTTGGGTCGTCGCCACCAGCTCGATGCCCGCCTCGTAGTCGTTGGCCCGCACATATTCGGCATAGGCCGCGTCGAGCACGAGGATGACGTCGTCGGGAAGGCCTGCGTGCAGGCGCTTCACTTCGTCGAACGGCAAATAGGTGCCGGTCGGGTTGTTGGGGTTGGCGATGAACACCATGCGCGTGGCGTCGGTCACCCGGGCGAGGATCGCATCCACGTTCGCGGTGAGGTCGGTCTCGGGCGAGACGACAGGCGTGCCGCCATGGGCCAGGATGGCGATCTTGTACACGAGAAAGCCGTGCTCGGAGTAGATCGCCTCGTCGCCCGGCCCGAGATAGGCCGCGGCCAAGAGATTGAGCAGCTCATCGGAGCCGGCGCCCGCCACGATGCGGACGGCATCGAGCCCGTAGCGCGCGGCCAGCGCCTCGCGTAAGCCCTTCGCCGAGCCGTCCGGGTAGCGGGAGAGGTGCGGGGCTTCCGCCAGATAGGCCTCGACCGCGCGCGGGGAGGGCCCCAGCGGCGTCTCGTTGGAGGAGAGCTTGATGACCTTGCCGGCGCCAGGGAGCGCGCTCGTGCCCGGGACATAGGGCGCGATGTCGAGAATGCCTGGACGCGGGGTTGGCCCACGTTTGGCCGTC
>DATKZM010000002.1:0-3058 GCA_035527975.1 Alphaproteobacteria bacterium | reverse complement strand
GTCGCTGGTCGGGAAAGCTTCAAAACGTTATTGTCAGTCACGGCGTATCACTCCTTTGCTGGAGAAGTGGAGGCTCAATCACCCCCACGATACGCCGCCTTAACCCATTACGCCGTCACCAACTTCTGGCCATAGCTCCATATTTGGTGGGTGGATGGCTTGGCTCACAGTGACCGGCGAAATCGCAAAGTCTGTGCCACCTCAATTGAGATGGTTGACGGAGTTCGGTGTCCCTGACTGGTCTAAAGTCGATCTTGCCATTGCCATTGGCGCTTTCACGCTATTCATGTCCACGATCATCGTATTCCTACCGATGACGCTGTTGGCAGTGCGGTTCATTCACCTTCGCTCTTGGATTAGTGTACTGACCGGGCGTGCACGCTTCCGCTGGCGGCTTTTCGGTACGAGTCTGGCGATCTCAGTCGGAATCGCCGGGATCATGATCGCAGCAAGCATCATGGCGTTTCCCGAAAGGTTCGACACGCGGACCCCAATATCAACTTACCTGGCCTTCCTGCCATTTTATCTACTCTTGATCCCGCCGCAGGTGGCTGCGGAGGAAGTGTTTTTCCGAGGCTACCTGATGCAGGCAGTTGGCCACGTGACGCCACTTGCCTGGGTTCGCCTACTGGTGCCAGCAGTGCTTTTCTTTGCGTTGCACTTGCCAAACCGCGAGGTGATCGAAGGCGGTCTGCCGGCGTTGCTCTACTTCGCCCTGATATCCGCCTATCTCGGCTGGTTGGCATTGCGCGGCAATGGTCTCGAAATCGCGATTGGTTTGCACGCTGGCATCAACTTTGCCGGAATTGCCGTGGTCACCACCAGCCATGCGTCGATTCGTGCGCCGGGCATCTTCCACCTACTCGTCCCGAACTACTGGGAGGATCTCATCGGCATCGCGATCTTCTGCGCGCTGCACTGGCTGATCATCCGCCGCGTGTTGCGACGCGAGCGAAGCGCGTCCGATTCCCGGCCCATTGCTAACCTTCCCGGGCGTGCTTAAGTTCCGGCGACCCTTTCTGCGCGCTTGCCGGCGCCGCTTACACAGCCATCCATGACCGATCTCGCCCATATCCGCAATTTCGCGATCGTCGCGCATATCGATCACGGCAAGTCGACGCTGGCCGACCGCCTGATCCAGAAATGCGGCGGCCTCGCCGCCCGCGAAATGAAGGAGCAGGTGCTGGACTCGATGGATCTGGAGCGCGAGCGCGGCATCACCATCAAGGCCCAGACGGTGCGGCTCGACTACACCGCCAAGGACGGCGAGCACTACACGCTCAACCTGATCGACACGCCGGGCCATGTCGATTTCGCCTACGAGGTCAGCCGCTCGCTCGCCGCCTGCGAGGGCTCGCTGCTGCTCGTCGATGCGAGCCAGGGCGTCGAGGCGCAGACGCTCGCCAATGTCTATCTCGCCCTCGACGCCAACCACGAGATCGTGCCGGTGCTGAACAAGATCGACCTGCCCGCCGCCGAGCCCGAGCGCATCCGCGAGCAGATCGAGGAGGTAATCGGCATCGATGCCTCCGAAGCCTTGCCGATCTCGGCCAAGACCGGCGCGGGGATCGATGAGGTGCTGGAGGCGCTGGTCACGCGGCTGCCGCCGCCCAAGGGCGAGGCCGATGCGCCGCTGAAGGCACTGCTGGTCGACAGCTGGTACGACGCCTATCTCGGCGTCGTCATCCTGGTGCGCGTGGTCGACGGGCACCTCAAGAAACGCATGAAGCTGCGCATGATGGCGACCGGCGCCGCCCATGAGGTCGAGCGCGTCGGCGTCTTCAGGCCGAAGATGACCGATGTCGACATACTCGGCCCCGGCGAGATCGGCTTCATCATCGCCGGCATCAAGACCGTCGCCGACTGCAAGGTCGGCGATACGCTGACCGAGGATCGCAAGCCCACGGCCGAACCCCTGCCCGGCTTTGATCCCAGCCTGCCGGTGGTCTTCTGCGGGCTCTTCCCGATCGACACGGCCGATTACGAGCGCTTGCGCGAAAGCCTCTCCAAACTCGCGCTCAACGACAGCTCGTTCCACTACGAGCCGGAAACCAGCGCGGCGCTGGGCTTCGGCTTCCGCTGCGGGTTCCTGGGGATGCTGCATCTGGAGATCGTCCAGGAGCGCCTGGCGCGCGAATTCGACCTCGACCTGATCGCCACGGCGCCGTCGGTGATCTACAGGATCCACCTGACCTCGGGCCAGGCGCTGGAACTCCACAATCCGGCCGACATGCCAGACCCGGTGAAGATCGATTTCATCGAGGAGCCGTGGATCCGCGCGACCATCCTGGTACCCGACGAATATCTGGGCGGCGTACTCAGCCTCTGCACGGAACGGCGCGGCGAGCAGATCGACCTCACCTATGCCGGCAGCCGCGCCATGGCGGTCTACCGCCTGCCGCTGAACGAAGTGGTCTATGATTTCTACGACCGCCTGAAGTCGGCGAGCCGCGGCTATGCAAGCTTCGACTATCAGATCGACGAATACCGCCGCGGCGATCTGGTCAAGCTCTCGATCCTGGTGAATGCCGAGCCGGTCGATGCGCTTTCAATGGTGGTGCCGCGTACCGCGTCGGAGACGCGGGGGCGCGCCATCTGCGAGCGCCTGAAGGACCTTATCCCGCGCCAGCTCTTCAAGATCCCGATCCAGGCCGCGATCGGCGGCAAGGTGGTGGCCCGCGAAACCATCTCGGCGATGCGCAAGGACGTGACCGCCAAATGCTATGGCGGTGATGTTTCGCGGAAACGCAAGCTGCTGGACAAACAAAAAAAGGGCAAGAAGCGCATGCGCCAGTTCGGCAAGGTCGAAATTCCGCAATCGGCCTTCCTGGAAGCGCTCAAGATGAAGGACACCTAGCCGGGCCGCCGACCGCCTGAGATCACCGTGACACATGAATCGTGCTCTAAACATATGAGTTATACCAAGTCCCGCTGAATGAGACTCACGTGGGGGATTCCCGGATTGGGTTTTTTCTGATTCAACATGGCAAACGGATGGAGGTTTGCCATGGGTTCTCCGGTTCCACTTCGAGATGATTTCGACGCGGCAGCGCTTCGA
>DATKZM010000001.1:0-4418 GCA_035527975.1 Alphaproteobacteria bacterium | reverse complement strand
GTTGGCGCCGAGCCGCTTCTTGTTCTCCGTGCCGTCGAGATCGCGCAGCAGCTGGTCGAGCCCGCGCTGATCGTCGGCGTCGAAGCCGTCGAGCGCCTTGCGGATCTCCGTGTTCACGCCTTCCACGGCCTTCAACACGCCCTTGCCGCCATAGCGCGGGCCGCCGTCGCGGAGCTCGTGCGCCTCATGCGCGCCGGTCGAGGCGCCGGAGGGCACCGCCGCGCGGCCGTGGTGGCCGTCTTCGAGCACAACGTCGACCTCGACGGTCGGATTGCCGCGGCTGTCCAGGATTTCACGGCCGATAATGGTGGCGATGGCTGTCATGCGGGAACCCCTCAAGATTTTGGGGCCGTCTTAGCCTAGGCGGCCCGCGAGCGGAAGGTGTATATCGGCCTCAGATGTTCCACTCCAATGCTGCAAGCGAGGATGTTCGTATGAGCAAGCATACCGGCGGGTGCCATTGCGGTGCTGTTCGCTACGAGGTTGAGGCCGATATCGACGAGGTCATGTCGTGCAACTGCTCACTTTGCCAAAAGCGGGGCTATCTCCTGACCTTCGTACCCCGGTCGCAATTCACTCTGTTGTCGGGTGAGGACGCGCAGACCGACTATCAGTTCAACAAAAAGGTCGTCCATCATCTGTTTTGCAGCACATGCGGGGTCAGCTCCTTCGGCACGGCCAGCGGCGATCACGCCGAGACGGTCGTGATCAATGCGCGCTGTCTCGATGATATCGACCTTGGCGCCCTGACGGTGAAGCCCGTGGATGGCAGGAGCTTCTAGGCGCATGAGCGCTGGTGCCCTCGTGTTGTTCTCGGGCGGACAGGATTCGACCGTCTGCCTGGCTTACGCGCTCGACCGCTACGAGCGGGTGGAGACGGTCGGGTTCGATTACGGCCAGCGGCACGGGATCGAGCTTCAGTGCCGGCAGCGCGTGCGTACCGACATCGCGACACGCTTTCCCGCCTGGGGGGAACGGTTGGGCGAGGACCACCGGATCGACATTACGAGCTTCGGGGCCATTGGCGAGACGTCGCTCACGACAAATGCCGAGATCGTCATGCTCAAATCCGGCCTCCCCTCCACCTTCGTGCCGGGACGAAATCTCGTGTTCTTCGTCTACGCCGCCGCGCTCGGCTACCGGCGCGGGCTCACCACCCTTGTCGGCGGCATGTGCGAGACGGATTATTCCGGCTATCCCGATTGCCGCGACGCCACCTTGCGCGCGTTGCAAGAGGCCGTTCGCCTCGGCACCGACATGCCTTTCGAAATCGACACGCCGTTGATGTCGCTGTCGAAGGCGCAAACCTGGGCGCTGGCACACGACCTCGGCGGCGATGCGCTGGTGACGCTCGTGATCGAGCAGACCCATACCTGCTACAAGGGCGAGCGTGGCACCCGCTACGACTGGGGTTATGGGTGCGGCGAATGCCCGGCCTGCGAGCTCCGCGCCAAAGGCTATTGGGCGTGGCGGGCGGGCTGAATCGGACGGGGCGGGCGAATTGGTGACGGGGGAGCATGCTTGAGCAAGGGCGGACCGCGGCCAGCTACAAGACCTATCAACTTGTAGGCCTTCTGTTAGGGCCGGCCTGTTTTGTGGCGATGCTGCTGGCCCCTGCGCCTGATGGTCTGTCGCCGCCCTTGCCGTTTGGATGGCCATATGGTGGGCGACCGAGGCGCTGCCCCTGTTCGTCACCGCCCTTCTGCCTCTGCTGATCGTGCCGCTGCTCGACATCGCCGACATCAGCTCGGCCGCTGCCCCGTTCGCTAACCCCGTCGTGTTCCTGCTGTTCGGCGGCTTCCTCATCGCGCTTGCGATCGAGCGCTGGGCTCTGCACCGCCGGATCGCCTTTCACATCATTCTTCGCGTCGGCAACCGGCCACTCAATCTGATTGGCGGTGTGATGCTGGCCAGCGCCGCGCTCAGCATGTGGATCACGAACGCCGCCACCACCATCATGATGCTGCCCATCGCCGTGTCTCTGATCTCCGTGATCTTGGCGGGCGGCGGCGGCCGTGGACAGGACGGCGTAAATTTCGCGGCCGCCATGATGCTCGGTGTGGCCTACGCGGCTTCGATCGGCGGCATGGGCACCTTGATCGGGTCGCCGCCCAACGCCCTTGCCGCGAGCTATCTCGAACAGACGTTCCAGATCGAGGTGACGTTCCCCCAGTGGATGGCTCTCGGGGTGCCCGTTGCGCTCGTCATGCTCGGGTTCGCCTTCTTGATCTTGACCCGGATCGTCTTTCCCTTCTCCAAGACGCTGGCGGGTGCCGAGACCGAGATCGTCGCCGAGATGCTCCGTGAGATGGGGCCAATGACGGCGCCGGAGAAGCGCGTCGCGATTGTGTTTGCCACCGTGGCTGTCGGCTGGATCTTTTATCCCGTGGTCGGCGCGTTTACGGGCCTCGAGATCACGGACACCGGCATCGCGATTGCCGGCGCCATCGCCTTGTTTGCCATTCCCGCCGACTGGTCGCGCCGCACGTTTCTGCTCGACTGGGCCACCGCGCAGCGCGCGCCCTGGGACATTCTCGTCCTATTCGGCGGTGGCTTGAGTCTCGCGCACGCGATCGATATTTCGGGTCTTGCGGTTTGGATCGGCAACGGCCTCTCCTTCCTGCATGGCCTGCCGCTTGTCGTGCTTGTCCTCGGCGTCGCTCTGCTCATCGTGTTTCTCACCGAGCTCATGAGCAATACGGCAACGGCGGCCGCCTTTCTGCCCATCGCCGGGAGTCTCGCGGTCGGTGCGGATGTGGCGCCGTTCCTCATCGCCGTTCCGGTCGCGCTTGCCGCCTCCTCGGCCTATATGCTGCCCGTTGCAACGCTGCCCAACGCGCTTGTGTTCAGCACGGGCTATGTCCGGTTGCCTCAAATGCTCCGCGCCGGCGTGTTGCTCAGTCTGATCGGGGCCGCAGTGATTGCCGTCTGTATCGCGATCGCCGCCCCATTCCTCTAGCGCCTGAACCTGAACGCCAGACAACCGCCGGTTCAAAACGGGTTCAGGCGGGTTGTGGGATCTACCAGCTATCAACCGAGTGAAAAACGGATCAACCGGGCTCGGGGATGGCGTGAACAGAATGGAGAAACCCATGACCAAGCTGAATCGCACGATCTTGATTTCCGTCGCCGCTCTGATGGGCGCCGCCTTCACCTCGGCCGCGATGGCCGCTCCGGCGCAGTTTTGCCAGACCTATGCCCGGATTGCCGTGAATCAGGCCACTCAGGCGCAGAATCTGAATCTCAGCTGCTCCGGCTTCCGCTGGCACAATTGGTACGACGGCCACTATCAGTGGTGCCGTTCGACATCCAAGGCCTCCGCGCAGTCGGAGACCTTCATGCGCAAACGCGCGCTGTTCGGCGGCGCCTGCTAAATCCCCTTTTTCCAAGAATAATCCCTGCATCGCCCGGGTTTTGTCCCGGGCGATGTGCTTTCGGCTGGCCCTCGCGTGATGTAGAACCCCTATTGGCCCTTGCCGATTGTGGCTGGGAGACTTGTTCAAGGGGAACAGGATGAAAAAAGAAGGACGTAAACCGTGGATGACCGTAGCCGGCCTGTTGGTGGCGGGTCTCTTTATCGTGGGGCTTGCCGCTATTACCAGCAAGCCGTTCCAGGAACACGTGTTGCAAACGGAAGCCGTACACGAGACGGCTTCGGAGTCGGCGCAAGGGGAGCCGTCGGAGCCGATGGACGAGGCGCCATCCAAGGTGGCCGCTGAGAAACCTGCCGACGCCATGGAGGAGGAAACCTCCGAAGTTGCGGCGGCGGAACCAGCCGAGGCAGCCGAGGAGACCCAATCGAAGCCTGCAGACGAACCGCCGTCCGAAATGGCGGCTGCCGACGCGCCAAGTGCCGTGGAGGAAGCTGCGGAGACCAAGTCCGAGGATGAGGCTGCCGAGGGGGCGACTGCCGAGGCCACAGCCGAAGCGGAGGGCGCGAAGGAGGAAGCCGCTGCTGCCGGCGACGGCTCGTGCTGCAAGCAGGGCGACACGACACCGCCGCTCGAGCTGGTGAAGCAAGTACCGGCGGGCGGGTTGCACAATCCCTATGACTGGAAAAAGCTCGTGGCGGACTCTCCGGAGGATTATCTCGTCAAGCAGTTCCGCCTGCCGGGCTGTAACGAGTGTCATGGCGGCGGTGGCGGCGGCGGTTTCTGCCCTGCCCTCAGCCAAGGCGTCTGGTTCTGGGGCAACACCGACGACGTGCTGTTCCGGCTCATCTCGATGGGCTCCAAGGCGTTGGAGGAGTCGGGCTTCACGCGCATCCAATGGGGTACGGTGAAAGCGCCGATGCCGGAAATGGGACACGTCATCAAGACGTCCGACCATCTCTGGAAAATCGTGTCCTTCATCCGGTCGATCAATCCTCCCGGAACCAACCCTCCCGAGAAGGTGATTCCCGGACGCTATACCCCGCC